>NZ_NRRF01000007.1 GCF_016583565.1 Thiocystis violacea | reverse complement strand
GGGGATCTGTGGATCGCCGATCGCAACTTCTGTGTCGCCGCCTGGATCTGGGAACTGCACCAACGCGGCGCGGCGGTGCTGGTGCGCGAGCACCAGCAGATCCCCTGCCAACCGCTCGAGCCGATGCGCCTGGTCGCCACCACCGCCGAGGGGCAACTCAGCGAGCAGCGCGTGAGCATCCCCGCCCCTGATGGCGTGCAGCGCCTGGAGCTGCGCCGGATTCGCCTGCAGCTGAACACCCCGACGCGCGAGGGCGAGACCACGCTGTACCTGTTGACGACACTCCCCGAGGCGGCGGCCGATGCCGCGCTGGTCGCGGCCCTCTACCGCGAGCGCTGGACCCTGGAGAAGGCCTTCTTGCATGTGACCACCGAGTTGCGCTGCGAGATTAAGACCCTGGCCTATCCGCCCGCCGCCCTGTTCGGATTGGCCATGGCCATCGTCGCCTACAACGCCTTGGCGGTGATCAAGGCGACGCTGCGTCAGGTGCATGGCGCCGAGACGGTCGATAGCGAGGTCTCCGGCTACTATCTCGTTAACGAAATGGCGTGCGTGGACGCGTGCCTCAACACCCTGATCACGCCCGAGGAATGGGCCGTGTTTCAAACGTTCACACCCGAGGCGATGGCCGCCTGGTTGCTCGCCACCGCGCAACAGGTGCAGTTGCGCAAGTACCGCAAGCATCCACGTGGTCCGAAGCACACGCCTCCAACGCGCACCCATGATCCGAAAAAGCCGCATCTGTCCGTCGCGCGCTTGCTCGCACAGCGTCAACAGCCCAAGACGCCCTCCCTGAAGCGGGGGGAACGGCGTCCGATGATTTGCCACGAATCGTGACCTTCACAGCCATGCCCCAAGACCTCATGGTTGCCTCAAACATCAGACCGGACCTCGCTCCGGCTCGGATGACTTCGCCGGCGAGTTCTCGGCTACCGAGGCATGTGAAAGGAGTCAACGGGACAGGCATGCAGGGGCCGGGCGCATCCATTTAGACGGCCCAGAACGAGGCGATCGATTGCGGGCATTCCGACAGGGCGGTGAGATCAGGCCCGCCCGGCTAATCGAGACGGCTACTCCTCTCTGAAGGCCCTTGCAACGCGATCGGTGAGCGGCCGGATAAGATAATCAAAAAACGTACGTTCCCCGGTCTTGATCATCGCCTCGGCAGGCATGCCCGCAAGCAGCTCACGACCTCTCAGCCCGGCCATGCCCTCAGCGGTGACCTCGATTCTTGCCAGGTAGTAAGGGCGGTGGTTGGCTTCGTCGATCAAACGATCGGCGGAGATGGTGAGCACCCTGCCCTGAATCACGGGTGTCGTTCTCGAGTTGAAGGCACTGAGACGCAGATCCGCTTCAAGGCCGGGTGAAACGCGATCGATGTCCACGGGCTGCACTTGAGCCTCGACAATCAAGGCTTCACCTTCCGGCACGAGATCCAAAATTGAGTCACCTGGGCGAATAACCCCGCCCACCGTATGCACGCTAGTGCCCACGACAGAGCCTGCGACAGGCGCCGTGATCTCCGTTCGCTCTAGGGTCTTGGCCAGGGCACGCATACGTTCACGCAGGTCGGCAAGCTTCGTCGCCACATCGCGCATCTCAGTGACCACATCGCTCGTAAACTTCCGCTTCAACTGAGCAGTCTGGATCTCGATTTCACCGATCTGAACGCGTGCGCTAGCGATATCCGATTGATGCTGACCTTTTTCGCCTTCCAGTTCGGCGGACAACCGCTCCCACTCCATCAGTCGGCTTTTGTCACCCAGTCCTTTCGCGAAGAGCTTGTTCAGACCGTCGAGCTCTTCGTTGTAGAGACTGATGCGTCTAGCCTTGCTTTCGGCCAAGGCTTCCAGACCAAGAATCCGTTGCTGGAGTTCTCCCCTCCGCTGCTGGAGAACCTCCTGCTCACCGAGCAACGCCCTGTGACGCGCCTCGAAAACCCGCTTCTCACCCGTAATCGCCTCGCGGATCCTTGGATCGCCCTGGGCCGCAAGAAGCTCATCGGGAAAGGAGATATCGCCCTGATCGTCGCGCTCGGCCAACAACCTGGCCTCCTGAGCGAGCAAAGATAGGTACTGCCCGCGAGCAATCTCCAACTGAGCGCTTGCCTCGGTATCGTCGAGTCGAACAAGCAGGTCACCCTGCGCAACGCGATCCCCTTCCCGCACGAGAATTTCGCTAACGACGCCCCCGTCCAAATGCATGACGGTCTTGCGGGCTGACTCGACCGTCACGACACCAGGCGCCACGACGGCCCCGTCGATCGGCGCCAAGAATGCCCAAAGGAGAAACCCGCCGAACGCTCCAAGCAAGATTACGATACCGACGATCCGCTCAGCTCGATCGCTAGTAGGGACCGCCCTTCCAGAATCTGCACCATGGACGGGCGTTGGATTGACTGTGATATCCATGCTTAGATCACTCATTTGAATGTCATGCCTCGGAGTGGGCTTAGACTCAGATCAACCGAGAACTAACCCAGCCACCCCATCAAGGCGAATGAGGCTGTCGGACGCATGAGGATTGACGCGAACAAGACACTCATCCCTTCGAAAATGCCCTATATGGACTCCAATCCAACAACGGGCCTACCGTTGGCCCATTTCGTTTGGTCATTGGAGCCACACCGTTCCAGGAACGGCCAGACAAAAAATCCCGCAGTAAGCTAAGACCGTAAGATACTCAAATACTTGCTTGAGCTGGCAACGCACCTTGACGCCCAACGGCGGCTGGGCGCATGAACTTCGATAACACCTGATCACGAGGCCCAAATAGCTCCACCATTCCTTCCCGCATCACCAGTATCTTATCCACTGAGCTCAGAACGCTAGGACGGTGAGTAATGATGACAACGGTGGCACCGTCCGCCTTAAGTTGGGCGATAGCCTTGACGAGCGCTGCCTCTCCTTGGTCATCGAGATTCGAGTTTGGTTCATCGAGCACAACCAGCACGGGTTGCCCATACATCGCCCTGGCAAGACCGATGCGCTGGCGTTGACCTCCAGAGAGCACCGCCCCACCCTCACCGATCGGCGTGTCGTAACCTTTTGACAGACACAAGATCATTTCATGCACTTGAGCCCGCTTCGCGGCCGCGACGACTTTATCCGCCTCCACTTGACCAAACCGGGCGATATTCTCACTGACCGTGCCATCCAACAGCTCGACATCCTGGGGCAGATAGCCGACATAGGGACCCAGCTCATCACGATTCCAATGGCTGATATCCGCACCACTTAGGCGAACCTTACCCGAAGCAACAGGCCAGACGCCTAACAACACACGCGCTAACGTCGACTTCCCGGCCGCGCTCGGACCGATAACGCCAACCACCTCATTCGCCGCAATGTCAAAGCGAATCCCTCGCAGCACCGGAACATTGGATCCAGGAGCAGCCGCGAGCACGCCATCGACCGAGATCTGACCATCGGGCGCTGGCAACGTCATAAAGCGTGGCCTTGCGGGTACAGCAGCGAGAAGCTCCTTGAGTCTCGTATATGCCGAGCGGGCCGACAGGAAACCTTTCCAACTGCCGATCAGCGCATCGACAGGAGCCAACGCCCGGCCCAGTATGATCGAACCGGCGATCATAACCCCGGGAGTAAACTCTTGCTGGATGACCAGATAGGCACCCATACCTAGAATCAGGGACTGGAGCGTAATCCGCAGAACCTTACTGGAATTGGATAGAACAGCCGCCCGGTCGCTTGCCAATGATTGCAGCGACAGAACCTCTTGTTGGCGCTGAGACCAGCGCGCGCTTACACGCCCGAGCATGCCCATCGCCTCGAGCGCTTCCGCATTGCGCAAGTTTCCGCCAACATAATTGCGGTTAGCGATCGCTAATCCAGTCGCTCTTGTCAGAGGTTGGCGGGTCAGGAACTCGTTAGCGATCGCCAGGGTAAACAGCAGGACAGCACCAACGATTGCAAACACGCCGAGCCAGGTGTGCATGAAAAACAAGACCGCAATGTAAACAGGCATCCAAGGAACATCGAAAAATGCGAAAAGACCGTTCCCACTCAGAAACTGCCTCAGATTCGACAAATCGTCGATCGGTTGAACACCAGTTCCACGTCCATCCTGCAGCTTTCCGTTAAACATAGCGGTAAAGAAACGCGGACTGAGCAGCATATCTAATCTTGCGCTAACCCGGATAAGGATACGCGAACGAAGGACCTCCATGGCACCCATGACGGCGAAAAGGCCGACCGCCAGTACAGTCAACATGATCAAGGTCGATTCACTGCTGCTGGCGATCACGCGATCGTAAACCTGCAACATGTAAATCGCTGGAACCAACATGAATAGATTGATGAAGAAACTAAAAAATCCTGCAAAGAGAAAGGAGTTGCGACTCGCTTTGAGAGCGCTGCGCAATTCATCCTCATGACCATGCTTTATTTTCACGATTTGACCGCTCAGGCTATCGACATAAATCGGAACAAGCTGCAGGGATCCCCAGCTCGATCCGGTTGTCAGTCAGAGTGAGCAGACTCGCCGAAAGAATCCGCCCGATTCTTGATGAGATGTTCCGACTAGCGCACTAACCCCAATCGAACCGCAACTGCTCATCGCATTGCAGTGAGAAATCACCGCCACTGCTGGCGAAAGAGGATCGATTCCTCCGCGCATCGGCTAACTCATACAGGAGCGGTAGGTTTTGCATCGACAACAGCTGGCAATAGGCCATCGGCAGCGCTCCGAGCCGCCGCAGTTCCAGGAAGACCTCATCGGATATCTCATTGAGGACCGACTCGTCGATCTGGAACAAGCCCTCGACCTGGCGCTCGCTCGCCCCTTCAGTGATGCTGATGCGCCAGGGACGGATCAGCTCCTGACTCGCCAAAAGCTCACAGGCATGGCCGGTTTGAAGCCGACTTCGCTCGATCTTCCGCAGAAGATCCAATCGCCGCACTAGGCTATCCGAGGCCGCGCCCGCCACATCGAAGAACGGCTCGCCTTCAATGCCGTCCGTTAGCAAACCAGAGTCTTCATCGACGCAGAGCACCCGCGTATCACCTTCGGCCTTACCCAGACTGAATGGATAGGCGTGCAATGCGGACGGCACATACCGAGCAAGCCAGCGACCGTCATGCGCGACCATCAGGTTCGTATCCGGTTTCAGGCTCATGAGAGCCACCGGCAAATAGGCATCAGCTTGACGAATGAAAGCAATGGGTAAAGCCATTGCCGCCTTGGACATCTCCGCGGCAACTAAAACAGCGAGCGACGACTGGCTAGCGAACAAATAGGAAGCCGAAGACCTCAGGCGTGTCTTGCCGTGTCGTTGGCGAGAAACAGGTACGATTGTCGACATGCTATGTTTGGCGCGAAGTGAGTCGAAGCTTGAGCGATCGGTACCAGATCGCATAGGGCTGAGCAAGCCACCATTTCAATGGCACCCGCCCATAGTGACTGCGCACAACACGCATCGCCTCGCGATAGTGAAGCGCACGCTGAGTATTAGTCTTCGTCTCATCATGCTCGCGATTGACCGCAACATAGGCATTCGCGAAGCAGAGGGACCCGCCGACTTTGCTCAGTCGCCACCAGAGGTCATAATCCATCGCCATCTGCAAAGCGGTATCGAGTCCGCCGACGGCCTGCCAGGCCGAACGGCGTATCAATGTCGCTGGCTGGGAGATGAAACAGAATTGCGCGAACAGCCACTCCCGGAAAGGTAGGACGAGAGCGGAACGCCGTTGATGCGTACGTTGCTCAAAGTTCCAGGCGCGACCATAAGCCGCAGAGGCATCTGGCGCGCCACGCAACGCATTTAGCAGGGTGGACAAGCCTCCGGGCATGAATAGATCGTCGCTATTGAGCCAGCACACGTAAGGCGCACTGCCAGCGGCGATTCCCTCGTTGATGGCAGCGGACTGCCCGGCATCCCGATGACTGCGCCACCCGGCCAAGCGGTCAGACCAGTGCTCGATGACCTCGACGGACTCGTCGGTGGAGCCTCCGTCGAGCACATAGACCTCAAGCGGCAGATCTTGCGCGAAAATGGACGTCAATGCCTCATTCAGATAGCGGCCCTGGTTGAACGACGGAACCGCGACAGTAATGAGTGGCGCTTGGGACATTGCGAGTCACTCATGGCGGTCAAGCGTCTTGAAGCCATGCTGCTTCACCAGCTCATCGCGCTCCGCCGCCTTGAGGTCTTCTCGCACCATCTCGCAAACCAGCTCCTCGAAGCTGGTGCGAGGCACCCAACCGAGCTTTTCCCTTGCCTTGGTGGGGTCTCCTAGCAGCGTTTCGACCTCGGTCGGCCGGAAATAACGCGGATCGACCCGCACGATCACCCGCCCATCGGCATCGCTACCGCTCTCGTCAACGCCAGCACCGGACCAGGTGATCGTCATCCCAAGCTCGCGCGCCGCCGCATCCACGAAATCGCGCACGCTGTATTGTCTCCCGGTGGCAATCACGAAATCCTCCGGGCGCTCCTGCTGGAGCATGAGCCACTGCATCTCCACGTAGTCCCGCGCATGCCCCCAGTCGCGTTTGGCGTCGAGGTTGCCGAGGTAGAGACACTCCTGCAGGCCCAGTTTGATTCGGGCCAGCGCGCGCGTGATCTTGCGCGTTACGAAGGTCTCGCCGCGGATGGGCGACTCGTGGTTGAACAGGATCCCGTTGCAGGCGTAGATCCCATAGGCCTCCCGATAGTTCACGGTGATCCAGTAGGCGTAGAGCTTGGCGACGGCATAGGGGCTGCGCGGGTAGAAGGGTGTCGTCTCCGTCTGCGGAACCTCCTGAACGAGACCGTAGAGTTCGGAGGTCGATGCCTGGTAGAAGCGCGTCTTTCGCTCAAGCCCGAGAATACGGATGGCTTCGAGGATCCGTAGCGCCCCGAGCGCGTCCGAGTTGGCCGTGTACTCAGGCTCCTCGAAGGAGACGGCGACATGACTCTGCGCGGCTAAGTTGTAGATCTCGTCAGGCTGAGTCTGCTGGATGATACGGATCAGACTGCTCGAATCGGTCAGGTCGCCATGGTGCAGCACGAAACGGCGATCGGATTCGTGCGGATCCTGGTAGAGGTGATCGATCCGATCGGTATTGAACAGCGAGGTCCGACGCTTGATGCCATGCACGACGTAGCCCTTATCGAGCAGCAGCTCCGTCAGATAGGCCCCATCCTGCCCAGTGACACCCGTAATGAGAGCCGTCTTTTGATTCGACATGGTCAAGCGTTTCCTTGGGGTTCTTTCAGTGAGAGTGCGCCAAGCTCCGCCTGGGTCATTTCCCGGATCAAATCCGCGAAGGATGTCGTCGGAGACCAGCCAAGCTCGGCCTTGGCTTTGCTGGCATCACCGACCAAATGAAGCGGCTCCGATGGGCGCAGGAAGTGCGAATCGAATCGGACGTAGTCACGCCAATCCAGATCGACGGCCGCGAAGGCGGTCTCGATCACATCTTGCACGCTGTGAACCTTGCCAGTCGCAAAGACATAGTCACCTGGCACGGCATGCGAAAGCGCCAACCACATCCCACGCACATAGTCGCGCGCGTGGCCCCAGTCGCGTTGCGCACTGGTATCCCCAAGCGACAGCTCCTTCTGCTGCTTCAGCTTGATCGCGGCGGCCGCGTGACAGATCTTGCGGGTGACGAAGTTCTCCCCGCGGCGCGGCGATTCATGATTGTAGAGAATGCCGTTGACCATGAAGAGGCCGTGACTGTCGCGGTAGACGCGGACCATCTGGGTGGCGAAGGCCTTGGCGCACCCATAGGGGTTGATCGGCGCGAGCGGCGTGCTCTCGGTTTGCGGACTCTGCGCGGGCCGACCGAACATCTCGCTGGATGTCGCGTGGAAGAAACGCGGCGGCTCGGGCAGATCACGCAGGATCTCAAGCAGGCGCAACGTGCCCATCGCGGTGAACTCGCAGGTCGTCTCGGGGATCTCGAAGCTCAGACCCACGTGACTCTGTCCCGCAAGGTGGTAGAGTTCCTGGGGCTGCACGCGATGGAGGATACGCCTGAGCGTGGTCGGATCGTCCAGATCGGCGTAGTGCAGAAACAGCCGCTGGTTGTAGATGTCCGGATCGGCATAGAGATGCGCCAGCCGGCTCCGCTCGAGCGTACTGGTGCGCCGCACGGAGCCGTGCACCTCGTACCCCTGCTCCAGAAGCAGTTCGGTCAGGTAGGAGCCGTCCTGCCCCGTAATGCCTGTGATAAATGCTGTTCTCGTCACGAGTCCTATATCCGTTGGGAGTTCTGTGGGGTGCCTCGCGCGACAGCGGAATGCTCAGCTGCCGGACATCGCTTCTTGGAAAACGCCCCAATAGTCGAGCGCCATCTGACGCACATCACCATACTGCACCGCCCGCTCGCGGCCGCGTCGAACGAGAGCCGCGCGCTCTCGCTCATCGCCCGTCAGAAGGCAGATGGCCCGCGCGATATCGGCCGGCGCCTGGGGGTCGAAGTAGATCGCGGCGTCGCCCGCCACCTCGGGCAAGGCGGTGCAGCGACTGCAGGCGACAGGCACCTCAGCGGTCATCGCCTCGAGGACCGGCAGCCCAAAGCCCTCGTAGAGCGAGGGAAAGACCACACCGACCGCATGCCTGACTAGCATAGCGAGATCTGCATCCGATACATAGCCGGGAAGACAGACATGGCGCTCGAGCCGCAGCGCGGCGAGGCACCCGCGGACACGCTCCATGCCCGCACCAGGCGCGCCGGTACAGACGAGCTTGATGTGATCGGCAAGACCCTTTCGCCGGGCGGCCTGGAAACCCAGGAGCAGGCGTTCGTGGTTCTTGTGCGCCCAAAAGTTCGCCGGGTACAAGAGGTAGCCGCCGGGCTCGAGGCCGAGTGCGGGGAGAGACATTCCGGGATCCCCCGACGCCTGCGCAAGCCTGAGCGCCATCCGCAGCGGGACGGTTCGCACGCGCGCGGGATCGAGGTCGCCATGCGCGATCGCGGTGGCGCGCGCGTAGTCAGAAATCGCGACGAGCAGCGAGGCACGCCGGCTGGCCTCCGCGAACGAGCGCTCGCGATTGGCGAGATCTTCAGCCGCGAAGAACTCGGGATAGAGCCTGAATTGGAGGTCATAGAGAGTGCAGACCGTGGCGACGCCTGGCTCCCAATAGGTGGGTGCCGTAAAGGGGCAGAACAGCAGCTCCACGCCCAGATCCCGCAAGCGACGGCGCGATCCGCCGCGCTTGAGCGCGGCATTGACCGCGTAACCAAGGCGGCTGAGCAGGCCTCTAAGGGCTGTCGGCATCACCGGCAACGCCGCGCCGGCGAGCGCCATGAGGCGCGGGCGCAAGGCATTGCCGACGAGCGGCCCGAGGACCATCCGACGTGTCACATTGGCGCGCTCGAGCTCCGCGAGCTGATCATGAGAGGCCGCCTGCGTCAGCAAGATGAAGTGCGCGCGCGGGGCGACCTCCGCTAGGTGTTTCAGCAATTCGAGGACGAAGATGCGCGCACCCCCGTTGTCTCCGCCGGGCAGCAGGGGCGTCAGGTCGACGGCAATGGTCCTAGGCGCAGTGGTCACGAGAGCTGATTCGACCTGAAAAGGACGTGGATGTCAGAGCGGGGCAGCAAGCCGAGGGCGCTGTATACTCTGACCCCGCGCGCCGACTCACCAACGAGCGGACCAACCGGCACGGGGCCTCGCCAACCGCCCGCCCCGACCCGCTCACGATCTCGCCCAGACAGTGGAGGATTCCAAATGATACGGCATTGCTGCGTCGCACTCTTCATCGGGCTGACATCGGCCGTCACTCAGGCGGCCACCGTCGCGCCCTGCGCCGATACCTGCCTGCTCGGCGCCAGCGCCGCGCGGGGCAACTGCGAACTCTGGGATTCGGCGGGAAACCGCTGGACGCCCTCGCCGCCCGCCGACGGCCCGGATGCCATGCACAACCTCGCCCGAGATTACACGAGCTGGCTTCACGACTGGATGATGCCAGCCGGCGGCGTGATGGCCACCCAGTTCGCGGACGCTACCCTGAGCGAGCCGCTCTACTATGGCGGCAAGCGCGATTCCGCCATCTGGACAGGAACCTATCTGGCGACAGAGGCCCTCCACGCCATGGCCACGGGGGCACCCGACGCCGCACGCTGGATGGATGAGACGATCCGCACGCTGCACCGGTGGTGGAACATCCCAGGTGATCCCGGATATCTGGCACGCTATGCGGCACCGGCAGACAGCCCGGCCCCGATTCAGGCGATCCTCAGCGCCGACGAACCAGAAGTGCATAGGGACGTGCTCTATGAGAACCAGCTCTGGCACTGGCGGGGCAATATCAGCCGGGATCAGTATCAAGGGGTGATGCTGGGTTACTCGTTCGCCTATGAGGCGACCCGCAGCCCGGCGCTGCGCGAGCTTATCCGGCAGGACGTGGTCGAGTTCGTCGAACAGCTGATGCGCAGCGAAAGCCGCCCGGTGAAGGTGATCATCGGCAATTCCGTGAGCAACCGCAACGTCAGGATTCCCTATGCCGTCTTCAGCACGGCGGACTCCCCCGGAGGAGGCACGCCGGCCCTGACGCTGCAGCTGAGCCCCTTCGAGGCCGCAGGTGAAGGCGTGCTCTTCTTCCTCCCCAATGCCGCGGACCTCGTCCGGCAACTGCCGGGCTTCAGCGCCTTCCCCAACCTCTACCAGCCGACCCAGGCGATCCAGCTCGGCGCCATGTTCAACATCGCGCTGCAGGTCACCGAGGGCGTTCCGGAATACGCGGCGCGCCGGCAGGCAATCGCCCAGCACTATGCGGCGCACGCCGATGAGTGGATGGACATCGCGGCACGCTGGCGGAATACCAATAGCTGTGCCGACGGCTACTTCGGCCTGAACATCGGCTTCATGCCGCTCTACAGCTGGATCCGGCTGGAGACCGACCCGGTTCGCAAGGGCCGGCTGCAGCGCGAGGTGCTGCGCGACGCCATGTGGGCGTCGGTGAAGGACGACAAGAACGTCTTCTTCGCCTTCATCTATGCCTCACAGGCGCCAGCGGAGGACAACGTCCAATTCGTCGCCGACTTCCACGCCGACCAGCTCGCGCGCTTCCCTTCAGCCCCAAACCGCTCGGAGCCGCGCGATCTCAGCGGCATCTATTCTCAAAGCAGCAGCTGCCCCGGAATCTCTGCCGTCGCAGTGAATGTAGACGAGCGGGTGCCGAGCACCTTCGTCTGGGAGCGTCACCCCTGGAAGCTTCAGGACGCAGGCACGCCGAACCAGGTCTACGGCGGCGTCGACTATCTCATGGCCTATTGGATGGGCCGCTACTACGGCTTCATCGCGGACGACGCGCCTGGAACCTGCCTCTTCTGGCGGCGGGGTGAATAGCCATGGGGCTGCGGCACGACGATCTGCCGCACTACAGCGAGGAGGACTACCGGCAATGGAGCGGCGATTGGGAGCTGATTCACGGCATCCCCTATGCGATGGCTCCAGCGCCGGTGAAGCTGCATCAGAAGCTGACGCTGGCCATTGGCAAGCAGCTGCTGGGCGAGAGCGAGGCATGCACCGACTGCGACGTTCTGCTGGAGACCGATTGGGTCATTCGCTCGGACACCGTGCTGAGGCCGGACGTCGCGCTGGTTTGCAATGACGAGAACCCAAGATATATCTCGAAGACGCCCGACCTCATCCTGGAGGTGCTCAGCCCGTCCACCGCCAAGCGCGATGAAGGGCTGAAACTGCGCGAATATGAGGACGCGAGGGTCGGATACTACGTCCTCGTCTACCCGGATGCGCTCTTGGCACGGATCTATCGCCATACCGGCAAGCACTTTCAGAAAGTCGCCGAGTGCACGCACGAACGCTTCGCCTTCGAGGAGCTCAGATGCCCGGTGAGCCTGGATTTCGAGGCGCTCTTCCGGCGCTTTCATTGATCCCGGCTGACTGACATCCGGCGCAATACGGTCGTCTGGCGCAAGCGTCCGCGGTGTACCGCTCGTCTTGGCCAATTGGCGCAGAGCGCCGAGAGGCGCCTCGTCGATCATGAGCACGCGACAGGGTGTCGCGCAATCAAGCAAGCGCCTATTTGCGGCGCCTGGGTCCGCTGCCGCGCCCGCCAGCTGACGGTCGCGGACGCGGGGCTTCAGCAGCCGGCCGCTTGCCCGCCCCCCGCCGTCCCTCCGGCGCGCCTCCAGTCCCGGCCGGCTGAAAGCTCGGCACCAGATGGCGCTTGCCATTCCCGATGAGATCCGTACGCCCCATGTCCTTCAGGGCTTGGCGCAGCAGCGGCCAGTTCTCCGGATCGTGATAGCGCAGCAGGGCCTTCTGCAGGCGACGCTGGCGTTGACCGCGCACGACGGACATCTGCTCGGAGGTCCGCGTCACCCGCTTCAGCGGGTTGCGCCCCGTGTGATACATGGCGGAGGCGATGGCGAGCGGGGTCGGCAGGAAGGCCTGCACCTGGTCGAGGCGAAAGCCGTTGCGCTTGAGCCAGAGCGCCAGGTTGAGCATGTCCTGGTCGGTCGTTCCCGGATGGGCGGAGATGAAATAGGGAATGAGGTACTGCTCTTTGCCGGCTTCCTTGGAGTAGCGGTCGAACAAGGTCTTGAAGCGATCGTAGGCGCCGATGCCGGGCTTCATCATCTTGCTGAGCGGACCCGGCTCGGTGTGCTCGGGGGCGATCTTGAGGTAGCCGCCGACGTGATGAGTCACCAGCTCGCGGATATAGGCCGGTGAGCGAACGGCCAGATCGTAGCGCAGCCCGGAGGCGATGAGGATGCGCTTGATGCCGGGCACGGCGCGTGCCTTGCGGTAGAGGCGGATGAGCGGCTCGTGGTCGGTGTTGAGATTGCGGCAGATGTCCGGGTAGACGCAGGAGAGCTTGCGGCAGGCGGCCTCGATGCGCCGGTCCTTGCAGGCCATGCGCCACATGTTGGCGGTCGGCCCGCCGAGGTCGGAGATGGTCCCGGTGAAGCCGGGGGCGCGGTCGCGGACATCGCCGATCTCGCGCAGGATGGACGACTCAGAGCGGTTCTGAATGATGCGCCCCTCGTGCTCGGTGATGGAGCAGAAGGTGCACCCTCCGAAGCAGCCGCGCAGGATGTTGATGGAGTGGCGGATCATCTCCCAGGCTGGCAGGCGGGCACCCTCGTAGCGCGAATGCGGCTTGCGGGTGAAGGGCAGCTCATAGATCCAGTCCAGCTCCTCGCTAGTGAGCGGGATGGGCGGCGGATTCAGCCAGACGTCTCGATCGCCGTGCGCCTGCACCAGCGCGCGCGCGTTGCCCGGATTGGTCTCCAGATGGAAGACACGCGAGGCATGCGCGTAGAGGACGGGGTCGTCGCGCACCTGCTCGTAGGACGGCAGCCGCACGACTGTTGTCGCGCGGTCGCTGCGCGGCGGTGGCCCATGCAGCAGCGCCACTTCCGGCCGGTTGTCGCAGGCGGGGTCCGTCTCGTAGGGATCGTTGTAAACGGCCAGCGGTCCGGGCTGATCGATCTGGCTCGAGTCGATCAGGGTCCAGCCCTCGGGCCGATCGCGGCGCAGGAAGGCCGTCCCGCGCAGGTCGCGAATGTCCGAGATCGGCTCCCCGCGCGCCAGCCGATGCGCCACCTCGACCAGCGCGCGCTCGGCGTTGCCGAAGATCAGCAGATCCGCCTTGGAATCCATCAGGATCGAACGCCGCACCTTTTCGGACCAATAGTCGAAGTGCGCGATGCGCCGCAGGCTTGCCTCGATCCCGCCGATGACGACGGGCACGCCCTTGTAGGCCTCGCGCGCGCGCTGGGCGTAGACGGTCACGGAGCGGTCGGGGCGTCGTCCGGGCGCGGCATCCGGGGTGTAGGCGTCGTCGGAGCGCAGACGCCGGTCGGCGGTATAGCGGTTGACCATGGAGTCCATGTTGCCCGCCGTGATGCCGAAGAAGAGATTCGGCCGGCCGAGACGCTGGAAGTCCGCCGCCGAGGTCCAGTCCGGCTGATCGATGATCCCGACCCGAAAGCCCTGAGCTTCCAGCAGACGGCCGACCACGGCCATGCCGAACGAGGGGTGATCCACGTAGGCATCGCCGGTCACGATGATGATGTCGCAGGCATCCCAGCCGAGCAGATCCATCTCGGCGCGGGAGATCGGCAGCTCGGGTGCCGTGCCGAATTTATGCGCCCAGTGCTTGCGGTAGGAGAAGAGTTCGGGAAAGGCTGTCATCTGCGTAGTGATAAAGGGTTCACCCTTTTGAGAATCGCTCAGTCGTCGCTCTAGCTTTGCCCGGTATGTGGGTTGAGAATGACGGGTGTTCGGTTCAGCGGCCGCCAGGGCGCCGAGACCGAGTCACATACTAATCGACACCACTGCGGCGGTCAGCAGACCGAGCGACTGAGACAGAGGGAGATGCAGCATTGGATCTGGCAACCCTACTCGGACTGGTTGGTGCCATGGGCGTCATGATCGGCGCCATCGTGCTCGGCGGCGATATCATGGTCTTCCTCGACGTCCCCTCGATCGTCATCGTCATCGGCGGCACGGCCTTCGTCGTCTTGTTCCGAACCACGTTCGGACAATTCCTCGGCAGCTTCAAGGTCGCGCTCGGCGCCTTCCTGCACAAGAGCACCCCCCCGACGAGTTTGATCGAGGAAGCGGTGGCACTGGCCAATGTCGCTCGCCGGGAGGGATTGCTCGCCCTGGAAGGCAAGGAGATCTCGCATCCCTTCCTGCAGACGGGAATCAGTCTCTGCATCGACGGGCATCCACCTGACGTCGTCTCCAAGGTCCTGAGCAAAGACATCAATCTCACCATCCAACGCCAGGAGGCCGGTTACAGTGTCTTCAAGTCCACGGCGGAGGTCGCGCCCGCGATGGGCATGATCGGAACACTCATCGGTCTGGTGCAGATGCTCTCCAACATGTCGGATCCGAAGAGCATCGGCCCCGCGATGGCCGTGGCGCTGCTGACCACCCTCTATGGCGCGGTCATCGCCAATGCCTTCGCCACCCCCATCGCCGAGAAGCTCAAACTCAGGAGCAACGAGGAAAAGCTTGCCAAAACGCTGATTCTAGAATCGATTTCCGGGATTCAAGAAGGCTTGAATCCACGTGTCCTCGAGCAACTCCTCATGACCTACCTACCGGAAAGCCAGAGGCAGGGCTCGGGCAAGGACTGATGATTCACGCGACCACTGAGCGGAGTTGACGCCGTGGAAGAAAACGAATGCGATGAGCAGGAATGTCCGCCCGCAGGTGCGCCGGAATGGGTCATGACCTTCGCCGACCTCATGTCGCTGATGATGTGCTTCTTCGTGCTGCTGCTGTCCTTCTCCGAGATGGACGTGCTGAAGTTCAAACAGATCGCGGGTTCCATGAAGGTCGCCTTCGGCGTTCAGCGCGAGATCAAGTCGGCGATGGATGTCCCCAAGGGCACCAGCATCATCGCCCAGGAGTTCTCCCCGGCGCAGCCTGAGCCCACGCTGATCAACGAGATCCGCCAAGAGAGCATGGATGAGATGAAGCAGAACCTCAAGGTCGAGGACGCGGCGGCGGCGGATGCCCAGGAGAAGGCCGAAGAACTCAGGGAGGCCCTCAAGAAGGAGATCAAGGAGGGTCTGCTGGAGATCAGCACCATCGACGATCAGGTCATCATCCGTATCCGAGAAAAGGGCTCCTTCGCCTCCGCCTCGGCCCAGGTCAGCGCGGCCTTCCGCGCGGTGCTGACCAAGATCGGCGATGCGCTCAATCAGGTCGACGGCAAGATCATCATTGCCGGACACACCGACGACATCCCCATCGAGACCTTGGAGTTCCCCTCCAACTGGGTCCTGTCCGCCGCCCGGGCCGCCGCCGTGGCGCACACCATGACAGAGCTGGGCAGCGTCGATCCGGAACGGATCGAGATCCGCGCCTATGGCGAGAACCGTCCGCTGGAGTCGAACGACACCGCGGAGGGCCGCGTCATGAACCGGCGGGTGGAGATCATCGTCCTAGGCGATCGCAGCGCACAGACCTTGCTGGAGAATGTCACGGATCCCGCCGCTGAAACCGCAGGGGAGGCAAACGCCAGATGACTGAGGCAGCAGATGACTGAGGAATGCGATCGCTCCCTGAGGGAGCAGGAAAGGAAAGCGCAGGAAAGACGCCGCTACTTTCGCATTGACGATGAGGTAGGGCTCATGGTGAGGCCGATCCCCGCGGAGGAGGAAGAGCAGGCGATCACCAGCTTCGCTGACGAGCGATCGCACGCCAGCCTCGCAAACGAGCTGCGTGCGCTGCGGGATCTGCACCTGCCCCAGCGGCGCAGCCTGGACTACAAATTCCCCACGGTGTCCGCCTATGTGCGCATGCTGGAAAAGCAGATCGACATGCTCGCGCTGGCGATCGGCGACGAGAACGGTTTCTCCGCGGCCCCGAACACCCTGGCCAACCTCAGCGCCCAGGGACTCAGCTTCGATGGGGGCGACGACCTGGCGACCGACGCGCTCGTCGAGCTGCGACTGACCCTGTTCCCAGACCGCTGTCACATTCGGGTGCTGGCCCGCGTCGTGCGCTGCCGAGTCGACCAAGCCTGCAAGTCGACCGCACTGGAGTTCGCGCACATCAGGGAGGCGGACCGCGAGGCCATCATCCGGCACATCCACCTCCTGCAGCGTCTGCAGCTTCAGGCCAGCGCCGAGGCGGAATTCGACAAGGGCGTCTGAGGCGTCCTAAAGCCTCAGCGCCGGCACTAGGGCTGAGCGCAGAGAGACTCACCGCACCGCAGAGCGGAGCACCTTTGGCGTGACCATCCTGGGCGGCCGGCGACAGGCCATCCGCCTACGTACCTATCCGAGGATCGAGCCGATAGATCTGCAGTGACGGACAGACCGGCGCACGGTCTGGTCCGTCACACTCGGCGATACGCGGACTCAACCGACATTGACGCGCCGCTCCTCCCCTTGCCAGTCCGAGCAGGGTGCGCGGGGCCGGTACTCGCGCGCCTCGATCGCCTGACCGCGGAAGAACAAGCCGTTCAACCGTCTGATCAGGGCGCGTCCCGCCTCATGATCCGGAATGCGCGCGACAAAGTAGTGATAGTTTCGATCGTTGCGGTCGCGACCTTCGTGGCACTGAAAGTCCGGTCGAAGCTCGACCCCCTCCAGAAAGCTGGTGAGTTCTAAAAGGGTCGCTCTTGCGGGCAAATTACCAATGAAAACCTCCATTCCTCGACTCCTTGCAAGCTGATCCGGGCTGAGAATCTTTGCGAATTAAAGACGGGATGCTCGGCAAAAGCTATGACGGAGCACGCAAAGTGCGAAACACAGGACAAGGATAGGGCCGCATGAGCGGTTTAGTGCGATCCACGCCCGACCAGCTGAGGCTCTTCCATGCGCCATGGCGCGCGACAGCAGCAGGGCTGTCGCACGCACCCGATCCTGGGCTCAGACGGACGTCTCGGCCGACCGGGGCTCGGCGCTGGCTGCTTTGGCGGACTTGATCCGCCCCCGGATGAGCACGAAAAAGAGCGGCACGAAGAGGACGCCCAGGAGGCTCGCGGCAACCACCCCGCCCAGCACCCCGGTCCCAATGGCGTTCCGCCCGCCAGAACCCGCGCCAGTGCTGATCGCCAGCGGCAGGACACCGAAGCCGAAGGCCAGCGAGGTCATGACGATGGGCCGAATCCGCATCCGTGCCGCTTCCAGCGCCGCGGAGACGGCATCCTTGCCCTGCTCCTGAAGCGTCTTGGCGAACTCGACGATGAGGATGGCGTTCTTCGCCGAGAGGCCGATGGTGGCCAGCAAACCGACCTGGAAGTAGATATCGCTGGGCAGGCCCCGGCTCGACGCCGCCACCACGGCGCCCAGCACGCCGAGCGGCACGACCAGCATCACCGAGAAGGGCACCGACCAGCTCTCGTAGAGCGCCGCCAACGCGAGGAAGACCACCAGGGCCGAGAGCGCATAGAGCGCCGGCGCCTGAGCCCCGGCCGCGCGCTCTTCGAACGAGAGCCCGGTCCACTCCAGCCCGATGCCCTTGGGCAGCTTGGAGGCCAGCTCCTGAACCACCGCCATCGCCTCGCCCGAGCTGATCCCCGGCGCCGCCTGACCCAGGATCTCGGACGACGGCAGGCCGTTGTAGCGCTCCAGCCGCGGAGAGCCATAGGTCCAGCGCGCCGAGGCGAAGGCCGAGAAGGGGACCATCTCGTCCTTGTCGTTGCGCACGTACCAGTCGTCCAGGTCCTCCGGCTGCATGCGGTAGGGGGCGTCCGCCTGCAGGTAGACCTTCTTGACACGGCCCTCATGGACGAAGTCGTCGACATAGGCGCTGCCCCAGGCGATCGAGAGGGTGCGATTGATGTCCGCGAGCGACAGGCCCAACGCACCAGCCTTGGTGCGGTCGACCTCGACCTGAAGCTGGGGCTCATCCTCGCGGCCATTGGGGCGCACGGCGGCGAGCTTGGGGTTCTGCATGGCCATCCCGAGCAACTGGCCGCGCGCGGCCATCAGCGTCTCGTGACCCAGGCCGGCGCGGTCCTGCAGCTGGATGTCCCAGCCGGAGGCGGTGCCCAGCTCGATCACCGCGGGCGGCGGGAAGGCGAAGACGCGGGCATCGCGAATCTGCGAGAACGCCCGCATCGCCCGTCCGGCGACCGCGCCGACACGCAGGTCTGGACGTTGGCGCAGACTCCAGTCCTTCAACCGAACGAAGCCGATCGCCATGTTCTGACCCTGGCCGGAGAAGCTGAAGCCGGCAACCGTGATCAGCTCCTGCACCGTCTCCTTTTCATTCTCACGGAAGTAGTCCTCGACCTGTTCAAGGACCTCCAGCGTCCGCTCGCGGCTCGCCCCCGAGGGCAGCACGGCCTGCATGATGAGGATGCCCTGGTCCTCGTCCGGCAGGAAAGCGGTCGGCATGCGCTCGTGCAGCCCCCAGAGCGTCGCGAGCAAGACCGCGTAAACGCCCACGAAGAACCAGCGGCCCCTGATGATGCCGCCAACGCCCTTCTCGTAGAGTCCGACCGAGCGCTGAAAATTGCGATTGAACCAGCCGAAGAAGCCGCGCCGGGGGCCGTGCGGGATCGGCTTGAGCAGGGTCGCGGTCAGCGCCGGGCTCAGCGTCAGGGCCACCAGGACCGACAACAGCATGGCCGAGACGATGGTGATGGAGAACTGGCGGTAGATGACGCCAGTCGATCCGCCAAAAAACGCCATCGGAATGAAGACGGCGGAGAGCACCAGGGCGATGCCGATCAGGGCGCTGGTGATCTGATCCATGGAGCGGCGGGTCGCCTCCTTGGCGGGCAGCCCCTCCTCGCGCATGACGCGCTCGACGTTCTCCACCACCACGATGGCATCATCCACCAGCAGGCCGATGGCGAGCACCATGGCGAACAGCGTCAGGGTATTGATGGAGAAACCGAAGGCCGCCAGCACGCCGAAGGTCCCGAGCAGGACGACCGGCACGGCGATGGCCGGAATGAGGGTCGCGCGGAAGTTCTGCAGAAAGACGTACATGACCACGAACACCAGGACGACCGCCTCCAGCAAGGTCTTGACGACCTCGGTGATGGAGATGCGCACGAAGGGCGTGGTGTCGTAGGGATAGACCGCCTCCATCCCCGCCGGGAAGAAGGCCGAGAGCTCCTCGATCTTGCGTTTGACCGCGTCCGAGGTCTGCAGGGCGTTGGCACCCGTGGCGAGCCGGATGGCCATGCCCGCCGCCGGTTTGCCGTTGTGGCGCGCGGCCTTGGTGTAGCTCTCGCTCCCGAGCGCGATCCTGGCGACGTCGCGCAACAGCACGGTCGAGCCGTCCGCCTGGGTGCGCAGCCGGATGCCGCCGAAGGCATCGGGGGTGTTGAGACGGCTCTGCACATTGACCGTCGCGGTGATCTCCTGACCCGGCAGCGCCGGAATGCTGCCCAGCTCGCCCGCCGAGACCTGGGCGTTCTCGGCCTCGATGGCGGCCGTCACGTCCGCGGGCGTCAGGCCGTATTGATTGAGCCGGTTAGGATCGAGCCAGATCCGCATGGCGTACTGTGCCTCGAACAGCGTGATCTCGCCGACGCCCGGCACGCGGCTGATGCTGTCCTTGACCAGGCTGGCGGCATAGTCACCGAGATCGGCACCGCTCAGGCGGCCGTCGCGCGAGACGAAGGCCACCACCATGAGAAAGTTGCGCACGGACTTGGCGACCTGGATGCCCTGCTGCTGAACCTGGGATGGCAGCAGGGCCGTGGCGACCTGCAGCTTGTTCTGCACCTGCATCTGCGCGATGTCGGGGTCGACGCCGTTGTTGAAGGTCAGGGTGATGGTCGCCATGCCGGTCGACTCGCTGGTCGAGGACATGTAGCGCAGCCCGTCGAGCCCGTTCATCTGCTGCTCGATGACCTGGGTCACGGAATCCTGCACCGTCTGCGCAGAGGCACCCGGATAGGTCGCCGTGATGGCGATGGCTGGCGGCGCGATGCTTGGGTATTGAGAAACCGGCAGCGAGAGGATGGACAGGACGCCTGCCAGCATGATGACGATGGCGATGACCCAGGCAAACACGGGGCGGTCGATGAAAAAGCGAGCCATGATGGGCGTTCCTCAGGTAGCTCAGTGCGCCTTGTCGAGCTGGCCGATGGCGCGGTCCGGCTGTGCGGAAGCGGAGGACGCGGCGGACTCGCCGAACTTGCCGCCGACATCCACCGCCTTGGCCTTCGCCCCGGCTTTAACTTTCTGCGTTCCCTCGACGATCAGGCGATCCCCCGCGGCAAGCCCGGAGTCGATCAGCCAACGATCGCCCATGGTCCTGGTCGTCTGCAGCGCACGTTCCTCGACCTCCCCAGCCTGGTTCAGAACCATGGCGATGGGATTGCCGCGACGATCACGCTGCACGCCCTGCTGAGGCACCAGGACGGCATCGGGCCGCACGCCCTCCTCCACCGTTGCGCGCACGAACATGCCGGGGAGCAGGACATGGTCCGGGTTGGGGAAGCTCGCGCGCAGGGTCACGGCCCCCGTGCCCGGATCGACGGTGACCTCGGAGAACTCCAGGCGCCCCTCGAGCGGATAGGCGCTGCCGTCCTCCAGAACCAGCGTCACCTTGGGCTGCTCGCCCGCGGGACGCTGCAGCCCGCCGTCCTGCAAGGCCTGTCTCAGGCGCAGGATCTGGGCGCTCGATTGGGTCAGGTCGACATAGATGGGATCGAGCTGCTGGACGGTCGCCAGCGCCAGCTCTTGATTCGCGGTGACCAGCGCCCCCTGCGTGACCGCGGAGCGGCCGATCCGCCCGGCAATGGGCGAGGTCACGCGGGTGTATTCCAGGTTGATGCGCGCACTGGCGAGATCCGCCTCGTCAACGGCGACGCTCGCGGCGGCCTCTTTCAGCGCCGCCTCGGCGTCGTCGAAGTCCTCCTGGCTCACGGCATTCGCCTTGACCAGATTCGCGTAGCGTTTGGCCTTGAGCCGGGCACGCTCCAGGGTCGCCTTGGACCTGGCCAGCGCGGCTTGTGCGCTATCGAAGGTCGCTTGATAGACCGCCGGATCGATCTGATAGAGCACCTGACCGATCTCGATCTGACCGCCCTCCTTGAACAGGCGGTCGCGGATGATGCCACCCACCTGAGGACGCACCTCGGCAATGCGATAGGGCGTCGTGCGCCCGGGCAGCTCGCTGACCAGGGTGGTGGGGCGCGCCTCGACGGTCACGATACCGACCTCTGGCGTCGGCATCCCGCCGCCGCCGGGGCCCGCCGTCTGCTTGGGCGCGTCGCAGCCGGCCAGCAGCAGCACGGCAGCGACTGGGAGCAGGGCCACCATCGCTGGCCGCCGGGAGTCTGCAGTCATGATCACCTCAGGCTGGAAAAATAAAGAGTGAACGTTCATTCTAGACAATGGCGCGAGCCTAAACAGCCTGACTGTGCGCGTCAAGCCAAGATCACCCAACAACAAGACCCGCGGGAGCGCTCTGCGGCAAGCGCCCCAACCCAGACCGGCTGCGAGAGGAGGAAGCCAGGATGCCAGATCACCCAGAAAGCGAGTCGCCCCGCTGTCAGGTCAGACGCACCCAGATTCTGGAAGCAGCGGCCAGCTGCTTCGCCCGACACGGCTTCCATGGCACGAGCGTTGCGAAGCTGGCCGAGGCGTCCGGCATGAGCCCAGGACACATCTATCACTTCTTCGAGAACAAGGAGGCCATCATCGCCGCGCTGGTCGAGCGCAAGCTGGAGCAGTCATTGGAGATGGTGCGGCAGTTCGCGAGCGCTGAGGACGTCTTCCAGGCGCTGCTCGACCGGGTCGACGCGGGGCTGGACGAGAAGACCGATCTGGACAACGCCGCGCTGGAGCTGGAGATCCTGGCCGAGGCGGCCCGCAACCCGCGCGTCGCAGCCAGCGTGCGTCGTGCCGACCGCATCAAGCGCGAGCGACTCCTTGAGGTGATCAGCCGCGCGAGCCGCGAGCGCGGCACCCAGCGCGCGTCCGATGTCGCGGAGACGGAGCTCATCATGGCGCTCTTCGATGGCCTCTCGGTAAGGGCGATCAACCATCCTGAACTGGACCGCACGGCTTTGGCGCCCTTGCTCAGGCGCGCGCTACAGACCTTCGTCTAGGAGGCCGTCCGACGGCGGATGGCGGGCATGCCGAACGACTCACGCGACTCATTGCGCAGCCTTTCCGCCGACGCCGTTTCAGGCCCATGGCTACCCTAACGAGCATGCAGGAGTGGTAGCACCCCGGGAAATGAAACGATGGCG
This sequence comes from Thiocystis violacea, assembly GCF_016583565.1. GTDB lineage: Bacteria > Pseudomonadota > Gammaproteobacteria > Chromatiales > Chromatiaceae > Thiorhodococcus > Thiorhodococcus violaceus_A. The sequence goes on along the minus strand of NZ_NRRF01000007.1, from coordinate 120,617 downwards.
GTCGCGTGGCACCGCGGAGCGGGTGCCACGAGAGGTTTGCTATTTCACGGTAACCTTGCGGACCGGCGTCAAGAACCTGCCCCCCCCCCCGAGACGATCAAGTCGCCGGCGCCGGCCTATATCTATCGCGATGACTATCCGCTTCTGGATGCACGCATATCCAGTGCGGCATCCTTGCCCAAGCGTCCATGGTCCAAGACCATCGCCAGCGAGTCGCTCAAGATGGAAAGACCTTGAACGCCTTGCCCTCGATGCCCTCCCGCCGAAGGCCATCGCTTGCCGATGCCCACATCTCTTCGCACCAGCGCTGCAAATCGGCGCCAAGCTCCACGGAGATGAAGTCGCGTTGAGCGAGGTACTCGCCAAACCAGTACATGGCGTTGATCGAGCCCAGTGCCTTCGTTGGGTCCAATGCGATGAGAAATTGGGCATTTCGGGCCAGGGTTTGGTCGACGAGCTGCCTGGTGAAGGTGAATGGCTGTCGTGGTCGCTTTCCGCTTGGAGTGCTTCTCAACAAGTACTTCAGCACCTGCTGACGGTAGAACTGGGCCTTCATCCAACTGAAGCCCTTTTCTCTGTGCAGCCATCCCATGAAGTTGCGGGTGGCGGTGTTGTAGAACTGGGCAACATCCTTCGTCGCGCGGAAGCTGTCGAGGAAGCTCGCGTCGAGGTCCCCGGCGATCTGATCGAGTGTCGTCTCCAGGCTCTTGGGGTCGTACCACTGCTCAAGCAGCGGAGTCCGCAGTGCCTTGAGTCGCTCGACCAGCGGCTCTGGATTGGCGCGATCACCGCCGCTGTCGAGATAGTCCGTGCAATAGGCATAGACCAGGATGTCCAGTGCCTCGTCCCCTCCAATGACCTGGGATGAGCGTATGAGGGGGTCGTAGATCGCTTCTAGGAGATCCATGAGCGTCTCGTCGCGCTCAGTCACCATGAGGAAATTGATCACGCCGAACAGGAAGTCCGCATCGGTATCCGGATATTCCTTGAACCACGTCAGATAGGCATGGATGTCGGCGTCCGCGCCCTGCTCGATGATGCTGTAGGCGATGATGTCCCGATCGAAGTAGGCGAAGCTCTTGAGATAGGTCGCCGGAAAGGTCTGGCGGAGATGCTTCAGGAGCTCGATGTAGTCGCCGGTTCGGTCGAGTCTGACAAGCTTTTCGCCCAGCTCGAACAGGGCTTCGTCCACATCAAGGTTTTCGACGAGATCCGGGTGAGCTTGGAAAAATGCGTGCAGATGACGGAGAACCTGGTCCGGATCCTCAATCATCCCATCGTATTCGGACCGCCAGGCATCGACCAAGGCTTGCTCTTGCTCGCCGATCTCAGGCATCTCCTTGTCGATGGTCTTGGAGACATAGGGCTCCACGTCGATTCCGGGCGACTCCTCGAAATCTCCTATTAAAGCAGACTCATCGAATGCGTCATCGACGAAGGGCTCGTCTTCGAACAACGCCTCGACATCATCTTTTCTTGTATTTTCGAGATGCTTTTTCTCGTCTTTCGCGAGGCAGCATTTCTTGTATTTCTTGCCGCCGCCACAGGGGCAGGGATCATTTCTTCCAACTTTACTCATGTGTAGGCCATTCGTTGTCGATTTCTTGCCATCGGGCGGCGTCTAGAGCGAAATGCGAAAATTTCTTTTTGTGTATGATTTCGGAGATCGTACCGTCCGCCATCATGAACTCTGAGGTCCGGGATCGATCGAGGCGAGTCCACTCATCAGCTCGGAGCGCCCGTCCGCCCCGCGCGTTGACCTGACAGCCATCAGGCACATGCTGACGTGGCAGCTCCACGGCCAAACCTGCCGCTCGACCCCGCCGCCTGGGCTGTCACTTGCCGACCGACGACGCCTCGGCGGCGAGACCGGCCGCTCGCCGGAAAGCGGCTTGGTGACCAGGGAAAGGCTTCAGCGGCGCCTGACTCAATCCGTCCAGTAGAAGGACTGCTCCACGGCCCCCTGCTCGGGGACGATGATCTCCTTGGTTTGCTCCTGCCCGGCGTTGTCCAGCCGCAGCACATAACGGCCAGGCGCAAGATCGGCGTAGAACCAGGGTCCCTGCGACACCGCCGTGAGCAGCGTCGGCCCTGTCGCGTCGTCGATACGGACCTTGACATCGGCCAGGTAGGCGCCGGACCCCTGCACGGCGAAGAGCATCCGAAGATTGAACCTGGACTTGACCTCCTCCATCTCCTCGCGCCCGGAGACGCCGATGCCGCCGCTGATGTAGGGCACACCACTAGCCGCATCCACATCGACCGCGCTCCGCGGCGCTGGGGCCAAGGTCGGGGCGGCCGAGCCATCGGGCGGGGTCTCGGCGCCGGGTAGGATGGCCCCGCCCGGCAAGACGGTCCCGGCCGGCAACAGGGTCCCCTGCTGCAACACCGTCCCCTGCGGATACTGCTCGCCCGCGAGCGCATCCTGCCCGGGCGCGATCGCCCACTCCGTGCGCGGGGTCTCGGGGCGCCTCGGCTCCGGCTTGATCGGCTCCTGCGCGGATTGCGCGGACAGAGGGGCTCCATAGACACAGGCCAGCAGCGGAAACAACAAGCTCCGGATCATGTGCCTTCTCACGTACAACCTCCTGATCGAATGATGAAAAACGAACGGCGATGGCAGCTCCAACACACTGCACTCGCCATCAACCTAAGGCATCCGCGGGCAGATCCCGTGCGGTTGCCGGGGCCTGTGGTCCAGCGGCACAGCCGCTCCAGCGGCGCGGAAACTGACTCTCGATGACACCTGAGCGGTGGAAGATGGCGACACCCAACACATAGCCAAGGTAGCTGACGATGATCTGGCCGCGAGGCATCGCGCTCGCCTGCTCGGGGGTCGGCTCGAAGGTCTCGCGGCGCATGTAGGCGTCGCGCTGGGTCTCGGTCAGCTCAAGCCTGAAGCGGGTGGCATCTCGCCCGACCAGCAAGGCCCCCGCCGTCGTGGGTTTGGGCGGGCGGACATTGGTGCGATGAAAGAACAGACCACTGCCTTCGGCCTTGGGGGCGGCGGGCGGGGCATGATCCGCCGCCATGAGATGCAGTCCGCGCCGGGTCTGGCGGTTGACCCGATACTGGCCCCAGTAGCCCTCGGCAAAACCATACTTGGCATCCAGCCCGGCGAGCCATTCAGCGTTGCCGATCTCGCTGCCGACGGCCTGCGTCGGCTGCGGCTCCACCAGGCAGGCGGGGCTCTTTTCCAACACGGCGATGAAGAAACCACCCGTATCGTTGTGATGGGGCCAGAAGCGGTGGCAGAGCGCCAGCTCCGGGGACAGCGTCTTGTCGCCCCAGGCGGTGATTCCCGGCTGGGTCAGAAAGCCCGGGATGCTCACCTCGATCAGGCGAAGCTCGCCAGGGTGCTCCGCCAGGATGTCCGCCACCACCAGCTCGTTCTCCTCGGGGGCGAAGGTGCAGGTCGAATAGAGGATGCGCCCTCCCGGCCGGCAGCGCTGCACGGCCTTGCGCAGCAGCGCGCGTTGGCGGGGTCCGAGCCGCTCCGAATTGGCGTGGTCGAGCCGCTGCAGCAGCGAGACGTTGCGTCTGAGCGTCCCCTCGCTCGAACAGGGCGCGTCCACCAGGATGCGATCGAACTGCCCGCTCGCGCTCGGCCAGTTGGCGCCGTCACTGCAGGTGGTGGTGACATTGACGACACCGAGCCGATCCAGATTGCCTTGCAGGGACTTGATGCGCATGAAGGAGAGGTCGTTGGCGATCAGGGTGCCGCGATTGCCGAGCGCGAAGGCCATCTGTGCCGTCTTGCCGCCCGGTGCCGCGCACAGATCCAGCACCCGCTGACCGGGGGCGAGGTCCATCAGGAGCGCGGGGATTTGCGACACGACCTCCTGGGCATGGGCCAAGCCGACGCAGTACCACCATTGCTGTCCAGCGCGGAAGCTTGCCGGCACGGCCAGCGCACCGGGCAAACCGGGCACCGGCGCGGCTGCCACCCCTTGCTCGGCCAGCAGCCCCGCGAGCGCGTCGACGCCGATCCGCGTCGGATTCGCCCAGACGCAGCCCGGCAAGGGGCGGCACAAGGACGCGACGAAGGCGTCCCAGTCATCGACCAGACTGCGGTAGCGGCCGAGAGGAGAGGCCGCAATGTCCGCGGGCGTGTTGACCACGGCCGCGCGGCCGCGAGCGGAGCCTTCTGCCATGCGCTCAGGCCTTCCTGATTCGGCGCCGATCGAGCCGCTCGACGAGCTCGCCGATCAGACGCGCGTAGAGTTGGTCGCCGAGCACCTTGTCCTCGACACCGGCATCCAGACTGGGATTGTCGTTGACCTCGATGACCACGGGTCCGGCTGGCGTCTCCTTGAGATCCACCCCATAGAGGCCGTCGCCGATGAGGTCGGCCGCCCGCAAGGCGGTCTTGAGCACGGCCTGCGGCACGTCCGCGACCGCCAGGGTCTCGAAGCCGCCCTCTTCATGCCGACCGTCGAGCTCGTGCTTGACGATCTGCCAGTGATCGCGCGTCATCAGATACTTGCACGCATAGAAGGGTTTGCGCCCGAGGACGCCGATACGCCAATCGAACGGGGTGTAGAGAAACTCCTGCGCCAGGATCAGATCGGATTCCTTGAAGAGCTTGGCGGCGATGCGGGTCAGACCGCTGTGATCCTCCGCCTTGAAGACACCGCGCGAGAAGGAGCCCTCCGGGATCTTGAGCACGATCGGGTAGCCGATCTGCTCCTCGGCGTCCATCAGATTCTCCTTGCGCAACACCAGGGTCTTGGGCCGTGGGATGCGGTGCGCCGCCAGCAGCTCGGCCAGATAGACCTTGTTGGTGCAGCGCATGATGGATTCCGGGTCGTCGATGACCACCATGCCCTCGCTATCCGCCTTCTTGGCGAAGCGGAAGGTATGGTGCCCAATGCGCGTCGTCTCGCGGATGAAGAGCGCGTCGTACTCGGCCAGCCGGCCATAGTCCTTGCGCTGGATGAGTTCGACGTTGACCCCCTGGGCCTTGCCAGCCTTGACGAAGAGCGCCAGCGCCTTGGAGTCCGAGGGCGGCAGCTCCTCGGCCGGATCGTGCAGGATGGCGAGGTCGTAGCGGTAGGACAGACGCGCGCGCGGCTGGCGCCAGCGTTTGGAGAGATAGCCCTCGAGCGCCGTGAACAGCGGGCTGTCGGCATCGTCCCCGATGGAGGTGATCGGCAGGGCCTTGATGGCCCCGATGCGCCAGCTGCCATGCAGACGAAACTCGACCTTGAGGATGGGGCAGCGAAAGGTCTCGAAGATGAGCCGCGCCAGCGGCTGCAGCTCCTTGACGTCGCATTGGCCGAAGCAGATGGTCAGCTCGTAGGCCGTCGGGGCGAGCGCCGTGGTCTTGCGCCGCCCGAGCAGACGCTGGGCCAGGGCATTGAGCTCCTCGGTCGCCAGCTCGTAGATCTCGCGGCTCGAGAGCTCCTGGATGGTCCGGACCGAAGGGATGACTTTGTGTCCACGCGCCTCGGCGAGCAAGGAGCAGTAGTAGCCCAAGGAGAGGTAGCGGTAGCTGCGGCAGAGATTGATGACGCGCAGATCCCGCTTGGCTGCCAGCTCCCCGCCGGCGAGATAGTCGCGCGCCGTCACCACCGGAAGTCGCGGATAGCCCGGCTTCCAGTCCCCCTGTTGCTCCACCAGTAGCAGATGCTCAGCCATGCGGGGACACCCCGGCAGGCTCGGAGACGAGCACGACGGCCTGCAGCCCGACCCGACCATAGCGGGCCATGCGGCTGAATTCGTCGCGTTGAATGGGCATATCGATCGAGTCCAGCGTGGTCTCTCCGTTCTCATAGTCGACGTAGGGGTCGTGGACGTAGACGAAGTGCTCGTCGAAGCCGGTGATCACGACCCAGTGAGGAAACTTCTCTTGATAGATCCGATAGGAGCTGATCAGCACCAGCGGCACGACACCGGCGTCCCAGCGTGCCTGTAGATCGGCAATGCGCAGGGTCTCGTAGTTGACTGGTATACCGCGCTGCTCGGCCTCGGCGAGCATGTCCTCATGGACCAGGCGCATGACCTCCTTCTTCTCGGGGCTGCGCACCGAGTCGACCAGGAGCACGCCCTTGTCGCTCACGTAGACCGCCACGTCGAACCCGCGGCGATTGGCCGCCAGCGCCAACCCGAGCGGTCCGCAGCCGCCATGCCCGGAGGTCATGAAGATGGTCGTGGACTCGCGCCAGATGCGCAACTCCAGCGTCCGGCTCAGCACCAGAGAGGGCTTTAGCGCCTGCATGGCCATCATGAGAGAGGACGGGCCGCAGGTGAAATCGAGCGTCTGCTCGTAGAAGGGCACCCGCTTGAGTTCGGGCTTCAAACCGGGCGCAATCAGCTTCTCGTAGCGCAGCGCCTCCATGTGATCTTCGTAGTAGTCCGAAAGCACGCCGAAGCGGCGATAGCCCGCGTGCTCGAACAGCGTCTGAGAGGCCAGATTGTCGCGCCGGATCTCCAGGCGCATATAGGCGCGATCCTGCTCCCAGGCCGCCTGCTCGGCCGCCACCACCAACAGCCGGCCGATGCCCCGCCCCCGCGCCTGCTCAGAGACCGCGATGGAGTAGAGCCGCGCGACCGAGGTCGCCCGACTGAAGAGCACCAGGACATAGCCAAGCAAGACACCCCCCTCGTGCGCGACCAGGGTGCGCGCCCGACCGCGCGTCAAGAGGTAGCGAAACTGGCGGCGATTGATGCGATCGGTTTCGAACGCCGCCTCTTCGAGGCGCAGCAAGGCGCTCAAATCGCTCACGATCGCGGCGCGAATGAGCGGCGCGGATGCACCGGCTGCAGTCTTGACCTGCTTGATGGAGGGGGTCGCCAAGGCGGGGAATCGGTCTTAGGTCGGAATCTCGCGAGAATCTACGCGAGGCGCGAAAAAAAGCAAACCGGATTGAGCATGATCTGTCTGTCTACCCTAACCAGACGCCTGCGCCTGCTCGCGCGCGACTTATCGATGCCACGGAGGAGAAGCCGGCGAGGAGTGCCCAGATCGCGCCATGGTCGTGAGATGCAGTGAGCACTGCCCCGAGCCGTCACGGCTTCACCTGCGCGCCGGGCGCAGGCGAAGTCGACGGGCCGACGCGCATCAATGATAGCGGCGCAGATAGATCCACTCGAAGAAGCGCTTGAGCCAGTGGAAGATGCGCATGGACGGCAACACCAGATTGTACTTCTCGGTACGCGCAACCAGCATGCCGCTGTCATTGGTGTCGACGATGCAGATGAGCTCCACGCGGAAACCGGCCGTTGGCCTTTTCCCATCGAGTTCGGCCACCAGATTGCGCGACGCCGCACGCGCCTGCAAATCGGCCATATGCCCCTGCTTGGGCATCCAGTCAGGGCCTGGAAAGCTGCCGGAATCGCCAGCCACGTAGACCCGCTCGAAGCCCGGCACGCGGCACTGGGCATCCGCTTGGAGCAGACCGCCCGGCGAGCGCGGCAGATCCGTGTTGTCGAACCAGGCGTTCCCCGTTAACCCCGGCATGAAGAGGATGAGATCCGCGGGGAATTCCTCTGCCTCCGTCGTGACGCTGGCCTCCGAGAAGCCCTTGAGCTTGTGGCCGAGATGGGTGGTGATGCCACAGCGCTTCATCTCGCCGAGCAAGCCGTCGACGGCCTTGGGGCCCAGACGATTTCCGGGTCGCTCCGCCGGCGTAAAGAAGTGCAGGTCGAACCTGTCGCGCCGCCCCTCCTTGCGCAGCTGGTTGTGCATGCCGAAGAGGAACTCGAAGACGGGTCCGCCACGCATCGAGCTTTGCTCGTTGGGATTACTGGCAAACCCCATGGCGATGCTGCCACCGTCCATGGCGCGCACGCGGTCGCGGATCGCCTTGGCCGCCGCGACGCCCTCGCAGGGGACGATGGCATGCTCGATCCCAGGCAGCTTCTTGATGAAGCGCCCACCGCTGGCGAGGATCAGGCCATCGCTCTCGATCGGGCCTTGCGTGGTCTCGAGGACACGGCCGCCGTCGCTGAGACCTGTCGCCTCCGCGGCGCAATGGGTCGCCTTCATCCTGCCGAAGAAGCGCTTCAGATCGATGACCAAGTCATCGCCCGTGCGCAGACCCGCGGGGACCCAGATCAGCCCAGGATAGTAGACGAACTCGGGCCGCGGACTGACGACGGTGATCTCGAGGTCTGGCTTGAGCCGCCGAAGCGTTCGGACGGCCGTCAGGGCCGCGAAGCCGGCGCCAACGATGGTAACGCGTTGCATAAGAGACTCCAGATGATGTGTGCTTGAAGAGCGGGCGATACGCCGGAGGCGACATCAAACCCCAGTGATATCGAGCGAGTCGCCAAAGGTCTCGATCCCCAGCTGCGCCGCGACTTTGAGCGCGCGCGGATCGATCATGGGCGAGATCACGATCAACCGGTCGGCCTTTCGATTGTGCAAACGCTCGTAGAAACGCGCCTTGCGTTCGAAGCTGTACATCCCCGCCTTGTCGATCGAGGATTTCAACTCGCAAATGAGGAGCTGCCCGTTCTTGACGATCACGTCCAGCTCGACCTGATCGGGACGCCCGAAGACCTCGCCTGTCGTATCGATTTCGTTGACGTTGATGACCTGCACCCCGAAACTCTCCTCGAGGATCGAGGCCAGCGCGTCGCGGAAGGCCCGCTCGGATTGCAGCCCCCAGCGAGCGCCCAAGGCACCGATCGAGCGATCCACCTTCTTCGATTGCGCCATGATCTCTTCATGGAGGCGCAGCAGCTCGTCCTGATTGCGCTCCCATTTCAGCCGCTGCTCATCCCACCTGAGCCGATCTTCGGCCTTCTGCTCGTCCCAGTTGCGCTTGTCCTCGGCCTTCTGCTCATCCCACTTGCGCGCCTGCTCGTCCCACTTGCGTGCTTGCTCGTCCCATTTGCGCTTATCCTCCGCCTTCTGCTCATTCCACTTGCGCGCCTGCTCTTCGCGGTCGCGGCGAAGCTCGGCGAGCACTTCCCAGAAACGGTCTTGAGTCTCCGCGCGCCCAGCATACTCGGAGCGCGTCACATCAAGGACAAAGGCACGGAACGCGGGGTCGTCCCGCAGCAAACCGGGCAGCTCCCTCTTGATCTCTTCCTTCAGCATCTCGGTGTTCATCGGTGGTCTCAACGACGACTGGATATCGGTACAACTCGCGCCTTGATGCCTATCACGGGGGACAGGGCGGCACTGAGCAAAAACCTTCGCTCACTGCGTGCCCCGCTCGGGCGCGGCGAGGAGCGGCTCCAGCGTCGGCCAAACAGTGTCCAAGAGCCTGTCTTGCGCAGCCGCCGTCGGGTGTAAACCATCGGACTGCATCAGATCCCAGTGCTCGGCGACGTTCTTCAACAGCGCAGGCACCAAGGGCACACCCTCCTGGGTACTGACCTCGCGGAAGACCGCTTGAAAGCCCTCGGTGTAAGCCACACCATAATTTGGCGGTAGACGTACGCCGATCAAGAGCACGCTGGCGCCGCTATCGCGACCGAGCCGAATGAGTCCGCCCAGATTCTCCCGCATCACACCGAAAGGCAGCCCGCGCAGTCCGTCATTGGCGCCCAACTCGATCACCAGCACAGACGGCCGATGCTCCTCCAGTAACGCCGGGAGGCGCGTCAGCCCGCCAGCCGTGGTCTCGCCTGAGACACTGGCATTGACGACTTGATGCGGCCGCCCTTCCCGCTGAATGCGCCGCGCGAGCAATGAGACCCACCCCGCCTCGGTTGAGAGGCCGTAGCCAGCGCTCAGGCTGTCTCCGAGAACGAGAACCACCGGAGGCTGCGCGACGACCGCGAAGGGCAGCAGCACGAGTAACATCAGGAGTCGACGGATCATGTTAGAGAGCAGCGCTCAAGCCGTGTCTAGGGCAATCGGATTAGGGAAGCATGTTAACGGCCCCGCGGGCGGCTTGACCATCCTCGCGAGCCTGAGCCTGGAGATCGAGGCTGGAGAGGCCGTTGCCATCCTTGGCGCCTCGGGCTCGGGCAAATCGACGCTCCTGGGACTCCTCGCCGGACTCGACGACCCGACCTCGGGCGAGGTGTGGCTCTGCGGTACGCGCGTCTCGGACCTGGATGAGGACGGACGCGCCGAGCTGCGCAGTGGTCGCGTGGGCTTCGTGTTCCAGAACTTCCAGCTGCTGCCCACCTTGACCGCGCGCGAGAACGTGCTGCTGCCGCTCGAGCTGACCGGCGCCCGGGACGCGGCGCGCCGCGCCGACGAAGCCTTGGAGCGCGTCGGCCTCGCGGCTCGCGCCGACCATTACCCCAAGCAGCTCTCGGGCGGGGAGCAACAGCGCGTCGCGATCGCGCGTGCCTATGCGCCGCGGCCCAGCGTGCTCTTCGCCGACGAACCGACCGGCAATCTGGATCAAGCCACGGGCGAGCACATCATCGACCTGCTGCTCGACCTGCGCGAGGAGGCCGGCGCTGCGTTGGTGCTGGTCACCCATGACGCGCAGCTGGCTGAGCGCTGCGACCGTCGGCTCGTCATGAACAACGGGCATCTGGAGTCCCTGGCGTGAAGGCGTGGCGCATCACCCTGCGGCTGCTGCGTCAAGACTGGCGCAGCGGCGAACTCTATCTGCTGAGCGCCGCGCTCGTCCTCACGGTGGCCGCCATCACGGCCGTCGGCTTCTTCACGGACCGCGTCGAGGCGACCATGGAGCGGCAAGGCAGCGCACTCATCGCGGCCGACCTGGTGCTCGAGTCATCCCACCCCTTGACGCAGGACTTCGCGCAAGAGGCGCGGGCGCGCGGACTCGACATCGCTCAGCTGGTGGAGTTTCGCAGCGTCGTGGTCGCTGCGCGAGGGCCTCAGCTCGTCCAAATCAAGGCGGTCGACCCCAGCTACCCGCTGCGTGGCGAGCTCCGGCTCAGCGATGGGCTCGAGGCGCCAGACCGCGCGGCGCTGAGCGGTCCCGCCGCCGGCGAGGCGTGGGCGGAGTCGCGCCTGCTGAGACTCCTGGCGGTCGACGTCGGAGCGGAGCTGGGCGTGGGAGACACACAGCTGCGTATCGGGGCGATCCTGACCAAAGAGCCTGACCAGGGTCGCAGCTTCTTCAATATCGCGCCGCGCGTGCTGATGAATCGCACGGACCTGGCGGCGACCAAGCTCATCGGCCCCGCCAGCCGCGCGACCTACCGGCTGCTCGTCGCTGGCCCGGCCGATGCCGTCTCCGGCTTCAAGGCTTGGGTCGAGCCCAAGCTCGGTGTCGATGTCACGCTGGACGACGCCGCCGATGCACGTCCCGAATTCGCCTCCGCCATCGAGCGCGCATCGCGCTTCCTCCACCTCGCCACACTGGTCACGCTGCTCGTGGCCGGAGCGGCCATTGCGCTGGCGAGCCATCGCCTCGTCGAGCGCCAGATCGATGCGGTGGCGGTCATGCGCTGCCTCGGCGCCGCCAGGCACCTCCTGATGCAGGTCTTCGTGCTGCGGCTGGTGGTCTTCGGGCTCTTGGCGAGCCTGCTCGGCTGCCTCCTGGGCTGGGCCGGACAGCAGGGCCTGGCGCTCGCGCTCTCGGACTGGTTTGCGAAGGATCTGCCACCGCCATCGCTCGCGCCCGCGCTGGTCGGCATGACGACGGGCATGACGGCGCTGCTGGGATTCGCCGTCCCGCCGCTGTTCCAGCTCGCTCAGGTACCGCCACTTCGGGCGATCCGCCGCGACCTCGGCGCCCCGCGCGCGTCCGCCGCCGTGAGCCTGGGGGCCGCCGCCGCGGCCTTGGCGGTGCTGGTCTTCTGGCAGGCGAACGACGCCGAGCTTGCCTGGAAGCTCCTGGCGGCCGTGCTCGGCACCCTCGTCACGCTGATCCTCACGGTGCTGGGGCTGGTGCGGCTTGCGGGCGGGCTTGCCGGGCGCGCACGCGGTGTCTGGCGACTGGGGCTAGCCGCCCTCGCCCGCCGCCCGAGCACGGCGGTGCTGCAGATCACGGGGCTCGGAATCGGCATCCTCGCACTGCTGCTGCTGGCTGTCGTGCGGGTGGATCTGCTGAAATCCTGGCAGGAGACGCTGCCGGAGGGCGCACCCAACTACTTCCTCATCAACATCCAACCGCAGGAAGTCGAGCCCCTTAAAGGCTTCCTGCGCGCTTCCGACATCCCGGCACCGGTGCTCTACCCCATGATTCGCGGGCGACTGCTCCGCATCAACGCGCACAGCGTCGAGCCCAGCGACTACGAGGATCCGCGCGCGGAACGCCTCGCCAGCCGCGAATTCAACCTGAGCTACGCTGAGGACGCGCAGCCGGATAACCGCATCGTCGCCGGCCGCTGGTGGACCGACGCGGCGGCGGCGCCACAACTCTCCGTCGAGCAGGGTATTGCGGAGACCCTGGGAATCGGGCTCGGCGATGAGCTGACTTTCTGGGTCTCTGGGCATGAAGTGAGCGCCCCGGTGACCAGCCTCCGAGAGGTGCAGTGGGACAGCTTCAACGTGAACTTCTTCGTGGCCTCTTCCCCGGCATTGCTCAAAGACGAGGCGGCAACCTACATCACCAGCTTCTATCTGCCGCCAGATCGCGAGCCGCTCATCGCCGAGCTGACCCAGCGCTTCCCGAGCGTGACGAGCTTGGATGTCGACGCCATCCTCGCGCAGGTTCGAGCGATCATCGACCGCGGCGTGCTCGCGGTCGAGTACGTCTTCCTCTTCACCCTGGTAGCGGGTCTGCTGGTGATGTATGCCGGCATTCAGGCCAGCCTGGAACAGCGTCGGGTCGAACATGGCGTCTTGCGCACACTTGGCGCGCGCCGGCGCGCGCTCCTGGGCAGCCTGGCCGTGGAATTCGCCGGCGCTGGACTGCTCGCCGGGCTGTTGGCAACCATCTTTGCGCAAGCGACCGGCTATATCCTGGCCGAGCAGCTCTTCGAGTTGGAGTTCAGCCCCAATCCCGCACTCTGGGCGGTCGGCGTCTTGGGCTCGGCCCTCTTGATTGGCCTGGCGGGGACACTGGCGACCTATCCGCTGTTGATCCAGCCGCCGCTCAAGACACTCAGGGATGAAGGTTGACCGAGCATTGACGGAGCCAATGCCCGCGGCACTCAGAGGGGAAGAGGACAGAAGAGCGGGCGGGAGGAATCCAAGGAACCTGAATCCGGCATCCGCTCACGCCCGAGCGCAATGCGTGCAACCGCCACCCACTCGACGCCCGCCGAGCGGCTAGTCGAGGAGATGGCAGGGAAAGGCACTCACGCCCAAGGTCCGGCCGGCTTGGACTCCGGCCAGAGGGCAGTTGCGGCCTTAGGCCTTTACCCAGTCACCGAAATTGTCGGTCGTCTTCTCTTCGCCGTCGGTGTAACCGGCCTCGTAGGCTTCGGTCAGACGCTGCTCTTCGCGCTTCGGATTCTGGAGGAAGCCGCACTGCCAACCCTGGATATACTCGTCGTCGACACCCATCTGTTCCATCTTGGTCACGGCATCGTAGTAAATCTGGTTCATTTCCGATCTCCGAGCTACTTCGTTTAGGGATGGCTTCGTCTCTGGCGACGCGACCACCTCGGCTTATTAAGATAGACAGATCATGATGTTCCCATCACGATTCGCCAAGTCCTCGCTCTTATTCAACTCTCGGACGGAGCGCCACCCGAACGACGGGCACGATCACGGGGACGAGAAGGGGCATAAGAATACAGCGTTTTTCTAATAGGTGACAAGTACGCTTGGACGCTTGGAGGCTTCCCCCGCTTCGCGCCGCGCAATGATTTCCGTCAAGGACGACAGCCTTGCGAAACCGCCACCAAGAACACATGTGAGCGAGACGAAGCAAGGATGATGCGGCTCAGACCCATCGCCGTATCTGGAGGTCGAGACTCAATCATGCGCCCAGCTCAACTCCTTCGCGTCTTGGACCGCGAACTCATCAGTACAGCCGAAGGCCAACACACACCCGTGATGCTCTGGGGTCCACCTGGCGTGGGGAAATCGCAGATGGTGGCCCAAGTCGCCTCCAGACACCAGGCGCCCGTGATCGACATCCGCCTTTCACAGATGGAGCCGAGCGATCTTCGCGGCATCCCATTCCGCACGGAGCACCGCGTCGAATGGGCCATACCGGCCATGCTGCCGAATGCGCAGCGCCACGGCCCAAAGGGCGTCCTCTTTCTCGATGAGATCACCTCCGCGCCACCAGCGGTTTCCGCCGCGGCCTATCAGCTCATCCTCGACCGCCGGCTTGGCGACTATGAGGTACCGCCCGGATGGGCCATCTTCGCCGCCGGAAACCGCCAAGGTGATCGCGGCGTCACCTACAGCATGCCCGCGCCTCTGGCCAACCGCTTCTCCCATTTCGAGGTCGAGACTCACTTGGACGACTGGGTCGCCTGGGCCTATGGCGCGGGGATCGACGAGCGGTTGATCGCCTTCTTGCGCTTCCGCCCCGAACTCCTGTTCGATTTCGACCCGGCTCACAACCCCGTCGCCTTCCCGTCACCCCGCTCCTGGGAATTCGCGCACCGCGGGCTGCACAAGTTCGAGGATGAACCAGACCTTCTGCAAGGCACGCTTCAGGCCTGCGTCGGCCCAGCGGCCGGCATCGAGCTCACAGCCTTCGTCCGCAGCCTGGACCAAATGCCCGACCTGGACGCCATCGTGCGCGGCGAAACCGTCCCAGCGCCCCGCGAGATCGACCTCCAGTATGCGGTCGCCGCCGCCCTGGTCGGACGCGCGATCCGCGCCCTGAAGGATCCAGACGGGATCACCATCATCGGCAACATCCTCCACTACGCCGGACGCTTTCCCGAGCGCGAGATGGGCGTCATGCTGGTCTCGGATCTGCACCGCGCCGTCGGCAGCCGCTTGTTCGACGTGCCGGCCTTCGCCGATTGGGCGCAGCGTGTCTCGGATGTGATGTTCTATGACTGAGGCCGCCAGCCACGCGGACCAGGCCGCCATCGAGACCAAGCTTGCGGCCGCCCGGACACGACTCATCCTGGACAAACCCTTCCTCGGCGCCCTGGTGCTGCGACTCCCGATGCAGCCGGCGGCCCCGGAATGGTGCCCAACAACCGCAACCGATGCCCGCGTCTTCTACTACAACCCGGATTACATCGACGCGCTCAGCCTCGACCAGACCCAGTTCATGCTCGCGCACGAGGCCTTGCACTGCGCGCTGTCGCACTTCGCCCGCCGGCAGCACCGCATCCGACACAAGTGGGACCTGGCCTGCGACTACGCCATCAACCCCCTTCTGATCGAGGACGGCCTCAGCCCGCCCCCCAACGCCTTGGTCATGCCCTTGTTCAAGGGACTGACTGCCGAAGAGATCTATCCACTGATCGACGACGCAGACGAGTCCGAGCCGCTGGATCGGCACCTCTATGATCAGGAGGACCGAACCGGCGGCACCCGGTCCGGCCTGACCGAAAAGGATCTGGACCGCCCCAGCCCCCCAAAGGCCGGAACGCAGTCCGACGGAAAGACAGGTGGCGCGGCCGGCGATGATCCGTCCGATGCCGGCCAGGGCAGTGCCACGGGCGAGCCCCAGCCACTGACGCCGGACGAGCGCGAGACCCTCTCCGTTCAGTGGCGGCAACGCCTGGCGGGCGCCGCCCAGCAGGCCCTGCAGGCCGGCAAGCTCGGCGGCGAGCTGGCCCGCCAGATCGATCACCTGCTGCAGCCGCAGCTTCCCTGGCGCATGCTACTGGCGCGCCATATGAGCGCCTTGTCACGCGACGACTACAGTTATCAACGTCCATCGCGACGGGAAGGCGAGTTCATCCTCCCGAGCCTCAGGAGCCAACAACTCGACCTCGTCGTTGCAATCGACACCTCGGGCTCCATCAAGGATGCCGAGCTCGATGAGTTCATCGCCGAGATCGACGCCCTCAAGGGTCAGGTGCGCGCGCGCATCACCCTCTTGCCTTGCGATACGACATTGTGCGAGGGCGCGCCATTCCGGTTCGAGCCCTGGGAAGACTTCCGACGCCCCGAACGCATCCAGGGCGGCGGCGGCACCAGCTTCCGCCCGGTCTTCGACTGGGTGGAACGGGAGGGCGTCCAGCCTGACCTGCTGGTCTACTTCACCGATGCCGAGGGCGAGCGCCCGTGCCAAGAGCCACCCTACCCCGTGATCTGGCTGGTCAAGGGGCATGCCAAGGTTCCCTGGGGTCAACGCATCCAGCTCAATTGACTCAGGCCCAGACCCGCTCTAACTTCATGCAACGCGCTTCACGCGACTCGATGCCTGAGATATCGATGACTGAGAGATAGATGACAGAGACATAGATGAGTGAGAGATTCGCATCCTCCGTTCGTCGCCATGGTCATGATGCCGGAGACCTGACGGCGGAAGCCTGCCCGAGCAGACCATGACACCGAGCAAACATCCCACGCGATTCAGACGACTCCTGCTCGCCATCGGCACCTTGGCTACGGTCGGCCTGAGCCAGGTCCAGGCAGAGCCCTTCGAGTTGCCCGACATGGGCAGCCCCTCGGACAGCGTCATGAGTACGGGCGCCGAGCTGCGCTTGGGCAAGGCGTTCATGCGCAGCGTCCGGGAATCCTTACCCGTGCTCGACGACCCGGTCCTCACCGACTATGTCGAGTCGCTCGGACGATCGCTGCTCGCGGCAGACAGCGACGCCAGCGGCAACTTCACCTTCTTCGTCATCGATGAGCCCGTGGTGAACGCCTTCGCCGGACCCGGTGGCTATATCGGCGTCTACGCCGGCCTCATCCTTGCGGCCGAGACCGAGAGCGAGCTGGCGGCCGTCATGGCCCACGAAATCGCCCACGTTACGCAGCGGCATCTGATGCGCAGCATCGCCGATCAGAGCAAGATGACCATTCCGGCCACCGCGCTCATCGTCGCGGCGGCCATCCTTGGCGCACAGGTCTCCTCGGACGCGGGCATGGCGGCAATCGCCGGCATCCAGGCCGCCACCTTGCAGCGACAGATCAATTTCACCCGCGACAACGAGAAGGAAGCAGACCGGCTCGGTATCGTCACCCTCTCCAACGCAGGCTTCGACCCCTACGCCATGGCCGGGTTCTTCGAGCGGCTATCCAAGTCCAGCCGCGTCTACGAAACCAACGCGCCCGAACTCTTGCGCACTCACCCCGTCAACAGCAACCGCATCGCCGATGCCTTGGGCCGCGCGGACGATTTCGGCGCCCGCCAGCGCCCCGACAGCCTGCGCTTCCAGCTCGCGCGCGCGAAGCTTCGGGAGCAGAGCTACAAGCGTCCGGAGCAGGCGGTCGCACACTTTCACGACACCTTGCGAGAAGGACGTCTACGCAATGAGACGGCCGAACGCTATGGCTACGCGCTCGCGCTGACACGCGCGGACAAGCTCAAGGAGGCCAAGGAGCTCGCATCCCAGCTGCTTGCCAGCAATCCCATGCTGCCCGAATTCCTCGTCCTGGATGCGCAGCTCGATGCGAAGCAGGGCCGACCCGATCTAGCGGTCAACAACCTCAAGCAGGCGATCGGCCTGTCATCGGGAAGCTGGCCACTGCGGGTCGCCTATGCCGAGGCGCTCATGGAGTCCGGCCAGCCAAGACGCGCCATCGACGAGCTGACGACCGTCGCCAAACTGCGTCCCGGTAACGCCATGCTGTACGATAAACTGGAGCAAGCGGCCATCAAGGCCGGAGATCTCGCTGCAACGCACAGATTCCGCGCCGAAAAGCTCTATGCCGAGGGCGACGCGGAGCCCGCGATCCGCCAACTTGAGATCGCACTGCGGCAACGCGATATCGCCTACCACGATGCGGCCCTGATTCAGGCCCGATTGGATGTCTGGAAGGAAGAAGAGCGCGACGCCAAGGACAAAAAGAAGGGACGCAAGCAAAACGAACCGGGACTTACCCTGCAGCATTTTCACTGACGAGGAGACACGACGATGACGACACCGAGGGCGGCGTCAGCACCCTCATGCACCCCAAGCCTGACCCAGCACTGGCCACGCGGCCCGCAGTTGCAACGCGCGCTCGACAGCCAGCCGTTCGCCTTCAGGCAGATGCCGTTTGGAAACCGTTGATCGGCCAGCCATATTGATCGGCCAGCCATCGCGACGCACGCGGGTCCTGAACTCGCCAATCGACGCACCGATCACATCACATCAGATCACACGTCCATCACACCACGCCCCATCACACCAGGCTCGAAGGAGGCCCTTCATGATCGACGCAAAACGCAGAACGCTGCTGAAAGGCTCGATAACCGCCGGCTCGGTCGGCGTCGCCATCGGCGCGGGATTACTGACACCTCAGCTCGTCCTCGCCGAGTGGAACGAATCCGCCTTCAAAGCGAAGGACATCCCGACGGCGCTGACCGATCTTCTCGGCGGCGACTCCGCCGAGACCAGCGATAAGATCAAGATCAAGGCACCGGACATCGCGGAGAACGGCGCGGTCGTTCCGGTGACGGTCGAGACCGATCTCGAGGGCGTCACCTCGATCGCCATCATCGCCTCCAAGAACCAGACACCGCTCATCGCCGGGTTCGATCTGGGCGAATCGGCACTGCCCTTTGTCTCCACCCGCATCAAGATGGCCGAGACCGCCGATGTCGTCGCCGTCGTCAAGGCGGGCGGCAAGCTCTACCAGAACGCCAAGAGCGTCAAGGTCACCATCGGCGGCTGCGGCGGTTGATCCGAGCGGATCGCGACCGCCCCATCGACCGGACCCAATGCGAAGAGCCCTGATTCAGAGAACGAGGAACAACAGATGTCCGACATCAAGATTCGCGCCAAGCTCAGCGGCGACGAGACCACAGTGAAATGCCTGATGAGCCATCCGATGGAAACCGGCTTGCGCAAGGATAGTAAGACCGGCGAGAAGATCCCGGCCCACTTCATTCAGGAAGTGGTTTGCAAACACAAGGACCAGATCGTGATGACCGCCTCTTGGAGCGGCGGCGTCTCCAAGAACCCCTACCTCTCCTTCAAATTCAAAGGCGGGGCTGCGGGCGATCCGATCGAGATCACCTGGACCGACAACAAGGGCGAGAGCCAGAGCGCGACGGAAAACATCGCCTAAGCGCCAAACAGAGATCGCCCTGCCGAGGCGAGGAAGCCAGCCCACGAGGCTTCGAGATACCGCTGCTGGCAGGCCAGTCTCCGCCTATCGCGTTCGAGCGCTTCGGCGCTCGAATCATCTCAACCCCCAGCTCCCATCCCTGGCGCGTATCCAGCCGGACATCGTGCGTCAAGCAAGCAACCGCTGGACATGCTCAAAGACATGGCCGTCATCGAGAGGGCCGGTGTAGACCTTGAGCGCACCCTGCGGGCGGCGCCTGAAACGCTTATAGGGCCAGAGATATTGCTCCGGGCAGGTCGCGACGCACTGCTCGATGCCGCGATTGAGCGCCGCAGCGGCCTCGGTGTCGTCCTCGCTGTCGATACCTTCGGGTGCGGGAATACAATGGACCCGGAATCCCATGTCGCCCGCGAGCCGTTCGGCGAACATGAAGATCACAGGGGCGCCGGTTCGACGCGCAAGCCGATTGACCAGCAGCATGGTGAATGCAGGCTGACCGAAGAAGGGGGCGAAGACGGCCCCCTTGTCGGCCTTGGGCTCCTGGTCCGGCAGAATCCCCGCATACTCGCCGCGTTCGAGTGCCTGGACCAGCACCCGAATCCCCTTCGCCGTGATGGGCGCCAACTCCGCGCCGCTGCGGGCACGTGACGCGCGAATCATATCGTCGAGGTACTTCTGCGGCTTATAGAAGATCGCCGTCGGACCCTGCGCGGCCAAATAGAGTCCCGCCAGCTCCCAGGCGCCGATGTGCGGAGAGAGCACGATCAGCCCCTTGCCGCCCTTGCGTTGCAGCAGCTCCCCACCCCTGACCTCCCGAATCAGTGAGAGCACGTGATCGGCCGGCCTCAGCCAGAGATAGGCGATCTCGAAATAGGTCTTGCCGAACTCCTTCAGGTTGCGCGTGCGCAGACGCCGCTGCGCGTCCCGGCCCAGTTGCGGCATGCAGAGCGCGATGTTCATCAGCGCATTGCGTCGCTGTCGGTTGGGCCACACAGAGACCGTCCAGCCGACAGCCGCGCCCAGCCGGTGAATGACAGGCAGCGGCAACCGAGCCACCAGCCGCATGAGTAGACGCGCGCCGCCATCCTTCAAGCGAACGCCCACGGATCTTAGCGCTACCGCATTCAATCGAGCACTGTCGTCGCGTTCCGCCAAACCCACCTCCTCAATAAAGACCATCGCGACCCGGTTGCGAGGAAGACACGACGACAAGGCCACTTGATACACTGCGCGCCAGGCCCCCAAGGATACCTAGAACAGGCCGAGAACCCATTGGCCCGACGCCACGCTGGCATCGAGGGTCGCCCGTCATTGAGGTCGGCCGTCATTGAGCAGCGAACTGCAGGCCCGATGTCGGCGCCCGATGCCCGTTCGAACGCAACGACAACCATAACCACCATCGATCGAGGAGTCACCCCATGACAGAAGCCTTGCCAACAGGTCTCACGCCACAAGAAACCATGGAGTTGCTGCAGTCCCATCCGCAAGCCGTTCTCGTGGATATCCGCTCCTCCATGGAGTTCCTGTTCGTCGGACACCCGAAGGGTGCCGTGCACATCCCCTGGATCGACGAGCCGGATTGGGTCGTCAACCCGCATTTCGTCACCGAGATCCGTAAGCTGCTACTGGGCGGCGCGGTCTGCGAGCGGGAAGCGAGCTGCGCCCCTATTGTCCTCATCTGCCGAAGCGGCAAGCGCTCACTGGAAGCGGGACGAGCCTTGATCCAGGAGGGCCTCAAGTCCGTTTTTCATGTCGAGGAGGGATTCGAGGGCGATCTCGACGAGCACCACCATCGCAGCACCCTCGGCGGCTGGCGCTTTCGCGGGCTACCTTGGGAACAATGCTGACGCTCCCGCCGCCAAGCACCCGCGCGCAGCACAAGAACCACGCCTAGTCTCGAACGCACAGCTCGGCGAGGCGATCTTCAGCGTCACGGCGACAGCGGCCGAGAAACTGAAGCTGGCGAACAACCTCACGGGCCGCGCTGACACGCTCAGGGGAGGGATCTGCGAGCAGGGCGTGAAGCTCCTTGTCGAGCGCCGCGCTCTGCTCCGCCAAGCGCGTCAACACCGTTGCAACAGCAGCAGCGGGATCGGAGCGATTGGTTGCCGCAACCAGAGACTCTTCCAGCTCGATCCGCTCCATGAGAGAGGTGCCGATTCGGTCGCGCGCCTCATTGCCGAAGCATCGTGGCTCTTCCTCGACCGAGAAGAGTCCACACAGGTATTGAGCCCTGGAAACGGGATCCTTGAGCGTGCGGTAGGCCTCGTCAACCAGACACTGCGCCTGCGCGAACTCACTACCGTCGGCGCACTGCAGAGCGGGAATCGCCTCGTTGCGTAAGCGCCTCACGACTGCGCGATAGCGTTCGCCCAGCAAACTCAGATCGAGGGCGAAGCGCGTCGGGAGGTCGAACAGCTCGAAATAGTTCTTGGCGTAGCTCAGCACGACGGATGCAATGGGCGCGCAGCCAGTGAAATCGACCGCAGGGGTTGCGCAGAACCAGAGCCCAGTCCCGCCGACCACCGGCACCGCCCCAATGAGACCAAGAGAAAAACCCGCGGAAGCGCGCGGATCAGGCGTTTACGATGATCCGCTGCACGTCGAGTTTGACATCGATCGCGGCACAGGTTGTCGGAGGTCGCTTACCGGATGCGTCCCGCTTGTCGACGAGCTGCTGAAGATCGATCTTGTTCAGGTGCTCATAGATACGATCGCTGAGGTCATGCCAGAGATCGTGGGTCAGGCAGGGACCATCGTTCTGACAGTTGTGGGCACCCCCACAGCGCGTCGTGTCCACACTCTCGTCCACGGCCGTGATCACCTCGGCGACATGGATGTCAACGGCCGGGCGTGCCAGGTTGTAACCGCCGCCAGGCCCGCGCACGCTGGTCACCAGCGAACGCTTGCGCAGCTTGGCAAACAATTGCTCCAGATACGACAGGGAAATGCCCTGGCGTTGAGCGATGTCGGCCAGCGCAATCGGCCCCTTGCCTTGATGGATCGCGAGATCCAGCATCGCCGTCACGGCATAGCGGCCTTTCGTGGTCAGTCTCACGTGCAGCATCCTCCCGGCATGACTTTCGCTGCAATCATACGTTACCCGAGCATTCCGATCAATTAAGCCCTACTCTTTTTCAGACTATCGGACTGCGGCAGATCAGGGTGCGCGGCCTCCTCGATCGCCATCGAATCCAGGTCCGAATCGTGCTCGAAGTGATGCATGATGCCGTGCTGCTCAAGGGCGCGAGACATGACCTCCATGCGCCCATCCATGTGATGGATATGGTCCAGCATGCTGTTGATGGCATTGGCGACCGGATCTGGCGCGTCGCGCGTCGCGCCATAGGCATCGAACCCGATCCGCCTGGCTGTATCGGCGCGCCGCTGGGCCGTCGCGTCCCGCGCGGGCTCGATGATTCGCCCTGGTACGCCAACGGCGGTTGCGCCCGCGGGCACCGACTTGACGACCACGGCGTTCGAGCCGATACGCGCCCCGTCACCGATCTCGATCGGCCCCAGCACCTTCGCGCCCGCGCCCACGACGACGTCGCGCCCGAGCGTTGGATGACGCTTACCCTTCTGCCAGGTCGTGCCGCCCAAGGTCACGCCATGGTAGAGGGTGCAATCGTCACCGATGACCGCCGTCTCCCCGATGACCACACCCATGCCGTGGTCGATGAAGAAGCGACGCCCGATCACCGCGCCCGGGTGAATCTCGATGCCGGTGAATAACCGGGCGACATTCGACAACAGCCGAGCCAGCCACTTGAAGTCCCGCAACCAGAGGCGATGCGCGAGGCGATGCATCATGACCGCATGCAGCCCAGGATAGGTGGTGACGACCTCGAAGGCCGTCCGCGCCGCGGGATCGCGCTCGAAGACGCAGCCGATGTCTTCTTTTAGACGAGCGAACATGATGTCTCTTACGTCTCCTGCTCAGCAGCCGGCTGCGCATCGGGCGGCTCGCCTTTGCGCTCGGACGCGCCGCGCGTCTTGCGACCCTGGGCCGCGCTCAGAATGCCCCGCAGGATGTTGAGTTCGACGCGATCCGGACGCGCCCGGTTGAAGAGCCGGCGCAGACGCTTCATCAGCGTCCTCGACTGCTCAAGGTCACCGAAACCGATCTGGCCCAGCGTCTCGCCGAGATGGCCGTAGAACCCCTCCATCTCGTCGGCTGTCGCCAGATCTCTGGAGGATGCCTCCAAGGGCTCGCCACTGGCCTCGCGGGCGGCTCGCCGGATCTCGTAGGCGAGCACCTGCGCGGCGGCGGCCACATTGAGGGAGCTGAACTCGGGATTGGTCGGGATGTGGACCAGATAGTGGCAACGCGCCAGCTCCTCGTTGGTCAAGCCAGAACTCTCGCGACCCAGGACCAAGGCAACCTCGCCCTGCCCCGCCTCGGCGATCAGCCGGCGCGCGCACTCAGCCGGATCGAGCAGTGGCCATTCGATGGTCCTGAGCCGCGCGCTGGCGCCGACGACAAGCCGGCAGCCGTGCAGGGCATCGTTGAGCGTGGCATGCAGCCCGGCCCGCTCCAGCAGATCGTCCGCACCCGAGGCACGCGCCAGCGCCTCCGCATCTGGCGGCTGCTTGGGCGCCACGAGTTCCATGCGGGACAGCCCCATGGTCTTGAGCGCGCGCGCGGCCGCGCCAATGTTTCCTGTGTGCGTCGTCTCTACCAGAACGAAGCGGATTCGCGCCAGTGAGTCCTTGAATTGGTCTATCATGAGCGGTTACTTCATCACGAACATCGCTGTGTCGAAAAAGCATGATACAGCGACCGCTCCGGATATCCCTCAACAGATGCACCCAAGTCTCAATATCGCTATCCGTGCCGCCCGCAGCGCCGGCAAGCTCCTGCTCCGTTACTCAGACCGCGTCGACCAGATCAAGGTCGAATCCAAGAGCCGCAACGATTTCGTCAGCGACATCGACCGCGCCGCAGAGGCGACCATCATCCAGGAGCTGAGGGGCCGCTTCCCCCACCACGCCATCCTGGCGGAAGAGAGCGGCGAACAAGGCTCGGGCGATCACCTCTGGATCATCGATCCGCTGGACGGAACCACGAATTACCTGCACGGCTTCCCCCAGTTCGCGGTCTCGATCGCCCTCCAGTACAAGGGCCAGCTCGAGTGCGCGGTCGTCTACGACCCCTTGCGCGAGGAGATGTTCACGGCGGCGAAAGGTCAAGGCGCTCAGCTCAACGACCGCAAGATCCGCGTCGCCAACCGGCCATCACTCGAGGGCGCCCTGATCGGCACGGGCTTCCCCTTCCGCGATCAAAGCCACATCGACGCCTATCTCGGCATGTTCAAGGCCATGACCCTGGCCACGGCAGGTCTGCGGCGGCCGGGTTCGGCCGCCTTGGATCTCGCCTACGTCGCGGCCGGACGCACCGATGGCTTCTGGGAGTTGGGGCTTGCGCAATGGGATTGCGCGGCTGGCGCCCTCCTGGTCAAGGAGGCGGGCGGCACCATCACCGACCTGAGCGGCGCGGAGCGTTTCCTCGATACCGGCAACATGGTCGCCGGAAATCTCAAGGTCCACCGCGCCATACTGGACCTGATCCAGCCCTTCCTGACCGACAAGCTCCGGGCCTGACACCCGGCCCGCCCCTAACCCGGCAGCGTCGGGAAGCCGGCGCGCGGCCCGATACCATAGCGGTCACGGCTGTAGAGGGGCGGCCCCTGCATATAGATGCCCACCAGCCTGGCGAGCGACTCCAAGGCGTCGAGATGGATGCGCTCGTAACCATGTGATGCGTCGATACCAAAGGTGACGAGCGCGGTTCGCACGTCATTCCCCGCCTCGAGCGCCGCGGCACTGTCCGAGCGGTAGTATTTAAAGACGTCGCGCTGATGCGGGATGGCAAACTCCTGACAGAGCTGGATCACCCGATGCGTCAGGTGATAATCGAAAGGGCCACTTTGGTCGGCCATGGCGATGGTGACGCCAAACTCGCTCGAGTTCTGGCCAGGCGCCGAGGTGCCGTTATCGATGGTCAGCATCTCAGCCACATCCTGATGCAGGGCGGCAGAGGCCCCGGAGCCGATCTCCTCCGAGATCGTGAAGAGCGGATGGCAGTCGACCGGCAGCTTCAAGCCCTCACGCGTCACCGCTTCGATGGCCGCCAGCAGCACGGCGGCACCGGCCTTGTCGTCCAGATGCCGCGCGTTGATGAAGCCGGTGTCCGTGATCTCCGGGGTCGTATCGATGGCGAGGAAGTCCCCTACATGCACGCCAAGCCGCAATAGGTCCTCGAGACCCCTCACCCTGGAGTCGATCCGAAACTCGACATGATCCCAGCCGCCGGGCTGGTTATCGATCTCGGGCGCAAAGGTGTGCCCAGAGGCCTTGAGCGGAAGGATGGTGCCGCGCCACTGCCCGGTATCCGTGAAGAGCGTCGCGCGCGCGCCCTCGGCGAAACGCGCGTTCCAATGACCGACCGGCACCAGCACCAGCCGGCCGTTGTCTTTGAGGCCCTTGACCATGGCCCCGAGGGTATCGATATGGGCAACGATGGCGCGATCCGGCTCAGAGACCTTGCCGGAGAGCGTGGCGCGAATGGCCCCGCGTCGCGTCAACTCGAAGGGCACGGACAACCGCTCCAACTCCTCGCTGACCAGGTGGACAGCCCGATCCGTGTAGCCGGAAGGACTGGGTGTGAAGAGCAGCTTCAGTAAGATATCGACCAGATAGTCCGAGTCGATCGTCGGCAACTTCAAGAATAATCCTCCCGAAAAACGGTCTGCGGGAACAAGAGATCCACGAAACGCTCAGCCGTTGGCTGAGGCTCATGGTTCGCCAGCCCCGGGCGCTCGTTGGCCTCGATGATGACGTAATCCGGCTCACCAACCGCCGGGACGATGAAATCCAGCCCGGTCACCGGGATATCCAGCACACGCGAGGCCGCGCAAGCCGCTTCCGCCAGTTTGGGGTGCAATTCGGCTGTCACGTCGTGAATCGTGCCGCCGGTATGCAGATTCGCCGTCTTGCGCACCTGAAGATACTCGCCCTCCGGCAGGATGTCGTTCATTTCATGCCCGAAGTGTCGCACGCAGCGCTCCGTCTCGGCATCCATGGGGATAGAGCTTTCTCCCCCAGTGGCGGCGCGACGGCGGCGGCTCTGCGCCTGGATCAGATCCCGGATGCTGTGCTGACCCGTGCCCACCACATGCGCCGCGCGGCGAATGGCCGCGGCGACGACCTGGAAATCGATCACGACGATCCGCAGGTCATCGCCAGCGACGAATTCCTCAAGAATGACCACATCGCAAACGCGCCGCGCCGCCGCGACCGCATGCTCCAGCGTCTTGGCATCGCGCACGTCGACGCTAATGCCCGCCCCCTGCTCGCCCCTCGCCGGCTTGACGACCAGGCTGCCGAGCTTGGAGAGAAAGGCCTCGGCCTGATCGAGCGCCTCATACCTGGCCTGCTCGGGCACCCGCAGCCCGGCCCTTTTGAGCAGCCGATGCGTGATCGCCTTATCGTCACAGCGACTCATGGCCACCGCGCTGGTCAGCTCGCTCAGGCTCTCGCGGCAAACGATCCGCCGCCCACCAAGAATGAGCGCGAAGTAGCCGGCCTCGGCATCGATGACCTCGATTCCGATGCCGCGCCGGCGCGCCTCGTTGACGATGATGCTGGCGTAGGGGTTCAGATTGGCCTCGGGCTGACGCCCAATGAAGAGTGGCTCGTTGAAGGCATTCTTGTTCTTCAGCGCGAAGGCTGGGACGCGCTGGAAACCAAGCTTGCGGTAGAGCCGAATCGCGTTGAGATTGTCATGGATGACCGACAAATCCAGAAAGGCGCGGCCCCTGGCCAGGTAGTACTCGATGACCTGCCGAACCAGGGTCTCGCCAATTCCGGGATAAGGCGCCTGCGGATCGACCGCCAGCGCCCAGAGGCTTGCGCCGTTCTCGGGGTCGTCGAACGCGGCGCCGTGATCCACGCCGTTGACGACGCCGAGAATCACGCCATCCTGCTCGTCCTCGGCGACCCAGTAGCTCAGCACCTTGGAGGTCCGATTCTCCCAGATGAAGTCCGCGCCGGGAGGCACCATTCGGCGACTGATGTAGAGCCGCTGAATGGCCTCGGCGTCCGCAAGACTGTTGAGCAGACGCACATGGAAGCCCTTGGGGCGGCGTTGGCAGGATTGGTAACGCTCGAACCAGAGCCGAAAGGTGTGCGAGGGGTCGAGAAAGAGATCCTGCGGCGCGTAGGACAGGACGACATGAGGATCGCTGAGATAGAGCGCGACGTCGCGCTTTCCAGCGCGCTCGTCCTGCAGCGCGTTGGCGAGCACCTTGGGGTCAGTGAATGTCTGCCCAAAGAGCAGGCGACCCCAGCCACAATCAACGGTGGCGGACTGACCCAAGGACTGGTCGGCCCTCGGCTGTCGATCCCAATTCTTGACGGAGGGCGCCCTGCTGCGCTCGAGACGGTGATGGAAGCGTTCTTTCATACTCATCGTCAGCTGTCCTTTCTGCGTCACTCGCCGTGGTCGGGATGCCTGTCCGCCGCCCTATCCGGCCGATGTCGACGACCGGACCGGGATTGCCCAGCATCCACGCCGCCGCCGGACGCCGCCAAGACCTGCCATGTGGGTCGGCACCCCTGTCGCGATCGAAATCGCTTCGATCGGGAATCGATCGGGAATCGATCGGTAGGAATGGGTTCAGACACCCTGCTCCTGCAACCACATCTCCAGCAGGGCGACTTGCCAGAGCTTCGAGCCGCGCAGCGGCGTGATGTGATCGTCCGGCGCAGCCAGCAGTTCATCGACATAGGCGGTCTGGAAGAGCTCACGCTCGCGGGCGCGCTGGGAGTGCAACACATCCCGCACCGTATCCAGGACCTGACCACGCAGGTATTTCAGAGCGGGGACGGGGAAGTAGCCTTTGGGCCGATCGATGACCTCGCTCGGAATCACCTTCCGCCCGATCGCCTTGAGCACACCCTTGCCGTCGTCGCACAGCTTGTGCTCGTCCGGCATACGCGCCGCCAGCTCGACCAGCTCATGGTCCAGGAAGGGGACGCGCGCCTCGAGCCCCCAGGCCATGGTCATGTTGTCGACACGCTTGACCGGGTCGTCGACCAGCATGATCTGCTGGTCCAGGCGCAACGCCTTGTCGACTGGCGCATCCGCGCCAGACCGGGCGAAATGCGATCGAATGAAGGCACGGCTGTCGTCCTCGCCGTGAAAGCGCGCGTGGACCGCACGGCCGTAATCCTCGTGACTGCGGTCGCAGAAGGCGCGTGCATAGTCGGCCTCCGGATCGAGGCTGCCGACCATGGGCGGATACCAGTGATAGCCAGCGAAGACCTCGTCGGCGCCCTGACCGCTCTGCACCACCTTGACGTGCTTGGCGACTTCCTGAGAGAGGAGGTAGAAACCGATGACGTCATGGCTCACCATGGGCTCGGACATCGCCCGCACACAGCTCGGCAGCTCCGGCAGTAACCGGGAGGCGGAATCCACCCGAATCTTATGGTGAGTGGTACCGTAGTGTTTCGCGATGAGGTCCGAATATTGGAACTCGTCGCCAACCTCCTCGCCGACGCTCTCGAAGCCGACGGAAAAGGTATTGAGTCCCTGCTGCCCGTGCTCCGCAAGAAGGCCGACGATGAGACTGGAGTCCAGCCCACCGGAGA
Source organism: Thiocystis violacea (assembly GCF_016583565.1). Taxonomy (GTDB): domain Bacteria; phylum Pseudomonadota; class Gammaproteobacteria; order Chromatiales; family Chromatiaceae; genus Thiorhodococcus; species Thiorhodococcus violaceus_A. The sequence continues at coordinate 92,038 of NZ_NRRF01000007.1, read as the reverse complement.
GCAAGACACCGACGTCCACGTCCGCCACGAGACGACGTTTGACGGCCGTCCGCAGGCTGGCCAGAACCCGCTCCTGCCAATCCTCGAACCTCAGGCCGCGCTCCTCGGGCCGTGCCTCGAAGACCGGCTCCCAATAGGTGCGATCGCGAAAGCGACCGTTGGGCTCGATGGTGCGGATGGTCGCCGGCGGGAGCTTGCGCACGCCCGCAAGGATGGTGTGCGGGGCAGGCACGACCGCATGGAAGTGCATGTAGTAGTGGAGAGCGACCGGATCGATCTCCGTCGAGACGCCCCCACCCGCCAGCACGGCCGGCAAGGTCGAGGCAAACCGCATCGCTCCCTTGACCTCGGCATAATAGAGAGGCTTGATCCCCAGCCGGTCGCGCACCAGGGTCAGACGACCGGAGTCGCGCTCGGCGATGGCGAAGGCAAACATGCCATGAAAGCGATCCACACAGTCGGCACCCCAGGCGTGATACGCCTTGAGGACGACTTCCGTATCCCCGTGGGAGAAGAAGCGATAGCCCTTCGCCTGCAGCTCAACGCGCAACTCTTCGTAGTTATAGATACAACCATTGAAGGCGACCGTGAGTCCAAGCTCGCTGTCGATCATCGGCTGGGCGGCATGGCTGCTCAGGTCGATGATCGAGAGCCGTCGATGGGCCAGAGCGACGCCCCCCTGCTGCCATATCCCGTGGCCATCCGGGCCGCGCGGGATCATGGCCGCGTTCATGGCGCTCAGGGCGCCGAGATCGATAGGGGCATCATCGAAGCGGATTTCACCGCAAAAACCACACATGAAGCTCTCTCCTCGTACTGGGGCAAACACATCGACGGCAGCCGCCCCATCCAGCGCACCAAGCGGGTTGGCGACCGACACCGGAGCAGGCGGCACAGGGGCGGAGCGACAGCCCGCGCGGGACAGCGAGGCGTCAAGGATCCAGGTCGTCGGGCCGGATCGAATCGCGCCAGATACGCGCCGCAAGGGCAAGGTCGCAGCTGAACGCTCCGCCTGCAATGCCAGTGGTGTTTCCCTGACAGACGCCTCTACAGCGCCACGCTGCGTCAGCGCTTGCTTGCGCCAAATCCATTGAAAAATCCGCTTGTTATTATGGTACCCGAGGCGGCCCTGTGTTTCCAGGCGCAGGCCCGGCACGCGGATCCGCGCGCCCCGGGCGGAGACAGAGGATGCGCGCCCTTGACCATCTTTGAGCAAGGCACAGGCTCGACCCGAGCGACCACCCGCATGGGTGGCCGCCGCCCGAGCCGAATAGACAGGATTCTGTTGGGCCAGAACGCAAAAAGCGCCTCACGAGGAGGCGCTTTCCGGTTCGGGAAGGCTGTGATGCTGTTAGTCAGCCAGCTCTGCCACGAAGTATCCGACGGTTTCGGAGAGGTGTCCGAGCTCGGAATCCTTCGACTGCTCCTCCTGAACCCACATCTTGACAGAGCCGGTCGTCATGTCCTTCAAGCGCAGGGAACAAGGATCCGAACCATTCGTGGTTTGCATGTCGGCCAGGAAGACCGGCGCGTCGCCAAAGGCGTTGTCGTAGGCCAGCGTGGAACGATCTTGGTTGATCCCGCTCGGGGCAAAGCCGACGTCGAAACGCATCCCATCCACTTCGACCGAGGACGCCTGCCAGGCGATGTAGTCGATTCGCTCCGCCGCATGGGTCTGGCTGTTGAGTTCTTGTTCTTGCATCTTCACGAAAAAGCCGTTCGCGCTGGTCTGTCTGATCCGCGAGGTGACGGCGTCTTCCTCGTTGACGCTATTGATCGAAGCGAACACCACGGGCGCCTTCGAGAAACCTGCGCCAAGCTCCTGGAACTGGAAGGCAGCGGTCGCATCCGTCGTCAGAGAGCCGGCCTCCACCAGGATACCGTTCGGCAGCTCATACTGGCCGCGCTCCATCGCGATGTAGCTTGCCAGCTCGGTCGCGTGCCAACCATTCAGGTAGTCCCATTCCTGCACCCGAACCCAGAAACCCGTGCTGTCGACGTCGCGGATGCGAATCACCGCCGGATCGGCACCAATGCTGCTCAGACCTTTCGCGACCACGATCGGGTTTTCGAACGCCTGTTGGAAATCGATGCGTTTCCAGTTGTGATTGATCTGCATATCGCCGATCTCGATGGGCAGCGCTTGGATGACAGCAGTCTCAGAGGTCGTGCTCGCGGTCGCCGAGGTACCGCCGGATGATGCGGAGCTCGCAGCCGTCGCCAGAACGCTAATGTAAGCAACTTTCGTCTCGGACGCCGTACCATTGGGGCCATTGACTGTCAGACTAACCGTGTAGGTACCAGGCACGGAGTAGGTATGCACGGCCTTACCTGCGTTGCTCTGACCACCATCGCCAAAATCCCAAGCACGTGTCGTCACCAAGCTCGCGGAGGACTCGGCGGAAGCAGCGACCTGAGGCGCATCCCAATCGGATGAGGCCCCGCTACTGGACTGTGCTGACGACAGATCGGAGAAGGTGACGGTCAGAGGCGCCGAGCCAGACAGGGTGCTTGCCGAGAAATCCACGACGAGGGGGCTTTCGGTCTCTTGCCCTTCCCCCGCAGAAGGGGTTACGGAAATCTCGTTCGAGAAGGCGCTGCAGTTCGCGGCTGACGCATCGCAGGCGCGCACGGCGAAGTAGGTCGTCCCCGACGCGGTCAGCTCGACCGATGCCTCAGTGAGAGTCGTCGTCGTCGTGTTGTCATACTGCCCGCTCGTCGGACCATAGCGGAGCTCGTAGTGGTCGACGCGAACGTCGTCCACCGCGTCCCACTGGAGATCGACGACCTGGGTTACCGCTCCAGCCGCCCCATTTGCCATCGCCGTTAGTCCGAAAAGCACGGCTGCTTTGAATGCGGACCCGAGAATGGAACTCAGATCACAACCCTTGAGCGGCGAGTAACTTTGAAGGGGGCGCATCATGGCAATCACCTTAAGCAGTCCTGAGCGTATCGAATTCGTTTGTGTTAACTGGATCTCGATTTGGGTTTGCAGTCTGAAGAAGGAGCAGAGGACGCAAACCACATTTCAATCAAGCTCGGGAACAAGTTAACCAACTCGCGCAGAATCAAACTGTGATGCAGACGGCAATTGAACTCGGAGAGGAAAGCGGGCTAGAGAATAGGGATATTCGTCACACAGCGAATCGAGACGCCCATCACACAAGGCCTTCGAGAAAAAGAAAACCGCAGCTTGCGAGAAGAGAAAAGGGCCTTGCTCATGCGCCCGGGCCGGTTGACGAGGCTCATCCGTCCAGACAGAACCCAGGGTGCAACCCACCAGCGTCAAAGCCTGGCTCCGTGGATCTCGCGCTCGCCCGTGCGCCCCACCAACCGGCATGACCCTCAAGACTGAACGGTGACAACCACGGACGCACAGAACACACCCGACGACTCAGTAACAGACCACAATGAGTGCCCGCCTTTGACGCAAGACGACAAGAAAGACAAAGACGAAGCGTTCGAGGATCTACTCATTCGAGATAAAAAACGGGAATGAAAAACCAAACGTCGGCGCGGGAACCTATAAATAGAATGCAGAGCAGGAATCGGCGGAGATTCACGCTTCAGGTATTCGCCGAATCAAAATGACGAGCCGATTGGCGAAAGAGAGAAACCGAGCGACTCGTTCGAATCGCTTCTTATCGAATCATGAAAAACGAAAGAGGCCGCTCCAAGACCCATTGAATGCCTGAAAGAGGTTGCCTCAATAGCATTCACCACGAAAGACGCGAATACGAGGAGCCTGAGCAGGAAGCGCCCGAGTTACGAAATGCGCGCACAACCCGATCTTGGTCGATCGCAGTCAGACGCCCAACAGGCAGGACAGCGCGGTGCGCCGGGAAGGAATCACATGAGACTCATCCACTCGGCAGTGCGCAGAGAGGGCGGCCGCATCAACCGATCGCCGGCCGAGATGTCAGCCGCGGCATTTGCGGGCAAAATAGAGGGGAACGGACGCACCAGCGTCCTTGATCAACTCACGCCAGCGAAAAAGGGTGATTCGATGCAATCCGCGGTGACTCGAGCACTCGTCGTTCTGCTGCTCTCGATCTCGTCTCTCAGCATGCCGAGCCTGGCCATCGCTTCCAGCGGCGCCACGCACCTCGACCTCACAACCTCATGGGTCGGCTACGCTGCCATCCTGATCTTCGTCATGGCCTACGGCCTGGTGATGGCCGAGGAATTCACGCAGCTGCGCAAGTCAAAACCGGTCGTGCTGGCGGCGGGTGTGATCTGGATCCTTGTCGCCTACTTCTACACGACACACGAGGGGGATTCGCGTGTCGTCAGCGAGGCGCTGCGGCACAACATCCTGGAGTACGCCGAGCTCTTCTTCTTCCTGTTGGTCGCCATGACCTATATCAACACCATGGAAGAGCGCAACGTCTTCGAGGCCTTGCGCGGGTGGCTGGTGCGCGGCGGCTACGGGTACCGAAAGCTGTTCTGGCTGACGGGCTTCCTGGCCTTCTTCATCTCCCCGGTCGCGGACAATCTCACCACAGCCCTATTGATGTGCGCGGTAGTCATGGCCGTAGGGATCGAGAGCCCGAGGTTCGTCGCCCTCGCCTGCATCAACATCGTCGTCGCCGCCAATGCGGGCGGTGCCTTCAGTCCATTTGGCGACATCACCACCCTCATGGTCTGGCAGAGGGGCATCATCGACTTCCAGGCCTTTTTCCTGCTCTTCATCCCATCGCTCGTGAATTACCTGGTGCCGGCCTATTTCATGTACCGCGCGGTCCCGGACCTGAAGCCGCCGCCGCATGAGGAACAGACGCCTATGAAACGCGGTGCGCGGCGAATCGTGCTGCTCTTCCTCGCGACCATTGCCACGGCCGTGAGCGTGCACAGCTTCCTGCACCTGCCGCCGGTACTCGGCATGATGACGGGGCTCGCCTACCTGAAGTTCTTCGGCTACTTTCTGGTGCGCACCGGCGAACTCGCGACTGTCAAGGCGGGGAATGTCGAGGACACCATGCCCTTCGACATTTTCAACAAGGTCGCCCGTGCCGAATGGGACACCCTGCTCTTCTTCTACGGCGTGGTGCTCTGCGTCGGCGGCCTGGGCTTCATCGGTTATCTGGCGCTGGCCTCTGAGCTGGTCTATGTCGGTCTCGGCGCGACAGTGGCCAACACCCTAGTCGGCATCCTCTCCGCAATCGTCGACAACATCCCGGTGATGTTCGCCGTGCTCACCATGAATCCGGAGATGTCGCAGGGCCAGTGGCTCCTGGTCACCCTCACGGCCGGTGTCGGCGGCAGCCTGCTCTCGATCGGCTCGGCGGCAGGGGTTGCGCTCATGGGCCAAACCAAGGGCATCTACACCTTCTTCGAGCACCTGCGCTGGACCAAGTACATCGCGCTCGGCTATTTCGCGAGCATACTGACCCACTTCGTCGTCAACTTCTGGACCTTCTCAATCCCGGTTGGGACTGGGTAAGCCGTCAGTGAGTCGAGCGCGCTCGACTCACTGCTGACCGAGCGTTACGACTTCAGGCTCTCGACATCCCGATCGCGCATGCCGAGCAGGTAGAGGATGCCGTCCAGGCCGACGTTGGCGATGGAATGCCGCGCCTGCTGGGTGACGATGGGCTTGGCGTGGAAGGCGATGCCGAGGCCGGCGATGGAGAGCATCGGCAGGTCGTTGGCGCCGTCGCCGACGGCGATGACCTGCTCCAAATGGATGCCTTCACGCGCGGCAATCTCGCGCAGCAGTTCTGCCTTGCGCGCCCCGTCGATGATCTCGCCGGAGACCTGACCCGTGAGCTTGCCATCATGGAATTCGAGGTGGTTCGCATAGACGTAATCGACCCCGAAGCGGCGCTTGAGATGCTCGGCAAAATAGGTGAAGCCGCCGGAGAGGATGGCCACCTTGTAGCCGAGGCGCTTGAGGCTGGCGATGAGCCGATCCGCGCCCTCGGTGATCGGGAGCCGTGCGGCAATCCCCGCAAGCACCGACTCGTCCAAGCCTTCCAAAAGGGCCATGCGGCGGCGGAAGCTCTCCTGAAAATCCAGCTCGCCGCGCATGGCGGACTCGGTGATGGCGGCCACCTCGGCGCCGACGCCAGCCACGGCGGCCAGCTCGTCGATGACCTCGGTCTGGATCAGGGTCGAATCCATATCGAAGCAGACCAGACGTCGGTTGCGGCGGAAGATGTCGTCTTCCTGGACGGAGACGTCGACGTCCATCACCTGCCCCAGCGCCAGCAGGGCGCCGTGCAGCTCGGTGAGATCCTCCACGGCACCACGCACGGACAGCTCGACGGAGGCCAGCGGATGAGAACGCGCCTCCCGGCGCGAGATACGGCCGGTCAGGCGCACGATGCGATCGACATTGAGTCCGCGCTCGGCCACCACGGCGGCGACCTGTGCGATGTGATCGGCATCGATCTCACGGCCCAACAGCGTCAGGATGTGCCGCGGCTGGCCTTGTTCGAGCACCCAGCCCTCGTAGTCATCCGCATTGATCGGCGTGAAACGGATATCGAGACCCATTCCATGGGCGCAGAACAAGAGTTCGCGAAAGACGCCGCAGTCATCGCCTTCGCGCGGCAACTCGACCATGAGGCCCAGCGCCAAGGCGTTGTGGATCGTCGACTGACCGATGTCGAGAATGGGGACGTGGAAGCGGGCGAGGATCTTGGTCAGGGCCGCCGTGATGCCGGGCCTGTCCTCGCCGGCAACGTTGATTAGGACAATTTCGCTCATCGACGAACTCAGCTGGGCTCAGCGCAAAGGGCGTATTGTAGATGGCTGGAGCGCAGCGAAACACAGCGCAACCCGAGAGGCGGCCAAGCGAGGATGAAAAGCGCCTCGGCCTCATGACCTGATCGGCGCATCCGGACCATGGGCTTCGCGGCCCAGCCGAGGCCGATCCGATCATCGCCGTTCCGCCGGGGCCGGGCGTCCCAACTACTCCCCGGCGATGGTCATCCGATCGATCAGCCAGGAGCCGGTGCGGGTGCTACCCGGGAAGTCGCAGTCGTTACCCACGGCCACCAGGCCGGCGAACATCTCCTTGAGATTGCCCGCGATGGTGATCTCCTCCACGGGATACTGGATCTCACCGTTCTCGACCCAGAAGCCGGCCGCGCCGCGTGAGTAGTCACCGGTCACGGCATTCACGCCATGCCCCATGAGCTCAGTGACGAGCAATCCGGTACCCAGCTCGCGCAGCATGGCCGCGCGATCCTTCTCGCCCATGTCGATCCTGAGGTTGCGAACCCCGCCCGCATTGCCTGTGGTCGGCAGAGCGAGCCGACAGCCGGAGTAGGTGTCGAGAAGATAGGTCTGAAGAACCCCCGCGCTGATCAGGTCCTTTGGACGCGTGACGACGCCATCGCCGTCGTAGGGCGCGCTCGCGAGGCCGCGCAGCAGATGCGGCTCCTCGTAGATGCGCACGAAGTCAGGGAAGATCGGCTCTCCGACCTGGTCGAGGAGGAAGCTGGAGCGTCGGTAGACGTTTGAACCCGTGATCGCCGAGACCAGGCTGCGCAAGAGTCCGGTCGCGACCTCGGCACGGAAGAGTACGGGCGCCTCGCAGGTGCCGAGCCGTCGCGCGCCGAGCCGCGAGACCGTCCGCTCGGCGGCCCGCTCGCCGACCGTCCGGGCCGGATCCAGATCCATGGCAGCGCGTGCCGTGGTCCACCAATAGTCGCGCTGCATCATGTCGCCCTGCTGACCGATGACGGCGCAGTTCAAGCTGTGGCGCGTGGTCGGGTAGCCGCCCATGAAGCCATTGCTGTTGCCGGCGACATGCAGACCGAAGCTGGTCGAAAGGCTCGCACCCTCCGAGTTGACGATGCGCGGATCATAAGCACGCGCGGCATCCTCACAGGCCACCGCCAGCTCGATCGCCTGAGCCACCTCGATCGACCAGGGGTGACACAGATCCAGATCCGGCACCTCGGTCGCCAGCAGATCTGGATCGGCGAGATGGGCGCAGCGGTCTTCCTGCGTATGCTCGGCAATGGCGCAGGCCGCTCGAACGGCGTCGCGCACGGCCGCCGGACTCAGGTCCGAGGTGCTGGCCGAGCCCTTGCGATGACCGAAGTAGACCGTGATCCCCAAGCCGTTGTCTCGGGTGTGCTCGACCGTCTCGACCTCGCCGAGTCGAACGCTCACCTCCAAGCCCGAGCTGCTGCCGACAGAGGCCTCCGCCGCGCTCGCGCCCTGGCGCTCGGCCTCCTTGAGCAGGTCTTCGATGATCCCTTGCAGGCGCGCCAGGCGTTCGCCCGTCTCTTCAATGGTGGCAGTAGGCATGGAATCCGTTGTCAGTTGTCAGTTGTCAGTTGTCAGTTGTCAGTACGATTCGCCGCGGCGGGCATGGTGTCTGGCTCATTTGCCGGTTCCGCCGACGGTGAGGGAGTCGATCTTCAAGGTCGGCTGCCCGACACCCACGGGGACGCTCTGCCCCTCCTTGCCGCAGGTGCCGACACCCTCGTCGAGTTTGAGGTCGTTGCCGATCATGCTGACGCGGGTGAGCACGTCCGGGCCATTGCCGATGAGGGTCGCGCCCTTGACCGGTCGACCGATCCTGCCCTTCTCGATGAGGTAGGCCTCGCTGGCCGAGAAGACGAACTTGCCCGAGGTGATATCCACCTGCCCACCGCCGAAATTGACGGCATAGAGGCCCTTCTCGACCGAGGCGATGATCTCCGCCGGATCTCGACTGCCGGCCAGCATGTAGGTGTTGGTCATGCGCGGCATGGGGAGATGGGCGTAAGACTCGCGCCGGCCGTTCCCGGTCGGTGCCGAGCCGGTCAGCCGGGCGTTGAGCTTGTCCTGCATATAGCCGCGCAGGATGCCGTCTTCGATCAGCACGGTGTTCTGGCTCGGCGTCCCTTCGTCGTCCATGTTGAGCGAGCCGCGCCGTCCCGGCAGGGTGCCGTCGTCGACGACGGTGACGCCGTTCGCGGCGACCCGCTCGCCGATCCGCCCGGCGAAGGCGGAGCTGCCCTTGCGATTGAAATCGCCCTCGAGCCCGTGACCGATGGCCTCATGCAGCAGCACGCCCGGCCAGCCCGCGCCCAGGACGACCGTCATGGTGCCGGCAGGGGCCTCGACCGCGTCGAGGTTGGTGAGTGCAAGCCGCACCGCCTCGCGCGCGAACCCCAGCGCGCGGTCCTCGACCAGAAAGTAGCCCAGATCCGCGCGCGCGCCACCGCCACTGGAGCCCTGCTCCCTGCGTCCGTTCTCCTCGGCAATGACGCTGACGCTCATGCGGACCAGGGGGCGGATGTCGGCGGCCAATGTGCCATCGTCCGCCAGCACCATGACCGTGTCCTGCACCGCGACCAGACTGGCGACGACCTCGCGCACGCGCGGATCCTGGCGCCTGGCCTCCGCGTCGACGCGTTGCAAGAGCGCGACCTTTTCCTTATCGGGCAGGCTCTCGATCGGATTGAGTGGCTCGTAGAGCCGCCGCTGCATCGGCGCCCTACCCACTTTCACCCGCCCGTCCTGCCCCCCGCGCGCGATCGCCCTGGCCGCCTCGGCGGCCTGGGCCAGCGCGGGGAACTGCAACTCGTCGGAGTAGGCGAATCCGGTCTTCTCGCCGCTCACGGCGCGCAGACCGGCGCCCTGCTCGATGCTGAAGCTGCCGTCCTTGAGGATGCCGTCCTCCAGCACCCAGGACTGCAGCCGGCTGTACTGGAAATAGATGTCTGCGGCGTCGATGGAGGCGCTGGTCAGGCTCCCGAGCAGACGATCGAGATCCGATTCGGCGAGTCCGGCCGGTGCGAGGATGCTGTCGCGGGCGATGGCAATGGGGTCAGTCATGATTGGGGCCTGAGAACTCGCCAGAATGATAAGGGCCGACTCTGAGAGTCGGCCGAATGATCGTGTTTCCTGAAGACTGCGGCCTCAGACGCTGCATTTCAAACGACGGTGATGGATGGTGGGGAAGCTGCGTCGCACCGAGTCCTGGAATTCCCGGTCGATGGACGAGCGGATGTAGCCCGTTCCGCGCGGGACCTGCGCCAGAATGGTGCCCCAGGGATCCACCACCATGCTGTGCCCATGCGTCTCACGGCCGTTGATGTGAAAACCGCCCTGAGCGGCCGCAACCACGTAGGCGAGGTTCTCGATGGCACGCGCGCGCACCAACGGCTCCCAGTGCGCCTTGCCGGTGATGGCGGTGAAGGCGGACGGAATCGCCAGGATCTCGACCCCGCCATCCAGCATCTGGCGAAACATCTCCGGGAAACGCAGATCGTAGCAAACGGCCACGCCCAGCCGACCGAAGGGGCTGTCGAGCACGACCACTTCGCTGCCTGCCTCGATGATGGCGGACTCGTGGTAGCGCTCATCGACGCCGGGCAGATTGACGTCGAAGAGGTGGATCTTGTCGTAGCGCGCAACGCGCTCGCCCTTGTCGTCGAACACCAGACAGGCCGAACGGACCTTATCGGGATCGCTCGCGGCCAGCGGAATGGTCCCACCGACCAGCCAGATACCCAGCTGCTTTGAGATGCGCGCGAGGAAGGACTGCAGAGGTCCATCCCCGTCCGCCTCACGCACCTTGAGCTGATCCTGGTCGGCCTTGCCCATGAAGGCGAAATTCTCGGGGAGCACGACCAGGCGGGCGCCGTCGTCGCTCGCCTCCTTGATCAGCCGCTCCGCCTCGAAGAGATTTGCACTCACGTTGGGGCCGGTCGCCATCTGCACCGCCCCGATCTTCTGTTTGTCTTTCATAGCACTCGCTAACCAATCCTGCTCACGGAGCCGCGGATCAAGCGCGCATCCTCGGGCGCGCTGAGCCACCTCCTGCTCGTTGCGCTGCCAAGGCTTGGGGCGAGCAATGAACCGCCGTCAGACCGACAGAGGCCGCGTAACTGTTGCAACCATACCACCAGAGCGGCACACCCGAAACCGGAAGCTCATTCCAGATCCAGAAAATGGTTGGTGGGCTTGCGGGCTTCTCTGGCGCGATCGGCCGCCGCGGGCGACTTGGGCTGACTCGCCAGGGGATCCCAACCGATCCGCGTCATCTCCGGGTCGCCCCAGGGACCCGTGACCTTGTACTGGTAGCGCCCCAGGCGATCGATCGGATTGCCCGCCACCCGGTCGACCAGATAGACCGCCGCACCGATTACGGGGCCTCCGGCGACAGCGCTGGCCAAGGCGACGCTGGAGCCCAGCTTGGGCTCGACCGTGACGGTCTGATCGAACCGCTCGGTGGCCAGATCGGTCGATCCAGTCACCATCACCTTGCCCGCGGTCCCATCGATGAGGAAGTCGTCGAAGCGGGCCTTGCCCTGGCCGAGCGACAGGCGCCCGGAGACACCTTCGAACGCGAATCCCTGACCATAGAGGTCGCTGAAATCCAGCGCGAGTCGGCGACCGAGGGCACTGAAGTTGAGGAAGCCGAGCACACGCCCCACACCAGGCTCGACCGCGAGGAACCGCCCCGCTCCGACCTTGAGATCGATGGAGCCGTTCGAGCGCAGCAGCCCGGCCTCGCTCAGCGAGCCCGGCCAGCTGAGATCCACCTTGGCCGAGGCGTCCTTGGCTTCGAGTGCTGTCTTCTTGTCCAGCGCGGTGATCAGACGCCCCAGGTCCGGCGCGCCAAGGCGCAGCTCCACATGGCTGCGCCCACCGCCGACGCCGCGCGTCCAGGCGCCTTCGCCCTGCAGCGTGACCAGCCCTGGGCCAGCGAGCGCAACCCGTGGGATGCGCATCCCGGACGCATCCTGGCGCACCGACAGCTCCAGCGTCCCCAGCCGCAGATCGCCCCAGCTCAGCGCCTTGGCGCGCAGATCCAAGGACGGGATCTTCGCCATGTCATCGGCGTCCGTCTTCTTCGGCGCCTTCGCCTCTGGTCGTCCCCCGAGGGCCTTGAGATCCAGGCGATCCAGATCAATGCCCAGCGGGCGGGCCTGCGCCTTCGGGGCGACAGAGACGCGTCCGGCAAGCTCCGTGGCACGCACCCTGACTTGCCAGCCCTCGCGCAGCGGACCCGCATCCAAGGCCGCATTAGTCAGCTCCATTCCGCCGAGCTTGAGCCGGTCGACGTGCAGATCGAGGCCAAAGGTGGTGTCGGAGACGCTGTCGGCACCGGAGTCCAGGTCTTTCCCGACAGCGTCGAGCCAGGTGATCCATGGCCCCAGGTCCAGCTCCGCGAGTTGACCCTCGAGCACCAGCGCACCGGCGTCCGGCTCGGGCGCTGCTCGATCACCCAGCCTGATGCGCCCACCGAGCAGGCGCTTGGCCTGGGGACTGAGAGCGAAGCGCAGGTTTGCCCCGAGATCGCCCAGATGCCCCGTGACCGCCAGGGACTGGGCCGGAACCAAGGTGCCGCGGATCTCCAGGTCGCGCGCCGCGGCAGCCGGCTTCCCGAGAGGCGCGGGCAGCGTGAGCGCGACCCCTCGCAATGGCGAAGAGAGCTGGAAGTCCAGGGGCATCGTCTGCTGGTTGACATCGCGGTTGTGCAGGGTCACCGCGAGCGCCCAGTCCACCTTCCCCTTGACGAACCGCCAGGCGTCGGTGGGAAAACGCTCCGCCAGTGCCGTGACCGGGGTCTGGGCGCGCGCCTCGATCCGCGTGATGGAGGTGTCCGGATCGCCGATACCCTCGGTCGCGATGGACAGGGTCAAGGGGCGCCCCCAGAGCTGCGCGCGGATGGCCTTCGCCTCCAGGCTCTTCTCGGTGAAGCCGAGGCTGCCATCGAGCGCGGAGAGTTCGACGGGCGTGCCCGCGAGACCCAGTGTCGCCGGGGCCGGCCAGCTCAAGCGACCGGAGACGCCGAGTGCCGCATCCTTCTGGAAGGGCAGATCGATATCCAGGGCCAAGCGCGATTCACCGCTCACAGTCAGGATCTGCGCCAGGTGTCCAAGATCCTTGGCCAAGGGTGTCTCGATCAAGGTGCGCAAACCGTCGCTGAAGGGCCCCCGCGCCTCACCGTGAATCCGCAGCGACCGCGGGACCCACAGATCCGGCAACTGGGCCAGACCGTCCGAGAAGGCGCTATCGTAGATGCGGCCGCGATCGACCCGGATCGTCAGACCCTGGTTGAAGAAACGCAGCGACCCAGAGGCGGACTCGAGCGGTGGCCAGCCCTTCTGGTAGGCCAACCGCAGATCCTCGAATCCGATCAGCAGCTCGAAACGTCCTTGATTCTTGCGGAAGGGATAGTCCGCGAGCGCGCCGCGGAAGATGACATCGCCTTGCGTCACCCGCCCAGCGACGATCGACTCCTCCAGCCACGCCAAAAGCTCGGGCGCCATGGCGCCCGCAGGCAGATAGGTGCGCGTCTGCGCGGCGTCCGCGTCGTGGAAATTCGCGCGCAGATCCATGAAGGGACTCGCGCCATCGGCCGGAAGGTCGAGCGAAAGCTGCGCCCGGCCGGCGAGATCGGCGTTCTCCAGGGCGATGTCATGCGCAGAGAGGTGCCAGCCCCCAGCGGCGGCGCGTTGCCAGTCGAGCTGCCCACTGAGTTGGCTCAGGGCGATCGGCAGGGTGAAGAGGGGGTTCAGGTCGAGCGACATCCGCTCGGAAGCGAGCCGCAGCTCACCGCCGTCCTGGTCGGCGGACAGCACCCCATTCAACCCCTCGAAGCCCGGAAGGCGCGCCTTCTGATCCAGGCCAAGCGCTTCGAAGCGCGCCGACAAGGTCCAACGCCAACCGGCATCGCCGTCAGTCGCGGCGGGCGGCGCGACCCCGAGGGCCAGATCGCTCACCTGCCCCCGGGGATGGTGTTCGATCAATGCGTCGACCTGCCCAGGCACCGGCCACGGGCTGGTCTGCGACAGTCTCGCCAGGTCGGCCAGGTCGAGGCGAGCCGCGGTCAGGCCCAGGCCGGCCAGCCGCCAGGCATGCGAAAGACGCAGATCCAGGTCGAGGCCCGCGACCTGGACGGCGTTCAGACTCACATCGAGTCCGGCCACCTGCACTTGCCACCCAGCGGCGAGATGCCGCGCCCGCACCAGGGCACGCAGCCGCTCGAACCGCTGTCTCGCCCGAGCGCCATCCGCCACGACCCCATCGCCCTCGGAACGCGGCGGCGTCAGCGCCACATCATCCAGCGCCACCCGTGCAATGGACTGCAGCAGCCCGCCTCGCTCGATGCGCAGCCAGGTCTCCAGGGCGACGCCTCGGGTATCCAGCTGGACCTCCTTCAGCCGCGCGGCCGGCACCAGAAGCCCGAGGTTGCGCGCATCCAGCTTCACATAGAGCCCGCCGCTCCAAGACGAGGGATCCGATGGCGGACCGTCAAGGGACGCAACCAGCTTGATGTGGTTGCCCTCATCCACGCGACGTTCGTCGGGCACTGGGTCCGGATCCGGATCCGGATCCGGCGCCTGGCTGACAATCGGATCGGGAGGGACCAGTCGGGCGGTCAGCTCCATGCGGTGCCGGTCACCGGCATTCTCGAGCGCCAGACGGATACCGACCAGACGGGCGACCTTGCCGCCCAGGTTGTGGTCGACGTAGAGCACCTCGCTGTCGGCGAGATTCAAGCGACCCTGCCCCAGGAAGAGATCGAGCGCCCGCGGATCATCGCTGCGCAAGGCCCCGAGGCCGACGATCCGCAGATGCCCGTCCGCGAAGCGTTCGATCACCAGTCGCGCACCGATCAGGGTGAAGGCGTCGAACTGTGGCGCCCGCGTCCAGATCGAGGCCGGCAGGTTCAGATCCAGCTCCATCGCGCTCAGACTCAAGGCGACCTCGCCATCATCGGGCTTGGAGAGCCGAACCCGCTCCAGGGTGATGCGCGGTTCGAAACCGGTCGAACCCAGCCGCAAGGCACCGATGGACACCTGATAGCCCAGGCGCTGGCTCAGGATCTGGGCCAACTCCCCCCGAAACCCGTTCGCCAGCGGTTGGACGAAGCGGAGCACGCTGACCAGGAGCGCGGCGCTGACCAGGATGAGGAGTGCGAGGCGAAGCGAATAGGCCGCTAAGCGGTTGAGGAAAGGCATCAGCCCAGGCATTTAGCGTTGGAGGACAGAAACGGGCATTTTCGGGGATTCGATCCCGATCGGAAAACGCCCCGCTTTCCTTGATGTGCTACCTCGCCCCAAACAAGGCAAGTCGCCGAGTGCGTGCCTCAGATCAGGACGACGTCGTACTGCTCCTGGGTGTAGAGCGCCTCGGCCTGGAGACGGATGGGGCGACCGATGAATTCCTCCAGCTCCGCCAGATGCGCGGATTCCTCATCGAGCAGCCGGTCGATCACCTCTTGGGAGGCCAGCACGAGCAGGGTCTCGACCTCGAACTGGCGCGACTCGCGCAGGATCTCGCGGAAGATCTCATAGCAGGTGGTCTCCGCCGTCTTGATGGAGCCGCGTCCGCCACAGCAGGGACAGGGCTCGCAGAGGACATGCTCGAGCGACTCGCGGGTGCGCTTGCGGGTCATCTCCACCAGGCCGAGCGACGACACCTCGGTGATGTGCGTCTTGGCGTGATCGCGCGCGAGGCACTTCTCCAGGGCACGCAGCACCTGGCGCTTGTGCTCGTCCTCGGTCATATCGATGAAATCGATGATGATAATGCCGCCGAGGTTGCGCAGCCGCAGCTGGCGGCAGATCGCCTGAGCCGCTTCCAGGTTGGTCTTGAAGATCGTCTCCTCGAGATTGCGATGCCCGACGAAGGCGCCCGTGTTGATGTCGATGGTGGTCATGGCCTCGGTCTGGTCGATGACCAGATGACCGCCGGACTTGAGACTCACCTTGCGATGCAGGGCCTTCTTGATCTCGTCCTCGACGCCGTAGAGATCGAACAGCGGGCGCTCGCCCTGGTAGTACTCGATGCGCCCCTTGATCTCCGGGATGTACTTGCCGGCGAAGGGGACCGCCTTGTCGACCATGGCACGGGAGTCGATGCGGATGCGCTCGACCTCGGGCGTGACCAGATCGCGCAGGGCGCGCAGGGCGAGCGGCAGGTCGTCGTGGATGAGACCGACGCTGTTGACCAGGGCGCAGCGATCCTTGACGCCGCGCCACAGCTTGGCGAGGAAGGCCATGTCCTTGAGCAGCGCCTCCTCTTGAACGGCCTCGGCCGCCGTGCGCGCAATGAAGCCGCCCTCGCCCTCATGGGCCTCGACATAGCGCTGCAGGATGTCGCGCAGGCGACGACGCTCCTCCTCGTCCTCGATCTTCTGGGAAACGCCGGTGCTGCCCAGTGCCGGCATGCAGACGAGATAGCGCGAGGCGATGGAGATGTTGGTCGTGAGGCGCGCACCCTTGGTCCCAAGCGGGTCCTTGACCACCTGGACCACGATCATGTCGCCTTCGTGCACCAGTTCGTGGATCTGATCGCCACGCGACTCGCCCTGAGGCCCGAGGATATCGGAGGCATGCAGGAAGGCCGCCCGCTCCAGGCCGATGTCGACGAAGGCCGCCTGCATGCCGGGCAGGACGCGGCAGATGCGGCCCTTGTAGATGCTCCCGACCAGGCCGCAGCGCTCGGCACGCTCGATGATGATCTCTTGCACCACGCCGTTCTCGACCACGGCGACCCGTGTCTCCGGCGGGGTGACGTTGATTAGGATTTCTTCGCTCACAAGACCATCGACTCAGTTTCCATTCTTATAGTTTCGCCGAGCGCCTCGCCGAACGCACAGCCCGCCACAGACACGGCGCGACAGCGCCGCGCCAACCGCATCACGTCAGGCGCAGACCGGCACGCGCGAGGAGACGCCCGGTCTCGAACAACGGCAGCCCCATCACGCCCGAGTAGCTGCCCCGCAGATCGGCGACGAAGAGCGCACCGAGCCCCTGAATGGCATAGCCGCCGGCCTTATCGCGAGGCTCGCCCGTCTGCCAATAGCGCCGCATCTCGTCCTCGTCGATGCACCTGAAGGTCACGCGACTATCGCTGAGATCGGTCCAGGCGCGACCCTCAGAGAGCACGGCGACCGCCGTCAAGACGCGGTGCGTGCAACCAGAGAGTGCCCGCATCATCTCGCGAGCATCCGCCTCGTCACGCGGCTTGCCGAGGATGCGCTCCCCCAATACGACCGCCGTGTCCGCCGCCAGCACGGGCGCTTGCCCCGCGGCGCCGAGCTGATCGCTGACGACCCGCGCCTTGTCCAGGGCGACACGCCTGACGTAAGCCTCGGGGGACTCCCCGGCGCGGGGAGTCTCGTCGGTGTCGGCCGCCCTGACACTGAAGCGCACGCCAATCTGAGCCAAGAGCTCGCCACGGCGCGGCGAACGGGAGGCAAGATAGAGATCATGGTCGGCGTCGCGCATTCGTCTCGTCCCAGGCGCCTTGACTGTCGTCGACCGATGCCCCCTCAGCCGCCCCTGTGATAGGGATGACCCTGAGTCAGGCTCCAGGCGCGATAGAGCTGCTCGGCGATGATGACCCGCACCAGCGGGTGCGGAAAGGTGAGTGCTGACAGCGCCCAACGCCGCTCGCCGCGCGCGAGGCAGTCGGGCGCGAGCCCATCGGCGCCGCCGACGAGCAAGGCGCGGTCGCGTCCATCGGCGAGCCAAGCTCGCAGCTGCGCCGCCAACGCCTCGGTACTCCAGGATTGTCCGCGCTCGTCCAGGGCGATGACGGCCGCCCCCTTCGGCACGGACTTGAGGATGCGGCGACCCTCCTCCTCGCGCGCCTGGCTGGTCGAGCCCGACTTGGTCCGCCTGACCGGCTCCACTTCAACGAGCGTCAGGCCGCACTCGGGAGGCAGACGCTTGGCATATTCGGCATACCCCGCCTCGACCCAGCCCGGCATCCGCCGTCCCACACTGATGAGGTGAATCCGCAATTGAGATGAGTCCGCAGTCCGCCAGCCGTCGATTCTCGAACGAGCGCTGGATGATCGCCCAACTCGGCCTTCGCGTAAACGCCCGCCCGGTGCGCAGGTCCGGCGCACGCCGGTCAATCGGTGCCGCTTTCGGGCTGAAACGGCTTCGGTTATGATCGCGAACTTGGCAACCGCGATCCCGCTTGGCATCGACCAACCGCAACCACGGTATGGTTGAAATCCCCCAAGCGAGCGATCGGCCCGAAAAACGACGGACAAGAAGCGGAGAAACCCATGGGAGTCGGCGGCATCAGCATCTGGCAGCTTTTGATCATCCTGGTGATCGTCGTGCTGCTGTTCGGCACCAAGCGACTGAAGAATATCGGCTCGGACCTCGGCGAGGCGATCAGGGGCTTCCGAAGCTCCATGTCCAACCCCGACAAGGACGAGGACGAATCCAGCGAGCCGGCCTCCCTGAGCGGCGCCGATGCCAAGCGCACCCATGAGCCCGATCCCGCGCAAGCGACCAAGCACGCATCGAGCAAGGGTTCGGACTAACCGCGGACCACAGCGCCATGTTCGACGTTGGCTTCCAAGAGTTGCTGCTGATCGGGGTCGTCGCGCTGGTCGTGATCGGCCCCGAACGGCTTCCGAAGGTTGCGCGCATCGCCGGCATGTGGCTCGGGCGCGCGCGCAGGACACTCGCAAGCGTCAAGCATGAGATCGACCGCGAACTCAAGGCCGAGGAGCTGAAGAAGATCCTCGACCACCAAGCGCGCGCGAATCCCCTGGAAACCATTCTCGAGGACACTCCGAAGACGGCCAGCACGTCTTCGCCCCGCCCCACCGCGCCCGGACCCTCGCCCGCGCCGTCCAATCCGGACGAGCGCACGCCCGGCCAGTGACCCGCTAACCGCCGGTCGCATCGGCGCGCTGAGCCGCGCCCGACATCCAGAGATTCGCGCATGCCTCGCCCTTGACACCTGTTTGTCTTGGGGCCGCAAGCCCCGTGATGCCTCGACCTCGGGTGGTCGCTCGCCCGTGCCGAGGTCCCTTTGGCCGCCAGTACCTCGTGAGGTCGATCCCTTGAGCGCCCTGTCCCGCCGTACCGACAACGCCTCTCACGCCGGGGTGTCGCCCTGGCAACGCCTGCGTCAACCCGCCCTCTACACCTTGATCGCCATGCTTCTCTGGACGCCGCTCGCGGCGATCGCCGGGCCGGAGCGGAGCGCCATCGTCATCCTGGGCATTCCGTCCGAGTTCATTCTCTTCGCCCTGACGCTCCTGGGTGTCGCCTTTTTTCACAACCACACGCTCGCGGTCGCCCTGACGGGTCTGACAGCCATCACGGCCTACAAGCTCGGCTTCACCGGCTTCGATGAAGGCATGGGCACGAGCGGGTTGATCGCCCACATGGAGCACGAGTGGGTCGTGCTGACCAACCTGCTCGGACTCCTGCTCGGTTTCGCCCTGCTGGCGCGCCACTTCGAGGACAGCGGCGTGCCCCAGGTCCTG
Organism: Thiocystis violacea; assembly: GCF_016583565.1. Classification (GTDB taxonomy): domain Bacteria; phylum Pseudomonadota; class Gammaproteobacteria; order Chromatiales; family Chromatiaceae; genus Thiorhodococcus; species Thiorhodococcus violaceus_A. Next base: position 72,828 of record NZ_NRRF01000007.1, on the reverse strand, counting down.
CCGCGCTATCTCCCGGACGGCTGGCTCGGCGGCCTGGCACTCCTGCTCGTCATCTTCGTGCTCTCCAGCTTCCTGGACAACATCGCCGCCGCCCTGATCGGCGGCACCATCGCCGCGATCGTCTTCCGCTATCGCGTCCATATCGGCTACCTCGCCGCCATCGTTGCGGCCTCGAACGCGGGCGGCGCGGGCAGCGTCGTGGGGGACACCACCACGACCATGATGTGGATCTCCGGCATCGCGCCACTGGACGTGGTGCACGCCTATGTCGCGGCCGGCGCGACCTTGCTCGTCTTCGGCATTCCGGCGGCGATCCAGCAGCACCGCTTCTCACCCATTCAGCGCGATGCCGCGCCGGATACCCAGATCGACTGGCTCCGCCTGAAGATCGTCGCCGGCATCCTCGCGGCAGCCGTGCTGACCAATGTCGTGGTCAACGCGGCCTTCAAGCCCATTGCCGACAGTTTTCCCTTCCTGGGCGCCGCCGTCTGGGTGGCCATTCTGGTGGGCGCGCGCGCGCGCAAGCCCGAGTGGCGCCTGCTGCCGGAAGCGCTCAAGGGCAGCCTCTTCCTGCTCTCCCTGGTGACCTGTGCCTCCATGATGCCCGTCGAGAGCCTACCGGAGGCATCCTGGTACTCGGCGCTGACCCTGGGCTTCGTGTCCGCCGTCTTCGACAACATTCCCTTGACCGCGCTCGCCATTCAACAGGGCGGCTTCGACTGGGGCGTGCTGGCCTTCGCCGTCGGCTTCGGCGGCTCCATGATCTGGTTCGGCAGCTCGGCCGGCGTCGCGCTTTCCAACATGTATCCGCAGGCGAAGTCCGTCGGCGCCTGGCTGAGGGACGGCTGGCATGTGCCGATCGCCTATGTCGTCGGATTCACCACGCTCATGCTCGTGCTCGGCTGGCATCCTCATGCCGCGGCCCACGACAAGGATCTCGTCCACGCGACGGAGGTGCACGCGGCGCTCGAGCGGGGCCGCTGAGGCCAGGTCTTAACGCAACAGGTCTTACCGCAACACATCAGGGTCAGGAGGTTTTGTCATGATCAAATTTCTCGTGCCCATCGACGGATCCGAGTCCGCGGACCGTGCCGTGCGTCATCTGATTCAACTGGCCCGCGGTCGCGAGCTGGCGGAGATCCACCTCCTCAATGTGCGCAAACCCATCGACGCCTGGGAAGTCCGGCGCTTTCTCACCGAGGAGGAAATCGCCCAAACGCAGGCGGACGAGGGTGCCGCCGACATGGCATCCGCGCGCGCCCTGCTGGACGAGGCCGGACTCACCTACAGCGCACACATCGAGATCGGCGCCATCGCGCCGACGATCGCACGCATCGCGACGGATCTCGCCTGCGATGCCATCATCATGGGCACCCACGGGCGTGGTGAACTGGCGAGCCTGCTGCTGGGCTCGACCGCGACCAAAGTCATCCACATGGTGACAATTCCTGTTACGCTAGTCAGGTAATCCGGCCCGCCCATTCGCTGGCGGACCACTGAACCCAATCCGCCCGACCGACTCAAAGGCAGCGATGGCGCAGGGGAGCGGCAAGCCCGGAGCTTGTGCTATCCCCTTGCACCCCTCACTTCCGGGTCATTGGTCCAGAAAGAAGCTAGCCGTCACATGTCGCGTCGTATCCTGCCGATCCTGATCCTGCTCGCGGGGATCGGGGCGGTCTTCTTCCTCAAGGAGACCCGTCCCGTCCCCATCGCCGTCGTCCCCAAGGAGCGCATCTGGCGCGTCGAGGTGACCGAGGTCACGCCGGCCGAGCATCAGCCTGTCCTCTCGCTCTTCGGCCGTGTCGAGGCGCCCGACAAGGTCCGCGCCGCGGCGCCGGTCGCCGGGCGTCTGCTCGAGATCCATGTCCGCGACGGCGACCGCGTCACCAAGGGCGAGGTGTTGGCCCGGCTGGACCCGCGCGACCTGCAACCGCGGCTCGAAAAGGCCAAGGCCGACCTGGAGCGCGAGCGCCTGCGCCTGGTCCACGACCGCGAGGCGCTGGAGCACGAGCGCGACATCCTCAAGCTCGGCAAGCTCGCCGTCGAGCGCGCGGATACCGTCCAATCCAAGAAGCTCGCCTCCATCTCCAGCGTGGACGAGGCGCGCGAGCAATATGCCCGCGCCCAGCTCGCCGTCACGCTGCGCGAGCAATCCATCGCCGAGCACCCGGCGCGGCTGTCCTCACTCGAAGCAGCCCTCGCGGAGGCCCAGCGCGACGCCGCGCGCGGCGAGATCAAGGCCCCGTTCGACGGGCGCATCGGCGTCGTCGAGGCCGCCGCCGGCGACCAGCTGCAACCCAACCAGACCATCCTCACCCTCTACCCCCTGGACGCACTCTATGTGCGCGCCAAGGTGCCGGGCGCCTACAGCGAAGAGCTGCGCGCGGCCCTGACCGAGGGCGAGACCCTGAATGCCCGGGGGGCGCACGCCGGGCAGCCCGTCTCGGCCGTCCTCGAGCGGCTGGCCGGCGAGGCGGATGCCCGTGGAGTGGATGCCCTGCTGCGTCTGCCCTCCGGCACCAACATCCCGCTCGGGGCCTTCGTGAGTCTCCAACTGCAGCGGCCCGCCGCGGCGCAAACCATCGCGCTCCCCTTCGCGGCGCTGCACGGCGGCGATCGCGTCTTCGTCGTCGAGGACGGCCGCCTGAAGGGCGTGGACGTCCAGCGCGTCGGCGAGCTGGAATCGACCGCCACCGGTCAGGATCTCGTCCTGGTCCGCGCCGCCGGCATCCATGCGGGCGAGCAGATCATGGTCACCCATCTGCCCCATGCGGTGGAAACCCTCAAGGTGGAGACCCTCCAGTGAGCGAGGGCCTGATCGCCGTCTTCGCCCGCCACCGCCTGCTCGCCAATCTCCTGATGGGCCTGATGTTCATCCTGGGCGGCATCGCCCTGACACGGATGAACATCCAGTTCTTCCCGACCTTCGCGCTCGACATCGTCAGCGTCCAGGTCGTCTGGAGCGGCGCCTCGGCCGAGGACGTCGAGAACGGCATCGTCGTCCCCCTGGAGGAGCGTCTCAAGACGGTCGACGGGCTCAAGAAGCTCACCTCGACCGCCGCCCAAGGCATCGCCAGCCTGTCGCTGGAGCTGCAGGACGGCACGGATCCCCTGCTCGCGCTCGATCAGGTGCGCCAGCGGGTGGACGAATTCCGCAACCTGCCCCAGGAGGCCGAGACACCTCAGGTCAGCCGGATCTCGCGCTATGAATCCGTCGCGCGTCTGCTGGTCTCGGGGCCAAGCCTTGCCGAGCTGCGGCCCTGGGTACGCCAGTTCGAGCGCGAACTGCTCGCGCGCGGCATCGACCGGGTCGATATCAGCGGGCTGCCCGAGGAGCGGATCGCCATCCAGGTGCCGGGGCGTGTGCTGGAAACCCTGGGACTCTCGCTCGACGGCATCGGCGAGCAAGTCGGTCGCCTGGCGCAAGACGTCCCCTCCGGCATCGCCGGCGAGGCGGACGGCGCGCGCGAGTTGCGCGGACTCGAGCAGCGCCGCGACCCCATGGCCTTCGAGGACCTTGCCATCGTCAGCGACGACCGCGGCCTGGTCCGCCTGGGTGATGTCGCGACCATCGTGCGCGAGGCGAGACCGGCGAGCCTGACGCTCTCCGCGGTGGCGCTGGACGCCCAAGCCGAGTCGACGGCGGACGCCCCGGCGACGGTCGAGCTGCTGGTCCAGCGCGCCGAACAGGGACATTCGCTGAAGGCCGCCAAGCTCTTCGAACAGTGGCTCGAAGACACCCGCCCCACCCTGCCGCCCGCCATCCAGCTGGAGGTCTTCGACGCCCAGTGGGAGAGCATCAAGGACCGCATCGACCTGCTCACCCGCAACGGCCTGCAGGGCCTGACCCTGGTCCTGCTCCTGCTCTTCCTCTTTCTGCCCGGGCGCGTGGCCTTCTGGGTCGCCATGGGCATCCCGACCGCCTATTTGGCGGCGCTGGCGCTGCTCTGGGCGTTCGGCGGCACCATCAATATGATCAGCCTCTTCGGGCTCCTGCTGACACTGGGCATCATCGACGACGACGCCATCGTCATCGGCGAGCATGCGGAGACGCGCTACCGCCAGGGCCTCTCGCCCACGGACGCGGCCATCGCGGGCGCGCGGCGGATGTTCTGGCCGGTCGTGGCCTCCGCCCTCACCACGGTCGCCGCCTTCCTGCCGCTGATGATCGTCGGCGGCATCATGGGCAACATCCTGGGCGACATCCCCTTCGTCGCCATCATGGTGCTCATGGCCTCGCTGATCGAGGTCTTCCTGGTGATGCCGGCGCACCTGCGCAGCGCCTTCGAGCACCATGCGGTGGCCAGCGTCCCGCGCTGGCGCCAGCGCGTGAACGCGGGCTTCGACCACTTCCGCGACAACCTCTATCGCCCCCTGGTCGTCTGGGCACTGCACTGGCGCGGGGTGACGGTCAGCCTGGTCGTGGTGCTCATGTTGCTGGCGGTCGGACTGCTGATCGGCGGGCGGGTGCAGTTCGTCTTCTTCCCGACGCCAGAGCCCCAGATCGTCTTCGCCAACGCGACCTTCGTCGCCGGCACGCCGCGCGAGCAGAGCGAGACATTCCTGGCCGAGCTGGAGCGCGCCCTGGTCGAGACCGACCGCGAACTCGGCGGCGGCCTGGTCGAGGCCGCCGTCGCCCGGCTGGGCTCGACCGTGGCCGTCGAGATGGGCAGCGGCGCCAAGGGCGACCAGCTCGCCTCCGTCCTGGTGCAGCTGGTGCCATCGGAGGATCGCGAGGTCCGCAACGAGCGGATCCTCGCGACCTGGCGCAAGCACGTCCGCATGCCCGCCGGACTCGAAAGCCTGGTCGTTTCGGCCCGCCGCGCCGGTCCGCCCGGACGCGACCTCACCGTCCGCCTGACCGGCGACGACGCCAACAAGCTCAAGGACGCCGCCCTGGAGCTGGCCCAGAGCCTGGAGAGCGTCCCCGGTGTCTCGGACATGGTCGACGACATGCCCTATGGCCGCGAGCAGCTCATCTACCGGCTCACGCCGGCCGGCCAGGCGCTCGGGCTCACCACGGAGACGCTGGGCAGACAGCTGCGCGCCGCCTTCGACGGCCATCTCGCGCAACTGGTGCAGGTGGGGCAGGACGAGCTGGAGGTGCGCGTCCTCCTGCCGCGCGCGGAGCGCACCCGTCTGAGCGCACTGGAGCAGTTGCTGATCCGTCTTCCGGACGGCCGCTTCGTCCCCCTCAGCACGGTCGCCGCCTGGGAGACCGAGCGCGGTTTCGAGGCCCTGCGCCATTCGGCCGGCCGACTGGCCGTCGAGGTCTCCGCCGATATCGACCGCGCGCTCAGCACACCGAACAACGTGGGAGATGCACTGAAACGCGAGCTGCTGCCGCGGCTCGCGACCGAGTACGGGATCGACTACAGCTTCGAGGGCCGCGCCGCCGACCAGCGCGAGACCCTGAGCGACATGCGACTGGGGCTCATCCTCGGGCTCGGCATGATCTACATGGTGCTCGCGGCGATCTTCGGCAGCTGGGGCTGGCCGCTCGTGGTCATGACCGCCATCCCGCTCGGTCTCGTCGGCGCCGTCGGCGGCCATTGGCTGCTCGGGCTGGACCTCACGCTGCTGTCGCTCTTCGGCCTCTTCGGGCTCGCCGGCATCGTGGTCAACAACGCCATCATCCTGGTCAGCATGTACCACGAGCTGCGCGATACCGGGATGGACATGGACTCGGCCCTGGTCGAGGCGGCCGTCTCGCGCCTGCGCGCCATGCTGCTGACCTCCGCCACCACGGTCGTCGGCCTCGGCCCGCTGATCTTCGAGACCAGCCTTCAGGCCCAGTTCCTGATCCCCATGGCGGTCTCGCTGGCCTTCGGCGTCGGCTTCTCGACCATTCTGGTGCTCATCTTCACACCCGCCCTGCTCTCACTGCACGAGAGCCTGCACGCCAGGATGTCGGCCTTCTGGGCCTGGATGATGGCCGAGAAGGAGACGGCCGAGGCCAAATCGATCTGACCGCGCCCGGTCGCGGCGAGGCGCCGCTCCCACCGATCGAATGACCAAGGCAGGTAGGATGGGCAAAGTCCGCGCTCCAGCCGTAGATGTCGCCTCGGCGCCTGGCGGATGTGCCCATCTTGCTGGGCGCGGAGCTGAGATGATGGGCACGCCCGTCGATCACCAGCGCTCCGAACCGAACGCAACGCGCGGGCTTTGCCCATCCTACGCGTTCGATGCTGTCTATTAGTTCCCGGAAATGAACTCGGACTCGCTCTCGGCTACCGCGGCGCTCGCGCGCAAGTCGCGCAGCATCACCAAGGCCTCGGGGTAGTCGAAGGCATCGACCCTTCGGAACAGCGCTTCGGCGGCTTCACCCAGCGTCTGGCGGAGGATGCGCGCGTGCCGATGCAACACCCTGCCCGCCTCGGTGTCGTCCGCCGCCAGCAGTCCGTCCAGCTGATCGAGCAAGCCGTGTAAAGCGACAGGCTCGCTCTCTTCGGGCAAGCCCTCTGCAAGCTGAGCCGGCATCGAGCGCAGGCTGGCCTCAAGATCGCTCAGTTCTCGGGAGATGGCCCTCTGCAGCTCGCGCAATCGCTCCGCATCGGTGTCCGCGCGGCACAGCGCCACGTCCAGATCATTGGCAGCCTGTCGCAACTCGGTCAGTCCGAGGCTGCCGGCCGCGCCCTTGAGGCGATGGGCGATCCGGCGGACCTGCTCGCTGTCACCGGCGTCGAGCCCCGCACCGATGGCCGCTACGTCCGGGCCATGGCTTTCGGACAGCACACGGAGTAGGCCCATGAACCGGGGTACATTGCCGCCGAAGACGGCGAGCGCCTGGACCAGGTCCGGGGAATCGAAGCGGCCCAGCGCGGCACGCAGACTCAAGACCTCCGGCCTCTCCGCATGAGGGTTGGGATCAGCATGAGGGTTGGGCTCCGGGTGACCCGCCGCGTCAGCTCCCTTGCCCGGCAGCCAGCGGCTCAGTGTGGCGAACAAGGCATCCGGGTCGACCGGCTTGGCCACGAAGTCGTTCATGCCGGCCTCGATGCAGGCCTGACGGTCTTCCTCGAACACGTTCGCTGTCATGGCCAGAATCGGTAGCGTCGCGCGGCCGGGCAGTCGGCGAATGGCCCGGGTCGCCGCGAGGCCGTCCATGACGGGCATCTGCATGTCCATCAGCACCAGGGCATAGTCGCGTTGAGCGACCATGCCAAGGGCGATCTCACCGTCCTCGGCCGCATCGACCTCCAGGCCGGCCCCCCTCAACAGCTCGGTGGCCACCTCGCGATTGATGGCATTGTCCTCCACCAAGAGGATGCGCTCGCCGCTGTAGGCTCGCCGACCTTGGGCGACGCTGTCAGGCGCCGGGACGCGCTCGGGCATCAGGCCATGGCCGCGCCGCAGCCAGACCTCGAACCAGAAGCGGGAGCCCATTCCGGGTTGACTCTCCACCCCGATCCGACCGTCCATCATCTCGGCAAGACGGCGGCTGATGGCGAGACCGAGCCCGCTGCCTCCGAAGTTGCGGCTGATGGAGGTATCAACCTGCTCGAAGGATTGGAACAGGCGGGACTGATCGGCCACTGAGATACCGATCCCCGTATCCTCGACCTCGAAGCGGATCCGCAGCCCGCGCGGCGTGTCGTCCAGCAATCGGGCGCGCAGCGCAACACGGCCCCGCGCCGTGAACTTCACCGCATTGCCGGCGAGATTGAGAAGCGCCTGACGCAACCGCAGCGGGTCGCCGTTCAGCCAATCGGGCACCGCGTCGCGATCCATCTCGATGGTCAGTCCCTTGTCATGGGCCGACGCCGCAATCAGAGAACCCACCTGATCGAACACCGCTGACAGATGAAAGTCCGTTTGATCGAGCACCAGCTTGCCGGCCTCGATCTTGGAGAGATCCAGGATGTCGTTGATGAGCGACAGCAAGTGGGCGGCGGCGTCCGCGATGATGCGCAAACGGCCCTGCTGATCCGCTCGTGCGGTGCCCTGCAGCACATGTGTCATCCCGACGATCGCGTTCATGGGGGTGCGGATCTCGTGGCTCATGTTGGCCAGGAAGGCGCTCTTGGCCGCGTTGGCCGCCTCGGCGACCAGACGGGCCTGTGCCAGCTCGGCGGTGCGCGCCTCGACCAGGTCTTCCAGATGATGACGGTACCGATCCAGCTCTTCGGTGACGCGCTTCGTCTCGGTGACGTCCTGCTTCACCGCCACGTAGTGCGTGATGCGCCCGTCGGTCTGGCGCAGGGGGGTGATGATGGCGAACTCGCTGTACTCGCTGCCGTCCTTGCGCCGGTTGACGAACTCGCCCGTCCAGGTGCGTCCCTGTGTGAGCGCCTCCCAAAGCGCCGGATAAACCGCTTCGGGCGTCTTGGGCGATTGCAGAATGCGCGGGTTTTGCCCCATCACGTCCTCTCGTGAATAGCCTGTATTCTCGATGAAGGCGGTGTTGACGTATTCGATCTCCGCGTCGAGATTGGTGATGACGATGCTCTCGGGCGTCTGCTCCACGGCCTGCGCCAGCTTGACGAGCTGCTCCTCGGTCTGCTTGCGCGCCTGAATGTCCTCGATGACCGAGATGAAATAGTCGGGCGAGCCGTCGCTCTTCAGGGTCAGGGCCACCGTGAGATGGATCCAGACCACACCACCGTCCTTACGGATATAGCGCTTCTCCATGCTGTAGTCGTCGATCTCGCGGGCGAGCATTCGCCGCACCTGCTCCAGATCCGTGTCGAGATCATCGGGATGGGTGATGTCCTGGAAGGTCATGTCCATCAGCGCGTCGCCGGGATAGCCGAGGATCTCGCACAGTTTGCGGTTCACGCGCAGCCAGCGACCGTCCGGCGCCACCTGAGCGATGCCGACCGCCGCCTGCTCGAAAATGGAGAGAAAGCGCGCCTCGCTCTCGCGCAGCGCCCGGAGACCCCGCCGCCGCTGCAGCAGGCGCCAGGTCTCGTTGGCGATGAGCTGAACCGTCTCGACGTCGGTCGCGTCATAGTCGCCCGCCTTGTTGCCCACGCCCGTGAGCATGACGACCCGACCATCCTCCAGCACGGGGATGCTGATGAAGCGCTCCAAGGCGGCATGGCCGTCCGGCAGTCCCAGCTTGTCCGCGTATCCGGCGTAGTCGTTCACCACCACCGGGGCGCGGCGGCGCAGGGCATCGGCCCAGATGCCCGCCTCCTTGACCGGGTAGTGGCTGACGTAAGCCGCTTCGCAATAGTCTTCCAGCGTGCGCCGCGACCAGTTCACCAGCTCGATGGTTTGCTCGTCGTCCGCGACGAAGTGGATGAAGGCGATCCGGCTGCCGGTCAGATCCTCGGCCAACTCCTGGGCGCGCTGCATGAAGACCGGCTCGACGAGCGTCTCGGCCGCCTCGGGCAGATGCAGCAGCGCCTCGTCGCGCCGCGCACGCAGCTCCAGCATGCGCTCCTGCTGTTTGGATGAAGTGACGTCGAGCACGGCCCCGATCAGACCGGCAACCTCGCCGCGTTCATCGATGAACACCGCCTTGTCGAAGAGCACGTCACGCAGCTCGCCCTTGGCATTGGGTACCCGCGAGGCGTAGTGCTGAATACCCCCCCGGGCGAACAGCTCCTGGTCCTTGGCCAGATAGATGCGCGCCAGCTCCGGTGGGCTGATCTCCGCGACGGTCTTACCGATGATGGCCGTGCGCTCAGCCCCAAAGAATGCCTCGAAACCGCGATTGACGCGCAGGTAGCGACCCTTCAAGTCCTTGCAGAAAACCGGGGCAGGGATGGATTCGAAGAGCGTGTCCAAGAATTGCTGATTGGTCCTGAGATCGACCTCCGCGCGCCAGCGCAGCAGGGCGTGTCCCAGGGTCGAGATCAATGTCTCTAAGGGGACCAGCTCATCGCGGTCCCAGCCGCGCCGGCAGCGAACCCTGTCGAAGCCAACGAAGCCCTGGTTGGTCGCATCCTTGAGCAGCGCGACCCCAACCAGGGAACGGACCTCCTGGGCCTGCAGCAGCTCACGCACCTGGCCGCTCTCGTCGGGAAGCGCGGCGACGTCATCGATGATGACGCAGCCGTCCGCAACCAGCCGGTCCCACCACCAACGGGTATCGGCCAGCGCGATGCGCTGAGTGTTGTGCAACTGTCGGCTGATACCGCTCGCACACCATTCATGTGTATTGCTGCAATGGAGCTGGTCCTCGTCGAGCTGAAACAGGTATCCACGATCGGCCCCGATCAGCTGGCTCGCCGTCTCCAGCAGCGCATCGATCGCCGCATCCTGATCCGCTGCCGAGACGCGCATCAGATTGGCGGTCAGCTCGGCGATCGCAGACTGGGTCCGCCTTAGGGCACGCAAGCGCTCCGTGGTCGCCAACAGGGCCTGGCTACGCTGACGCAGGACACGATTGCGATACAACAACAGCAGGCTCAACGACAGGATGGTGGCAAGCCCGAAACCGCCCCCGATGATCGCCAGCGGGTGGTCTTCCCAGAGATCCAGGAAGCTGTAACGGGGTCGCTGGTCGAACGGCGGGAGGCGCAGCGCGCGCACCGCCGTCTCGATGGGAAGATAGTCCGCCGGCGGTGCAAAGCCGGCGATGCGCGCAGACTGTGCGACCGCTCCGTCCGGGTCGAGCCCCAGCAACGCGGCCATGAGCAGTCGGATGGTGCGCTCGTCGACGCCCGGCAGGGCGATCACCGGCCACTCGGGATAGAGCCGGGTGGAGCTGACGAAGGGATAGTCGCCCAGTGCTTGGCGGTTGATGACCTTGACGTCGCTCAGGTCCAGGCGTCCAGCGGCCGCCAGCTCCTCGAGGATCTCGGTGCGAATGAAACCGACGTCCGACGCGCCGCTCAGCACCCGTTCCATCACGGCGTCGTGGCTCTCGACCGCGACCAGCTGAGATGCGTTCGGAAGTGGCAGGCCGGCCTGCTCAAGTTCATAGAGCTGGGCCACATAGCCGCCGGTGTGCATCACGCTCGGAATCGCGATGCGTTTGCCCTTGAGATCCGCGAGCCGATTGATGTCATGACGGCCCGCGCGGGTGAAGATGACGCCGCCCAGGCTGCGGGTGGCGGAGCCGTCGAAGCCGCGCTTGATCAGGGTCGCGATGGCACCGGTGAGGCTGTTCTGACTGCGCAGTTGCAGGTAGTGCCGCGGATTGGTCAGCACCAGATCGACCTGATGACGTTGAACCGCCTCGTTCAGGTCCTCCATGGACAGCGCCTTCAGCGCGACACGGGTGTCCGGCAGCGTTGCGCTCAGATAGTCGACGAGGGGCTGAAAGCGGCGCTGCATGACGGCTTGCGAACGATAGGCGTAGACGCCGAGCGTCAGTACCCGCTCGACCGCCCCAGCCGCCTGCGGCCAGCCGATCAGGAACAGGAGCAGCAGTGAGAGGGGACGACTCATGGTGAAGGCTCGACTCATGTGAAGGCTCGACTCATCGGGCGCTGTCCCGGCGGACGGCAACGAAACGGTCATCGACCAGATCCTGGAGGTCATCCGGCGCGGACACCAGCCCTTGCGCCAGCATCGATCGGTCCAACTCCCCGGCCACCCGATACAGCGCCCCCCCTTCGCGCAGGTCGGTGCGATTGCGGGCCAGGTCCGGCATGGCGATCTCCGACAAGGCACGACTGACCGCGTCGAAGGACTCCCCCTGGTGGGCCGCGATCCGATAGAGGGCATCCTCGCGGTTGCATCGAAGGCGCTCGATCCCGCGAAAGTGTGCGCGGATCAACCCCGGCAATGCGGGATGATCGAGCCGATCACGCCTCACCGCGAGCACGTCGAAGATGGTGTCCGGCATCTGCCGGCTGTCGAACACGCGGTGCGCGCCCAGGCGCTCGAGCCGTGCGCTGGTCGGCGCATAGGTCACCACCGCATCGACCCGCCCCTCATCCCAGGCCGCGACCTGACGCTCCAGCGTCACCTCCAGGATCTCGACGTCGGCCAAGGCCATGCCCGCGCTGGCGAGCGCCCGAGCGAGCACCAGCCGACCCAGGGCGGACGGCGCGACACCGACCCGGCGCCCGCGCAGCGCGGCAATACTCGGGTAGGCGTCGCGCGCCAGCAGCATGTCGGCGCCGGCGGACACATCGAAGACCAGCACCGCGCTGAGCGCGACGCCCTTTGACCGGATCAGCAGCATCTCATCGAGGGTGATTGCCGCGGCATCGAGGGTGCCGGCGGCGAGCGCGGCGGCCGTATCGCTCATCGTCTCGCCGGGATGCAGCTCGATCTGCTCGGGCAGCCAACCGAATTGACTGGCCAGATAGAGCGTTTCGTAGCCGATCCAGGGATGGACGCCGACACGCAACGGCGCGGGCTGCGTGCACGATGACAGCGCGATGCCCAAGAAGACGAGGGCAAGGTCACGAGCAAGACGGGCCAGCACCGGTACCTCCAACCCATGCAGATGGGCGCGCGGGATTCTCAAACGCCTATTCTGGCAGGAAGCCGCTTCAAGCGTCGCTAAAGACCTGACAGCTGCCGATGCACGACATCTGGTTTGAGCCTGGTGACGAAGCCCCAGCTTCGTCGCCCACGAGACGAAGCTCCGCTTCGCGAGCCCGAGGATCAGCACCTGGATCGAGCCGATCAAGGGCCTGAAGCCGCGGACGTCGTGAAGCAAAGCTTCATCGCTGAGGTCACGAAGCTGGAGCTTCGTGACCAGAAAACGAAACGCTAGCGGCCGCGTCGCACCGCGGAGCGCGTGCCACGAGAGGTTTGCTGTTTCACGGTAACCAACGGGGAGACGGACGTTGCCCATCCTAGCTGCCACCGCTCCTGGGGTAGGGTCATGATCCCGACTCAAAGACGCCAATCCTATGCCTGGCTCGCCAGGCCGGGCGCGGATGCCCCCTCGCCCTCCAAATCAGCGGATAGCGCAAACGCCTCGATCGGCACCGGTCTGCCGAAAAGGTAGCCCTGGAAGTGCTCGCAGCCGTGGCTGAGCAGAAAGGCGCGTTGCTCCACCGTCTCCACACCCTCCGCGATCACATTCAGCCCCAGCGACTGGCTCATGGCCAGCACTGCCCGGACGATGGCCGCGTCATTGGGGTCATGCACGACGTCGCGGACGAACGACTGGTCGACCTTGACCTGGTCGAGCGGCAGGCGCTTGAGGTAGGACAGCGAGGAGTAGCCGGTCCCGAAGTCGTCCAGGGAGAAGCCCAGGCCAAGCGCCTTGAGGTTGCGCATGCGATCGATGACCTGATCGACACGGTCGAGTACCACGCTCTCGGTCAGCTCGAGCTTCAGGCGCGTGGCGTCGATGCCGGAGGCGCGGACCCTGTCGCGCACCTGCGCGACGAAGTCGGGTTGGTGGAATTGGCGGGCGCTCACATTGATCGAGAGCACCAGACCCTGGGTGCAGGGATCCGACTGCCAGGCACGCAGCTGCGCGCAGGCCTGCTCCAGCACCCAGAGACCGATGGGAATGATGAGCCCGGTCTCCTCGGCCAGTGGGATGAAACGCGCCGGGGAGATCGGCTCCGCGTCGGGCGGCAGCCAGCGCAGCAGGGCCTCGGCGCCGGTCAGGCGTCCGTACCGATCCACCTGCGGCTGGTAGTAGAGGCGCAGCTCGCCGCGCTGAACGGCGCGCCGCAAGTCGGCTTCCAGGGCCGCACGGGCGTCGATGGCGGCCTGCATGTCCGGGTTGAAGAAGCGAATGGTGTTGCGGCCCGCGTTCTTGGCTTGGTAGAGGGCGACATCCGCCTGCTTGAGGGCGAGGTCGACGGGGATGTCCTGACCACGGAACAGGGCGACGCCCACGCTGGCGGAGCTGTGATGCGCTGGCAGGCCCTGCGCCAGCGCATAGGGCCGGTCGAGGATCGCGTGGACCTTCTCGGCGATCTGCTCGGCCTGCAACGCGGCCGTCGCCTCGTCCGTGCCCAGCTCGGCCGCGACGATGACGTACTCGTCCCCGCCCAAGCGGGAGACCGTGTCCTCGCGCCGGACCTGTTCCGTGAGGCGGCGCGCCACCTCCGCCAGCAGGCGGTCGCCGACGTCATGACCCTGGGTGTCGTTGAGGTCCTTGAAGTGATCCAGATCCAGCATCAGCAGGGCGCCATACTGGCGACTGCGACGGCTGCCCGCCATCGACTGACGCAGCCGGTCGAGCAGCAGGCGGCGGTTCGGCAGCCCGGTCAGCGGATCGAAATAGGCCAGGTTATGGATCTGCTCCTCGGCGCGCTTGCGCTCGGTGATATCCACGCAGAAGCCCATGACGAGGCCGCCCGGCAGGGCGATCGAGCGCAGGTTGGCGACGATATCGGCACCGTCCTTGCGGCGCAGGCCGATCTCCTGCTCGTGCCGACCCTTGGCGAGGACCGCCTCGAACGCGTCGGTATGGCTGCTGACAAGGTCCGGGGGTGACAGGTCCGTGATCCCCAATTCGAGCAGCTCGGCACGGCAATAGCCGACCATGGCGCAGGCGGATGGATTGGCCTCCACGAAGCGGCCCTGATCGTCGGAGACGAAAATGCCCTCGGGCGCGTGCTCGATGTAGGTGCGGTAACGCTCCTCGCTCTCGCGCAGCTGACGCTCCAAGGCACGACGGTGCGCGATCTCCCTGCTCAAGACAACATTGCGGTCATGCAGCTCCGCGCGGTTGCGGTTGGATTCGAGGACATCGGCCTCCAGACGCTGCGTCCGCTGGCGCATGCGGGTGATCCAGAATGCCGCCAAGAGCAGGATCAGCGGCACGCTGCTGGCGAAGATGAGGAATGCCCATGAGGTGATGTGCCCGTAGAGCAGCGCGGCGGGCAGCAGGGTCAAGACAGACAGCGAGGTGTCGGCGATGGGAACCCGCAGGACCAGATCGAAGTCCCTCGCCAGCTGGGTCGCCGTGAAGGTCGGAAGCTCCCTCAGTCGCCTCAGCACCCCTGGCGGAATGTCGGCCAGGCTCGGCACGGAGGCTCCGCCGAGGAGGTCCTGACTGGCGTCGGGCAGCGCCCGCCCGGCCCCGGTGACGAGAAACTGCCGCAACGCCAGATCGACCGAGGACTGGGTCAGATAGCGCGACAGCAGATCGAGCGCGGACACTGTCATCACGAGACCGCCCGGCTGACCGCGATAGTCGACAGGCGCGGCGGCGAGGATCTTGCCGTGCTCGTCGTCGAGGGTCAGGCGAGGCTCGGGATCTTGAGCCTTGATGTGCACGTCGAGTGGGGCGCCGGGATCGGTATCGACGAGCAAGGCACCCGCCTCATCGAAATAGAGGATCCGCTCATAGACTGGCGCGCCAAGCAGGCGCTTCTGCGCCAGCGTGTGACGAAAGCGCTCCTCGATCGCGGAGAGGTTGGCATTGAGGCCATAGCGCATGGACATGCCGAGGGCCTTGTTCACGAGAAAGGTCTCGACTTCGTGGATCTCGGCGAGGCCGAGCACGAAGTGCCGCTGGTCCGCCAGGAAGTCGCCCATGAGCGTTGCCGTCTGCCGCGACTCGGCCAGCAGGCGCGCCTCCGCGGCGGCGCGCAGCTGACGTTGGGACTGATAGGCGTTGGTCAGCAGGAGCACGAGGTACAGGGAAAAGACCGCGGCGACCAGAAAGAGCCAGTGTCGACGCGCTTGTAAGGAAGACACCCTCGACTCCCCTCGCCTCAGTCGTGCCCAGCGAAGAACGTGGGGAAGTACCGCTGCACGCCCGGGTAGTATTTCTTCACCAGCCGGTCGTAGGTTCCGTCGGCCTTGATCTGGCGCAGATAGGCGTCGTAGGCGTCGCGCAGCCGCGGCGCGTCCCGCGGAAAGGCCGCGGCCAACGCCTGCTCCTGCGAGATGGGGCCGATGACCTTGAAGGTGCCGGCCCACTTCTGCATGTCGAGCATGAGGCTAGGCACGCCCAGGAGCGACAGATCCGCGTCCAGGTGGAGCAGGGCCGGCACCATCTCGTTGATGTTGCTGGTCTTGGTGTCGGCGCGCAGCTCGATGCCACGGCCCTTCAGGCCATAGTTCGCCGGGTCGAGACAGGTCTTCTCCATGACCAGCAGACTCCGCCCGCCGATGAGCACCTTGGTCTCCTCGATGTCTTTTGCCAGGTCGTGACTGCCCGCGATGGGCTGGATCGGCGAGTCGGCGCGGGCGATCAGCATCACCTGGGACGGGAAGGTCGGCGCGGAAAAGAGCAGGATCTGCTCGCGCCAGGGCAGGACCGTAAATCCGCTCGCGATCATGTCTCCCTTGATGGGGAAGTCGCCTTCCAGGGTGACGCTGTCGCCCGAGCGCACGAGGTTCTTGCCAAGCAGGTCGCGGATCACGGAATAGAAATCGCTGTAGACCAGCCGGTAATCCACGCCCAGTGACTTGGCGAAGCCTTGCGTCAGCTCGACATCGAAGCCATCCCCCGCGCCGGTCACGAAGTTGGCGTAGCGGATCCCCAGGTGGCGCAGCTCGCCCCTGGCCTGGATCTCGGGCAGATCGGCCGCGGCGGCAATGAGGCTGACAGAGAGCCAGCCGACAAGGGGCATTAGGAACGCAATCAGGCGATACCGAGTCATTGTCTACCTCCTGTTCAATGCTTCAGCGCTGACAGCGTCGTTGTCTCAGATCTGCAGGGGGGGCACCGCGAAACGTCGAGGACGTCTGCGGTCTTCTTCGGAAAAACAGCTCAAAAAGGTCGATTCAGCCCCGACACCCTGCATGTCGCGAAGGGTGAGATGCGCTCCGAACGCAGGTGAGCCTGACCATCGGGCTGAATCCATCCGCGCCAGCCAGGGTTCAGGGGGTGGAAGCAAGGCGGCGAGCCAATGCTAAGGAACTGTCCATCTTCTACGTCCCGATTCGAGCCTGGTGACGTAGCTCCAGCTTCGTCATCCGCGAGAAAGCGGGAAACAATTGATGGACAGTTCCTAACGATCGAGCCAATGCTAACTATAAGGCGATATCGCTACTGTGCACGCCGTCTCAAGGTCCGCGACACGCAACCGACAGGCGGTCGGCCGAATGAGCGCCAGCATCGAGCGCTAATTCCAAGCGCCTGATGTGGCGCGCGCGCAGAGGTCCGACAACTGGTCGTCTCTGAGATCGAGATCCTGCACGGCATCATCAAGATACTCGAGCAGCTCGGGCTGCTCGGGGAGACCACGCGACAGGGCCACCAGGTAGTAGCCCAGCTTCGCCAGCGCAATCAGTTTGTTGACGCGCGGATCCGTCGTCTGCAGGTCGCCGGCGGCATGGTGATGACAGATGGCCAAGGCCAGGTATTCCGGGAGCTTCCAGTTGGCCGCCAGCAGGAAACCGACGGCACCGTGTTCGACCCCCATCGTCGTGCGCTCATACTCCAGCAGGCGGCTCGGCTCCGCATCGCCGAACCGCACCCACTGTGAGATGTAATCGCCGGATTGGCTGGCGAAGACCAGGCTGCCGACATCGTGCATGATGCCGAAGACGTAAGCCTCTTCAGGGCTGATGCATGCCGACACCTGGGCGCTGGCGACGATGGCCTGCACCTGCGTCATGATGTCCTTCCACACGCCATGGACGCGGACGTCCATCCCCTCGACCAAGCGGTTGATCGCCACGCCCGTGACATAGCTGGTCAAGCGCTTGACCCCCATCAGGGCGGCCGCCTGCGAAACGCTGGTGATCCTGGCACCCAGGTTGAAGAGCGGCGAGTTGATCGCCTTGAGGAGATCGCCGGTGATGGCGACGTCCTGCACGATGAGATTCGCCGCCACTTGCAAGTCGGGCTCGGGGCGAGCCATCTCCTGTCGCAGCGCGAGCACCACCTCCGGAATATGCGGGATCTTCGCGTCCCGAATCACGGCCGAGGCAGCGTTGATCGCATCCTTCGACGGATAGAGATGGAGTGAGGCCGATTTCGGTGGGATCGCCTTGGAGGCGCTCATGGCGGTGTTCTCCAGCAGAGGATCGAGTGCGTGTACAGGATTAGTGCGTGCACAGGATGAGTGTGTGCGAATAGAGTAACGACATGCCCGATTCGAGGAGGGTCTTTTTGCAGACTCCGTCGATCGGTTCACAGATCCAGATCGGGAACTGGACATCGGCCAGGATTTCCACGGAATGATCCTCGTCAACCGTAAGCTTCGTCGGTGATTTCCGCGGCCGATCCGTGACGCTCATCACGTCTGCCGACGGCTCGCCTGCCTATAGTCAGGCCCACAAAAAACGATCCTTTTCGTGGACGCTCATGACTGCCAGCATCGTCGTCGATCCCATGACCCGCATCGAGGGTCATCTGCGCTTCGTCACCCGCCTCGAAGATCAAGTCGTCACCGACGCCCACTGCACGGCGGACATGTTCCGCGGTATCGAGAAGGCCCTCATCGGCCATGATGCGCGGGTCGCCCAGCAGGTGACGCAGCGTGTCTGCGGGGTCTGCCCCTACGCCCATGCCGAGGCCGCCTCGCTCGCGCTCGAGGATGCGATGGGGCTCAAGCCCAACGCCAACGGCCAGCGCCTGCGCAACCTCATCGTCGGCAGCTATCACCTGCAGGACTACCTGCTGCACTTCTATACCCTCTGCGCCCTCGACTTCGTCGACATCGCCGCGGTCACTGGCTACAAGGGACAAGACCCGGCGCTGAGCGGGCTGCGCGACTGGGTCGGCAGCGAGCTCGGCAGCGCCAAGGTGTTTCCCGCCACGCCCTTCCTGCCGCGCTACGAGGCGGCCTACAGCCGCGACCAGGACCTCAATCTCAGCGCCATCCGACACTATCTGGAGGCATTGCCGGTCATGGCGACCCTGCACCGGATGGTCGCGCTGTTCGGCGCCAAGGCACCGCACCCGGTGACCATCGAGGCCGGCGGCGTCACGACCATCCCGACGCTGGAGGCCATCGCGCAGTTCCAGAGCTGGCTGAAGCCGGCGGCCGCGTTCATTCGCGGCCCCTTCCGCAACGACGTGCTGGCGGTCGCGCAGGCCTTTCCGCAGTACTTCAAGGAGGGCCAGGGCTACGGCAACCTGCTGTCCTACCCCTTCCTGCCGGATGCCAACGGGGAGCACCACAGTTTCGCGGGCGGCGCGACCATCGCCGGACAGTACGCGGCGCTCGACCTGAGCCGGATCACCGAGGACACCGTCCATGCCTACTACTCGGATCAGCCCGACCGCGGCCAGAAGCCGCTCGCCAGCACCAAGCTGACCCCCATCGACTGGAGCCAGTATCAGGCCGAGCAAGCCAAGCCGGACGGCAAGTACAGCTGGTCGCGGGCGCCGCGCTACGGCGGCGAGGTGATGGAGGTCGGACCCATCGCGCGCGTGCTCAACACCTATCGCGCCGGCACCAACCCGGCGCTGACCGCCTTGGTGGACGGCTTCAACCAACAGCTCGGCATCGGGCTCGCGGACTACAACTCGGTCATGGGCCGCCATCTGGCACGGCTCATCAACGCACTCGTCCTCCTCGACCGCGTCGAGCAGGACATCGCCGCCGTCGTACCCGGCGAGCTGGCCTTCGTCGAACGCCCGGTCCCGCGCAATGCGCGCGGCGTCGGCCTCACCGAGGCCACGCGCGGCGGGCTCGCGCACTGGATCGAGACCGATGACAGCGGCTACATCCGCAACTACGAGATGATCGTGCCCACCACCTGGAACATCTCCCCGCGCGACGCCAGCGGCAAGCCCGGCGCGGTGGAGCAGATGCTGATCGGCACGCGCGTCCAGGATCCCGAGCAGCCGATCGAGCTGACCCGCATCGTCCGCTCGAGCGACCCCTGTATCGCCTGCTCCGTTCACTGAATCACGGGAGAGCTGCACATGAGCCTCAGCCGCCGCGCCTTCATCCAACGCCTCTGGCAGGTCATCGTCGCCGCCGGCGCCTCTCAGTTCTTCAGCTTCGAGGAGCTGCTGGCCGCGCCGACCGCGGCCAATCGGCCCAAGGTCCTCTGGCTGCACGGCACCTCCTGCTCCGGCTGCTCGACGGCCTTTCTGGACATCGAGCAGGTCTCCGTGGTCGAGATCCTGACCCAGGTGGTCGATCTGGTGTTCCACCCCGACATCTCGCTCGCGACGGGCGAGCAGGCACTGCAAGTGCTCGATCGCATGGCGACCCAGGAGGAGGGTTTCATCCTGGTCCTGGAGGGCGGGATTCCGGTGGGGCTACCGCACGCCTGCGTGATGGGCGAGCGGCCCATGACCGAGTGGGTGGAGCGCCTGGCGCCCCGCGCGGGCGTGCTGGTCGCCGCCGGCACCTGTGCCGCGCTGGGCGGTATTCCGCGCATGAGCGGGACACTGGCGGGCTCCATGACGCTGCAGGAATTCATCCAGGATCGGGGCATCGAGAAGCCCCTGGTGGGCTTGCCCAACTGCCCGATGAAGCCGGAGCATCTGCTCTACACGCTTCTGCACCAGATCAAGCTGGGGACACCGCCCGAAGTGGATGAGCTGGGCCGTCCGGTCAAGTTCTTCCAGCACACCGTCCACGAACGCTGCATCTATTACTCGGACTTCCAGGAGCGGCGCTACGCCGAGCACATCGGCGACGACGGCTGTCTGCTCAAGCTCGGCTGCCAGGGGCCGGTGACGCGCAACGACTGCATGCGCTTCGGGCATAACAACAACACCAATACCTGCATCCGCGCCGGTCACCCCTGCGTCGGCTGCGCCGGCGAGCGCTTCCCGCGCCAGATCATGCTGCACGCCTATGGCGACCGCCGCTCCATCATGAACGAATTCGAGGCCTAGGCATGTCCAAGCGCTCACGGAAGAAGGGTGGTCAGGCGCGCGAGTCGATCCTGGCGCGGACCTTGATTTCGATGGGCCTGGGTGTGACGCTGGTCGCGACGATTGCGCTCACGCTGGCCTGGCTCTATCTCAATGCGCAGTCCGAGGCGCGGGTCGAGCAGACCGGAGATCACCTGCTGACCACCTTGGTCAAGAACACCCATGAGTCGATCAACAAGGGCCAGCGACAGAGCTTCCAGCGCGCCATCGACGACTTCGCCCAGCTCGACGGCGTCATGGATGTCGCGCTCTATGCCCGCTTCAGGCAGATGGTCTATCGCTCCGGACTCACCAGCCTGGGGCTGCCCTTCGTGCAGGCCGACGGTCAACTGACCAACAACATCAACGAGCCGCGCTATGGCGACACCAAGGGCCGCTTCCAGCGCGCGGATTGGACCCTGCGCGACGTTATCGACACCCCGACGGCGAAAAAGCACGTCGCCGAGTATCAGGGCAGCGGCCAAGCCTGCGCCGATTGTCACTTCGTCATGGACGAGGGGCTCCAGTTCGCGCCCGATTCACACCGCGCGTCGGATACGGGCGACGGCTATCGGGACTTCTACTACGCCCTGCCGGTCGAGGGGGAGTGCGTCGTCTGTCATACCCACTGGCAGACCGGCGAAGACGGCGGCTATCTGCGGGTGCGTCTGGATACCCAGCCCTTCGCCCAGCAGCGTGACGAAACCCTGCTCAGCATGGCCGCCGCCATCATCGGTGTGCTGATCCCGACCGTGCTGATCCTGATCTGGATCTTCCGTTCGCTGATCCGCCGGCTGGGCGGCGAGCCGGCCGAGGCCGTCGCCATCACCCGCGCGATTGCCGAGGGAGACCTGAACAACGCCATCGCGCTGCGTGCCGGCGACGACACCAGCCTGCTGGCGAACATGAAGCGCATGCAGGATCAACTGCGCGCCCGGATCGAGGCCGATCGCCGCGTCGCGGAGGAGAACCTACGCATCCGTATCGCCCTGGACAACGTCAGCACCGGGGTCATGATCGCGGAGCCCAGCCGCGCCCTCATCTACAGCAACCCGGCGGCACGGCGCATCCTCAAGACCGTCGAGGAGGGGGTGCGCCAGCGCATCCCAGCCTTCAGCGCGGACCGTCCGGAAGGCACGGCCATCGAAGCCTTGCATGCCGACCCGCTGGCGCGGGCGGCCCTGGTGGATCGACTCAGTGCGCCCGAGGAGACCGCGCTCGCCCTCGGCGAGCACCATCTGGTGGTGACCGCAAGCCCCGTGCTCAACGCCCACGGCGAACGCCTCGGTGTGGTCGAAGAGTGGCGCGATCGCACTGGCGAGGTCCGCGTCGAGAAAGAAGTTGGCACGATCGTTCAGGCCGCGGCCGTCGGGGTGCTCGATGCACGTATCGACCTCAGTGACAAACAGGGCTTCATCGCCGCACTGGGCCGCGACATCAATACCCTGCTCGACAACACGGAGCGCGCGCTGAACACCACCTCTGGCGTGCTCAACGCGCTTGCACGAGGCGACCTGACCCAACGCATCGAGGACGACTATCAAGGCACCTTCGGCCAGTTGAAGGAAGACACCAATGCCTCCGTCGAACAACTCCGCACCCTGGTCGGGAAGATTCTCGAAGCGACGGACGCCATCGGCACCGCCGCCGCGGAAATCGCCGCGGGCAATGCGGATCTGTCCGAGCGTACGGAATCACAAGCCAGCAGCCTGGAACAGACGACCAGCTCCATGGAGCAGATCAATACCGCCGTCCAGCAGAACACCGCCAATGCCTGCAGCGCCAGCGACCTGGCGAACATGGCCAACGATCAGGCCGAGGCGGGCAACGCACTGGTCAAGCGCCTGACCGAGACCATGCACGGGATTCAAGCATCCAGCCGGCAGGTCGCCGACATCATCGAGGTGATCGAGGGCATCGCCTTCCAGACCAATATCCTGGCCCTCAACGCGGCCGTGGAGGCCGCGCGCGCCGGCGAGCAGGGGCGCGGCTTCGCCGTGGTCGCCGCGGAGGTCCGGAGTCTGGCCCAGCGCAGCGCCCAGGCCGCCAAGGAGATCAAGGGCTTGATCGACGGCTCGGTAACCCAGGTGGAAGGCGGCGCCAAGGTCGTCGACGACACGGGCAAGACCATGGCGTCCATCGTCGGCTCCTTCCAACAGGTGGTGCAGTTGGTGACCGAGATTGCGAGCGCAAGCCGTGAGCAGGGTGACGGCATCGGGCAAGTGACCCAGGCGATCGCCCAGATGGATGAGATGACCCAGCGCAACGCCGCGCTGGTCGAGCAGGCCGCCGCGGCGGCGGAAAGCCTGGAGGATCAGGCCGAGACCCTCAGCCGGACAGTGGCTGTGTTCGAGCTGAGCCGCGACGTACCGGCACAGCGCGAGACGGCCCTGGTCGCACGCTCGTGAACGTCACCCTCGTGCCCTGGCGCCCTGGTGCCCGTGAGCCTCATCCTGATGCTGATCCTCAGACTGCTGCTCCTGAAGCCGCTGACAGGGCTGCAGCGCACGCTCCAGGATCTGACCCAGAGCGAGGGCGACACTTCTCGCCTCGGCGAAGACGCCATGGGGCGCGATCAGGCATTCGGTGGCAAGGTGGGTTCGATGGGAAGCTGGGTTCGGTGGCAAGCAATTCGCGTGGTATCGTCGATCGACTGGACCAGATCAAGCCCATCGCCGCGCCAACCAATCCGCTAACACGCAATGCCGCGAGCTCGCCAGCGCGGCGGAGCGCATCCAGTCACTCTCGAGTGCATTCGCACAGATGCAGTCGTTGACCACTGAACAGGAGTCAATCGCGGATGAGATCGCGCAGCGCATCGCCGAAACTCGTGCGGAAACCCTGCAATGCTCGCGCAATCAGCGATGCGCTGGCCGCCATCGCCCGCGAGATGCGCCAAACACCCAACGCGGTCACAGCGGAAACAGCCAAGTTCCGGACGCCCCGGCCTGCGCATCCATGAGTCACGCAGCACTGCCGAAAACAGAGGCCATCGCCTCATCGCGCCGCGGCGACGATGAACAAGAGTTCTTCGTGGCCAGACAGCCGATCTATGACCGGGGCATGGGGCTGATTGGCTACGAACTCCTCTACCGGCACGCCAATGTCGACTATGCCCGTATCCATGACGCCGACCTGGCATCCGCGTCCGTCATCAGCGGGAGCTTCTTTCAGATCGGGATCGACACGCTGGTCGGCAGTGCGCTCGCCTTCGTCAACATCCCCCGCCGCTTCATCGTCGAGCCCTCGCTGCTGCCCTTCTTCGAGGGTCAGCTGGTGTTGGAAATCCTCGAGGACGTCGAGCCAGACGCCGAGGTGCTGGACGGGCTGAGGCGCCTCAAGGAACTGGGGCACAAGATCTCCCTGGATGACTTCACCCTCGGCCCGGACCGCGAGCCACTGCTGGCGCTGGCCGATTATGTGAAGCTCGATGTGCTGCGCCACGACCCAGACCAGCTCCGCGAGCAGCTCGATCACCTGCGTGCCTATGACGTCGGTGTCGTGGCGGAAAAGGTCGAGACCCAGGAGATGCACAGCCTGTGCCTGTCGCTGGGATTCGACTACGTTCAAGGCTTCTTCTATTGCCGCCCGAAGACGGTGAAGCAGCGCGCCCTCAGCGCCAACGCCGCCGTGGTGCTGCGGCTGGTCCATCAGCTGCAGGATCCCGACATTGATCTCGGCGAAGTGGAGCGCATCCTCGCCCAGGACGTTGCGCTCGCTTACAGGCTGCTGCGCTACGTCAACAGTGCGGCCTTCGCCCAGCGGCGTGAAGTCGAGTCGCTGCGGGATGCCTTGGTCGTGGTCGGATTGGATCGGATGCGCGACTGGGCCAGCTTGATCTTGATGGGCAGAGTCGCGATCGGCAAACCGGACGAATTGGTCGTTACCGGCATGCTGCGCGCGCGCATGTGCGAATGCCTGGCCAAACGCTTCCTGCCCGAGATCCACCACCAGATGTTCGTCGTGGGCCTCTTCTCCATCATCGACGCCCTGCTCGACAGCGACATGCTGACCCTGCTGGACGATCTCTGCCTGAGCCTGCCGATCAAGCTCGCGCTCCTCGACGGCGAGGGTCCGCAAGGCGCCTTGCTGCAACAGGTGATCGCCTATCAACAAGGCGATTGGGATGGGTTGACGGAATGCACGATCCCCTACGACGCCTACCCCTCGGCCTATCTGGAGGCGATCAAGTGGTCCGATGAGGCGATGCAGCGACTCGTGGACGAGCCGGTCTGAGGGAACTCGGCCAGGCTCGCCGTGAGTCAGGAAGGCACCGGCGACCGCCAGCGTCCGGCCCCAGGATCGCCATCGCCATCGCCATCGCCTTCGGATCCTGCTCGCGTCAGCACTCGGACGATTCGCCTCTCGACCCCAAGCACTCGACAGCGCCCTGATCTCCAGTCGCTGGCGGATGCACGCTGATGGATCAATGGATGAAATCGACATCGGCGGCCATAGATGAACACCGACGGCATGCCGCGGCACGCTTCGATGTCCATCCAGATCAGGCCTTTCGATCGATCATGAAAATCCTTCTCATCGCTTTCTCCTCCCTCGCCTTGCTCGCCATCGCCGCCATGGCGATCTTCGTCTTCGTGGTGCAAAACGTCGAAACGCCGGACTACCAGGTCGAAAGAACCGACGGGCCGATCGAGCTTCGACGCTACCCGGCCATGGTGGTGGCGGAAGTGGCGCGCACCGGTCAGCGTAAAGCCGCGCTGAGCGCGGGCTTCTCGCCGCTCGCGAGCTACATCTTCGCCAAGGAGCGGGCTGGCGAACGAGTCGCCATGACCGCCCCCGTAACCCAGCAAGCGCGCGAGCGCATCCCCATGACGGCGCCTGTGACGCAGGCGCAAGCCGCCCCCGGCGAATGGAAGGTGCGCTTCATCATGCCGGCAGCCTATGCCCTGAAGGCCCTGCCGCCGCCAGCGACCTCCGATGTGCAGCTGCAGCAACTTCCCCCACAGCGGGTGGCGGCCGTGCGCTTCAGCGGCAGGACGACGGACGACAGCATCGCCGCGCAGGAAGCGGCGCTGCGGGCGTGGATGGAGCAACAAGGACTCCAGGCCGTGGCGCCCCCGGTCTACGCCTACTACAACGACCCCTTCACCCCTGGCTTCCTGCGGCGTAACGAGGTACAGATTCCGATCGCCGACGATCAGCGGGGATAGCGACCCACGTCGAGCACCACGCGGGTCGGCAACCGCCTCATTCCTAGCGCGCCGGCTGGCGGCGCTGCCAGACGAAGTAGCCCGCCAGGGTCAAGCCGACGAAGACCAGAACGGCGGCAGTCACCAGAGGCAGGTTGTCGTGGATCACCTGCTCATTGCCGCCGATGAAATAGCCGAAGGCGATGAGGATGGCGGACCAGAAGCCGGCGCCGAGGCAGGTATAGAAGGCGAAGGTGGTGAACTTCATGCGGCAGAGCCCGGCGGGCAGTGAGATGAGATGGCGAATCCCTGGGATGAGCCGCCCGGTGAAGGTGGAGATGGCGCCATGGCGCTCGAAGAAGGCATCCGTTTTGTGCAGCAGCGCGGGACGCACGAAGAAGTACCGACCATAGCGCTCAAGGAAAGGCCGCCCCACCAGGAGCGCGAAACCATAATTGATGGACGCGCCGACCAGACTCCCGATCGTCGAGGCCAGAAAGATGGGAACCAGGCCCATCTGACCCTGATAGGCCAGATAGCCGGCCGGGATGAGCACCAGCTCGCTCGGCACCGGCAGGACGGTGGACTCCAGGGCCATGAGGATGAAGATACCCGCGTACCCCCAGCCTTCGACCGTCACCAGAATCCAGTCGATGAATTCATGCAGCATCCGCGAAAACCTCGATCAGCGTTAGTTTCGGCGCGGGTCCAGACAAGGCCACGCGCCGAAGAAGATGCGCCGCGGCACAGGCCCTAATGGACCAGGTGCCGTGGCGCTGTGTAGGGTTCGACCATCGCGCCTCGATCGGCTCGGTCTGCTCCGTGGAGACTGACCCCATGAGACGCCCGCTCTCGTAGCGATCAGATGACCCCGATCGCATTGAAGAAGACGACGAGCACCAGCAACGGCGAGACGAAGCGGACCAGGAGCCACCAGGTCTTGTAGCCGATCCCCTCCCCCATCCCCAGCTCGTCGACGGAGGCGGCGCGCGACATCACCCAGCCGGTGAAGAGCGCGATGAAGAGGCCACCCAGCGGCAGCAGGATGTTGGCGGTCAGATAGTCGAGCAGATCGAACACCGTCTTGCCGAACAGCTGGAACTCCTCACCAGAGAGCACATTGAACGAGAGCACGCTGCCAATCCCGAGCAGCCAGGCCAGGATGCCAAGGAACACCGCCGCTGGAATGCGCTTCATCCCATGGTTCTCGACCAACCAGGCAACCGCCGGCTCGATGAGCGAGATCGCCGACGACCAGGCCGCGAAGACGAGGAGGATGAAGAAGAGGGTACCGAACAGCTGTCCCGCCGGCATGGCGCCGAAGGCGATCGGCAGCGTCTGAAAGATCAGGCCAGGCCCGGCGGCCGGCTCCAAGCCGTTGGCGAAGACGATCGGGAAGATCGCCATCCCCGCCAGCAAGGCGACGACCGTGTCCGCCACCACGATGGCGAAGGTCGCGCGGGCGATGGACGCCCCGCTCGGCATGTAGGAGCCGTAGACCATGATGGCGCCCATCCCGAGACTCAGCGTAAAGAAGGCATGACCCAGGGCGATGAGCATGGGCTCACCGGTGAAGTGACACGCCTCGCCCCCCGCCGCATCGAGCGCGCAGTCATAGAAGACCTTGTCGAAGTTCGGGCTGAACAGGAACGCCAATCCCTCGGAGAAGGCCCCAAGGGTCATCGCATAGCCGACCATCACCAAGAGCAGCAGGAAGAGCGCCGGCATGAGGACGGTCACCGCCTTCTCGAGTCCGCCGCGAACGCCGCGCGCCACGACGAACATGGTCATGACCATGAAGAGGCTATGCCACATGAGGATGGATCCGGGCGAGGCCAGAAGCCCGTCGAACAGGGCGCTCACCGTCTCCGCGCTGGCACCGGTGAAGCTGCCCGCGGCCGTGCGGAACACATAGGCCAGCGCCCATCCGGCAATCACGCTGTAGTAGGACAGGATCAGGAACCCCGTGATCACACCACCCCAGCCGAGCAGCGACCAGGCGCGGTGCGCCCCCTCGTCCTCGACCAGGGCGCGCATGGTATTGATGGGGCTCTGTCGACCGCGCCGCCCGAGCAGGATCTCCGCGATCATGATGGGCACACCGATCAGTGCGATGCAGACCAGATAGACGAGCACGAAGGCACCGCCGCCGTTCTCGCCGGAGATGTAGGGGAACTTCCAGATATTCCCGAGCCCGACCGCCGAGCCGATCGCCGCGAGAATGAAGATGAAACGCGACGACCACTGGCCGTGAATCGAGGTTCGCTTATCCGACATAGGCCCAGCCCCATGATTGGCAACCTTGCAACGGCCCCGCATTCTCCGTGAAGGGCGATGACTGAACAAGGCGCACGGAGCCGCGCCTGCGCTATTCCCGCCCCCCGGAGCCTTGCGCATCGCCGATGAGGCCGGCTAGTTGACGGTCATGGATGCCTGCGAAGAACCCCAGCGCGCTGACCGCGCCGATGAGCGCGAAAAACATGTCGGACTGCGTGTCCCAGGGATCGCCTTGGGTGCCCAGGAACGCATCGGCCCCCTGCCCCATCGCCAACGCGGTCCACCACTCGATGAGTTCGTAGCTGGCACTGATCGCCAGGGCGATGCAGACGACGATGAAGGCGAGCATTCGCCGCCCGCGCACCCAGGCACCGCGAATCAGGATCTCGCGCGCCGCCAGGGCCGGGACGAAGCCCTGCATGAAATGCCCGATCTTATCGTAGGGGTTGCGGCTCAGATCGAGCAGATCGGCGATGGCAAACCCCAGGGGGACGCGCGCGTAGGTGTAGGCGCCGCCGCCGATCAGCACCAGGGCGTGGACGAAGATGCAGACGTAGAGCAGGGTCGTCAGCGGGAACCGCCGATAGGTCACCCAGAGCAGGGGCAAGGCGACCATCACCGGGAACACCTCGAGCAGCCAGGTTGGCCGGTCGTAGGGGTACAGGCCAGAGACCAGAAGCATCGCGATCAGCGCACAGGCCGCACCGGCGAGGCCCAGCGAGCGGTTGAAAGGCATCATCCCCAATCACCTCGAATGGCGCATCAGCGGTTCAGGGTTGCAACAGTGGCTGCGCACCCTGCGTCAGACCAGCCGCCTGAAAGAGGCGGATGCCGCATTGGTCCGGCATCGGCTTGAACAGGATTCGGCCTGTCTCGGGACCCGACTCAGCATCCGACAAGAGCACCGCCACGAGGAGGCCGCACGATGACCAAGGTCGGTGTCGGCGTCGATCATGAAAGCCCACCGAATCCCGCGACGCCGTCAGGGGGCTGCGCTGTGCTTGTCCCTACGAACTTGAAGCATCGAAATGACCGGGACGTGCGGGAGAACCAAGGCTCAGGCTGGGCAGGAACCGAAATCGATGACGAGCGCCGTGACATTGTCGCGCCCGCCCGCCTCGCAGGCGGCCTCGACCAGGGTCTGGGCGACACCGGCCGGCTCTGGCTCGGCCAGGATCTCGCGGATCCGCTCCAGGCTCAGCTCCTTCACCAGACCGTCGCTGCAGAGCAGGTAGCGGTCGCCCTGGGCCAGGGCTTCCACCCGGCGGTCCAGCGCCAGATCGATATCGCCGCCGACGGCCCGGACCAGCACGTTCGAGAGCGGGTGGGATTCGGCCTGCTCGGGCGTCAGGATGCCCTGATCGACCATCTCCTGCACCTGAGTGTGATCCAGCGTCAGCTGCAGCAGCTCGCCGTTGCGCAGCCGATAGGCTCGGCTGTCGCCCGCCCACAGCAGCACGCAATGATCGCCCACCGCAATCACGATGACCACGGTGCTGCCGATGATGTCGCCCTGGAGCAGCTGCGCCTCGGCGACGAGCTGCTGGTTGACTTGGCTCAGGATGTCGCCGGCCTCGTCGGCCGCCACCCCGAGCAGACGCGGGTGCGAGAGCATCGCCAGGCGCTCGACGATGAGGCTGCTGGCCATTCCTCCCGAGCTATGGCCGCCCATGCCGTCCGCCACCACCCAGAGACCCAGCTCGGGACGGTCGAGATAGGCGTCCTGGTTGTAGCCGCGGACGCGGCCCGGATGGCTCGCGCCGCCGGACTTCCAGGTGATGCTTGCTGTGGCCTTGGTCATGCTGGATCCTGCGGCTGAGGGCTTGGCATTCCGACCCCAAGCTCCCACCAACCGTTCCCGCTCCAGTCCCCGCCGATCAACGCGGCGTAGCCATCCGCCGGGGGCAGCCCTTGGCAGGTGAGCAGCGACGGCGCGACCCGCTCCGAGCCGCACGACCACCAGAGGCTATAGGCGCAGTACATCTGATTCAGCGCCCGGCCCAAGAGCCCCGGGATCACCTGGCGCACGTCCGCCGGTGAGACCGCCGAGGCGCGCCAGGCGTTGTGGCGCATGGGCGCGCCCGGGGCCGAAGCCGCATCCGCGGCAAGACCCACGGGCTGCGGCGCC
This sequence comes from Thiocystis violacea, assembly GCF_016583565.1. Lineage (GTDB taxonomy): Bacteria > Pseudomonadota > Gammaproteobacteria > Chromatiales > Chromatiaceae > Thiorhodococcus > Thiorhodococcus violaceus_A. Next base: position 42,674 of record NZ_NRRF01000007.1, on the reverse strand, counting down.
CCGAGCGCCACGACCTCGGCATCGAAGACGTCGATGTTCCAGTCGTCTTCCAGACCCGAGAGGGCCAGCTCCTCGGCGCGCTCCAGCCAGGCAGGCTCGCAGAGCAGACAGACAGGATCCGTCCCCGCAGGCAGCGGGCAGGCCAGGGTGAAGGGAAAATAGCGCCCGACCCGGTCGACGCTCGGCATGAGCACGCCGGCCCAGCCGTTCTGTCCGGCGACACCGGATGAGAGCACGAAGCGCCACAGCGGGCTCGTGAGATAGATATCCAGCCAGGCCTCGCCCATCTGGGTCTGACTGCTCACCAGCGACTCGCGCAGCCACAGATCCCAGGGTTGGGTGAAGTCGACGGGCAGGCGGCGGCTCACGAAATCGCCAAGACCCGGCAGCTTGCCGTAGAAGCCCGGAGCGGGTTGGTCCTTGCCGCTCACAGCCGCCCCGGACAGTTGAAGGCCCGAACTTCATCGAGCTTGAAGGGATTGCGCACGCTCACCGCGCGCAGCTCGAACTGCGCCGACAGGCCCGCCAGGGCGAAGTTGACGAGAAATTTCTCCTGCTGATTGGTCGCCCGCAGCGAGGAGCGGTCCAGCAGCTTGAACCAGGCCCAGGGCCCCTCCTCTGTCGTGCTCGGGCCGCTGCCCGAGCTGTCCACGAACACCAGACGCACCCGCTCGATGCCCTCGGGCGCCGGCCACTTCAGCGACTGCCCACGCAGCGGACCGTGCCGGTAATCCACGATCTGCCCGCCGAGGTCCAGGAGGAACTGGGTAACGCGCGCGTCCATGCTGACCGGCTTGATCTCGAAGGCCACGTCCGGCGTCTTGCCCCCGCTCATGAAGAATGCCTCGCGAATCACGGCCGCGCGCTGGAACTGGGCCAGGGCGTCGTTGGGGATACCGATGTTGGGGTCCGCCCAGCGCCAGGTCGGCCGCGCGGTATCCACCATCGCCATGAGGTTGTCCTTGAAGAAGCTGTCGATCAGACCGCCGGGGCCGAGCAGGCGGCCGAAATCGAAGAGCGTCGTCTCGCGCGCGCTGCCGCGCACGAAGGGATATCGGTCGTTGATCGCCTCGCGGCAAAAGGGCAGCACCTCCGCCGTCCAGACGTTGTTGAGGAGCGCGCGCGCCCGGTTGGCGGAGAGGTTGGAGCTGTCCTGCACCAGGGTGCCGATCCACTTGCTCACGACCGGCGGCAGCTGAGGCACCAGCGCCCGCGCCTCCTTGATCTCGGGTGAGTCGCCCGTCACCAGGGAGGCACGGCCAGAGGCGATGGCCGCACCGACCGATTGCAGCTGAAGATTCAGCTTGCTCAGGGTCTCGAGCAGGCGGTCGATGGGCGCCTGTCCCTGCTCGTTGGCGCGCACGAAGTCATGCAGCCAGGCGAAGCGGCGCGTGACATAGGCTTCGGGCACATCACCCTGAGCGGCAGGCTCGACGTCGCCCTCGAAATAACGGTCGACGCGACGGCGGAATCCATCGAGGCCAGCGCTGCCGTCCTTGCCCTTCTCCTCGGACGCCGCGGTCTCGGCCTGCGCGGGTGTGCGATCCAGCTCCGTCTGTTGGGCGGCCGCGATCAGCAGGCGCCGCATGGGGGATTCCTTGGGGTCCGCGAGGATGCGGGAGATCTCGGCGGCGTGCTGAAGATCCCGGACCGCCACCAGGTCGACGTCCTCAAGCAGGCTCTGCCATTGGATGACGTAGTCGTTGAGGTAGCGGCTGCGCACCTCATCGAGCAGGCGCCGCGCCTCCTTCGAGCCGGGCTCCAAGCGCGCACCCGGACCCAGGATCCAGCTGTCCGCCGCGGCGGCATCGATCAGGTGCGTGCTGGTCTCGGCAAAGCCGCGATGATAGCCGTCGAAGGTGTAGAGGGCCGGAATGCCCTGGTTGAGCGGGCGCCCGCTGCTGCGCACGAAGACCAGCTTGGCGAAGTCCCCGCCGGCGTCGCTGATGGTGAAATCCGGGAGGTCGTCGCCCACGCCCTGGCGCTTGAGACTGGCGTACACCCGGTCGGCCAGGGGCGTGCGGTTGAGGATGGCCCGCGCTTGCGCGATCACCTCGCCATCGAGCTCGATCGGCAGCGGAACCGGACGCCGGGCGAGCAGTGCCGCCAGGTGATCGCGCAGGGATTCCTGCTGCTCCGTGGTCGTCTCGCGCGGCAGGCTGCTCTGCCAGTCGCGCCCCACCCAGAGCTGCACGGCCTCGGCGTCGTAGTGCTCCTCGCTGCCCAACATGAGATAGACGCGCAAGGCGTCGTAGAGGTACTCGGGATCGCCGCCGGCGCCGCGGATCTGCTCCTCCAGGCGCAGGATGACGCGCGAGAGCAGAGCCTTGTTCAAGATGCGCAGGTAGGCGCGCTGCGCCTGCGAGCCCAGCTTGTCGCCTTGATAGAGCCCGAGCCCCATGGTCAGGGGCACGGAGGCGTCGCGCTCGGCATAGCCGCGGGGAATCTCGCGCGCGGCGTCCAGCAGCGGCAGCACACCCAGTGCATTGCGCTCCTCGGGCGCCAAGGCATCGATCTGCGCCTCGATCTCGACCACACGCTGGTCCACGTCCTCGATGTAGAGGCGGTTGCGCGAATAGCTGGTCGCCCAGGCCGCCGCCGCGACCAGGAAGATCGCTGCCACCCCGGCGTAGGCCCCGCGCCGCAGCCAGACACGGCGTCGCTCCAGCCTCAGATTGAGCCCGGCGATCCCGGCCTCATGGAAGACGACGTCGCGCAGCAGCCGCGTCAGGAAGAAGCTCTTACCCGTCCCGCGGAAGGGCATCAGACCCTGTCGCCCCAGACCGAAGTTGGCCGCGTAGGCGCTCAGGATGCGATCGATCGGCGTGCCCGTCTGGGTGCCGCTGGTGAAATAGACGCCACGCACCAGCGGCCGGATCTCGAAGCGCGAGGGGGCGAAGGCGTCGGTCAGGAAGCGCTCAAGGGCCTCGCCGAGCCCGGAGAGCTGACGCGGAAAGCTGAAGACCAGGGCGCGCTTGTGCGGCTCGCGCTCCTGCTCCAGCCGGACCAGCAGACGCTGATCGAGCCGCTCCATGAGCGCCTGCAGCTCGCGCGGGAAGGCCATGATGGACGGCGCGGCCGTCTCGGCTTGATCGAAGGCGAAGGTCATGCCCCAGACCTGCTCGCGGGCCTCCTTGCCGAGGTCCCCGAAGAACTCGGTGAAGCCGGCGACCAGGTCGGACTTCATGAAGAGCACGTAGACGGGCACCGCGAGGCCGAAGGCCTGACACAGCTCCTGGACCCGCTGCCGGATGGCCTTGGCGTGTGCGGCGCGCTCGGCCTGGGTCTGCTGCATGAGATCCGCGAGGCTGACCGCCACCAGCACGCCGTTGATGGGTCGGCGCGGCCGGTGCTTCTTCAGCAGTTCGAGGAAATGCTGCCAGGCGGCCTTGTCGACCTGCTCGTAGCTGTCCTGGGTGGTATAGCGCCCAGCGGTATCGATCAGCACCGCCTCGTCCGTGAACCACCAGTCGCAATTGCGGGTGCCGCCGATGCCGTGGATCGCGTCCTGACCCAGCGCGTCGGCCAGGGGGAAGCGCAATCCCGAGTTGACCAGGGCGGTCGTCTTGCCGCAGCCCGGCGGTCCGATGATGAGATACCAGGGCAGCTGGTAGACCCAGCGCCCGCCCAGCTTGTGCTTGCCCTCGGAGCCTTTGAGGGTTGCCAGCGCCAGGTCGAAACGCTCGCGCAGGGCGGCAAGTTCCTCCTCGGAGGCCAGCTTGGCGGGGTCCGGCTCGGCCTCGGACCCGGCGGCAAGCTGCTCCATCAGCTTACGGTTGCGGATGCGCGAGCGCACCGCCGAGCCGATCTGCGACAGTCCCCACACGCCGAAGAGGGTCCCGATCACCATCCAGCGCCGCCCGGCCGAGGCCAGCGGCTCCTGACCCCCGATACTGATCAGCGGCCCCAGGTACCAGATCAGCAGCGCCAGCGCGACCAGCCCGAGGAGGGCGAGGAAGCGTGCGGAGATGAAGAACTTGAAGAAGGACTTCATGGGCGGACCCCCGCGACCGAGGAGACGCCGTCGACGCGACGGACCGGGGTCATGAGCATCACCTCGACGCGCCGATTGCGGGCATCCTTGGGGTTCTCCGGAATCCGCAACTCGGTGTCCGCGCGGCCTTCCGCCGTGAAGCGCGCGGGGTTGCCGGCCACCTGGACGAGCAGGTCGCGGACATGGTCCGCGCGTGCCTGCGAGAGGTGCCAGTTCGACGGGAAGCGCAGCGTCTTGATGGGGACGCTATCCGTATGGCCGGTCACCAGCACGGCCCCTGGCAGTTGGGCCAGGGCCTCGGCGATGCGCCTGAGCAGCGGGATATAGGGCGCGCGCACGGCGCTGCTGCCGGACGCGAAGAGGTCGTCGCCGCGGATGATGACGACCTGACCCTGCGGCCGATCGACGACCTCCAGTTGCCGGGCGGCGATCTCGTCCGCCAGCAGGATCCGCAACGTCAGCGGCGGCACCCCGGTTGGCTGCTCCGGAAGGGTCTCGGGCGGCGAGCGCCGCGGGCGCTCCGTCAGGACCGGAAGACCCTTGTCCAGGCCGCCGAGCGAGAGGTAGACGGGGTCGGACAGACGATTGAGCGCGAACGTGAAATAGGCGAAGAGCGCAAGCAGGATGAGGGCGGCGATGGAGGCGAAGACCCAGAGCGGAAGCTGGTGGATGAGCGGGTCGCGCCGCTGCGTCACACCCTGCCAGTGCGGCGACAGCTCGGGTTCGGGCTCCCCGCGCTGACTGCGAATGGTCTGATAGAGCTGCTCGCGCACACGCTCCAACTGGCCCGCGCCGCCCTCGCGCACCCGGTAGCGCCCTTCGAAGCCGAGCGCGAGACAGAGGTACATGAGTTCCAGCAGGTTGAGGTTGCCGGCCGGATAGGCCAGCAGCCGATCCAGTGCCGAGAAGAACTTCTCCCCACCCCAGGCCTCGTTATGGAAGCTGATCAAGAGGCCGCGATTGCTCCAGACGCTCTGACTTCCCCAGGGCGTATCGAGCACGGACTCATCGATCAGCGAGCAAAGCACATAGCGGGCCGGCAGCACGACCGCGTCCACGAACCCCTTGGCGCGGGCGCAGGTCTCGAACGCGCGGACCTGGCGAATCAGTCCCTCGCGCAGCCCACCTGGATCCGGATGGGACTGGGTGCCGCGCAGCTGACCCGCGACGGTCAGCAGGCCGGTCGCGCAGGCAACCAGCGGATTGTCCAGGCTGAGCGGGAGATCCGCGACCTGAAAGCTCGGAGGCGCACTGGGGACGTCCGGCGGCGGCGCGGCCACCGCGGACCCCATTCCAGGCGCGCGTCGTCCACCCGGGATCGGACGAATGACCGTGGGACCTGCATCGCCTGGTGTAAGGAAGGGATCGTCGTCCGTCACGGCGCACTCACAGCCATACCCAAGTACCTCAGCATGTTCGTCTTCTCATGAGCCCGAAGCTCATGAAACGAGGCTCACGCGCCTCTGACAAATGACAACTGACAACTGACAACTGAAACCCGAACCCTCCCCCGCTACCGCCTATTCACGAATCGCCCACAGCTCGAGCTTCAACTCGGGGAAGTCTCCACCGATATGCATCCCAAAACCGCCCCCGGCGGCGAGCTGTTTCCAGAATTCGCTACCACGGTCGAGCTCGAAATAGTCGAATCCCGCGTGGTAGGGAATTTCCAGCGGTGCGGTCGGCATGGGTCGCAAGATGATGCCGGGCAGCGCAAGCTTGACCAGTTCCTGGATCTTCTCCACGGGTCCGACCTTGACCTGTGCCGGAAAACGGTTGCGCAGCGTCTGGGAGTCCAGGTTCGCACTGGCCGAGAGGACGAAGCGCGAGCCGGTCAAGAGGCTGCGGTCATCCACCAGGGCGATGCGGAAGCCGTACTGACGCTCCTGGATGGGGATGGCGATGGCCCGCTCGACATATTCGCGGTTGAGATACTCGCGCAGCCGGTCGATCAGGGGGCCGAAGCTGGTCTCCAGCGCGTCGTGCCTGTAGGGCGGGAAGTCCGGGGGCCGCTTGGCGTCGCTCGCGAAGGTCGCCAGCTCGCCGGCGAGCCCGAGGAAGTAGCGATAGACCGTCTCGGGGTGCAGCCCCCGCACCTGGGTCAGGTGCAGGGCGACGGGCTCGGCGCGGTTGAGCAGTTGCAGGAGCAGGAAGTCCGCCCAATCCGCCACGCCGCCGCGGCCGACGCCACGGACCCGCCCCGAGCGCGATTCGGCCTGGCGATGGATGAGGCCGGTCAGCTCCTCCATGAAGTCGGCAAGCCGTCTGGAGACCTGGAAGTCGATGGCCGGGGGGATGAAGCCGGAATCCAGCAGCACCTGACGGTCCGCGCGGCACTCGACCACGCGCGTGAGACCGCAGCAGGCGTAGCCGTCGCGCGGCTGGCGTTCGAGCATGAGCCGCAGCCCGAGACGCCCGACCTCGACCACGGCCTCCGTCTCCGACCCCAGGGTGTTGTCCCGCACCGTCAGCTCGTTGGCTCGGTATCTGAGAACGGCCTCCGGCTCGGCGACGGAACCGCTCTCCGCCGCGCCAGGCTGGCGCAGCGGCAGCGCCAGGTAGATAACCTGATGGGCGACGTTCTCGTCGAGCTCGATCGGCGGCGGCAGCGGATCGCTCGCCGGCGCATCGAACGGGGTTCCGTCCGGCAGGAGGCCCGCCACCTCCGCCAGGGCGACCTTGCCGAAGGCGAGCAGCTCCTCATCGATCCGCAGCCGCCGCAGCCCCCAGGGATAGGGCATGCCGGGACCGGACTTGGCGCCGACCAGGCGCTCCAGATAGCGGTCGTGCTGCTGGAAATGCTGCGGCTGGAGGAAAAGCCCCTCGGACCACAAGACCTTGTTGTCGAATGACAAGGCAGGCTCCTATTGGTGACGGATGGAGACCGCCTTGGCGCCGACCTCGATCAGCACCTTGTTGTCCACACCCGCATTCAGCCGCAGCGACTCGCGCCAATGACTGTGGTCGATATCGCGAAAGGCGGCCATGGCGCCGAGATAGCCGGCGGTGGGATCCAGCTCGCGCTCCAGCGGCAGGAACTGGCCAGGGGCCAGGGTGACCTCGTCTCGCGCGATCAGGTCCGTGCCCAGCACCTCGGCATCGCGATCGTAGAGACTGAAGAAGTCGGCCGTGCTGAAGACACCGGGGCTCTTGAGCGTGTAGACGCGCACGACGACGGGCAGCCCCTTGCCACCGGGTCCCCGGTTGGCGTCGCCCGCCGCCCGGATCTCGATGCTCAGCTTCGGCGTCGGCTTGGGTGTCGCCGCTGGCGCTGGAGTTGGCGCTGGCGGCGTCGCCTCCTTGACGGCGGGCTTCTTGCCGCAGCCGGCGACGAGCAGGGCTGGGAGGGCGAGGAGGCTCGTCAAGATGATTCTGCGCCGATCGCTCGCGGGGATATCCAAGGCAGTCTCCTGGCGGGTCAGTGCGGTTCGCTGATTATGGCTCAAAATCGCGTGTTCAGTGCGCTCATCCCCGAGCGCCGCCGCGCGCCGCGCGCAGACGCTCGATCTGCTCCAGGTAAGCACGCGCGAAGGCGTCGTCGAAGAGTTGCATGAAGTCCTCCGACGCATCCGCCGCAACCTTGCCGTATTCCTGATTGAAGAGATCCCAGTATTTCGCCTTGCGCGCCATGGGCAGCACCTGGTCCAGCCCCGATGCTCGCCCCAGCCGCTCCTCGAGCCGAGACGGCTCGAAACGCGCGAACAAGGCACGCAGCGCCGCCTGCAATCCAGCGGTCATGGCCATTTCGTGCGCCTGGACGTCCTCGAAGGCCTCGCGCGCGGCGGCCACGGCCGGCAAATAGCCGGGGTTCGGCCTGAACAGCAGCCGGTCGAGGATATCGCTCGTATCCACCGAGAACTTGAAGGGATTGTTCTGCGCCGCCCGGATGCTGGTCACGCCCAGCCGCAGCTCGCTCTTGAACTGCGCCCGTCCCATCATGGTCTGGACGAGCCCGGTCGCCAGGGCGCGCAGGAGTTCGCCGGACAGACGCATGAAGGCCTCGGGATCCTGGACCTGGGCGCCCTGGCCGACACCCAGCCCGGCGAGAAAGGCGCCCAGCTCGCCGCCCGTGGCGGAACCGCTCGGATAGGGTTTCGGCCGCGGCGGCTCGGGACGGCGCGGTGGCGCGGCGGCGACCGGTGCCGCTTCCTGCAGCTCGGGGATCATGTCGGTTCGCTCGGTATCCGGCAGCGCCACCTCGGGCGCGAGCCCCGCGTTCGGCTCGGACTCGGACTCGGACTCGGACGAAGCCTGCCGCACCGCCGGCGCGCCGGCCGCCTCCGAGTCCCGCTCGACGCCGATCCAGGCGTCGTTCAGCAGATCGTAGTTCTCTGGCGCCGCCTGGTGCTCGGCCGGCCGGTAGAAGACCCGCTCGACCGGGGTGTGGTGATGCGGCGCGCCGCGCGGCGGCGCCTCCTGGGCAGGCCCGGCAAGCCCCTCGTCGAGCGCCGAGGCATCGCCGAATGGATCCTCGGGCAGCCGGCGGTCAGTCGACTGGCTCTCGGGCGGCAGATCCGGGAGCAGATCGCCCCCGCCGTGGCCGCCGCCCGGGCCGAGCAGATCCAGAATGTCCGCCGCTGGTCCACTGGGCGCCAGGTCGGCCAGGTCGGCCGCGTCGATCTCGGAGAAGGGGTCGGCGATCTCGTCGTCGTTGAAGGCGGACTCATCACCGAAGCCGACGACCACGTCATAGGGACCGATCCCGAGTCGGTCGCCGTCGTAGAGGGCGACGGACTGGTGCGACGGGATCGGGTCCGCGGCGTGATTGAGATAGGTGCCATTGCGGCTGCTGTCGGTGATCCAGACGCCGCCGTCGCGCGCCTCGATCCTGGCATGGCTGCCGGAGATGACGCGCTCCGGATCCTCGAGACAGAGATCGTTGCCGAGGCCGCGCCCGATGGTGATGCCGCCTTGGGCGAGGCTGAGCGTGACCTCGCGCGGAGAGGTCTGCCCCTGACGGTTCGTGACGCGAAGGTTCAGCTCCATTCAGTGGCTCTCCGGACAAAGGACTCGCGAGCCCTCGGCTCGCGGCGTTTCCCACGCGGGGCCATGAGATCCCGCGAGATGGCTTCTGACAGGGCCGCCCTGCTCATCGAAGCCGCTCGCCGAGACGGATCATCGGACAGAACGGCCAAGACATTGCAGCGCATTCACCCGCGATAGACAAGTCGGGGACAGCGCAATGCCAGTGGCCGGACAGCGCGTCCGCGGTTGCCCCGCCAGTTGCCCCTGGCTAGGATGCAGCGAGCGGGCCTCCTGGCCCTCACCCACCTCTCTCCGGACGCAGCCCATCAGTGAAGATCCCTGGGTACACCATCATCCGTGAGCTCGGCAGCGGCGGCATGGCCACTGTGTACCTGGCCCGCCAGGATCGCCTGACGCGCGACGTGGCGCTCAAGGTCATGAAGCCCATCGCCATGACGGGTGGCGACTTCACCTCGCGCTTCGTCAAGGAAGGGCAGATCATCGCCCAGCTCCAGCACCCGCAGATCGTCACTATCTACGATTTCGATTCGAGCGACGGCTACCACTATTTCTCGATGGAATACCTGCCGGGCGGGACGGTGGCCGACGAGATCAAGCGTGGGATGCCGGCCTCGCGCGCCATCGGCATCACCAAACGGATCGCCGAGGCGCTGGCGGTGGCGCACGCGCGCGGCGTCATCCATCGCGACGTCAAGCCGCAGAACATCCTCTTCCGCAGCGACGGCACCCCTGTGCTCACGGACTTCGGCATCGCGCGGGCGGTCACCCGCGACCCGGACTCCATGCAGCTCACCAGCTACGGCATGGTCATCGGCAGTCCGCGCTACATGAGCCCCGAGCAGAGCACCGGACAGCCGCTCGATGCCCGCTCCGACCTCTACAGCCTGGGCGTCGTTTTCTACGAGATGCTGACCGAGCACCTGCCCTACGAGGCGGACGACGTGGTCAGTCTCGCGATGAAGCATTGCAACGACCCCATCCCGCGTCTTCCGCGAGAGTTGTCCGCCTACCAGCCGATTCTCGACAAACTCATCGCCAAGAAGCCGGACGACAGGTTCGCCAGCGCCGGTCAGCTCATCCGCGCGCTCGAGTCCCTGGAAACCACCACCTCGACCCTGGCCGAGGATGACGCCACGCGCATCGTCCCGCGCGGCCACGACACTGGCCCCACGGCACCGCCCGCCAAGCCGGCTCGCCGCAGGAAGCGGGACCTCTTCGCCCTCATCGGCATCATCCTCGTGCTGGGCATCGGCGCCGTCATCATCGTCCCCCGCATCAACGAGGGTCCGCGCACGGCCATCCTGGCGCAGCTACCGGCACCGCCACCGAATCGCCCGGAGACGGCCGCGCAGTACGAAGACCTCGCGATCAGGCACCTCCTCAAGTCCGAACTCGACTCAAGCCTGCGAGCGCTTCAGCTTGGACTCGCCATTACGCCGAACGACGCCCGGCTCATGACGCTCAAGTCGCTGGTCGAGCATCGCGCCCGCGCCGACAGGCTTTTCGCCGAAGCCCAGGCGCTGAGGCGCGAGAACCAGCTGCCGGAAAGCCTGGCGAAGGTCGAGGAGGCGCTAACGCTGATGCCCGGGCGCGCCGATCTCACGGCGCTGAAGGCGGAGCTGGAGCAGGCGATCGACGCACAGCGCGCACGGCGGGCGGAGGATCTGCTCGCACGCGCACGCGCCGCCATGGATGCAAACCAGCTCGACGAAGCCAGGCGGCTCGCGGACGAGGGCCTGGCGCTTGTGCCCGACCACAGTGGACTGCTCGCCTTGAAGGCAGAGGTCGCGGACAAGCTGGCGAAGCAACAGGACTTGGACGATGTCCTGCATCACATCACGGACCTGATCGCCGCCGAGCAGCTGGAGCAGGCACGGGATGCCATTGACCTCGCGCTGGGAAGCCACCCGCGGAATGCGCGGCTCTTGGACCTACGCGAATCCGTCAAGCGACAGCGCGATCAACGCAAGCGCCAACAGATCGCCGCCATCGTCAAGGACGCCAAGGCACAGCTCGCGAGCGGCAACCATCAACAGGCACTGGCGCTGGTTGAGCAGGGGTTCGCACTGGATCCCGAGGATGCCGATCTCAAGCAGCTCAAGGAAGGCATCCAAGCCGCACAGGACGCAGAGCGCCAGCGCCGCGCCGATGACCTCCTGAGCCGCGCGCTGGCAGCCTTCGACAAGGGCGACCGGGACACCAGCCTCGCATTGGTCGAGGAAGGTCTCAAGATCCTGCCGACGCACGCCGGCCTGTCCGAGCTGCGCGAGCGCATCCGCGACATCCAGGCGAAATTACAGCAGATCGCGGAGCGGTTGGCGGACTGTGATGCCCGATTCCCACCCGCTGAGCTGACGCTAGCGAATGCGCTGGATGCCCACGCGTGCTACCAGCAGATCCTCGCCCTGGAGCCAGCCAATGCGCGGGCAGCCTCGGCCGTGCTGGCATTGGGGGACAGGGTCGCCGCGCTGATCCCGCCCTTGCTCGACAGCTACCGGCTGGACGATGCCGAGGCCGCGCTGGCACGCCTGCAGAGAATCAGCCCGGACCACGCCAAACTTGCGAGCCTGCAGGAGGATCTGCAGCGCCGGCGTGATGTCTTGCCGGAGATGGTCGACATCCGCGGCGGCTGCTTCGAGATGGGGAGCCCGGAGAGCGAGGAAGGTCGGGAGCTGGATGAACGCCAACATCGCGCCTGCGTGGAGGACTTCCAGCTCGGACGCTTCGAAGTCACCGTCAAGGCGTTCGCCACCTTCGTCAAGGCGACCGGCTACCGCACGGACGCCGAGCGCGGGGCCGGCAACATGAATGGCTGCGAGGCCCTGGACCGCAACGACAAACCGAGCACCTGGGGCACCAAGCCCTGGGCGAGTTGGCGTAAGCCCAACAAGTACCAAGCCACGGGCGACGCCGATCCAGTCAGCTGCGTGAGCTGGAACGACGCCATGAAATACCTCGCCTGGCTCAATAAAAAGACCAGTCGCCACTTCCGCCTGCCGAGCGAGGCGGAGTGGGAATTCGCCGCGCGTGCCGGCTCGACCAGCGCGCGCTTCTGGGGCGATGCCTCGGAGGGCAATGACGCCTGCCTCTACTCCAACTCCGCGGACAAGAAAGCGGGCTGGGCCTTCGGCTTCGCATGCGGTGACGGACAGGAATGGGTCGCACCCGTCGGCAGCCTAAGACCGAACCCCTGGGGCCTCTTCGATCTGCTCGGCAACGTCTGGGAGTGGACCTGCTCCGAGTACGACGCCGGTTACCGCGGCAACGAGCTGCTCTGCGCCCCCGCAACGCTCGACGGGCCACGGGTCATGCGCGGCGGCGCCTGGAACAGCGGCCCCGCCCTGGTCCGCTGCGCCTACCGCAATCGCAACTTCCCCGAGTCACGCTTCAGCTTCGTCGGCTTTCGGCTGGCACACGACGGCCCCGCCAAGAAAGACCAGGACTGAACCCGCCGCCCTAATCCACCTGAGACAGCTGACGCGAGGTATCGAGTAGCGACCGGTACTGCTCCCGCCGTGTCAGTTCGAGCTTGCCGAGCTGTGCCGTCTTCCCGTTGTCCCCGGACGCCCCGCGATCCGCATCGCTCTGCTTGATCTGCTCGATGGCATGGATCTCTTTCTTGACGCGATCGGCCTCGCTCTGGGCATCGCGCTGCTGGCTCTTGGCCTGACGCGCCAACTGCGCGCGCGTCGCCCCGCCACCGCCCGAGGTGGTCTTGCGGGGACTCGGCTTGCTCGCGGACGCCTGACGCAACTGGGTGCGCAGTGACGCGGCAACCCGATTGCGCACCGCGATCTCCTGCTGGAAGGCCGCCCGCTCCGCCTTGAGCTTGGACTCGAAGATCAGCCGATCCTCGGTCAGCCCGGAGGCCTGGCGGTAGAGGTCGAGCGCCTTCGCCTTGTCCGTCGGCACACCCAGCCCGCGCTCGTACAAGGAGCCGAGATAGGTCTGAGCCGGGCTGTGGCTCTGCACCGCCGCCCGCTGATACCAGCTGGCCGCGTTGGCGTAGTCAGGAGCGGAAAGCCCCAACCCCTTCTCATAGATCTCACCCACATAGGTCTGGGCGACTGGATCCCCACCCTGCGCCTTGGGCAGGAGCGCCTGCAAGGCGCTGCCATAGTCCGAGCGGTCGAAGAGGACGAACTCGCCCCCCCGGATGCCGCAGTCCGACTTGGTGGACTTGACCATGCGCCGTGGGGCCAGATAGGTCATGCGGGTCCCCAGCTGGCGGATCTGGCCCGGCAGCAGACAGTCGACCAAAACGTAGTCGTCGACCCCGCGCCCAGGCGCGATGGGTTCGATGCCGGCGACGTCGCTCGTCTCTTGTGTGTTGACGCAACCTCCTACACCGATCACGAGCAGGCCGGAGCAGATTGAAACGCGCACAGCTTTACCGAAGTCCCGAAGCATCTGGTTCACCTTGGCTTTAGTCTGAGTGTGGACCTGGTTTTCAGTATAGCGATCGGATGGCCCTCGGCGACTCGCGCGAGGGTCATGCTTGCGCGCATCTCCAAGGCGACCCGGCAGAGGGGACAATCGGGCGAAATAGTCTAGAATGAAAACCGTGCGATTCTCGCATCAACTCAGACCTACGGCGGAACGGCAAAAAAAAGCTCTCCAGATCAAATTGTTGTGATTATAAGATCGAGAGTCACAACCGAGCCGGCGCGGTCACGCCGACTTTATTGTTGCGGAAACGCAACATTCGCCAGGCCGGACGGCAACCGCACTCGCACGACAAGGCTCTCTCCAGCAGCGCTAGGCATGCCAAGGCGAGACACCGCAGACGTTCGTACAAGCCTGATGTCCGACTTTCCAATCAAACACCTGACTGGAGTCGTGATATCGGGTTTGGACCAAACAGTAAGATCCTGATCCATGGGGGCGTACATGATGACCAGAGATATCGAGGTGAGCGGCGCAGGCAGACGCTCAACATTCCGCGCAGGCGCCTTCGCGGCCGCGACGCTGCTGGCGAGTCTGACGATGGGGGCCGCGCACGCCGAGCCGACGTTCAGTCCAGCGTCGCCCAACGAGGTGCTGACACCTGGATCCGCCCTGAGAATCGACATCGAGCCCGCGCCCCCCAGAACGAGCCCAGACACCGCCAACGCCACCACCTATTACGAGCGTCTCAGCAGCGCGACCTGGACGGAAGACAACGGCACCATCCAAGGGTCCAAGACGCTGACACCGACCGGCGATTTCGTCGACGTTCGAGTGCCGACCGACGCCGAGCATTGCTCGGTCCTCTCGGACAGCCTCGACGTCATCTGGGAGCGGGACTGTGTCCAAGACGGCGCGGAGTTCTTCTGTCGCGCCGAGGAAAGCACGACGACCCCGATCCGGATCACGGTCAACAACCCGCTCGTCGCGAGCCCTGCAGGCACCCGCATCGCGGGGACGCCCGGCAGCACACAGTCATTGTCGGTCCAGGTCTCGGGCGGCGTCTCGCCCTATCAGGTGACCAGCGCCAGCGGCACGACCGTCAGCCTGTCCAACGGCGTCATCAGCTACACCATCCCGGCCAGCGCGACCGGCGACTTCTCGGACACGCTCACGATCAACGGCGCCTCCAGCGGCGACGCCTGCGGCAACAACTCGGCAACCGTCGCGGTCAACGTCAACCTCACCGCCGACCCACTCGTCCTCAGCCCAAGCTCCCAGAATCTCGGTGAATTCCAGCCCGGTGACACGGTCGAGGCGACCTGGACCCTCTCCGGCGGAATCCCCGGCTACACGGCCGAGATCGTCTCTGGTCCCACCGGGGCGCAGCTTTCCGGACCTGGCGCAGGTGGAACATTGACCTTCAGCTATGCCATCCCGACCACGGCCGAGTCCGGCACCTATTCGGCGACGGTCGAGGTGAAGGACAGCGGTCTGGGAACCCTGCAGCAAAGCGCGACCTCAACCCTGACCTTGAGCGTCAATGCCCCTGTCGGCCCGGCCCTGTCGGCGAGTCCGTCGGACATCTCCCTGAGCGCGAATTCGCTGGTCAACGTCGCCAGCACGGTCACGAAGAGCTTCAGCGTCAGCGGCGGCCGTGCGCCCTACGTGCTGAGCGTCGTCGGCGTCAGCGGCGGCATCGTGGGCAGCGTCGCGCCCGCCCAGCTCTCCGCCGCCGGATCGGCCGAGTACTCGGTCGACATCCCGGCGAGCGCACAATCCGACCTCGCCTTCGTCAACCGGATCCGCATCACGGACGCCTTGGGCAACGCGACCTTCGTCGCGGTGCAGGCAAACGTGACCGCGTCCAACACGCTCTCGACACTTCCCGGACTCACCCCGAACCAGCGCAGCGTCGCGCAGGCCATCGAGACCGTCTGTCCGCAGCTGGCGTCCATGTCGCAGCGCACGGCCGCGCAGGAAGACCTGCTCACCCAATGCTCCAACATGCTGTCCAATCCGCGCGCGGCGGGGATTCCCAACACCCTGGAGCAGGTCACCAACGAAAAGGCCACCGCCGCCAAGACCGCGGGGATCGAGACCGGCACGCAGCAGATGGCCAATGTCGGCTCCCGCCTGGCCGCGCTGCGGGCCGGCTCCAAGGGCATCGACTTCGGATCGCTCGCGCTGAACATGGACGGCGAGAGCCTCTCCGGCAGGCAGCTGGCCGCGCTCGCATCCGGTGCGAGCGGGAGTGGCGCCAGTGCCGACGGAACCTTCGGCAAATGGGGCTTCTTCCTCAACGGCACCGTCAACTTCGGCGACAAGGACAAGACCGCCAACGAGACCGGCTTCGACTACAGCACGACCGGCATCACCGGCGGTGTCGACTACCGCTTCACCGAGGATCTGATCGCCGGCGGCGCCTTCGGCTATGCAACCAACAACGTGAACTTCGACTCCGACGACGGCGGCCTGGATACCGAGACCTGGCACCTCGCCGCCTATGCGACCAGCTATCTCACCGAACGGCTCTACCTGGACGCCATCGTCGAGTACGGCTGGAACGACTACGACTCCAAGCGCAACATCGACTACCAAATCACCTCATCGCTGGATACGGTCAGCCGCCAGGCCAGGGCCGCCTTCAGCGGCACCCAGTTCGGCGCCAGCCTGGGCACCGGCTACGACATCAACGAGGGTCCCTTCGCCTACGGCGTCTACGGCAGGGTCGCCTATCTGAGCGTCGACGTGGATAGCTATCGTGAGACGGACGCGGGCGGCTTGAATCTGGAGATGGACGGATTCGACGCGACCTCGGTCACCTCCACACTGGGCGCGCGCATCTCGCGTGTCTTCAACACCGAGACGGCCGTGCTGGTGCCGCAGGCCCGCATCGAGTGGGAGCATGAGTACGACAACGACGCCTCGGCCCTGTCGGCCCGCTTCGCCGCGGATCCGACGAGCACGACCTTCCTCATCAATACGGATGATCCGGACCGGGACTACTTCCGCATCAGCTTGGGCCTCTCAGCGGTGTTCCCGAAAGGCGTGTCGTCCTTCATCAACTACAGCACCCTGATCGACAAGAGCGACTGGACGGATCACCTGATCGACGCGGGTGTTCGGTGGGAGTTCTATTGAGCCAGGCAAGGGCTGTCAGCAATCAGCTGTCAGCCGCCAAGGTGGGAGCGCTACCCCGGCGCGATCGGCGCGCGGTCGCGGCGAGGCGCCGCTCCCACCTATTTGTCCACCTACCTCAGTCCCGCGAGGTTGCCGACAGATCCCAGACCTTGGGGGAGTGAAAGAGGCGGGCGAGTTGCAGCTCGCGCTCGATCTCCATCTCGCGCGGCAGGTGGTCGCCGAAGCGGGTGAAGAGTTCCTCCTGGTCGTTGGTCTCCTGGCGTGCGTGCTCGCGATCGATGTTCATGATGGCGTAGAAGGTCTTGCGGTCGAAGTCCAGGCCGTCCCAGTTGAAGGCGTCATAGTCCGGTATCCAACCCATGGGGCTCTCGACCGCCGCGCCCTGATGGTTGCAGCGCTTCACGACCCACTCCAGCACCCGCATGTTTTCGCCGAAGCCCGGCCACATGAAGCGGCCATGCTCGTCCTTGCGGAACCAGTTGACGCGGAAGATGCGCGGCGGCGTGGAGACGTGACTGCGGCCGATCCGTAGCCAGTGGCGCCAATAGTCGGCCATGTTGTAGCCGCAGAAGGGCAGCATGGCCATGGGATCACGGCGCATGGCGGCCTGGCCGATGGATGCGGCGGTCGCCTCGGAGCCCATGGTGGCGGCCATGTAGACGCCGTGCTCCCAGTTGTAGCTCTGGAAGACGAGCGGGAAGTGCTTGCTGACCCGCCCGCCGAAGAGGAAGGCGCTGATCGGGACGCCGCGCGGATTCTCCCACTCCGGGTCGATGGACGGACAGGCCGATGCCGGAGCGGTGAACCTGGCGTTCGGATGGGCCGCGGGCCTGCCGCAGCCGGGCACCCAGTCATTGCCCTGCCAGTCGATCAGATGCTCCGGGGGCTCCTCGGTCAGCCCTTCCCACCAGATGTCGCCGTCATCCGTCAGGGCACAGTTGGTGAAGATGCTGTTGTCCTTGAGGGCCGCCAGGGCATTGGGATTGGAGGTCGCGTTGGTGCCCGGGGCGACGCCGAAGAGGCCGTACTCGGGGTTGATGGCGTAGAAGCGCCCGTCCTCGTTCGGCTTGATCCAGGCGATGTCGTCGCCGATGGTCGTGACCTTCCAGCCTTCGTAGCCCTTGGGCGGGATGAGCATCGCGAAGTTGGTCTTGCCGCAGGCGCTCGGGAAGGCGGCGGCGACATAGAGCTTCTCGTGCTCTGGAGACTCGACACCCATGACCAGCATGTGCTCGGCCAGCCAACCCTCGTCTCTCGCCATGACCGAGGCGATCCGCAGCGCGAAGCACTTCTTGCCGAGCAAGGCGTTGCCGCCATAGCCGCTGCCGTAGGACCAGATCTCCCGCGTCTCCGGGAAATGGCTGATGTACTTGTCCTCGACACGCGAGGCACAGGGCCAGGGCACGTCCTGCTCGCCCGGCCGCAACGGGGCACCCACGGAGTGCACGCAGGGCACGAACTCACCCTCATCGCCAAGCGTATCCAGCACGGCCTGACCCATCCGAGTCATGATGCGCTGATTGACCACGACGTAAGGCGAGTCTGTGATCTCGACGCCGATATGGGCGATCGGAGACCCCAAGGGTCCCATGCTGAAGGGGATGACGTAGAGGGTGCGGCCCTGCATGCAGTCCTTGAAGATCGTCTTGAGCAGGGGCTTGGCCTTGCGCGGATCCATCCAGTTGTTGGTGGGTCCGGCATCTTCCTCGCGTCGCGAGCAGATGAAGGTGCGATCCTCGACGCGGGCGACATCGCTGGGATGCGAGCAGGCGAGATAGCTGTTCGGACGCTTCTCTGGGTTGAGCCGAACGAAGGAGCCGGTCTCGACCATCTCCTCGCACAGCCGGTTGTACTCCTCCTGACTGCCGTCACACCAGTAAACACGGTCCGGATTGCATAGGGCGGCGATTTCGTCGACCCACCGAAGCAGTCTCTGATTGCCGGTACGTTTGGCGCCGTCGTGAACACTGCTCATATCGCTGGGATTCCTCGCAGAATTTGAAGAGTGCCGTCAGCGAAATCGCAATCCCGCATGCTAGTCAGTCTGGGAAGCGCGCCGAGTGCGCATGGGTGCTCCCAGGGGATCGAGCCCGGCCCGCGGATAGGCTGCTGATCTGACGACATGGTGAAGGTTGGTGTGAAGCAAGACCGAAGCCAGTCGGTAAACACCTGCAAAACATGTACTTTTCGGTTGCGCGCGCGATCCACCCCCGCGCACCCTGCCCCTTGATGGTACCCCATACGCACTCTCCTGGTGCAGGCTGTCAGTCATCCAATCGATCGAGCAGCCCCGGCCAGCCTTGGATCCAGCAGCAGCGATGATCGTAGCCTGGGACGAGCTGCGTCCGCGCGCCGCGGTTGGTCGCGATGAAGCGCGCGATGGTCGCGGGTGGAACCTCCCGATCCTCCGACCCCATGAGATGGAGCTGTGTGATGGCGCGGTCGATGGGCGGCTGATCCGCCGGGTTGATGGATGCACTCAGACGGCTGTAGCCGTGACGGTCGGCCCAGGCGTCGATGTCGAGATTCGCGGCCAGGGTGACCAGCCGAACCCGACCCTTGAGGCGCGGCGCGACCAGGGCGGCGAGCACACCGCCGCCGCTGTAGCCCACCAGGGTGAGGCGGCGCCCGCCATCCGGCGGAAGCAGACGCTCGATCGCCTCGACCAGACTTTCGACGACCTCCGGGCCATAGCGCGCATGCGTCCAGAGCCACGCATTGCAGCCGTCCGCCGTTGCGAAGCCGAAGTAGCAGGGGCGACCGAGGTAGACCGACGGGGCGGGATCCAAGGCCATGAGTCGCAGCGCCAGTGGATTGCGAGGTGTCGGATCGGGTGAGACCTGGTAACGGCCGCGCCATGGAACCCCATCTCCTTCCAGATAGAGGTGGACCTCGCGCGCGGACTCCAGATCGCCCTGCATGTAGGCGAGGTGCTCGAAGCGCTGGCTATGAATCACACGCCGCTGCATCCCATGAGCGGCGGCGATCCGATCCGGGGCCAGCTCGCCATGGGTGGCGACGCAGCCAACCATCGCGACCGTGACCGCCGACAGCAGCAGCGAGGCGCGCAGGAGCATCGCCCCGAGATCGCTCATCCCGGTGCCAGGGGGTTCGCGAAGTCGAACCCGAACAGGGCCGGGTTCTCGCAGATGACTGCGGCGGAGACGATATAGAAGACGTAGTCGTAGGTCTCCCTGGGGATCTTGTGGTCGCGCAGCAGCTTCCAGAAATTGCGCTCGCGCGGGTTCTTGGGCATCTGGCGCAGCCGCTTGATGATGTTGCCCTCGCCCCAGTTGTAGGAGGCCATGACCAGCAGCCCGGACGCCTGGGCATCGGTGCGGTAGATGTCCTTCAGGTACTTGGCCGCCGCGCGAGTGGCCTTGGCAACGTCGTGACGCTCGTCCTCGGGGTCGTACTGGCCGGTCTGCTGAAGCGGTCCCGGCTGGACACCGTAGCGCTTAGCGGTCGCCGGAATGAATTGCCACATCCCCTTGGCGCGGCCATAGCGCGTCGGCGGACCCACGGCACGGGGTTGGAAATTGGTTTCCTGCAGCGCGACGTACATGAACTGGGGCGGCAGCTCCTGCGCCTCCAGCTCGCGGCGGATGATGGGGCCATAGCCGTTCTCCTTGAGCCGGCGAATCGCGCGACTCATCCGCGGCGACGACTGCCACTTGCGAATGTATGCCTTCACCTCGGCCGCGAAGTCCTTGGGCACGTCCACCTCCGTCTCGCCGAAGATCCGGGCGATGTGCAGGATCAGCGTGTCCTCGGAATCCAGCGGGATCGGCCGCGCCGCCTGAACCTGCTCGACGAAGACGTCGTAGCGCTCGCGCATCGCGATGAGCTGACGCTTGGAGTCGGCGACCTGGGCCTTGAGCTCGGCCGAGGCGTCCGCGTCGATCCCGGCCTCCAGATCGGCGATCTGCAGCTCCAGCTCCTTCATCGCATAGAAGACGTCATTGGCCAGACGCGCCGTCTTGACCAACTGCTGGTGCTGGAAGAGCGCATAGCCGCCGACCGCGATCAGCAGCAGCATGAACAGGCTGATCAGTCCCAGATAGAGCCGGCGCTGACGGCGCTTCAGGTCGTGAAAGGCCAGACGGATGAAGCGCGTGTGCTCGCCGACGCCGCCGGGTCGATCCTCCTGAAAATAGTGCCGCGAGACCGCCTCGAACGACGGCGGCGCGGGCTCGGACGGGCGCTCGGCCAGGGAGAGCCTCAGACGGGGGCCGCCGGAGCCAAGCTCCAGGGTGATGACGCCGTTCAAGGGCAGCCTCTCGATCGGCCGGCCACCGACCAGGGTGCCGTTGCTGCTCTGCAGGTCGCGCAGCCACCAGCGCCCCGCCTCGGGAAAGATGACCAGGTGCTGCCGGCTGACCAGGGGGTGCTCTAGGCGCAGACCGCAGTCGTCCGCGCGGCCCACCATCAGGGCGTCCGAGAGCCGCATCCGACGTGGCTGGCCGCGCGCATCCAGGTAGTCGAGCTGCAACGCGGGCAATGGCGCCTGGCGCGTTGGACGCGGCGCATAGCGGGTTTCATCGAGCGGGGTCATCGCAGCGGACGCCATCGGGCGGAGAGGGAGGCGATGGCCACTGGATGAGCGCGCGAGCAGCCTGGCTCGCGCTCTGTGCGGGCGTGGCGAGCACCATCGGCTCGCCCGCCCACGGCATTGCACACCCCCGTCTCAGAACTCCAAGCGCACACCAGCGGTGATCGCGTGATAGTTCACGTCCTCGTAGCCGAGCAGCGTGTTGTAGGCGATGAACGCCGAGCGTCCGTTGGAGAATTGGCCGGACAGCCCAAGCCCCAGGTCGAAGTAGTCGTGGTCCGGCTTGTCGGTCAGGACGTAGAGCGGCTGCTGGTTGATGTCGTTGACGAAGGTCGCACCCACGCGCGTCTGGTCGTTCTGGAATTCGTGGATCCAGCCAATCCGCAGTTGGGGCAGGAGAATGCCGGATTCGGTGCTGATGGCCCGCGAGATCTGCACGCCGAGGTTGGAGGTCAGGGAATCGTAGGTGTGGGAATCGACAGCCAGGGCCATCGCGCCGCCGACGCCCGTCGGGTCGGACATGGTCTCGCGATAGCCGTCGACACTGTTCTCGACATAGCTCAGGCGCAGCGCGGGGGTGAGGGTGAAGGGGTTGAGAAAGAGGTCGTAGCCGGCACCGAGACTCAGATTCCAGACATCCGCGTCCGGGTCCGATTTCGCGAGTTGATGCGCCGTGCTCCCGGCGATGCTGTAATCGATGCGGCGCTCCAGCTCATAGCCCGTGTTGGCGTAGCCGATCGAGCCGTCGATGAAGAGGCCGCTCGGCAGGAAATAGGAGGCATAGCCCAGGAGCCCCCAGGAATCCCCGGTTAGCTCGCCGCGATTGCTGTCGAAGTTCGCGTCCTCGTTGGAATAGCGCACGGCCAGGCCGCTGACGAGGCGCTCATTGACGCGATAGTCCATGCCCGCCGCCAGGGACCAGCGCGAGAAGTCGTAGCCCGGCTGATAGGCCGTTTGGTCCTCATCGCCGCCCGCGTACTCGTAGTTGAAGAAGCCGCCGAAGGGACCCGCCGCGAGGTCCGCGCTGGCAGCCCCGCCCGATGCCGTGGACAGCACGCCCCGCGAGGCGATCATGAAGGGATCCTCATCGCCAGCGCGCTCCGCCAGTCTGATCCGCTGCAGGCGGTTCTGCACCATGGCGACACCGACGCCTGCGGCGCGCACCGCCGCCGAATTCTGTGCATTGATCTGATCGGCGGCCAACTGCTCGAGCGCCACCGCGCTGCCCATCTCGTCCTGAGAGGCACCGCCGACGATGAGATCGCAGTCGTCCTGGAACTTCTGATTACGCGCGGTTCCGTCGGCGTTGCGTCCGGTCACACAGGTGGCCAGAATCGCCTCGCCCGCAATAGCCCCATTGACGGTCGTGAGACTCAAGGCGTCGTCGTAGGAGGACACCAGAGGCGCGACGGGTCCAGCATTGTCTGGACCGACGGGGATCGCCGGTTGCGCCAACAGCGTGCCTGGCAGGGAGAGCACGCCGCCGCAGAAACAGAGGGTTCGCCACCGAGCGCGAGGCGCGGGCGCAGCTGGATGCAAAGGACGAGAGCGATCGATGAGCATCAGTGAGTCTCCAACAGTCGTTTGACTCCGGGCGCGCCGCCGCGGCTCGTCCGGAGTTCGAGAAGGCCCCGATGCGTGCCGTCCGAGAGACGCATCGCGCCGAAACCACGCAGCGCCATTCTCCCGCGCTTCCCCGCACCAGGACAGCCGTATCCTTTAGCGCCCAGCACACTGGCTCGCGTGCGCGTCACGCATCGCGGGCGAAATAGCTGCGCGCTAGCCGGATCACCTGCTTGCGCAGAATGCCCGTGCGCGGCGGCGGCGGGTAGCTCATGAAGTTCGGATAGAGATCCCCCTTGGCCGACTGCTCGTGACCACAGCCGGAGGCATGGCCGATTTCGTGCAGCAGGGTCACCCCGTCCGCGGAATCCTTGTCCGCATTGATCAGAATGAAGGGCAGCCAATTCTCCAGCCGCACCAGGTATCCCAGGGTGTCCGAGTCGCCGCCGAGCGCCCCGGCGAAGCGGCAGAAGATGACGGGGATACGGCCCTCATGATCGTGCGCCTTGTGCACCAGATTGCGCAGCTCCTCCTCGTGCGAGGTATTGACCAACTCGTTGAATGTCACGGTGTGCGCGGCCGTCTTCTCGACACCGGGACAGATATCGAGCACCAGGTTGTGCTCGTCGAGCCGGGCGTTCGCCGCCGCCACATAGGCCGGCGCGTTGTTCTTGAGGGCGTTGCTGGTCCAGAAGAAACAGCACTGCAACCGCCGGCGGACGGGATAGCGGTAGTGGTGGAGCTGCTCCAGGAGCGCGGGCGATGGCGAGGCGGCGGTGCGCGCACTGGTCGCCGGACGGACGCCAATGGACCCCGGAAGACGCCCGGCCACCGCACCCTTGTTCTGATCTGTCATGGCAGAGACCTCATGCGCCTGTCCGCCTCACCCGCCGATGATGACCGTCATCTCGCCGCTGGTGATGGTGTTGGGCGGACCGATGGCCTCCAGCAAGGTATCACCGAGCCTGCAGGCGGGCAGATTGTTGATCTGGACGCTCGCCGAGCCGTTGATCACGACACCCGGCCCGTGCGGTGGCACCGGCGAGGGCGTCGCGCAGGCGTGGATATCGGTTCCTCCCGCCGCCGCGGCCGTGATGGCGGCGCTCATGGCCGATAGAGCGGCGCCCTTGGCGGCTTGCTCGGCCGCATAGGCGGCCGGCGCGCCCGGCGTGCCGGCCGCGGCCACCGTGGCGGCCTGGGCCGTCTGGATCGCCGCATCCGCGGTCGCTTTCGCGGCCTGCAGCGCGGCCACCGCGGCGAGCGGCAGGCCGCGCCAGGCCGGGCGCATGCCGATGAGGACGTTCGGGCTCCCGGGGCCTCCCGTCAGCACGGGCGGCAAGGGGTGCGCGACCGAATCCGTCAAACGCGCGGCTGGACCTTGCGGCATCGGCGTCTCCTCTCAGTGTTGCAGTTGCGGACGATCGAACTGCCCGACATAGGGGCAGAGCCTGATCCCGGTCACCAGGACATCGATCTGCGCGGTCCGCTGCAGGGGCGAGCCCCAGCCGCCGATCAGCCGAACGAGCGACTTGTGGTCGATCTCGAAGGGGCCGGTCTTGACCCCCTCGCGCTCCTCGACCCAGCCGATCTGGACCCGCAGCCGCGTGATGGGCCGCGCCGAGGCGGGATCACAGACCTGCGGCGGGAAGTAGGCGTTGGCCTCCGCGAGCGGCAGCGCCAGCTTGATGACCCCGGCACTCGCCCAGCCGGGGTTGATGGCGGACGCCACGATCGGTGGGCGGCGCGCGACGGACATGAACATGGGCGGCGCGATGAAGCCGCGCACGACCCGTGCCACGCCGCCGCCGTCCTGAAAGACATAGGCGCCAGTATCCGCGCGCCGGGTCGCGCCCTTGGCGTCGAAATACAGCAGATGGTCGAAAACGAAGATCCGCGATCCGGTGCTATTGCGAAGCTCGTAGGCCAGGGTCAATTCGGTCGCCGTCTGCTTGTTCACTTGCGCCTGGAGCTCCACGGCGAGCGCACTCTCAGTCATCGTCAATCCTCCGCAAAGCTGCATCAGGAGCAGGCCGGCCAGTTGGGCCGGGCCTAACCGGGATCTCCATCGATCAGGGGACGGTCCGCGCGGTCGTGTCATGATCCGTTCGCCTCCAGTCTTCACCCATGTCACGCAGGATGTTGTTCTCACTCACCGGCTCATCGGCGTGATCGTTGAGACCGATGGTGCGCGATTCCTCCTGATTTCCCGTCGGATCCGCCGGATCCGGCGTCGCCGAACCGTTGACGCCACGCGCGTTGTGGTCGGCATGGTTGAGCTCATGTCCCAGGAGCGCCTCATCCGGCTGCGTGTGGGTATTGCCGGCGGCGTCCGTGTACTGCGTATTGGCCCCCGGCTGCCAGTTGACCACGCTGTCGGAGCCGGAACCGTCCGAGGTCTGGACGCCCGCGCTCCCCATGTTGACGCTGGTGCCGGAGGGGAAGCCGTTGGCGGAGGTCATGGTCGTCATGCCACCGCCCCCGGCGGCGGACGCGGCGGCGTTCTCCTCGATGGAGGCGACATGGCCGTTGCCCTGCAGGTTGTCGATCAGTTGATGCCCGGTCTGGGTGCCGTCGAGCGAATCCAGGGTGGCGACCGTGCTGTTCACGAAGCTGTCGGAGCCCGAGATCCGAATCCCAGAACCACCGTAGTTGACCGAGCCGTCCGCGTTGCGGGTGATGGCGCGCGCACGCTCCGGGCTGACATGGCGGGTGCGGCGACCGCCGCCGCCACCGCGCGGGAGGTTGTCGACATAGCCGGGGACACCGGTATCGGCACCGGCCGCATCCAGCGGATCCGTCATGTCGAAGCTCGCGGCGCCTGGCGTGCTGCCGCCGCAATTGACGCGGATCATGGGTCCCTGGATGGTGATCCCGTCCGGCGCGACCTTGACGAAGGAACCGCCGCACTTGAGGGTGACGTGGCGGCTGCCCTCGAGCAGGATGCTGGTGGCGTTCTGCTCGACCGTCTGGGAGACGTGGATCTTGGCTGCGCCGCCGATATCCACCAGCAGATCGCCGCCCGTGCCAAGATCGATCTCCCCGTCGGTGCGCGCATAGACGTCCTCCTTCACGTGGAGATCGAAGGACTTGCCGATGGTCAGCACGTGCCCGCCGCCGATCTGGGTGTTGCTCGCCCCCTGAACGGTCTCGTACTTGTTGCGCTTCACGCGCACGTCCATCCGCCGCTGCGCATGCAGGAACACCTGCTCCTTGTCCTTGAGGTCGTCGAAACGCAGCTCGTTGAAATCGCTCACCGTCCCCTGCTTGGTGGTGTGGGAGCGGATGGTCGAGTAGCGCGCGTACTTGGGCAGCTCGTAGGGCACGGGCTGATCGGCGTTGTAGACGCGCCCGGTCACGATCGGCTGGTTCGGATCGCCTTCGAGGAAGTCGACGATGACCTCCTGCCCGATGCGCGGGATGTGCATCGCGCCCCACTTGCCACCGGCCCAGAGTTGGGAGACGCGGATCCAGCAGGAGCTGTTCTCGTCCATCTTCCCGTACCTGTCCCAGTGGAATTGGACCTTGATGCGGCCGTACTCATCGGTCCAGATCTCCTCGCCCGAGGGTCCCACCACGGTCGCGGTCTGTGGTCCCTGGACGACGGGCTTCGGCGTCAGACGCAAGGACCGAAAAGGCTCCCTGGCGTCCATCGCGGTGAAGCTGGAGCGATAGAGGATGCCGCTGCTCGCGGCACCCGAGGTCTGAAACTCGTCGCCCTGCAATTCATGCTTGGCGGAGATGACCAGGTGCTCGCGGTTCTGATCGGCCCGCGGATAGTCGTTCAGGCGAAAGAGGTAGCCGACGGACAGGCCGCGCGCGAAGCTCTGCCCGTAGGCGACCTCGCGGTCGGATTGCAGCTCCTCCATGCGCACGCCGGCATAGCGCTCGCCCTCGCCGACCGCGACATACTCGCCGGGGTAGTCATAGATCTCGTGGTCGGCGTGCAGATGCTCGCGCGCCATCGCCGAGGAGGTGCGCAGCTCCGAACTCGGCTTCTTGAAATCGAAGGCGTCATGCACGAAGGCGCCAGGGCGCACCGCGGCGGAGATCGACCACTCGAAGATGAAATCCTCGTCGCGCTCGGCGGCCATATCCGCGGCATGGTAGGGAATCTCGGCATACCCCGGCACGCTCTGGTGCGCGCTGTAGCCGTCCGCCATGACCAGGGTGTGCTTGCCGTCCTCGTGCGTGAAATACCAGTACATCCCCTCCTGCTCCATGAGGCGGCTCACGAAGTTGAAGTGGGTTTCGCGATACTGGACGCAGTATTCCCAGGTGCGGTACTGCGCGCTCAGGCGATCGTCGAAGTCCGTGAAACCGGCATCCCGAAAGACCTGCTTGATGATGTCCGGCGCCGTCATCTCCTGAAAGATGCGGCAGTCCGAGGTGCGGGTGAGCAGCCACAACCAAGGCACCAGCGTCACCTGATACCGCGCCAGCCTGCCCTCGAAACCGACATGGGACAGGCGGCTGACGACACCGTTGAAGAAACGCGGGGTCTGGTCCTGCATCTCGAGCCGGATCGTCGCGGGTTGCCCCAGGAGGTCCGCGGCGGAGATCTGATCGTTCTCGCTCAGGAGGTCGAGCTCGAATTCGAAGAGGGCGCTCAACCGCTCTTGCGCCACCATGCCGCGCAGCAGGAGGACATCCTCGCCCAGCGGGGTGGTGAGCCCGATCAGCCTGGCGTTTTGACTGTATTCCGAACCGGACGGCATGACGGATGCTCCTCGGTGTCTGCGTCGGATGGGCGCTGGTCGGATAATCCCTGGTCGGATGATCTCCGAGAGTACGCGATTTCAGCGGGTCTGATGATCGCGTAGACAAAAAAGACCGCGGAGACGCATAGAAGACAGAGTAGACAATCCAAGATCAAGTGCATTGCATGTTGCTCTCGGCGCAGCGGAAACCCGCATGGACCTCGAAAATCTTGAAGCGAATCGACTCCCTGCCCCTTCCGCCGCACTCCGCGGCCAAGCCCACTTGCCAAGAAAGGGTCGACCTGCGTCACCGGATACCGAGCGGATCGGCATCCGGCTCGCCAGGTCGCAAGGCATCAGCCTCGGGTCATCCAGTCCGCCCCTTAAGTCGGTTTACCCGTCTTGAGGTCGAAGCCCTTGTCGGTCGCCTCGGTCTGGGTGCCGCCGGCGTCGAACTGGGTGTACTTCTGGACGATCTTGGTGAAGCTGACCATGAAGCTCTCCATCGGCCGCTCCCCGCCGCTCGAGAGCGAGTAGGAGGAGATGATCGGCTCGTAGAGCTCGTACTTCATGTAGACCTGATCGGCGCCCTCGCCACCGGTCTGGATGAAGTGCACCTCCGCCATGTCGCAGATCTTCTTGCCGTAGATGGACTGGGCGAAGATCTCGTTGGAGGCGATGTCGGCGTCCTTGGAGCAAGCCACCTCGCTGAAGTTTGGGGTACTGGTCTCGCGGTCCTTGCCCGAGCCGCTGACGGTGATGGTGCGCGCCACGCCAAGCTGGATGGAGGTCAGGTTGATCCAGTCCTCATGGCCGGATTGCTGCGCGTCGCCTTTGATGATGCCGCCGAAGTCGATAAGGATCATGGTGAACTCCTAGGTCGGATGTCGTTGCGTTCAGGGTTCTCCGAGTGCGCCCAATGGGTTCTGACTCAACGGGTTCTGACTCATCGTCCCATTCACGTCTCTGGTAACTCACCCATTACAGAACCCATGCCAAGTCATCAATCGCTTGATTTTCAATAACAACCGAAGACGGCAGGCCGCACTCAACAGACGCCGGACCAGCCATTTCGAGCCGATCGGCTCAGGTTGGCCCGGCCTACGAACGGCCCAGGGATAGGCCGCAAGCGAACGCGAATTGACGGCCATTGACAGCAAGATCGGAATGCCTCAGCTTATCCCGAGTATCACAGAAGGTTATTGACCGCGGCGTCTTCCGTCCTGTGCGTAGCGAATGCCCAACGCGAGACCAATCGCGGACTGTCGCCACCAGCCAAGCATTCAGTGGCCTATACTTTGTGCCAGGCGGCAACCCGTTCGCGCAGCAGCGGTCCTGCGCAGGCGCTCCCTGGCGAAGCCCCTGCTCGGACCCCGACGATGCACAGGAGTACGGCTTTGATCGACATCCAAGGCTTGCTCGCGGTGATCTCTCCCGACGCCCCCTGCGGCGACAACCTCGAATACGACCCGGCCTACGGCGCGCTGGAACGCGCCACCGAAGGCAAACCCGAGCAGCAGTTCGGCGACACCATCATCCCGGCCGAGGAGCCCGATTGGGCCGAGGTCGAACGCCAAGCCGTCGACCTCCTGGCCAGAACCAAGGATCTAAGGGTCGCGACGCATCTCGCGCGTGCCCTCGCCCACACCCATGGCTGGAGCGGTTTCCATGAAGGGCTCATGCTCATCACGGGATTGGTCGAACAGCACTGGGAGAGCCTGCACCCCCAACTCGATCCCGACGACGACAACGACCCGACGCTGCGCGTCAACACCATCATCACGCTCGCCGACGCCGAGTCGACCCTCGAGGGCCTGCGCTCCGCACCCCTGGTCGACGCGCGCGGGATCGGCCGCTTCAGCCTGCGGGATCTGCAGATCGCGAACAAAGAGCTGCCGGCCCCGAAGGACGGCAAGGCCCCAATTCCCGAGCTACAGTTGATCGAGGCCGCCTTCCAGGAGGTCGATCTGGACCGACTGCAGGCCACAATGGCCTCGATCGAGGGTGCGCTCGCGCTCACCGGCGTCATCGAGACCCAGTTCGCCGAGCGCGTCGGTATCGACGCGGCCCCGGATCTCGAGCCACTGAGCGAACTCATTCAGACCGCGCGCAAGGCCGTGCTCAAGCCGCTGACGGAGCGGGCGGGCATCGCGCCTGACGCGGAAGACGGGGAATGCGCGGAGACCGGAACCGGGGCCGAAACGGAGGATCGAGCCACATCTGGCAAGGCGATTGCTAATGCCAACCTGGGCGCGATCAACAACCGTGCAGACGTGGTGCGAGCCCTGGACCTCCTGATCGACTACTACCGTCGCCAGGAGCCCTCCAGCCCCATCCCTCTGCTGCTGGTTCGAGCGAAACGACTGGTCTCCAAGGATTTTCTGGAGATCCTGGAAGACCTGGCCCCGGACGGCCTCTCGCAAGCGCAGGTGATTCGCGGCCCACAATCCGACAACTAGGGGGCCGGGGTAAGGCGTCAAGCGACGTTTCCCCAGACCCCTGACCTGAGACCAGCCAACGAGGGGGACTCCCATGGCGGAAAGCAGCCAGAAATTCATAGCCAGAAATCGCGCACCACGGGTCCAGATCGAATACGACGTCGAGCTCTACGGCGCGGAGAAGAAGATCCAACTCCCCTTCATCATGGGCGTCATATCCGACCTCTCCGGCAAGCCCGCGGATCCCCTGCCCGCCGTTGCCGACCGCAAGTTTCTCGAGATCGACGTCGACAACTTCGACGATCGACTCAAGGCGATGAAGCCACGTGTCGCCTTCCAGGTTCCCAACACGCTGACGGGCGAAGGCAACATGAGCGTCGATATCACCTTCGAGAGCATGGACGACTTCTCCCCGGCGGCCGTGGCCCGCAAGGTCGGCGCGCTCGGCAAGCTGCTGGAGGCGCGCGAGCAGCTCTCTAACCTCATGAGCTACATGGACGGCAAGTCCGGTGCGGAAGAACTCATCGCCAAGGCGTTGCAGGATCCCGCGCTGCTGCAGGCGCTGGCCTCCGCCCCCAAGCCCAAGGGCGATGCGGACGCACCCGACGCCGCTGACGAATCTGCGAAGACGGAGGCTTGACCATGGCCGAAGCAGACACCCAAGTCCAGCCGGAAGCCGCCGGCGAAGCCCTGGAAGCCGGCGACTTCAGCGCCCTGCTGGAGAAGGAGTTCCGACCCAAGTCCGAGCGCGCCAAGGAGGCCGTGACCGAGGCCGTCAAGACGCTGGCCGAGCAGGCGCTGGCCGGCACCGTGGTCGTCTCCACGGACGTGCTCCGCACCATCGAGTCCATCGTCGCCGAGATCGACAAAAAGCTCACGGAGCAGGTCAATCTCATCCTCCACCACGAGGACTTCCAGCAACTGGAAGGCGCCTGGCGCGGCCTGCACTACCTGGTGAACAACACCGAAACGGACGAGATGCTCAAGATCCGCGTCATGAACATCTCCAAAAAAGAGGTCCACAAGACCCTGAAGAAGTACAAGGGCACGGCCTGGGATCAGAGCCCGCTGTTCAAGAAGATGTACGAGGAAGAATACGGCCAGTTCGGCGGCGAGCCCTTCGGCTGCCTGGTCGGCGACTACCACTTCGACCACAGCCCGCCGGATGTCGAGTGCCTGGGCGAGATCTCCAAGGTCTGCGCCGCCATGCACGCGCCCTTTATCGCGGGGGCCGATCCCGCCGTCATGCAGATGGACTCCTGGCGCGAGCTGGCCAATCCGCGCGACCTGACCAAGATCTTCCAGACCCCCGAGTACGCCGCCTGGCGCTCGCTACGCGAATCGGACGACGCGCGCTACATCGGCCTGGCCATGCCGCGCTTCCTCTCGCGCCTGCCCTATGGCGCCAAGACCAACCCCGTCGACGAGTTCGACTTCGAGGAAGACACCGAGGGCGCGGACCACAACAAGTACACCTGGGCCAACTCGGCCTACGCCATGGCGACCAATATCACCCGCTCCTTCAAGTATTACGGCTGGTGCTCGCGCATCCGCGGCATCGAGTCCGGCGGCGCGGTGGAAGGTCTGCCGACCCACACCTTCCCGACCGACGACGGCGGCGTGGACATGAAGTGCCCGACCGAGATCGCCATCAGCGACCGCCGCGAGGCGGAGCTGGCGAAGAACGGCTTCATGCCGCTCATCCACAAGAAGAACTCGGACTTCGCGGCCTTCATCGGCGCCCAGTCGCTGCAGAAGCCCTTCGAGTACGACGACCCAGACGCCACGGCCAACGCCAACCTCTCGGCGCGCCTGCCCTATCTCTTCGCGACCTGCCGCTTCGCGCATTATCTGAAGTGCATCGTCCGCGACAAGATCGGTTCCTTCAAGGAGCGCGCCGACATGGAGACCTGGCTCAACAACTGGATCGGCAAGTACGTGCTCAACAATCCCGCGACCGCCACGGAGTCGGACAAGGCCAGGCGACCGCTGGCCGGCGCGGAGGTCGTCGTCGAGGAGGTCGAGGGCAATCCGGGCTACTACAGCTCCAAGTTCTTCCTGCGTCCGCACTACCAGCTGGAGGGCCTGACGGTCTCCCTGCGCCTGGTCTCCAAACTGCCGTCAGGCAAGAAATAAGCCTGACAACTGTCCACTGACAACTGACAACTGCCAACTGACAATTGAGGAGCTCACCATGATCCTTATCGACTTCGGCGGCATCATCAAAGGCGACGCGCAGCAATCCGGCCATGAGGACTGGATCAATCTGACCTCCATCCAGCTTGGAGTGGCGCGCACCATCACCGTCAGCGGCTCGGGCAAGGACCGCGAGACCAGCACCCCAAACTTCAGCGAGGTGGCTTGCTCCAAGGACGCCGACATCGCCTCCAACGAGATCTTCGCCCAGTCCATCTACGGCAAGAAGATCTGCGACATGGCGGAGGTGCACTTCATCCAGACCGGTGGCGAGGGCGCGGACCAGGTCTACATGAAGTACGAACTCTACGAGCCGATCATCTCCTCCTACTCGCTCTCGAGCGGCGGGGAGCGGCCGATGGAGAGCTTCATGGTCAGCTTCACCAAGATCATCCAGAAGTACACCCAGTTCGACGCCGGCGGTACCCAGACCGAGGCCACGGACAAGGGCTTCGACCTCAAGACGGGCAAACCGACCTGAGCCAGGGGGAGCACGCCATGTCCGCGGAGCAACTGCTCGCCGAGGGCCGGCTGGACGATGCGCTGGCCGAACTCAAACAGGCCGTCCGCAAGGACGCGGCCAACCCCAGGCACCGGATCTTCCTCTTCCAACTGCTGGCCGTGCAGGGCGACTGGGAGCGGGCGCTCAATCAGCTGGAGGTCTCGGGCCAGATGGATCCGGCGGCCCTGTCCATGGTGCAGACCTATCGCGAAGCCATTCGCTGCGAAAACCTGCGCGCCGCCATCTTCGCGGGCAAACGATCCCCGTTGATCTTCGGCGATCCGGAGCACTGGCTGGCGCTGGTGCTCGAATCGCTACAGCGCACGGCGGCGGGGCAGCTTGGCGAAGCGGCGCGGCTTCGCGACGAGGCCTTCGCCGCGGCGCCGGCCACCAGCGGCATGATCGACGACCAGGCGTTCGCCTGGATCGCGGACGCCGACCCCCGCCTCGGCCCCATCCTGGAGGCCGTGGTCGAGGGCCGCTATTACTGGATCCCATTCCATCGCATCCGGACCATCCAGATCGAGGCCCCGGCCGACCTGCGCGATGTCGTCTGGATGCCGGCCTACTTCACCTGGGCCAATGGCGGCGAATCCGTCGGCCTGATCCCGACACGTTATCCAGGCTCCGAGTCCAGCGCGGACGAGCAGATCCGCCTGTCCCGCAAGACCGAATGGCTGGAGCCCACACCCGGCACCTACCTGGGGCTCGGCCAGCGGATGCTGACCACGGATGCGGGCGACTTCTCTCTCATGGACGTTCGCCGTATCGATCTCGACACCCACGCCGAAGGCGCGGACGACCCGGACAACGAGGCAGATTCCGCCGGTGGCTGAGCTCACGCAGAAGGAGCGTCTGCAGCCTGCGCTCCTGGATCGCCTCACCGACGATGAGCCCGACAAACAGCAGGAGTCGCGCGAGAAGCGCGTCCTCTCCATGCGGCAGTTGCGCGAGAGCGTCCTGCGCGACCTGGCCTGGCTGCTCAACGCCGGGCGGCTGGACAGCGTGCAGGATCTCGACGACTACCCCTGGGTGGCGCATTCCGTCTTGAACTACGGCATCCCGGACATGGCCGGGCTCACCTCATCCGGGGTGGACATCACCGTCATCGAGCGCGCCGTCCGCCAGGCCATCTGGGACTTCGAGCCGCGTATCCTGCGCCAGACCGTGAAGGTCCACGCGCGCGTCGACCCCGAGCGCATGACCCACAACGCGCTCACCTTCGATATCGAGGGCGAGCTGTGGGCGCAGCCCGTCCCCCTCCGGATCTATCTCAAGACCGAGCTGGACCTGGATCTCGGCGACGTGCAGGTGACCGAGCAGTCAGGACCGCCGCACTAAAATGGATCCCGATTTCCTGCGCTACTACAACCGCGAGCTGCAGTTCATCCGCGAGATGGGCGCCGAGTTCGCGCGCGACTACCCCAAGATCGCCGGCCGTCTCGGCATGGACGGCTTCGAGTGCGCGGACCCCTACGTCGAGCGCCTGCTGGAGGGCTTCGCCTTCCTGGCCGCGCGGGTCCAGCTGAAGCTCGACGCCGAGTTCCCGAGCTTCACCCAGCACCTGCTGGAAATGGTCTATCCGCACTACCTCGCCCCCGTCCCCTCCATGACCGTGGTCCAGCTCCAGCCGGACCTGTCCAAGGGCGACCTGGCCAAGGGTTTCGAGGTCCCGCGCGACACCAGCCTGCGCAGCATCCTCGGCAAGGGCGAGCGCACCGCCTGCGAATACCGCACGGCGAGCGACCTGACGCTCTGGCCGATCGAGCTGATCGAGGCCAAGCCGCTCAACACCCCCGCGGCCCTGGCCGTCGGCGCCCAGGGCGTCAAAGGGGTCAAGGCTGGGATCCGCTTTCGCTTTCGCGCCACGGGCGTTCCCTTCAACGCACTGCCGCTGGAGCGTCTGCGCCTCTTCCTGCGCGGCGGCGACGGTCTGCGCATGCGCCTCTACGAAGAGCTGCTGGGCCACGCACTGGCGGTCGTGGTCCGACCCAGCAAGAGCGAGCCCGAATGGCAGACGCGCCTGGAGCCGGGCAGCATCCGACGGGTCGGTTTCGACGATCACGAAGCGCTGCTGCCCTATGGGCCTCAGTCGTTCCAGGGCTACCGTCTGCTCCAGGAATACTTCGCCTTCCCGGACCGCTACCTCTTTGTCGACTTCACGGACCTCGGCGACTCGGTCAAACGCTGCGCCGAGTCTCAGCTGGACATCATCGTGCTGCTCGATCAGAGCGGCCTGCTCGACGAGGACGCCTTCGACGCCTCCTACTTCGCGCTCTACTGCACGCCGGCCATCAACCTCTTCCCCAAGCGCGCCGACCGCGTCCATCTGAGCAACCGGGGCCATGAACACCACGTCATCCCGGACCGCACCCGGCCGCTGGACTATGAGATCTTCGGCATCAAGGAGGTCGTCGGCATCGGCGCCCACACGGACCCGGAGCAGACCTTCCTACCCTTCTACACCTCGCAGGACATCGTCGGCGGACGCGCCCATCGCGCCTACTACAGCATCCATCGCGAGCCGCGCGTCCCCTCCACCCAGCAGCAGCTGCGCGGGCCGCGCTCCAGCTATATCGGCAGCGAGGTCTTCGTCAGCCTGGTCGACGCGGACGAGGCGCCCTACCGGCACAGCCTGCGGCAGCTCGCCATCGGCACCCTTTGCACCAACCGCGACCTGCCGCTGCAGCTGCCGCTCGGCAAGGGCAACACGGACTTCTCCCTGGAGATCAGCGCGCCGGTGCAATCCATCCGCTGCGTTGCCGGTCCGACCAAACCACGACCGTCGTTCCCGAAGGGCGACAGTGCCTGGCGGCTCATCAGCCACCTGTCACTCAACTATCTCTCGCTCAGCAACCAGGACGCGGAGCAAGGCGCCAACGCGCTGCGCGAGCTGCTTGCCCTCTACAGCGATCTGGCGGACGCCGCCACACGGCGCCAGGTCGATGGCGTGCGGAGCGTGCAAACGAGCCCGATCACGCGCCGACTGCCGGATCCCGGCCGCGTCACCTACGCCAGAGGTCTGCAGGTGACGCTGACGATGGACTCCAGCGCCTTCGAGGGCAGCGGTGTCTTCCTGCTCGGCGCCGTGCTGGAGCAGTTCTTCGCGAAATACGTCTCCATCAATTCCTTCACGGAGACAGTCATCAACACGCCAGACGACGGCGAGGTCATGCGGTGGCCAGCGAGAATCGGCCGACGTCAGACCAGCTAGCCCTGCTGCGGGCGCTGCAGGAGTCGCCCCATGGGTTCGGCTTCTTCCAGGCGCTGCGCCAGCTGGAAAGCGCCTATCGCGACCATCCGCGCATCGGTCAGACATCGCGTCCGACCGAGGAGCCCGTGCGCCTCGCGCAGGATCCCTCGCTCAGCTTCGCGCCCTCCACCCTCGCGAGCTTCAAGCCGGACAAGGCCGGACGCCCGCCGCGCCTGTCGGTCTACTTTCTCGGCCTCTTCGGCCCCAACGGTCCGCTGCCGCTACATCTGAGCGAGTACGCCCGCGAGCGCGAGCGCAACATCGGCGACCCGACCTTCGCGCGCTTCGCCGACATCTTCCATCACCGCATGCTGGCGCTCTTCTATCGCGCCTGGGCGAACGGGCGCCCGACCGTCAGCTTCGACCGCCCGGAGACCGACCGCTTCGCCGTCTACCTGGCCGCCCTCTTCGGCCAGGGCATGCCGGCCTTCCGCGCGCGCGACGCCATGCCGGACCTGGCCAAGCTCCACTACGCCGGTCGTCTGGTCGCCCAGAGCCGGCACCCGGAGGGCTTGACGGCCATCATCGCGGACTTCTTCGGCCTGCCGGCGCGCATCGAGGAATTCATCGGACACTGGCTCAACCTGCCGGAAGACTCCCAATGGAAGCTCGGCGGCTCGCGCGAAACCGGCCGTCTGGGCCTGACCACCATCGTCGGCTCACGGATCTGGGACCGGCAATACAAGTTCCGCATCCAACTCGGACCGCTGGGCCTGGACGACTACCGCCGCCTGCTGCCGGGCGGCGAAAGCCTCGCCAGACTCGTCGCCATCGTCCGGAACTATCTGGGGGACGAACTGGATTGGGAACTGAATCTCATCCTGCGCCGCGAGGAGACGCCGCCCATGCAGCTCGGTGGCCAGAGCCAGCTCGGCTGGACGACCTGGGCGACCAGCGGGACACCTGAGAAGGATCCGGATGATTTGAAGCTGCAGCCGCTGCGGTTCCTGACCGCGACGGCGTAAGGCGCGCGACAACGTGGGAGCGCCGCCCCGGCGCGACGGGGCGCGGGATCGCGGCGAGGCGCCGCTCCCACCAACCAAGCGGGCGGCATGAACCACAACCCAGCAAGGCTCGGAGCGCCGCGAAAGCCAGCGAAAGAGATCAATAGTGATAGCGACACTGGACGATGATCAGCGCCGATTCAGTCACCTTGTAGACAAGCCGGTGCTCGCGGTCGATACGCCGCGACCAATAGCCGGACCAGTTGTGCCTCAGCGGCTCGGGGTCACCAAGTCCGGAGAACGGCTGGCGTTGGATGTCTTTGATCAGCGTATTGATACGCTTGAGCGTCTTAATGCGCTTGAGCGTCTTGCGGTCCGTCTGCTGCCAATAGAGGTAGTCCTCCCAGGCGGCTTCCGCCCAGGAAAGGATCATGGGTCGATGAGATCGTGCTGGCTCAGATGGCCGGCCTCGACATCGGCAATGGCGCGGCTGAGGCGCTCGGCGTTCTTGGGGCTGCTCATCAGGTACGCCGTCTCTTCATAGGACTGGAAATCCTCCAGGCTCATGACGACCGCGGGCTTGCCGTTCTGGCGCGTGATCAAGACCGGCTTGTGATCGTCGTTGACCTTGTCGAGCGTGCCCGCCAGATGCGCCCTGAATGCCGAGTAGCTCATGGAATCCATGTCGTCGTCCCCGAAGGAGTCTGTGATACCCCACAGCGTAGGCGTACGTATTTTCGTACGCAACAAAAACCGAGGAGCGTAAGCGGCTCCCTCTGGAGCGACAAGACCGCGCGCATGCGCCAAACGCCTTTGAGCGGGCGCAGTCCGAGAACAACTGAGAGGAACCCACCATGCCCGACATCAGTCGCGTCGCCCTATTCGGCAAGCTCAACCGCATCGGCTACAAGGCCATCGAGAGCGCCACGGTCTTCTGCAAGCTGCGCGGAAATCCCTACGTCGAGCTGGTGCATTGGATCCATCAGATCCTGCAACTCCAGGACTCGGACCTGCACCGCATCATCAAGGCGTTCGGGATCGACCCGGCCCGGCTGGTGAAAGACGTCACCGAGTCACTGGACCGGCTGCCGGCCGGCGCGACCTCGATCTCGGACCTCTCCGCGCATGTGGAAGAGGCGGTCGAACGCGGCTGGGTCTACGGCAGCCTCATGTTCAAGGAGTCCCAGGTGCGCACCGGGCACCTGGTCGTCGGCATCCTCAAGACGCCTGGACTCAAGAACGCCCTGCCCGCCATCTCCAAGGAATTCGACAAGATCAAGCTGGAGACCCTGTGCGACCGCTTCGGCGAGATCGTCGGCGGCTCGCCGGAAGACGCCATGGCAGCCCAGGACGGCTCGCAGGTCGGCGGCGGGGCGGCACCGGGCGAGGCGAGCGACGCCATCGCCCCCGCCTCCATGGGCAAGCAGGATGCGCTCAAACGCTTCACGGTCGACCTCACCGAACAGGCGCGCACCGGCAAGCTGGACCCCATCGTCGGGCGCGATGCCGAGATCCGCCAGATCGTCGACATCCTCATGCGGCGGCGCCAGAACAACCCCATCCTCACCGGCGAGGCGGGCGTGGGCAAGACGGCCGTGGTCGAGGGCTTCGCGCTCAAGATCGTCGCCGGCGACGTCCCGCCTCCGCTCAAGGACGTCACCCTGCGCACCCTGGACGTCGGCCTGCTCCAGGCCGGCGCCAGCATGAAGGGCGAGTTCGAGCAGCGTCTGCGCTCGGTCATCGAGGAGGTCCAGGCGTCGCAGAAGCCCATCATCCTCTTCATCGACGAGGCCCACACCCTGGTCGGCGCGGGCGGCGCGGCCGGCACCGGCGACGCGGCCAACCTGCTCAAGCCGGCGCTCGCGCGCGGCACCCTGCGCACCGTCGCCGCGACCACTTGGGCCGAGTACAAGAAGCACATCGAGAAGGACCCGGCGCTGACCCGTCGCTTCCAGGTCGTGCAGATCGGCGAGCCGAGCGAGGAGAAGGCCATCCTCATGATGCGCGGCGTCGCCTCGACCATGGAGCGGCATCATCGGGTGCAGATCCTGGACGAGGCGCTGGAGGCATCGGTGCGGCTGTCGCACCGCTACATCCCGGCGCGTCAGCTCCCGGACAAGTCCGTCAGCCTGCTCGACACTGCCTCCGCGCGGGTCGCCATCAGCCAGCACGCCGTCCCGCCCGAGGTCGACGACT
This sequence comes from Thiocystis violacea, assembly GCF_016583565.1. Lineage (GTDB taxonomy): Bacteria > Pseudomonadota > Gammaproteobacteria > Chromatiales > Chromatiaceae > Thiorhodococcus > Thiorhodococcus violaceus_A. The sequence continues at coordinate 3,823 of NZ_NRRF01000007.1, read as the reverse complement.
GCCGCAAGCGCATCGGCGCGCTGGAGAACGAGCTGGCCATCATCGGGCGCGAAACGGTCGTCGGCATCGACACGGCCGAGCGTGAAGCCGCCGCGTCCGAGAAGCTGGCGACCGAGCAGACCCGTCTCACCGAGGTCGAAGCCCGCTGGGAGCAGGAGAAGGCGCTGGTCGAGCAGATCCTCCAGATCCGCGGCCAACTGCGGGGCAAGACAGGCAAGGTCGAGGGGACGGCGACCGAGCTGGAGGAGGCCGCCGACGCCGCGGCCGAGACGACCCAGGTCCAGACCGCCGACCAGGCCGAGTCCACCACGCCGCCCGAACCCATGCCCGAGGCCGATCGCGACGCCCTGCTGACCCAGCTCAAGGAGCTACAGGCCCAGCTCCACGGCCTGCAGGGCGAACATCCCCTGATCCTCCCCACCGTCGACCACCAGGCCGTCGCCGCCGTGGTCGAGAGCTGGACCGGGATCCCGGTCGGCCGCATGGTCAAGAACGAGCTGGAATCCATCCTCAAGCTGGCGGACACCTTGGAGCAGCGCATCATCGGCCAGCGCCATGCGCTCGACATGATCGCCCGGCGCATCCAGACCTCCCGCGCCAAGCTCGACAACCCCAACAAACCCATCGGCGTCTTCCTGCTCGCCGGCAGCTCAGGCGTCGGCAAGACCGAGACCGCGCTCGCCCTGGCCGAAACCCTCTACGGCGGCGAGCAGAATGTCATCACCATCAACATGAGCGAGTACCAAGAGGCCCACACCGTCTCCACCCTGAAGGGCGCCCCGCCCGGCTACGTCGGCTACGGCGAGGGCGGCGTCCTCACCGAGGCCGTGCGGCGCAGGCCCTACTCGGTCGTGCTGCTCGACGAGGTCGAGAAGGCCCATCCGGACGTGCACGAGATCTTCTTCCAGGTCTTCGACAAGGGCTGGATGGAAGACGGCGAGGGGCGCGTCATCGACTTCAAGCACTGCCTCATCCTGCTCACCACCAACGTCGGCACCGAGCTGATCATGCGCCTGTGCAGCGACCCCGAGCTGATGCCGGAGCCCGATGACATCGCCAAGGCGCTGCGCGAACCGCTGCTCAAGGTCTTCCCGCCCGCCCTGCTCGGCCGGCTGGTCACCATCCCCTACTACCCGCTCAACGACGAGATGATCGGCGCCATCGCCCGGCTGCAGCTCGGGCGGATCGCCAAACGGGTGCAGGAGAATCATCGGGTGCCCTTCACCTACGATGACGCCGTCGTCAAGCTCATCGCCTCCCGCTGCACCGAGCTGGAAAGCGGCGGGCGCATGATCGACGCCATCCTGACCAACACCGTCCTACCCCGAATCAGCGAGGAATTCCTGACGCGCATGATGGAAGGCAAGCCGATCGCACGGGTGGAGATCGGCGTCGAGGCGGGGGAATTTCGGTATGGGTTCGAGTAGCAGGCCCACGCCTGTTCTACCACGCGAGCGCCGGCAGGAAGCCGTCGCGCATTACGCTCGATTCGTCGCGGAAGGAAAGTGTCAACCTGCACCCTGGGAGCAAAGAATTCCTCGGCTCGGACAGCTTCGTGGAGTCTCTGCGGCAACAGTTACCGAAGAACCGCGACCTGCGCGAGGTGCCGCGGTCAAAGCACCGGCCTCCCCCCAAGCCGTTACCCGAGTATGTCCGCGACGACCCGCGGCGCAACGCGGCCATCGTCGCCGATTATCGCAGCGGGAGCTATACGCTGCAGGACATTGGAGACTTCTTCGGCATCCACTACTCGCGCGTGAGCAAGATCGTTCAAGCAGCGGATGTCAAGAGGGCAAAAGGGAAGACCCCCGCTCCTCTCTGAAGCCTCGTTCGAGAGAATCTTACGTTGACACTCCGCCCGATGATGAATACTATAAGTAGCATCATGAGTGCTGAAAACTTCAATCGAATTAGGTCCATATTGGGAGCGCCATCATTTGAAACTGATGGCGTAGCCATATACAAACGTGATTGTCTGGAAGGAATGAAAGAGCTTCCTGAAGGAATCATCAATGCTACCATCACCTCGCCTCCATACAATATTGGCAAGGAATACGAGGATCTTGCCCATATAAACGACTATCTTAATTGGTGCGAAAACTGGATAGGTGAGATTCATCGAATCACTTGTCCAGATGGCACATTTTGGCTAAATGTTGGATATTTTGAAGTGGAAGGGAAAGGCTTGGCTGTACCCATCCCTTATCTGCTGTGGGATAGAACACCATTTTACTTGCTACAGGAAGTAGTTTGGAACTATGCAGCGGGGGTTGCATGTAGAAAGCGTTTCTCTCCAAGAAACGAAAAACTACTTTGGTATGTTAAAGATCCGAATAACTATACGTTCAATTTGGACGATGTTCGCGATCCAAATGTCAAATATCCAAACCAAAAAAAGAATGGGAAATTGAAGTGCAATCCGCTCGGAAAAAACCCTACAGATGTTTGGCAAATAACCAAAGTAACGTCAGGTAAAAACCGCTCCTCTGTAGAACGCACCCCACATCCGGCCCAATTCCCAACGGCTTTGGTTGAGAGAATGCTCAAATCCTCTAGCAACGCTGGTGATGTGATACTTGATCCTTTTATGGGATCGGGGAGTACAGCAGAATGCGCTCTAAGAAATAATCGCTTCGTTATTGGTTTCGAGTTGGAAGAAAAATATATCGGTTATGCTGAGAGTCGAATTGAAAGCTACTTGGCTGATAAAGAGGCTAGTGAAGCACAAACCGCATTAGCTTTTTAGGTAAAGCGTTTTGAATTTAAGATCGTAGGTTTCCGGTGCTAAACTCGATTGCTGCCCGGACTCGGCCTTTTGCCCTCTCCAGTCTGTATGATCAAGCCAACCAAAGCGTATTACTAAAATCTCGGGTTTAGTGTTGGTTTTTGAGAATTTTTCGAAGTTTACGGCGATATAAAAACCATCTTTCCCTTTTTTGCCTTGCGTCGGTTTTTGCGCATAACTTCTATTACCAAATATTCGGCTCGGATTGGAAGACGTTTTCAGTTCTATCGAGTAGTAATCATTGGGAATATAAACAATATCTTTGTCACCAGCATCTTTTTCACCTCTCCATTCTTTCGGGTAGGTTGCAGCCATCTCCGCTGGAATTAGTTCGTGCATTAGCGCACCGATAACTTGGGGCTTTGGAAATATGTGATCGCCAATTTTAAGATTGTGTCGCCCAATCGATGTTTCAAAGATGTTGTTCCAGGCATTAAGAATCATCTCTACAAGAGAGTTTTCGTCTAACGGGTGGTCTTTTATGAGTTGTTCTGTGATTGATGCCCAATCTGACTTATCCTTTCCCGAATACGGGGAGTCGCTCATCACTAACTAATTCCTTGAAGAAGGATTGAAGGGCTTATTCCTAACGCTTTGGAAATAAGAACAATGTTCTCCAAGCTAACGTTCCTTTCGCCTCTCTCAATGGAGCCAACATAAGTTCTGTGCAGTGAGCAAAGATCAGCTAACTGCTCTTGAGAAAGATTTCTTTCAAGGCGGTGTTTCTTTATATTTTCACCAAGGAGTGCTTTGGGGTCTTTCATCCAGGAATTATCTATGCCATGATGACAATAGGTCTACAGACTATAAGTGGCACAAGGTCACGGGGTCACGCGGGCTCAGGAAGAGCGCAGGAAGACAGGAAGAGCGGGAAGAGCGCGGAAGAGCGGAAGAGCGGGGTTTTGAGTAGACCGGGCACTCCCCGGACGGTAGGGCGACGTTTGTGTTCTCTGTTTGCCGCCTAGTTTCCTGGCGGTGCCACATGATCTCGCCCGTGGTCCAAGTTGCGACCCGGCCCCTCTCAGAACCGGACAAGCG
>NZ_NRRF01000006.1 GCF_016583565.1 Thiocystis violacea | reverse complement strand
TTCAGGGTCCAACGGGTGTGCGACATGTGTTGTGCAGCGAGCGCTCAATCGAGGAGCCGGATGCGGTAGTCCCGCACGTCCGGATCTGTGGGAGCCGCGGGTGCGTAAGCACCCGCGGCCACCCGGTACCGGTAGGGTGGACGAGCGAGAGCGAAGTCCATCGAACCCCGCGCCGTTGTTGGTGGACTTCGCTGCGCTTGTCCACCCTACCGAAGACGACTGGTCCGAAGGATGATCGACGCCGGAATTCAGCTGAGCTGTTCTCTCCATCGACTGGCTTTAGGAGATCCTAGCGATGTGCGGTATTTGTGGTGAGTTGCGCTTCGACGGCGCTCCGGCCAATCTTGAGGCGATCGAGTCGATGATGGCCGAGCTGGTCCGGCGCGGCCCGGACCACGGCGGTAGCTACAGTGACGGAGCCCTCGCCTTCGGGCATCGGCGTCTGTCGATCATCGATCTGACCGTCCGGTCCAATCAGCCGATGGTCGATGCCGAGCTTGGGCTGGTCCTGGTCTTCAATGGGGCGATTTACAATTACCCGGCCCTGCGAGGCGAGCTGCGGGGGCTCGGTTACCGCTTCTTCTCGGAAGGCGACACCGAGGTCATTCTCAAGGCCTGGCATGCCTGGGGTACGGATTGCGTCGAGCGCCTGCACGGCATGTTCGCCTTTGCCCTCTGGGACGCCAACCGGCGCCAGCTCTTCCTGGCGCGCGACCGCTTCGGCATCAAGCCGCTGTACTGGTCCGAGCAGGCGGATCGCCTGCGCTTCGCCTCGAACCCCCAGGCGCTGCTCGCCGCTGGCGGGGTCGATACCGGCATCGATCCGGTCGCGCTGCACAACCTCTTCAGTTTGCATGCGGTGGTGCCCGCGCCGCGGACCATCCTGCGCGGGGTGCGCAAGCTCGCCCCAGGACATTGGATGCTGCTCGACGCACGTGGCGGCAGGACCGAGCAGGCGTACTGGCGGCTGAAAGCGACACGCCCTGAGCTGCCCAGGTCCGAGGGCGAGTGGCTGGAGTCGATCCATGCGGCCCTGCGGCACGCGGTCAAGATCCGCAGCGAGGTCGCCGACGTCCCCGTCGGCGTGCTGCTCTCGGGCGGCCTGGACTCGAGCCTTCTGGTTGCCCTGCTCGCCGAGGCCGGCGTCGCCGATCTGCGGACCTTTTCGGTCGGGTTCGAGGACACGCCGGAGGAGGCGGGTAGCGAGTTCGCCTATTCCGACCTGGTCGTCGCGCACTACGGAACCCGGCACCACAAGTTTCTCGTGCCGAACGATCAGGTGCTCACGCGCCTGCCCGAGGCCATCGACGCCATGGCCGAGCCGATGTTCGGACAGGACGCGGTGGCCTTCTACCTGCTCTCCGAGCAGGTCTCGCGCGAGATCAAGGTCGTGCAGTCCGGACAGGGCGCGGACGAGGTCTTCGGCGGCTATTTCTGGTACCCGCGCATGCAGGCGGAGACCCAGGGGACGCCGCTGGAGCGCTTCAGGAAGCACTACTTCGACCGCGACCACGACGAATACCTGCGCCTGGTCAGCGACGCCTATGGCTGTCCGGATCACACCGGAGACCTGATCGCGGGGCGCCTGGCCGAGCCGGACGCGGACACCTTCATGGATGCCGTTCTCAGGCTGGATGCGACCACGCTCATCGTCGACGACCCGGTCAAGCGGGTGGACAACATGACCATGGCCTGGGGGCTTGAGGCGCGCGTACCCTTCCTCGATCACCAGCTCGTGGAGCTGGCGGCGCAGTGTCCGCCCGAGCTCAAGCTGCGCGACGGCGGCAAGTATCCGCTCAAGGCGTTGGCGCGCGGACTGCTGCCCGACGCCGTGATCGATCGGCCCAAGGGCTACTTCCCGATGCCGGCCCTCAAGTACGTGCGGGGGCCTTTCCTGAGTTTGATGCGCGATGTGCTCAGCTCACGCGCCAGCCGTTCGCGCGGCATCTATCGTCAGGAATACCTCGACCAGCTGCTGGCCGCGCCCGACATGCACCACACCCGGATCCAGGGCAACAAGCTTTGGCATCTGGCGCTGCTCGAACTTTGGCTGCAGCGGCATGTGGATGCCATTCACTAGCCCAATGCCTCGGGCGATCGCTGGATGCGCCGCTGACGCCGATGCCAGGCTCGGAGCGGGTGGGTGCGCTGCGAGGCTGTGTCCGGAACGCCCTTGGCCTGCCGCCGGAGGCTGAGCAGGCTTTGTTCAGGTTGAAATGCCGCATCCCGCCCCGAATCTCGCCTCCGTGCAGCGGCCAGGCAATGGCTCGAGCCATCAGTCAACCATAGCGATCAACGAGGTGTGAGATGGACGTATTGGAGCGTATCGACGAGCAGGTCAAGGGGAACGCAGTCGTCATTTACATGAAGGGGACACCGCAGTTTCCGCAGTGCGGTTTCTCGATGCGGGCCTCGGCCGCGCTTCAGGCGTGCGCGATTCCCTTCGCCTACGTGAACGTGCTTGAGGATCCCGAGATCTTCGAGAATCTGCCGCGCTACGCGGACTGGCCGACCTTCCCGCAGATCTATATCGACGGTGAACTGGTCGGCGGCTGCGATATCACCCTCGAACTCCATACGAGCGGTGAGCTCAAGACCATGATGCAGCACGCGGCAGCCAAGGGTGAGGCGGCCGCTCAGTAGCCTCTCCGTCCGCCATTGGCCGGCCCGACGCATCGCTTGGGCGGGCCGCGCGGACTTCAGCCCAGACGCCCGGCTCAGACGCCAAGGTCTGGCATGGGCGTCAGCGCCTCCTGATTGCTTTCCCAATAACGCTCGGGATCCAGCTCTCGCCAACGGTTGACCACCGCGCAGAAGAGACGCGCGGTCTGCTCGGCGTCGTAGATCGCCGAGTGGGCCTCGCTGCTCTGCCAGTGCAGTCCAGCCGCCTTGGAGGCGCGCGCCAGGACCGTTTGTCCGAACATGAGCCCCGCGAGCGTCACGGTGTCGAAGACGCTGAAGGCGTGGAAGGGATTGCGCTTGTAGCCCGTGCGCTCGACGGCCGCCTTGACGAACCCAAGATCGAAGTGCGCGTTGTGGCCGACCAGGATGGCGCGATTGCACCCGTTGGATTTCACTGCCTTGCGAATTGGGGTGAGGACGCGGTGCAGTGCGTCATGCTCGGAGATGGCGTCGCGGAAGGGGTGATCCGGGTCGATGCCGTTGAACGCGAGCGCCCTGGGGTCGATCTCGGAGCCGACGAAGGGGAGCACGTGGCAGGCCAGCGTCGTCGCCGGTTCCAGCAGGCCGTCCCGCCGCATGCGAATGACAACGGCGGCGATCTCGAGGAGCGCATGGCGCTGGGCGTCGAAACCCGCGGTCTCGACGTCCACGACCACGGGTAGGAAGCCGCGAAATCGCTGGGCGATGCCATTTAGGATAGGTTCTTCGTCTCTCATCGCGACAGCATAAGATGGGCGGGTGCGTTTTCCAAATGTTGGTGTTGACGGTCTTCACCGGTTGCGACCAGAAGTGATGCGCGCCGGCCAGCTCCTGTCGGTTGGGCCGAGGTTGGCAAGCCCAACATGCGCCCTTTCCTCGGGCCTCGTACCTCGGCCCATCCCGCTCCAGACATCAGTCGTGGTTTCACCCGCCTTCACCGCACGCCTTTCGGCGGGCCGCTCTTTCTGGCAGCCTATCCGCGCGGGTGGGTGAAGCGAGGACGTGTCGGCGCGGTTCCGAGGCGCATAGCGGGTTCGATGCAACGAAGAACCGGGGTGAGCGAGGCGCTCGCCCGCTTGCGTCAGCGGTTCAGTCCAGGTCGGGCTGGCTCATCGGCTGGCGGGGCAGTGCTCACCGGTGGCAGTGGCTGCTCGCAATCGCCGGCCGCTGGATGTCTCTTCGAAGCATAGGGTTCTCTCCTTGAATCGCGTCGTTCGTCACTGGCCTATCTGGCCATGCATCTTGGTCCTTTTGTTCCTCTCTGTCGCCTCCGTCTTGGCTGGGGAGGCGCCACGGGAGCGGGGGCTCCTGTTCGAGGTGCGTTCCGCATCGTCATCGGCGCCGAGTTTCCTGTTCGGTACCATGCACAGCGAGGATCCCCGCGTGACGGGGCTCCCCGCGACCGTCCAGGCGGCCTTCGATGCCTGTCCGGGACTCGCGCTCGAGGTGGTCCCGGATGCCCCGGCCATCATCAAGGCGATGATGACCATGACCTATACGGATGGGCGCACCCTCGAACAGGTGCTGCCCGCGCGGCTGTATCAGCGGGTCAAGGAGGCGCTGGAGGCTCGGGGCATGGGCGAGGAGGCATTCAAGGACTTCAAGCCCTGGGCGGTCATGACGCAGCTCAGCATCCCGCCGGCGGAGACCGGCGAGTTCCTCGACCTTCGGCTCTACCGCTCCGCCGTTGCGGCGGGCAAAGGCGTCAAGGGCCTGGAGACCATGGAGGAGCAGCTCGCGATCTTCGACGAGCTTGCGGAGGCGGACCAAGTCGCGCTCTTGGATGAAACGCTGGCTGCGTCCGCCCTCATGCCCGTCCTCTTCCGTCAGCTGACCGAAGCCTATCTGCAGCGGGATCTGCTGCGTCTGCAGGCGCTGAGCGACGCCTCACTGCGGGAGAGCGAGCCCAGGCTGGCGGCGCTGTTTCGGGCGACCATCATCGATGCCCGCAATCGGCGCATGGCTGAACGGATGCGTCCCTTGCTGGACGAGGGTGGCTGGTTCATCGCCATCGGCGCCCTCCACCTTGCTGGCGATTCCGGCGTGTTGAGCCTGCTGCGCCGCTCGGGCTACGGGGTCTCGGTCCTGTACTGACCGGAGGGGTGAGGGCGTCGTGTCGGATCCACGATGAGGTGCGCTGCTGTGGTAGCATGCGAGCATTTCCTGGGTCGACTCTGGGCAAGAACGATGGGTGTGGAGATCCGCGCATACCGGCTGGTTTGGTTGGCTGCAATGGGCGCCGCCTTGATGGGCCAGGGCTGCGCCACGGATCCCGCTCGGGTCGCCGATCCGCGCGATCCCCTGGAGCCCTACAATCGCGCCGTCTACCGCTTCAATACGGAGATCGACAAGGCCATTCTGCGGCCGGTCGCGGTGGCCTACCAGAAGATCACCCCCGAGCCGGTCGATCGCGGCATCACCAACTTCTTCGACAACATCGCCGATGTCACCTCGGTCGCGAACAACATCCTGCAGTTCAAGATGTCGCGCGCGGGCAGCGATGTCGGGCGCATCTTCATCAACACCACCGTCGGCGTGCTGGGCTTCATCGACGTCGCCACCAACGTTGGCCTGCCGAGCTATAAAGAAGACTTCGGTCAGACCCTGGGTTATTGGGGCCTCGAGTCCGGTGCCTATTTCGTGCTGCCCTTGCTTGGGCCGAGCAGCATTCGAGACACCCTTGGCTGGGCCGGCGACATCGTCACGGATCCGCTGTTCAGTCTGCGGGAGGACAGGGTCCACTGGGGGTTGGTTGGTCTCAGGGTTGTCGATGAGCGCGCCGATCTCCTGACCGCCGTGGACATCGTCGAGGACGCCTCCATCGATCCCTACAGCTTCGTTCGGGATGCCTATCTGCAGCGGCGTCTCAGCCGGGTCTACGATGGCAATCCGCCCGCGGAGGAAGGTCGCGACGATTTCTGGAGCGAGGTCGACTTTGGCAACGGGCCAGCACCAGGTGGTGCTCGGCCCTGAGCCCAGGCGCGCCTCAGTCGACCAGCTGCCAGGGGATGGATTCGCCCGCGCGCAGCGGCACCACCTGGCTCTCGCCGAACGGATAGCGGTCTGGCACCTGCCAGGACCGACGCCTCAGTCGCACCTTTCCCACGTTGCGCGGCAGTTGGTAGAAGTCGGCGCCGTGGCGGCTGGCGAACCCCTCCAAGCGCTCCAGTGCTCCGGCCTCCTCGAATACCTGCGTGTAGAGTTCCAGTGCGGCATGCGCGCTGAAGGCTCCGGCGCAGCCGCAGGCGCTCTCCTTGTCGCCGACCGGATGCGGGGCGCTGTCGGTGCCCAGGAAGAAGCGCGGATGACCGCTGGTGGCGGCTTCGACCAAGGCTTGGCGATGGCGCTCGCGCTTCAGGACCGGCAGGCAGTAGAAATGCGGTCGAATCCCCCCGGCCAAGATGGCGTTGCGGTTGAAGAGCAGGTGGTGAGGCGTGATGGTCGCTCCCAGGGTTGCGGGGCCTTCGCGGACGAAATCCACCGCCTCGGCCGTGGTGACATGCTCGAAGACGACCCTCAGCCCGGGGAAGGCGGTGATGAGGGGCGTGAGCACCGCCTCGATGAAGACCGACTCGCGGTCGAAGATGTCGACCTCGGGGTCCGTCACCTCGCCATGCACTAACAGCGGCATGTTCTCGCGCTGCATCGCCTCCAGCACGGGCGCGAGGCGTGCCATGTCCGTCACGCCGCTGGCCGAGTTGGTGGTGGCGCCGGCGGGGTAGAGCTTACAGGCAACGACACCGCCGCTCGCCCGTGCCCGCGCGATCTCCTCGGGCGGCGTGTCGTCGGTCAGGTAGAGCGTCATCAGGGGCGTGAAGTCGCTGCCCTCCGGCAAGGCGGCGAGGATGCGGGCGCGGTAGGCCAGTGCCTGCTCGGTCGTCACCACGGGTTGCTTGAGGTTGGGCATGATGATGGCGCGGCCGAACTGCCGCGCGCTCAGTCGCGCCACGTCCGCCATGGCGATGCCGTCGCGGACATGCAGGTGCCAGTCGTCCGGACGGGCGATTTCGATCTCTTGGGGTTTTGTCATGATTCAGTCGGCCCCTGGTGGGCCGTCTCTGTGTGGCTGCGGGGTTGGTTGGTCCGCCGGCGGTGAGGCGCGGACATGACGCGCCCGCGATGGCATGAGGACTGCTTGGCGGGCGTCTCTGGATCCGGTCGATCAGTCCTATCGGCGGAGGTCGAGGCTACACCATTTGTCCCGCCGCTTGCAGGTTCGCGCGCGGGGTGGAGTGCGAGCGTCTTCAGCTGGGCGCCTGTCTTGGTGTCCCTCGACGCGGTGGCGGCAGGTCGTCAGCTGGCACTTCCCTGTGCCGGCGGTTGGCGCTGCGGGCAGAGCCCCCGGCTAGCCGGCGGCGGCTCTGCCCGGGATTGGAAGGATCAGTCGGCGTTCTTGTCAGTTGTCGAACTCTTCGATGACTGGCTCGAAGAACTCTTGCGCGAGGGTGTCTTGCGGCAGTGGCTCGCCACCTTCACGCCGTCCTTGCGGGTGTAGCCGTCCACCCAGTGGCAGGCATCCTTGGCCGAACAGGGTCCCTTCTCCAGTCCCTTGCAAGCCGATTCCGCAAAGCTTGGCGGCGAGGCAAGCCCCGCAAGCAATAGACTGGCGATGAGGGCTGCGCGTGCACGTCTGGCTGAATTGCGTGTTGTCATTGCATATCCTCGCGTTGATGTCTTTTTGCACCCTGCGTGCTCTTGTCCGAGCCAGCAAGAACTCGGATGTATAGTACGTTCGTACACTTAAATCAAACGCTCGCGTCAGGAAAGACGCCCTTTTGGACGCGCTTTGCGTTGTGTTTTGGCACGTTTCGTTGTGAGGCGCGATCTCTTGCGGCGCGATCGCCGGCATCGGACGGCTGTCCCGCGGCCTGCGGCGGCACATGGCATCAGGACCATCGGATACGCCAGCCGGCCCTCAAGACGTCCTTCATCGCATGATGGTCTCAACGCTCGAACTGCTGCGCCGTTGACGAGCAGCTTCCCGACGACCATGACGGCTTCACCCTGGCGCTCTCGCGCACGCCGAGGCTCATGAGTCCGACCAGGCTGAGGACGGTCAGCGCCGCCGGCAGCCTGATCCCATTCGACTCGGCGAAATGGCGACGGACGCGGGCGAGGCTCGGACGCCCTGTCCCCACTCAGCCAGGCGCCTAGGGCGTGTCGTCCACCGGTTTTCCTGTCTCCTTGTCGATCGGCAGGAGGTTTCGGCGGCTCACGCCCAGGTCGAGAGCGACCGTGCTCGCCACGAAGATGGACGAATAGGTCCCGACGAGGATCCCGATGATCAGCGCGAGCGAGAAACCGTGCAGCATGGGGCCGCCGAAGAAGAACATCGCGACCACTGTCATCAGGGTTGTTCCGGAGGTGATCAGGGAGCGTGACATGGTCTGGTTGACGGCCGAGTTGACGACCTCCACGGGCGTGGCCTTGCGCATCCTGCGGAAGTTTTCGCGAATCCGGTCGAAGACCACGACGGTGTCGTTCACCGAATAGCCGACCACCGCCAGGATGGCGGCGAGCACGGTCAGGTCGAAGTCCGTTCCCGTCAGCGAGAAGTAGCCGAGGATCAGCAAGGGGTCGTGAGCGGTGGCGAGCAGCGCCCCGATGGCAAAGCGTCGCTCGAAGCGCATCCAGATGTAGAGCGCGATCCCGCCGAGGGCGATCATGACAGCCATCCAGCCACGCTCCAGCAGTTCGCTGCCCACTTGGGCGCCGATGCTCTCGACGCGGCGGATGTCGGGCACTGCATCGCCTGCGTCAACGAATGCCTTGATGATATCGGCCTTGATCTGGAGCGGATCGACATGCTCGGTGACCGGGAGGCGCACCAGGACGCCGCGCTTGCTTCCGAAGTACTGAATCGTGGCCCGCTCCAGTCCGGCCCGATCCAGCACCGCTCTGACCTCGCTGGTCTCGGCCGCCTCCGCGAAGCTCATCTCGACCTGGGTGCCGCCGGTGAAATCGAGGCCGAGGTTCAGCCCTTTGATCGCCAGCGAGAGCAGCGCGATGAGGATGATGGTGGCCGACACCGCATAGGCGAGCTTGCGGGCCGAGACGAAGTCGATGTTTCTCAGATGGATGGACAGCATGGCGTGCGTGACCTCGACGCAGGGAATAGGGCGGTTCTTGGGTAAGGCGGAAAGGGTGGGGCTGCGCGCGGGCTCCTAGTCGGCCTGCTCGGCCGGGCGGCCGATGAAGCGGTAGCCGACGCCCGTCTCTGTCTGCAGGTAGCGCGGTTCGCCCGAGTCGTCTCCCAGCTTCTGGCGCAGCTTGCCGATGACGATGCGCAGGTAGTGGCTGTCCTCGAGGTGCGTGGGTCCCCACAGCTCGCGCAGGAGCTGGGTTTGGGTCACCACCCGCCCGGGGTGGCTGACGAGGGTCTGTAGCACCGCGTACTCCTTGCGCGTGAGGCGCACGGCGACACCGTCGCGGGCGACCAGCCGGCGCCCCAGGTCGATGCGCAGGCGGCCGTCCTCGAAGCACCCGGCGGGGCCGGCCTGATCCCCGCGCTGACGCAGGAGGCCGCGGATCCGCGCGAGCAGCTCCTGAACGCCGAAGGGCTTGGTGACATAGTCGTTCGCGCCGCCGTCGAGGGCGCGCACCTTCTCGGTCTCGGTGTTGCGCACCGTGAGCACGATGACGGGCACCTGGGACCAGGCACGCAGCTCCGCGAGGATGGCCTTGCCGTCGGCGTCGGGCAGCCCGAGGTCGAGCACGATGAGGTCGGGCGCCTGGGTGGCCGCGAGCGCCAGCCCCTCGGCGCCGGTGGCGGCCTCCAGCACCTCGTGGCCCTGGCTCTTGAGACTGATGCGCAGGAAACGGCGGATCTGCGATTCGTCGTCGATGACCAGGATGCGGGCCGGCGCGGTCGACTGCGTCATGCCGGCGGCGCCCTGTGGTCAGGCTCTGCCTGGAGCGGCAGGCGCAGGGCGATGCAGGTGCCTTGTCCATCGGCCCCTGGCTCGGCCGTGACCCCGCCGCCGTGCGCGCTCGCGATGGCGGCGCAGATGGCGAGTCCCAGCCCGCTGCCCTGCGTGTCGCGATCACCCCCGTCACCCGTGAAGAACATGTCGAACACCCGCTCGCGCTCAGCCGCCGGGATGCCGGCGCCCTGGTCGCAGACCCGCAGCAGCAGGTCGCTGCCGTCGCGCCTTACGGCGATCTCGATCGCGCCGCCCGGCGGCGAGAACTTGGCCGCGTTGTCCAGGACATTCACCAGCGCCTGCTCCATCAGCGCCGGCTGCACATGGAGCAGCGGCAGGTCCGGATCGATGCGCCGCACGACCGTCAGGCCGCGCAGCAGCTCGCGCAGCCGCCGCTGGGCGGAGCCGATGAGGTCGTCGATGCCGACCCAATCCCGCTGCAAGGTCAGCGTCGAGTGGCCGAGGCGGGTCATATCGAGCAGATTCTGGATGTAGCGGTCGAGCCGCTCGCCCTCGCTCAGCAGGGCGTCCAGCAGCTCCTCGCGGTCCTGGGCCGAGAGCTGATCGCCCAGGGTGCGCAGGCTGCTGGCGGCACCAATGATGGACGCCAACGGCGTGCGCAAGTCATGGGAGACCGAGGACAGCAGCGCCGAGCGCAGGCGCTCCGTCTCCTCGCCCAGTCGCGCCTGCTCCAGGCGGTCCGTGAGACAGGTTCTGGCCATCGCCAGTGTCGCCTGCCCGACCAGGACGTCCAGCGCGGCCAGCTCGATCGCCGTCGGTGGCGGTTTGCCCGCATAGCCGATCCCGATGACGCCGAAGCACGCCGGCTCCTGGAGCAAAGGGATCAGGCGCCAGGGCAGCTCAGCCCATTTTTGGGACTGGATCCCGCAGTGCTGGCGCTGGCTGTAGCACCATGCCACCGCCTCCAGGACGTGCGCGTCGAGCTCCAGTCGCGGGTCGGATGCGGCGATCAGACTGAGCCTGTCGTCCGTCTCTCCAGGCGCCAGCAGGAGTGTCGGCAAACGCAGGTGCCGCGCCAGGGCCGCGACCGTCTCGCGCTGAACCGACGCCGTCTCGGTCAGCGGAGCCAGGCGGCGGCTGAGATCCAGGAGTCCCTGAGTCTGCGCATTGGTCGCGCGCAGGGCTTGCAGTTGGCGCCGCAGCCGTCCGGCGAGCTGGCCGCCGACGACGACCATGAAGAGAAAGAAGCCGATCGTCAGGAGTCCGCTGGCATCGTGTACGACGAGGAAGTAACGCGGCTCGAGAAAGAAGTCGTAGGCCAGGGCGCTCAGGCCGGCCGCGAGCAGTGCCGGGCCCGTGCCGGTGCGCACCGCCGCCCAGAGCACGCCGGCCAGAAAGAGCGGCGAGAGATTGGCCAGCGGCAGCCAGGGGTGGACGAGCAGCGCCAGCGCGAGGGTGAAGGCGACCGCGCCGATGGCGATCAGGTAGTCGCGCGCCTGCCACAGGACGCGGTCTTTCGCGAGGGCCACCGGACCGCCCCTCGCCCTTGAGGGCACGAAGGTGATCTCCAGTTCGCCGCCCTCGCGCAGCAGGCGCTGGCTCAGGGTCCGCCCGATGAGGACCGCCAGGGGTCTGCGGCGGCTGCGTCCAAGCACCAGCGTGGTGATGCCGCGCGCGCGGCTGAAGGCGAGGATCTCGGCGACCGGGTCGGTGCCGCGCAGGCTGACCGTGTCCCCGCCGAGACGCTCGGCGAGCAGAAACGCCCGCTCGACCCGCGCCCGCTGCGCCGGGCCTGTCGCGCCCAGGTCGACGAAGGCGACCGTCCAGGGCGCGCGCCGCCCCTCGGCCAGGCGCTGCGCGGCGCGCACCAAGGCCTCGCTGTTGCCAATCCCATCGACGGCGACCAGGAGGCGGGGGCGAATCGACTCGGTGCGCTCGCCTTCCAATGCGGGACATTCCCCGTCGGTCTGCTGGTGAATCTCGGCCTCTGCGCAAGCGAGCCCGTCGCCCCGGTCGGAGCGCTCGCAACGGCTCAGCATGAATGGCTCCGAAACGTGCATGACACCCGGCTCAAGGACCATGACCTTCGCTATGGTAGGGACTTACCGCGTAAGCCTTCCATAGCGAGGATCCACGCGGGCGTAAATTCTTCGTAAAGCGCCTTAACAGGCTGGCGGGAAGGTGTTAATCCTTGTGCCCGGGCAAGCCGCTGGCGAATGCGGCCGTGCCTCTTCGGGCGGTATGCCGATGTCGTTGAGGATCGAGCGCGAGTAGCGCCTGTCGGCCACTTTAGCGGCGCATCGTCCCACAACTCCGAGCACATCAGTCCGTGCAGATCATCATCCTCGGCGCCGGTCAGGTCGGCACCTCCGTGGCGGAAAGTCTGGTGTCCGAGCACAACGACATCCACGTCGTCGATACCAATCCTCGTCGTCTGCGGCAGCTTCAAAGCCGCTTCGACCTGTGCGCAGTCGTCGGCAACGCGGCGCCGCCGTCGGTCCTGCGCGAGGCGGGCGCGGAGGACGCCGAGCTGTTCACCAACCTCTGCGCCTGCCGGACCGACGGGATCCCCTCTTCGACGTCCCGGCCACGATCGCCCGCCTGCGCTTGGCTGACTGGCCTGAGCACCCGGGGCCGCTAGGCGCGCGGACCTTCCGCGTGCATCTCGCCATGTGCCCCGAGCCGATGATCACGGAGCAGATCCTCAAGCTGACCGGTATACCCAGGCTGACCGGGATCCCCGAAGCCTTGCCGGTCATGGAGCTGGCGAATGGCCGCGTCGGTCTGGCGGCGGCGCGGGCGGTCGACGGCGGGGCCTGGATCGGCCACCCGGTCTCCGACCTGCGCCGTCACCCGCCGAGCGGCGATGTCCGCATCGCCGCCATCGCCGGGCAGGATCGGCCGATCATCCCCAGGCTGCGCCAGCGCGGACGCCCGAGCCGAGGGATCATGATCGCGGGCGGCGGAACGAACGGTGCGCGGCTGGCTCGGGAGCGCTACTTTCAGGCCGGGTTGGACTGCTTCTCATGAGCGGGCTGCTCTCGGTCCTCAATGTGCTCGGGCGGCTGCTGATCGTCTTCGGTCTGGCCTATGCGCTGCCGATCGCCTGCGCCCTCGTCACTGGCGACGGGACCCTGGTCACCTTTTTCCTGAGTCTGGCGGCCTGCCTGGCCGCCGGCGCGGCGCTGATCCTGGCTACCCGGCGCTACCGCGCGGAACTCAAGGCCCGCGACGGTTTCATCCTGGTGACCCTGGCCTGGACCCTGCTGGCCGCCATCGCCACCGTGCCGCTGCTGCTGCACCAGGGGCTCGGCTTCACGGACGCCTTCTTCGAGACCATGTCCGGAATGACCACCACGGGTGCGACGGTCATCAGCGGTCTCGACGCGCTGCCGCCCACCATCAATCTCTGGCGCCATGAGCTGAACTGGATCGGCGGCATGGGCATCATCGTGCTGGCCGTCGCCATTCTGCCGCTGCTCGGCGTAGGCGGCATGCAGCTGCTGCGCGCCGAGGTGCCCGGCCCCATCAAGGACGCCAAGCTCACGGCGCGCATCGCGGACACCGCGGCCGCACTCTGGCTGGTCTATCTCAGTATCACGGTCGCCTGCGTCCTCAGCCTGCGCCTCGCGGGCATGAGCTGGCTGGATGCCGTCTGCCATGCCTTCGCGGCGCTCAGCCTGGGCGGCTTCTCCACCCGCGACGCCAGTGTCGGGGCCTTCGACTCGCCGGCCATCGAGGCCGTGCTCATCGGCTTCATGGTGCTCGCCGCCCTCAATTTCGCGACTCACTTCACCGCCTGGCGCCAGCGCAGTCCGCGCCCCTACTGGCGAGACGCGGAGGCGCGCGCGGTGGTGTCGATTCTGGCCCTGAGCAGCCTGGGCTGTGCCGTCTACCTGTGGCTCGGAGGGGTCTACCCGGACTTCCCGACTGCCCTGCGCTTCGTCGGCTTCAACCTGGTCTCAATCGCCACCGACTGCGGCTTCGCCAGCACGGACTATGCGAAGTGGCCTATCTTCGTGCCCTTCTGGATGCTCTTCCTGTCCTCCATCACCGCCAGCTCGGGCTCGACCGGCGGCGGCATCAAGATGATCCGGACCCTGATCCTGGCGCGTCAGAGTTCACGCGAGCTGACGAAGCTGCTCCATCCCAGCATGGTTGCACCCGTGACTGTCGGTGGGCAGGCGATCTCCAACTCGGTCGTCGTGGCCATCCTGGGGTTCATCTTTCTCTACTTCATGAGCATCGTCACCCTGACCTTCCTGCTCATCTTCGGAGGGATGGACTTCATCTCCGCCCTGACCGCCGTGATCGCCTGCATCAACAACGCCGGCCCGGGTCTCGGGCAGGTTGGTCCGGCGACCAACTATGCGAGCCTGACCGATTACGAGATCTGGGTTCTGAGCTTCACCATGCTGCTCGGGCGGCTGGAGGTCTTCTCGCTGCTCATTCTCTTCACGCCGCAGTTTTGGAGAAAGTAGCCATGCGCTGGGGATACGCATTGGTGCCGGGCTCTCGTAAGCTCGACTTTGGCCATTTTTTCAGATCTATAAGTAATTTAAGATCAGTAGCTTAAGGTGCTCATGAAAATTAGCGAGGGGTCAAATTCCGGCGCGTCGGCCCTACCTGCCCCCTCTAATTTTTCGCCCTCATGATTTTTCGGGCGGTTAGCACGCTGGAGAAGTTGCCAAAATGGCCAAAGTCGAGGTAAGGATCTGTCCATCAATTGCTTCCCTCCTTTCTGGTCACGAAGCTCCAGCTTCTTGACCTCGGTGAGGCCTTGTTCGAGCAGGTGCTTGGGCGCATGCCCTGGCCGGCTCGACCGGCGCGACGACGACCGCGTCCGGCGATGTCTTCATAGGTGTTGGTCATCGGTTGGACCGGTAGGGTGGACGAGCGAGAGCGAAGTCCACCGACCCCCGCGCCGTTGTTGGTGGACTGCGCTGCGCTTGTCCACCCTACCGAAGACGATTGGTCCGAAGGATGATCGACGTCTATTCATAAATTACAAATGCTTGAAATTTATACGCAAGTTCTGATCCGGATATCCTCTTATCCCGCGGGCCATTCAAGCGAGGTCTTTCTCATGGGTATTTCGGGCATCAGCTTTTGGGAGCTCATGCTGATTCTGGTCGGTGCGCTGCTCCTGTTCGGCTCCAGGCGACTTCCGGGGATGGCCTCGGATCTGGGCTCGGCCATCCGCAACATCCGTCGCGCAATCGCCGCCGATCAACCGGGTGCCGCCGCCGGCACCGGCGCCGAGGGGCGTCCTCCGAGGGAGGGGGCGAGCGACTAAGGTCTGGAATCGCGGCGACCGCCGTGCTCGAGCCCATCCATCGACTCGCCCGCTGGCTCGCCCGGCTGCGCCCACTGTTTATCCTCGTCGGCGTCGTCGGCGTCGTCGGCGGGCTTGGCGTCGGGATCGGCCTGTTGGCCTTCTCCGGACGCGAGGGTGACGCCTGGGTGATGCCGGCGCTCCTCGCGATGCTCTGGGCGGCACTCGCGCTCGTCTTCATCGACCTCTTCGCGCACCTCCCGCCCTGGCTCCGCCGGGCTTCCGGCGCACGCTCGCCGTTGCTGCATGCCTCCGTCCTGGCGATTCGCTGGACGATGCTGGCCATCCTGCTCTTCCTTGGCGCAACCGCGGTGGAAATCAGCTCCTATATCGCTGAACGCTGGACGCAATCGCAGCCGACGCAGGGAGCCCGCTAAGGCTCGTGCCGTGATTCCGCCACCCCGTCGCAGGGAACCGACGCCGCGCCCGTCTTGGCAGGGTTTAACCTTTCCTCACAAAGGCATCCAGTGCTGGAGCGGGTAAGCGTCATCGCGCTCCTGCGCGCAAATCATCGACGATCGTCAATCTTTTTGATCTCAAATATTGATTTTATTTATGTCCCTCTGATGCCTATGTTCTTGCCATCACTTCGTCAGAGACTGAGACCCAGGAGGCGCAGATGTCGGTCACCATCACCACGGCAGCGGCACTCGCCGCGCCCCTCGCACTTTGGCTCCCCGCCGCGATTCCGAGCGACCTCGCGAACCGCGTCGGTCGACGCGTGCCGCCCCTGGCTAACAGCCTGGCCTGGTTGGCCTTCGCGCTGGCGCTGGTCGCGCTCCTGACCCATGGCTTCGGCCCCGCGGAATCCCTGACGCTCCTGAGCATCGATCTGCCGCTGGGCATCGGCGCCTTCGCCATCGGCGTCTATGTCAACGCGGTGACGGTCATCATGCTGACGCTGGTCTCGCTGGTGGGCGCGATCGTGTCCACCTACGCGCGCAACTATGTGGCGGGCGACGCCAATGAGGGACGCTTTCACAAGTGGCTGCTGATGACGCTGGCGGCGATCCTGACGCTGATCGTCGCGAGCAACCTGCTGATGTTCGCGCTGGCCTGGATCGCCACCAGCCTCTGTCTGCATCGTCTGCTGCTGTTCTATCCTGAGCGCCCGGCGGCGCTGATCGCCGCGCACAAGAAGTTCGTCTTCAGCCGCATCGGAGACGCCAGTCTGCTGATCGCCGTGCTCCTGATCGGCGCCACACTCCATACCCTGGACTGGGCAGGCGTCGCGGCGGCCATGGAGTCCATCCAGGCTCCGCTGCCCGCCACACTGCAATGGGCGGCCTGGCTGGTCGTGCTGAGCGCGGCCCTGAAATGCGCCCAGTTCCCCTTCCACGGCTGGCTGATTCAGGTGATGGAGGCGCCGACCCCGGTCTCGGCGCTCTTGCATGCCGGCATCGTCAACGCCGGTGCCTTCCTGGTGATCCGCATGAGTCCGATCATGTCGGTGTCCGGGCCGGCGCTCACGGCACTGGCGGTGATCGGCCTGGTGACGCTGACGGTGGCCTCGCTGGTGATGCTGACGCAGACCAGCATCAAGGTCTCGCTGGCCTGGTCGACCTCGGCGCAGATGGGCTTCATGCTGCTGGAGGCGGGCCTGGGGCTCTATAGTCTGGCCCTGCTGCATCTGGTGGCGCACTCGCTCTACAAGGCGCACGCCTTTCTCGCCGCCGGCAGCAGCGTGGACGCCTTCCGCGCGCCCGCACTCCAGTTCGACGCGGCGGGACCGCAGCCCTGGCAGTGGCTGGTGGCCTTCCAGGGTGCATTGCTGATGGCCCTGGTCGCCGGCTTCCTCTTTGGGGTGGATCCAACGCGCCAGCCGGCGCTCATCGTCACCGGCGCCATCGTCGCGATCGCGGTCGCCCAGCTTCTGCTCCAGGCGCTGGTGCTGCAAGACAACGCGGGGCTTCTGGTGCGCGCGAGTGCCATCGGCGCCCTGGTCTGTCTCGGCTACTTTGGCCTGCATTCCGCCTTCGAGCACGCCATCGCCGCAAGCGTGCGTCCCGTGCCGCTGCCGGGCGGGGTCTTGGACGTGGCGCTGAGCCTGGCGATCGTCGCTGTCTTCATCGGCCTGATCCTGCTGCAGCACCTCTTCACGCGCCTCGCCACGCCGCTGCGCCAGGCCATCCAGGTCCATCTCTACAACGGCCTCTACGTGGACGTCGTGGTCACCCGGTTGATCACGCGCCTATGGCCGCTTCGCCGCACGCCGGCCCTCGCCTGAGGAGGAGACAGCATGAACCTGACAGCACTCTCCAATCTTGCGCTGACGCCGGTCGAGACGATGACCATGACGGAGGAGACAGAGGTGATGGACACTTTCCACGCAATCGCGACATCCGTGCTTGACGCGCACATCACGGCGGCCTGCGACCGCATCGCCCCGGTCTGGCCGCTCGATCGCTTCGTCGCCGTCAACCCCTTCCACGGTCTGCGCCAAGCACCCTTTCAGGAGGCTGCCGCCATCATGCGTCGGGTGGCGGGCGCGCGCCTCTACATGCCCAGGGCCTACTACCGGGAGCAGATCGAGGCCGGACGCATCACGCCGGACGACCTGCGCCAAGCCGCCGCCCTCTGCGGCAGCGGCCTCGAAGCGGACGCCATCGCGCGCGCAACGGCCAGCGAGGCACGCCCCGCGGGCGGGGTCCCGCTGCTGACCGCCGTGCTCGACGAGATGGATGCCGATCGCTGGTCGAGCTTCGTCGTCGACCGGATCAGCCATCACTGCGCCGCCTACTTCGACATGGGTCAGGCGACCTGGAAACAGCCGTGGCAGGGCATGTCGCTCTACGCCTCCTGGCGGCGCTTCGCGGCGCTCGACTTCAGCACCACCATGATGGGACAGGGCGGCATGCGCGCTCGGGTGAAGGCCCTCCCGGAGCACCCGCGCGACTGCATCCGGTCCGCCCTGACGCGCCTGGGCATTCCAACCGCCGCCGCCCTCGACTACATGCACGCGGCCCTGATGGATGTCAGCGGCTGGGCGGCATGGACCCGCTTGCTGCGCTGGCAGGCGGAACTCGCAGGCGAAAGCGACGCGACCATTGAGGAGCTGCTGGCGATCCGCCTGGCTTGGGACCTCTTGGTCTATGAGCACAAGGCGAGGCCAGAGCTGACCCAGCGCTGGCGCGCGGTCTGCGCCGGGCTCGCAAGAGGGCCGGCCGCGCCCGAGCACGCGGACCAGGCTGATGCTGGGCCGCCAACCGATCAGGGCATCGATCACCTGCTGCTGACCGCCCAGGAGCTGGCCTACCAGCATCGACTGATCGGCCAGTTGACCGCGACCAGTGTCGACGACGAGGGGCCGCAGACCAGGCCGGTGCTGCAGGCCGCCTTCTGCATCGATGTGCGCTCCGAAGTCATGCGCCGGTCGCTGGAGACCGCCTGCCCGCAGGCCCAGACGCTGGGCTTCGCGGGCTTCTTCGGCGCGCCGATCGAGGTCGTGCCCCTGGGCGCGGTCCAGGCGAAACCGCATGTGCCGGTGCTGCTCAGTCCCGGTTACCGCGTCTGCAGCGAGATCCAGGGTGCCGACGGAGCGCAGACCGACCGGGCGTTGAGCACCCAGCGCCGGCGGATGGGCATCAGCAAGTCCTGGAAGGCGTTCAAGATGGGCGCCTCGTCCTGCTTCTCTTTCGTCGAGGCCGCCGGCATCTGGCTCTACGCCCCTAAGCTCATTGGTGACAGCCTGGGCTGGAGCCGCCCCGTGCCGGCCCCGGATGACCTGAGGCTGGATGCCGAAGCGGCGCATCGGGTCGGCCCGAGCCTGGGTGCGCCCGCTCATGACCACTGCTGTGGGGCACACGAGACCCCCCTGGGCATCCCCGAGGCTGACCGCCTTTCCCTGGCGGAGGGCATCCTGCGCGGCATGTCGCTGACCGAGGGGTTCGCGCGCCTGGTCCTGCTGGTTGGGCACGGCAGCACCAGCGTCAACAACCCCTACGCCGCCGGCCTCGATTGCGGCGCCTGCGGTGGACAGACGGGCGAGGCCAGCGCCCGCGTCGTGGCCGCCCTGCTCAACGAACCCGCGGTGCGCCAGGGCCTGGCCGAGCGCGGCATCGCCATCCCGGCGGACACCTGGTTCCTGCCCGGTCTGCATGACACCACGACCGACGATGTGCGGCTCTTCGACACCGCCATCCTGCCGCCCGGCTACGCGGAAGAGCTCGCCGAGATCAGGAGCTGGCTCAAGGAGGCAGGGGCGCTGACCCGGATGCAGCGCGCCACGCTGCTGAGCCTCGGCGGGCGGAGCGGGCGCGGGCTGGAGGCGCGCATCCGCCGCCGCAGCCGCGACTGGTCGCAGGTCCGCCCGGAGTGGGGACTGGCGGGCAACGCCGCCTTCATCGCGGCCCCGCGGGCGCGTACCCAGGGCATCGACCTCGGCGGGCGGAGCTTCCTCCATGACTACGACTGGCAGACCGATGCGGATTTCACGACCCTGGAGCTGATCATGACCGCGCCCCTGGTGGTCGCGACCTGGATCAATCTGCAATACTACGGGTCCACGGTCGACAACCGCCGTTTCGGCAGCGGTAACAAGGTGCTTCACAATGTCGTCGGCGGCGCCATCGGTGTCCTGGAGGGCAACGCCGGCGACCTGCGCGTCGGACTACCGCTGCAGTCCCTGCACGATGGCCAGCGCTGGGTGCACGAGCCGCTGCGCCTGAGCGCCTTTCTGCAGGCGCCCGAGGCGGCGATCGAGGACGTCATCGCCCGTCATGAACTGGTCCGACAGCTCCTCGACAACGGCTGGCTGCACCTGTTCAGGCTCGGTGAGTCCGGGGCCGAGATCGAACGGCGTCTGCCTGGGCAGGGTTGGGTCAGCGCGCTGCCCGAGGGGATCTAGGCGCGGCATGGGATCTTCGCCGGCGCTGGCTGGGCCGAGGTGCCTGTGGGCCTGGAGCCACGCGAACTGCGCCGCCGCCGGATAGTATCGGTCCGCTGACCGGACCATGCGCGTCCCGCCCGACCGTCGGGTCGGAATCTGCTCCGACACCGCCTGCTGGCCCGCACACCCGCGAACGGCCGCCGCTTCCGCGACTTGCTCTGGTCCCGTTTTGGTCGCACCCTCTGACCATGACTGGCGGCCTTCGCCAGCTCCGCCCGCGCACAGGGCTCGGTCACCCGCGCCGGACACGCCAGCGGGTTCTTCAGCACACGCCTCCGCCATTGCTCGCGCATTTCGTGCCGCTCGGTTTTCCAGCGCGGCCGTGCGAGGCATTTCCCACCGTGCGCGCACCGCTTCTTCTTCAGCCAAGCGTTGGTTGATTCCCAGTTACCTCGGCATCGCTCGATGCCTTCGTGTTTGCCAAAATGGGATCGATGACGAGCGCCGTCATCAAGACGTACGCCTTTTCTCGGGAATATCTGTTATTTTTCTGCAGCGCAGCATTTTGCGTATTCTTCGCCCATCGTCGTATCTAGAGGGAGATCCATGCAGAGCATCTATATCGCCGGTGCCGGCTCTGGCAGCGGGAAGTCAGTCGTCGTTTTAGGGGTCATGGAGATGCTCTCGGCGGTGAACCGGAAGGTGGGTTTCTTCCGGCCATTCGCGCCACGGGGGACGGAACCGGACAACCTGACCGCCTTGATCCGCAGCCGCTACGAGCTGCCCTTTCCGCCGGAAATGCTCTACGGCTGCACCGTGGAGACCGCCCGCCAGCTCATCGGCAGCGGTCACTATGATGAGCTGCTCAAGCTCATCATGAACAAGTTCAAGATGCTCGAGGAGCGCTGCGACATCGTCGTCTGCGCGGGCACGGACTACAACGGCCTCATCCCCTCGCTGGAATTCGGATTCAACGCGGATCTGGCCAACAATTTCGGCTGCAGCCTGATCGTCGTGGTCAAGGGGTTCGGGCGCTCGCCGGAGGAGGCGGTGGATGCCTTGCACATCGCCCATGAGCTGATGCGCGAGCGCGGCATCGACTTCTTGGCGAGCATCATCAACGGGGTCGCGCCGGAGTGCATGGAGGCCGTCGAGATCCGCGCGCAGGTGCTGATGACGGATACCGAACGGGTCTATGTCTTTCCCGAACAATCCGCGCTCGGCATGCCGACCGTCGGCGAGATCCGGCAGGTCCTCAATGCGGAGTGTCTGTATGGCGAGGGTGACGCCATGCATCAGGTCGTGACCAACTACAAGATCGCGGCGATGGAGATCCCGGACTTCCTCAACTATATCGAGGACGGCTGTCTCATCATCACCCCGGGCGACCGCTCGGACATCATCCTCACGAGCCTGGCGGCCGATGCCTCCTCCGCCTTCCCGCGCGTGGCCGGCCTGTTGCTCACCGGGGGCTTGCGTCCCGCGGAGAAGGTGCAGCGCCTGATCGAGGGTCTGCGGCGCACCAAGGTCGCGATCCTGCAGGTGCCGCAGGACACCTTTACGACGGCGATGAACGTCAACCGCATCGAGGCGACCATCCTGGCCGGCGACGACCGCAAGATCGCCGCCGCCCTAGGCCTCTTCGAGAGCCGCGTCGATGTCGAGGAGCTGCGCGGACAGGTGGCCGTCCACCAGCATGAGCGCGTCACGCCCTTGATGTTCGAGTATGAGCTGATCCGGCGGGCCAAGGCTCAGCGTCAGCGCATCGTGCTCCCCGAGGGCACGGACGAGCGCATCCTGCGCGCCGCCGAGATCCTGACCCTGCGTCAGGTCGCCGACCTGATCCTCCTGGGCGATCCGGACAAGATTCGTCGTCGCATCGGCGAGCTGGGTCTCAAGCTCGACGACATCCGCATCATCGACCCGACCACCGCCCCCGAGCGCGAGCGGTATGCGGCGGCCTACTTCGAGCTGCGCAAGCACAAGGGCATCTCCGAGCAGATGGCCCATGATGTGCTGGACGATGTCAGCTATTTCGGCACCCTGATGGTGTACCTCGGCGACGCGGACGGCATGGTCTCCGGCGCGGCGCATACGACTCAGCACACCATTCGCCCCTCCTTCGAGACCATCAAGACCAAGCCGGACGTCAAGCTGGTCTCCAGCGTCTTCTTCATGTGTCTGCCGGATCAGGTGCTGGTTTACGGCGACTGTGCCGTGAATCCCAATCCGGAAGCGGACGAGCTGGCCGATATCGCCATCAGTGCGGCCGCCACGGCCGCCGCCTTTGGCATCGAGCCGCGCATTGCCATGCTCTCCTATTCGAGCGGCAGCTCGGGTAAGGGCGCGGACGTCGAGCGGGTGCGCGAGGCGGTGCGCATCGCCCGCGAGCGCCGGCCGGACCTGAAGCTGGAAGGCCCCATCCAATACGACGCGGCCGTGGATATGGAGATCGGTCGCTCCAAGATGCCGGGCAGCGAGGTCGCCGGGCGCGCGACCGTGCTCATCTTTCCGGACCTCAATACGGGCAACAACACCTACAAGGCGGTGCAGCGCAGCGCGGGCGCGGTCGCCATCGGCCCCGTGCTCCAGGGGCTCAACAAACCGGTCAATGACCTCAGTCGCGGCTGCACTGTGACCGACATCGTCAATACCGTCGCCATCACGGCGATCCAGGCACAGACCGAGAGCGAGCCCATGAGCGAGGGGGATATGCAATGAAGGTACTGGTACTCAACTCCGGCAGCTCCTCCATCAAGTACCAACTCTTCCGAAGCGAGGATTGGGTCTCCATCGCCAACGGGCTGGTGGCGCGCATCGGCGAGCCCGAGGGCGAGCTCCGGCACGCGTGGCTGGCCGCGGACGGCAAGGAGGCGAGCAGCCGGGAGAGCTGTCCCATCCCGACGCACGCGGAAGGGATCGACAACATCGTCGCCTGCCTGCGCGACACCGGGTCCCTGGCGGACGTCTCCGAACTGGCGGCGATCGGTCACCGCGTGGTCCATGGCGGCTCGCACTTCAAGGAGCCCGTGATCGTCGACGACGCGGTCGTCGAGGCGATCCGCGACGTCATCCCCCTGGCGCCGCTGCACAATCCAGGACACCTCTCGGGCATCGAGGTCGCGCGCCGGCTCTTTCCCAGGGTGCCCTCCGTGGTCGTCTTCGATACGGCGTTCCATCAGACCATGGCGCCGACCGCCTACCGCTACGCCATTCCCGAGTACCTCTACACCGAGCACCGCATCCGGCGCTATGGCTTCCACGGGACCTCGCACTACTACGTCGCGAAGCGCGCGGCCGCCGTCCTCGGCAAGCCGTTGAACACATGCAATCTCATCAGCCTGCATCTGGGCAACGGCGCCAGCGCCACGGCCATTCGCGTCGGCAAGTGCATCGATACCTCCATGGGCTTGACGCCCCTCGAGGGGCTGGTGATGGGAACCCGCTGTGGCGACATCGATCCGGCCGTGCTCATCTATCTCTCTAAGAACCTTGGGCTCAGCACCGAGCAGATCGATCGCCTGTTGAATCGCGAGAGTGGGCTTTTGGGTATGTGCGGCGTCAACGACATGCGCGAGATCGATCGGTTGGCCGCCCAGGGGCACGAGCGCGCCGAGCTGGCCATCGGCGTGACCGTCCACCGGCTCAAGAAGTACATCGGCGCCTACTACGCGGAGCTCGGGAAGGTCGACGCCGTCGTCTTCACCGGCGGTATCGGGGAGAACTCGGCAAAGATCCGGGCGCTGGCGTGCCAAGGACTCGACCGGCTCGGAATCATCATGGACGACGAGGCCAACAGCGCGACGGATTCGCGCGGCGAGCGCTGCGTCAGTGCTCCGGAAGGGGCGGTGAAGGTGCTTGTCATTCCAACGAATGAAGAGCTTGAGATCGCGCAGCAGGCGATGACGGCGGTCGGGCTGCAATAGCCGGCCGCCAGGGGATCGGCGTGAGCCGAGGGTTTCAAATCCTGTCGCGCGCGGGCATCATCGGCGCATTTGCACGATAATCCCGGCGCGCCGCCATGCCCAGGCGTTCGCCGCCCCCTCTTCATCCGAAGGAGACCATGATGTCCG
Source organism: Thiocystis violacea (assembly GCF_016583565.1). Lineage (GTDB taxonomy): Bacteria > Pseudomonadota > Gammaproteobacteria > Chromatiales > Chromatiaceae > Thiorhodococcus > Thiorhodococcus violaceus_A. Next base: position 132,976 of record NZ_NRRF01000006.1, on the reverse strand, counting down.
ACTCCAGTGCCTCGTTCTGGAAATCCCTCGCCATCTTCCTGTTCTTCTTGCTGCTAGGCGTCTATGTGCTCTACGAATGGTATGACGATGGGCTCTACGCCCAGCTTGCCGAGAAGGATGCCCTGATCGATCAGACGAAGAAGCAAATGGCGGATGCGGAGTCGAAACGGTTGGCATCCGAGGAGGGCCAGGCGGCGATTCGCGCGGAGATCGACCGGCTCAAACAGGAATACGATGACGAGAAACAGCGCCTGCGGGACGCGATCGCGGCAGGCACGCACACCAAGGCGGACCTCGAGCAGGCCGTGGCTACGCTCAAGGAGGCGCATGCCGCCGAAATGGCGACGGCGCAGCAGCACACGGGCGATGTGGCTGTGGAGCGCGACCAGCTTGCGGCGCGCCTGGCGGACGTCGAAACGCGCTATGCCGACGCACAGACTCAGGCCGCCACGCTCCAGGCCGATCTCAGTCAGATCAAACAGGCCATCGCCGACACCGAGGCCGAGCATCAGGCCAAGATCGCCGCCTTGGAGCAGCACTTGAACGAGCGCGTCGAGCTGGCGCGCACCACGCCGATGGACGAGAACCTGCTGCGCACCGCGCAGGAGGTGGGGATCTTGCCCGTCGTCCAGGCGTTCGAGCAAGAGTGTAAGACCGCCGGGAACGCCTTGTCCGAGTCCAAGGCGGAGCTGGAGGCCATGCAGGCCAAGTATGCGAGCGCGCAACAGCAGCTCGCCGAGTCCCAGAACCAACTCGCCGGCTTGCAGGCCGAGCTGGCGGCCAGTCAGAGCGCAGCGGCGTCGGCAGCGACCGAACCCAAGGATGACGGCGCTCAAAACGCCGCCGTCGAAGAGGTCTCCACGCTGAGGGATAGGCTCGCCGCGGAAGCCAAGGTGCGCGACGCGCTCCAGCGCCAGCACGAGGCCGCGCTCACGGCGCTCAACGAGACGCTGGAACAGACCAAGTCGCAGCTCCAGTCCGTCAAGGAGACGCTCGCGCAGTCGCAGTCCTCGACCCAGTCCGCGGAGCAGGAGGTCGGCGCTCGGCTCCAGGCTGCTCAGGCCCGCGTGCAGACACTCGAGGCCAATGTCGAAGAGACGCGTGCGCAGGCCACCGGGGTCCAGGCCAGACTCGGGCAGGAGGTCGCCGCGCTCAAGACCCAGCTTGCGAGCCTCCAATCCCAGCCCGCGCCAGTGTCCGACGAGCCTGCCGAGGGCCAAGTCACAGACGCCGCGAACTCCGCGGAGGCCCAGGCGCGCATCGCCGCGCTCGAGAGCCAGCTGAAGGCGGCGCGCGAGGATGTTGATGCGGCGCAAGCGGCCAAGGCCGAGCTTGCGCGACTGCATGCCCTCAATGCCGACTTCGCCAAGCTCAATGGCACCTACACCGACCACGGCATGCTGCTGCGGCTAGCCGAGACCGAACTGCGCTTTCCGCCCGGCAAGGCCAGCTTGCCGGCGGGTGAGCTGGCAAGCCTCGACCGGATCGCGACGCTCCTGAGCAACCATCCGGATCTCTCCGTGCGGATTGAAGGGCACACCGACAGCCTCGGTGGTGACGCCCTCAATCTCAAACTCTCCGAAGCGCGTGCCCAGGCGGTTCAGCAGGCCCTGGCCGCGCGCGGTGTCGATGCGGGCCGCTTGAAGGCCGAGGGCATCGGCTCCGCCCGCCCCATCGCCGACAACGCGACCGCGGATGGTCGCGGCAAGAACCGGCGTGTCGAGGTGTACATCGTCGACTGAAGCGAGCCAGATGGCGCGCGCCTCGCGAGCGTATCTGATCCGGCGACTGGCGAGGGGTGCGATGAATGAAATCCGCGCCCTACGCGGGGGGCGGCAGTGTCCACGCGGTTGCGTTGCGCGCCATCTTGATCCAAGGCTGCCGTGAATAGGTCGCTGCTGTCGAGGTGGATCGTCGCGCGGCTCGCGTTGGCGCTGGCGATCCGATATCGACATGGGCGGTGCTGTCGTCCGCGTGTGAAGTGTCCCATGAGCGCAAAGTCGCCGCCTTCGCGCCAATGACGGTTGTTGATCAACAGCCGTCACTCATCGACGTTCAAGCGCGGAGTGCGCTTGGAGTCTGTGCATGATCGCCAGGGTCTTCTCGATGATTCGTCAAGTGACATCGGCGGCACCCGATTGCCCGAGCGGGGGATGAGCCTCATGCGGCGCTCGCCGCGCGGTGAAAATGCATGTCGACATGAATATTGCCATAGGGGCAAATGACACCTCCTCGGTCCGTACGCTCCACGAGTCCCAGCTCAGTCAGTCGCTCAACATCCTCATGGACGCGTTTGACATCGCGCTCTGCCCTCCTTGCCAATTCGCGCACTCCTAGCTCGCCAGCCCCCATGAGCATTTCAACCAGTGCCCAGCGCCGTGCGGTCAAGTGTCCAAAGAAGGCTCCAGGTGTCTCAAAATTCAACCGTTCCCCTTGATATCGCTCAGCCCCAGCGCTGCTGGCCGCTGCTCTGAGGGCGCGACGCCAATCTGGGTCCATAGTGATGGTCAGTGTGCGTTCCGCCATCGTTCCACCTCCCGAATGAAGTCCTCGATCAGTTGATCAACCTCGGTGAAGACGTAGGGTCGTTCAGACATGTCGATGTGGCAGTGATCGCCTTTACCACGTGCGTTGTCGAAGCCGATGATCCGCTTACCCGCCACGACGAACACCATCCGGTACTTGTAGAGATGGGTGCTTGGCGGAATCGGCTCAGGAACACGCCAGATCACAAATTCGATCAACCCTCCCTCGGGCGTGACGTCTCTGACCCCTGTAATAAGCCTCGCCTTCATGTTGGCAAAAATGACAACATGGATGGCCATTGTCAATCTTCCGCAGCAGAGGCAGCCGATTCGCGGGCGCGTAGCGAGAATCTCATCTGGAGAGTCCCACGCCCGCGCCCCGCAAGATCGCTAGGGCCGCTTGAGCACTGTGACCTGCCTGCGAGACCCCTCAGTGGTCGTCCGTCTTCCGCGCGCGGCTCTTCTTGCCGGCCGCGCGCGGTTGCTTCACGGGCGCGCGCTTCGAGCCTGTCGACTTGCTCGCCCGCGAGCCTCTGCGCTGCGTCCTGGCTGGACCCTCGGAGATCGCCAGGATCAGACCCAGGCTGATGAAGCCGGTGATGAGGCTGCTGCCGCCATGGCTGATGAAGGGCAGCGTGATGCCGGTCAGGGGGATGAGCTTGGTGACACCGCCCAGGTTCAGGAAGGTCTGGGTCGCGAGCACTGAGATCAGCCCGATACAAAGGAGCCGGCCGAAGCCCGAGCGCGTCTGATCGGCGATACCCAGCCCGCGACTGAAGAAGATCAAGAAGAAGAGCACCAGCAGGGTGCAGCCGACGAAGCCGAGCTCCTCGCCGATCACGGAGTAGATGAAGTCGGACTGCGCAATCGGCGTGTACTCCGGATTGCCCGCGCCGAAACCCTCGCCCCAGAGTCCGCCCGAGTACATGCCGGAGAGTCCCTGGAGGATCTGCCAGCTGTTGCCGGTCGGATCATCGAAGGGCGCGAGCCAGGCCTGGATGCGGCGCTGTCCGTGCGAGAAGATGCCGAGCACCAGATACCCCGCCACTGTCGCGGCCAGGCCGCCAAGCACCAGGTAGCCGAGCCGCCCCGTCCCGACGAAGAGCATGACCAGCAGCGTGACGCTGAGGATGACGAACATCCCCAGATCGCGCTGCAGCAGGAGCATCCCGGCGAGCAGGCCCCAGAAGGCCAGGAGCGGCAGCAGTGTGAGCACTGGCGGACGCGGAAAGCCCTTGCCCCAGTTGGCGAGCGGCTTGGCGTGGCGGTCGATGAAGCTCGCCAGGAAGAGCACGACCGTGACCTTGAGCAGCTCGGTCGGGGTGATGAGTCCGACCCCATAGACCCCGCCACGGTAGCGCTGCCCGAGCGCGAGCAGGGCCGCCACCAGGAGCAGCGAGAGCGCCGCCCAGACCCAGAGTCCGGCGGTGAGGCGCTCGTAGCGCCCGCGCACCAGGGCGATACAGACTGCGAGCATCACCGCGATGCCGCCGGGGAAGAGGTAGAGTCCGGGGTTGGTCGGGTCGGAGAAGTCCAGGGTTCCCATGCGGTATTGGGCGAGCAGCCCGAAGCCGGCCAGGAATGCCAGGCTGCTCAGCAGGATCTGGTCGCCATGGAAGCGGGCGGCGACCAGCGTCAGGTGCATGACCGCGAGGCAGCCGCCGTAGATGCCGAAGGGCAGAAGGTCCAGCGGACTGACGGGGCGTCCGCCGGCATAGCCCGAGCCGAGCACCATCATGAATCCCAGGCCAATGGTGAGGGCGCAGAGTAGCAGGAGATGCCGTTCCGGCCAGCGCAGCGCCCAGGTGTCGCCCAGGGTCGATGGACGGCTCGGTGGTTTAGGTGTCGCGTTCATGGCGGGCGGGGCGTCGACGTTCGGTCAGTGGATGAGCCCGATCTCTTGGGCGCGGATCAGCAGGTCGTGCGCGATGGGTGCGGCGACGGCGGAGCCGTAGCCCCCTTGCTCGACCAGCACCGCCACGGCGAGCATCGGCCGATCCGCCGGGGCGAAGCCGACGAACCAGCTATGCGGATCGCCATGCGCGTTTTGCGCCGTGCCGGTCTTGCCGGCGATGGTCAGCCTGGGGTCATTGATGCTGCGTGCCGTGCCCTCCGTCACCACGCGGCGCATCATGGCCGCCAGCTGATCGGCGGTCGCGGTGGACATGAATCGCCCGAGCGGCTCGCTGGGGGATGCTTCCGTGAGCCTCGGCCGCATGGCGACGCCGCGATTCGCGACCGAGGCCGCGAGCATGGCCATATAGGCGGGCGTGACCAAGAGTCGCCCCTGGCCGATGGAGAGCTGCGCCAGGCCGTAATTGTCCGAATCGGGGAGGGGGGGCAGCTCGCCCGTGCGCAGGCTGAAGTTCCCATAGGGACTCTCATGCAGGACGATGGAGCGGTTTAGCAGCATCTTGTCCGCCATGGCGTAGAAGGCGTCGTGGCCCTCCAGGACGCCGAGCTGGGCGAAGAAGACATTGGACGATTTGGCGAACGCCTTGCTGAGGTCGATGCGGCCATAGCCGCGCCAGACCTCGCCGTGTTCGCGGGCAGTGTAATACTCGTGGTCACGGATCCTGCGATAGCCGGCGCGTGTGGTGAAGCCGTTTGCCGGGCAGTCCAGCGTTCCCTCGAAGCCGCGCTCGATCGCCAGGCTGGCGACGGCGATCTTGAAGGTCGAGCCTGGCGGGTAGAGCCCCTGGGTTGCTCGGTTGAGCAATGGGGCGCTCGCGTTCGGATTCAGGAAGAGTCCGGAGTCGACGGTGTTGGGGTCGTAGGAGGGGAGGCTCGCCAGGACCCGGACCGCGCCGTCCCGGGGGCTCAGGAGCACCACGGCGCCACGGTGCCCGCCAAGGCGCTCGGCGGCCAGGCGCTGCAGATCCGCATCCAGCGTCAGCACCAGATCCTTCCCCTTGGGGCGCTTGTCCCGCGCCACGATCTGGCGCCCCAGCTCGCGCCAGTCGTTGAGGCTGGTCGGCTCGCCGCCGTTCAGGTGCGCGCTGGCCACCGCCTCCATGCCGGTGGCGCCGAATCTCGGCTGGCTGTAGCCGACCACGGGCGCGAAGAGGGGGCCATCCGGATAGACCCGCTCGGCTCGGCCCTGCTCCTCTCGCGTATAGGCCAGCACCACGCCCTTGCGGTCCAGGATCCGACCGCGCTGGATCCAGTGCGCCGGATTGAAGGTGCGTCGGTCGTGCAGCTGCATAAAGCTGATGAACTCCGGGCGGTAGACACCGGTGAGCTGCCAGGTCGCCTGATAGATCAAGAGCCCGCCGAAGAGCAGGCAGAGCAGGATGAAGGGGATTCGGAAGGCCCCTTTGGGTTTTGGTAGATGCCGCAGCTGCGCGAATTCCCGCAGCGCCACCAGCTCCTTGAGAAGGAAGAAGATCGCCAGGAAGAAGGCGACATGGAGGACCAGTCGCACGGCGGACCAGAGACTGGGGTCGAGCGGAAGCGTCATGCGTTGGGGATAAAGCCCGATCCGGCCGTCAATGGAAGGTGAATGAAGCCGTCTCGCGGCGTCGGCGCCATGCCGAGGTCCTGCGCCAGCCAATCGGAGGTGGCGAGTCCGTGCGGGACAGAGCTGCCCGTCGCGGCGGCGAGCTGTGCCGTCGGCCAGAGTCCGGCGGCCGTTTCGACCAGGCTGGTCACCACCACCTCGAGACCCGCGGCCATGGCGGTGCGCGCCAGGTCCAGGGTTCGCCCGAGCCCGCCGATGGCGGCGGGCTTGAGCACCAGACGGCGCACGCCAAGGCTTGCGGGATCCGTGTCGGGCGGCAAGGCGCGCAAGGATTCGTCCCGCGCCAGGGGGAAGGGGACGCCGGACTGAAGCCTGGCGAGTCGGACCGACGTCGGGTCGCGCAGCGGCTCTTCCAGCGACTCGATCGGGAGCCTGGCGAGCGCGCCGAGCATACGCTCGGCGTCCTTGAGATCCCAGGCGCCGTTGGCATCCAGCCGCAAGCCCATGTCGGGCGGGACATGGGGCGTGAGGCCCTCCAGCCGTGTCAGCTCGGTCCGCGGCGCCTCCTGTCCGACCTTGATCTTCAGCACGCGGAAGCCCCGCTCGTAGTGCAGCGCGATTGCGGCCGGGGTGAGCGAGGAGAGCGTGCCCGCCATGACGTTGACGGGCACGCGATCCTTGGCGTCGGCGCGGAGAAGATGTCTGAGCGAGGTGCGGGCGCCTTGGCTGATCAGGTCCAGCAGGGCGCACTCCAAGGCGAAGCGCGCGGCTGGTGCCGAACTCAGCGCGGCGCCGACCTGTTCCAGCAGCGTTTCGGGCTTCGCGCCCCTCAATGACGACGCCTGGATGTCGGCCAGTGCTTGTGTTGCCTGCTCCAGGTCCTCCGTGCCGGCCGCCGGGAGGGGGGCGCAGTCGCCGAATCCGCGCAGACCATCCGCCCAGACTTGCAGCACCAGTCCGCGGCGTCGCTCGAATCCGCCTCGGGCGCTTTCCCAGGGACGCCGCAGCGGCAGATCATAGGGATGGATGAGGAGTCGATCGATCACCAGCGTCAGCGGATGACGAATCCAAGCAGCATGAGGGCGACCAGCAGGGCCTGATATTGAGCCGTTCTCGCCAGCTGCGTGTTGAGCTCCGCGGCGCGCGCGCCGCGCAACAGCCGCAGGCTCAGGACGGCGGCGACTGGCAAGGCGGCCAGCAGCGTCCAGGTCACGCCAGGCAGGCCGCTGAACATGAGCATGGCGACGGGGGCGATCAGCAGCAGCACATAGAGGTATCTGGCGCGCGGCCGGCCGAGGTAGTAACAGAGCGTTCTGCGCCCGGCGGCGGTGTCCGTCTCCAGATCCCGATAATTGTTGATCAGGAGCACGGCGGCCGCCGGCAAGCCCAGCGCGATGCCGGTCAGCAGCGGCGTCCAACCAAAGCTGAGCGTTTGCAGATAGTAGGTTCCGCCGACGGCCGCCATGCCGAAGAAGAGCAGGACATAGAGCTCGCCGAAGGGTCCGTAGGCGATGGGTCGTGGACCGCTGGTGTAGGCGTAGCCCGCCGCGAGCGAGGCCAGGCCGATCGACAGAATGGGCAGGCCGCCACGCGCCAAGAGTGCCAGGCCGATCAGGAAGGCGAGGGCGAACATGAGGTGCGCGGCGAGCTTGACCTGACCCGCCGAGAGCCAGCCCTGCGCCGTTGCGCGCGGGGGTCCTACCCGATCCTCCGTGTCCGTGCCGCGCTCGAAGTCCGCGGCATCGTTGTGGAGATTGGTCCCGATCTGGATGGCGACCGCGGCGACCAGGGTGCAGAGCGCGACCCAAGGTGCCAGGGATCCGGTCTCCGCGATCGCGAGCCCGATGCCGGCGATCACTGGGGCCAGCGTCAAGGGCAGGGTCTTGGGGCGTGCCGCCGCGACCCAGCGCGCGAGCAGCGGCGGGGTCTCTGGGGTGGGGTCGGGCATCGTGATCTGTTGTGCTTCGGTCATTCCGGGATTCGGGTTTCAGTTGTCAGGGCGGTAGGATGGGCAAAGTCCGCGCTCGGGGCTTGAGCTTGACCTCGGCGCTGGACGGACGTGCCCATCCTGCAAGGTATTGCGCTGGGATGATGGGCACGCCCGTCGATCCTCGGGGCTCCGGGCGAAGCGCATCGCGCGGGCTTTGCCCATCCTACGCGATCGGTGCCGTTGGTCTGTCGTTTCCCGGAAATCACCGAATTCAGTCTGCTCGTGCTGGCGCGGCCGCAATGGCAATCCAGCACCGCCGCCAGCGGATGGGCGCTGTTTCGCTTGTGTAGGTCGCCGGAGCCACTAGACTCCAACTGCCAACTGCCAACTGCCAACTGCCAACTGCCAACTGCCAACTGCCAACTGCCAACTGAACTCAAGGCCGCCGGGGGAATTGGTGGAAGTCCGGCTCGCGCTTTTCGAGGAAGGCGTTTCGGCCCTCCTGCCCCTCTGTCGTGGTGTAGAAGAGGGCCGTGGCGTTGCCGGCCAGCTCTTGGATGCCCGCGAGTCCGTCCGTATCCGCGTTGAAGGCGGATTTGAGCACGCGCAACGCCGTTGGCGAGAGGCGGTTCATCTGGCGGCACCAGTCGACGGTGACCGTCTCCAGCTCGGAGAGCGGAACGACGGTGTTCACCAGGCCCATGTCCAGTGCCTCCTGCGCGTCGTACTGGCGGCAGAGGAACCAGATCTCCTTGGCCTTCTTGAGGCCGACGGTACGTGCCATGAGGCCGGCGCCAAAGCCGCCGTCGAAGCTCCCGACCTTGGGGCCGGTCTGTCCGAAGCGGGCATTGTCGGCGGCGATGGTCAGGTCGCAGATGAGATGCAGCACATGGCCCCCGCCGATGGCGTAGCCGGCGACCATGGCGACCACGGGCTTGGGCAGGGTGCGGATCTGGCGCTGCAGCTCCAGCACGTTCAGGTGCTCGATGCCGGACTCGTCCTTGTAGCCCTCATGGCCTCGGATCCGCTGGTCTCCACCCGAGCAAAAGGCTAGGTCGCCCGCGCCGGTGAGGATGATGACCCCGATCTCGGAGTCCATGTGCGCCCGATGGAAGGCATCGATCAGCTCGCGCACCGTCTGCGGGCGAAAGGCGTTGCGCACCTCGGGCCGGTTGATGGTGATCTTCGCGATGTGCTCGGCGTGCTGGTAGAGGATGTCCGTATAGGCGCAATCCGCCGGCGTTTCCCAGTGGATGGGGTCGGCTCCGGTCTCGGAGAGGCGCGGCTTGGGGTCTGCTTGCACGTGTGAACCTCGTTCTGAAAAGGTGCCCTGAGGCTCCGGTGCCCTCGGTCGTCCGCTGGGCGACTGTGGCGAAGAATCTCCGCTCGACGTCAGCGGATCCTCGCCAGGAAAGCGGCGGGCGGCATCATGGGGCTAGGATGCCTGTGCGTCGAGTGCGGTGCGCTTGAGCCGATCAGCTCGGCTTGGGTCGTGTCGGCGCGTGCCAGAAACATGGTGTCGTTGGGCTCGATGGTGTCGTTGGGCTCGGGGCAGGCGGTGAGGAGGTAGGCGACTTCAACGAGGTGCGCGTGTGATCGAGAGCCAGACAGCAAGCGTTCAGGTGGCGATCGCGGCGAGACACCCCCGGCTCGGTGATTGGCCCATTTTAGTCAGTTGGACTAGTCGCGCAAGGGTCCCGAGGTCGTCCGGGCGCGGCGAGTCGTGCCGCGGTCTTGCGGCTCAAGCGACGCCAAACTCGGCGTCTCTCAGCGCGGCCCAGAACCCTTGGTGCAACTGGCGGCTGAGGTCGGCGTCGACATGCACCTCAATGACCTGTCCCCTTGGGTGCGTTCGACGCGCCTCCAAGGCGGCGCGCATGGCCTCTCGGAAGTCCGCGCCATTGGAGACCGAGCGATGCGCCAACCCGAACGGCTCGATCAGTCGGCGCAGGTCGACATCGACCGGGGTGCGCCAGAGTGCCTCGAAACCGGGTAGCCCATGCTGCGGCAGGTAGTCAAAGATGCGCCCCCCGCCGTTGTTGATGACGATGCAGGGTCTGGGCAGGTGCCGCATGAGCTGCAGTCCGCTCAGGTCGTGCAGGAAGGAGAGATCGCCGAGCAGCCCCGTGGTGGGCACGCCGCCCGCGTTCAGTCCGGCGAGTGTCGAGGTCTGCCCGTCGATGCCGCTTGCGCCGCGATTGCCGAAGACCGCGAGGCGCGATTCCCGGCTTCCCGACCAGGTGTCCAGCTGCCGGATCGGCATCGAGTTGGCGCAGAGCAGGCCCTCGCCCCCGGGCAGCAACGCCAATAGGTCCGTGATCACATGGGCCTCGCACCATGGGGCCTGCTCCATGTAGCGAGTCGCGAACTGGTCGACGTGCGCCTCGACTCTCGTCCATCGGCGCATCCAGTCGGCTGCGGCGGATCCGCTCTGAGGTGCCGCCCGATCCGCCCACGCCAGCCAGCGGCAGACGGTGGCTGGCTCGGCCGGGATTCGCCAGCTGACGTCGTGATTCGGATCGCTCCAGCGTTCGCCCGCGTCGATCAGCACGGTCGGGATGCCTGCAAGCCAGCTCATCAGGGTCTTTGAGACCGGCGCCCGTCCGAAGCGCAGGACCCAGTCCGGCCGCACTGCCGCCGCGGCCCCAGGGTTGCGCAGGAAGCTGTCGTAGCGGGTGATGCGATGCGGGCCAGCCGGCCCGGAGCGCAGACCGCTCAGGGGATCGCACAGGACCGGAAGGTCGCGCCGCGCGGCGCATGCCCACAGGTCTGCGGCGGCATGCGCGGTCCAGGCGCCAGGCCCGCAGCAGATGATGCCTCGGCCGGACGCGAGGGGCGGTGTGTCCGCTGGAACGGCGCCAGTCGACCATGACCACTCCGGCCTGCGCGGCCGGCTTGCTGTGCCGTCTGATCGCTGGGTTTCCGGGGTCGTCGCGGAGCTGGGTTCGCCGCGGGCGAAGACAGCACAGTCTGGACCTGGCACCAAGGGCTCGCGGAAGGGCAGATTGAGATGCACCGGGCCTGGCGGCTGACCCAGGCTGTTCGCGGCGGCGCGCAGGCCGAGCGTGCGGATCATCTTCAGCCCTGCCGGGGTGTCTTCCGCCGGGCCGGGATCCCGGAACTCGCGGACGTAGCCAGCGAAGAGCCCTGTCTGGTCGATGGTCTGGTTCGCGCCCCAGCCGCGCAGCTCGGGCGGGCGATCCGCCGAGAGCAGGATCAGCGGGATCTCGGACTCTGATGCCTCGATGACGGCGGGAAGCCAATGCGCGGGCGCGCTGCCGGAGGTGCAGACGAGCCCCACGGGGCGATCGGAGGCCAGCGCGGCTCCGAGCGCGAAGAAGGCCGCGCTGCGCTCGTCCAGGACGATGGTCAGCTCCAGCGCGGGCAGCCGCTGCGCGGCGAGCACCAGCGGCGTCGAGCGCGAGCCGGGCGAGATCACGAGCTGGCGCATGCCGCCGCCGATCAGGCCCTCCATGAGCGCGAGCGCCCACCTCAGGTTGATGCAGCCCTGGTCTTGTTGGTCTGCCATCAGGGTATCAAGCGAACTGGAGGGCCGTCGACATGGCCGCGAGCTTGTGCTCGGTTTCCTGCCATTCGCTCAAGGGGTCCGATCCGGCGACGATGCCGGCGCCCGCATAGAGCTCGGCGACCCGGTCTTGGATGCGCGCGCAGCGCAGCAGCACCCAGAGTTCGCCGGTGAGGTCGGGCTCGACGATGCCGGCCGCGCCCGTGTACCAGCCGCGCTCGAAGGGCTCGTGCTCGCCGAGCCAGGTCTGTGCCGCGCGCCGTGGCTGACCATTGGTGGCCGGGGTCGGGTGAAGCCGCTCGGCCAGCTCGAAGACATCCACGCCGGGCTTCAGCTCGCCTCGCACGAGACTCCAGAGGTGCTGCGCGTTGTTGAGCTGCATGATCCGGGGGCCGTCCGGCGGTTCCAGGTGGCGGCAGCAATGGCTCAGGGCCTCGCTCACCGCCTCGGCCACGACGCGGTGCTCGCGCAGGTTCTTCTCGCAGATCTGGAGGTCCGCCGTGATCTGGGCATCGACCTCCGAATCCTCGGCCCGGCAGGCGGTTCCGGCGATGGCGTCCGCCTCGATGCGGTCGCGCTTCTGGGTGAAGAGCCGCTCGGGGGTGGCGGCAACGAAGCTGTTGGCGTGGCGGCGGATGTTCACCACCTCGCAGGACGGAAAGAGGTAGCTCAGGGCGGCATTGAGCCGGGTGAGATCAAAGCGTCTGTGCCCCCGCAGTCTGAGCCGGCGACAGACGACGACCTTCTCGAAGCGCTCCTCGTCGATCTCATCCAGGGCGGAGAGGACGAGTTCGCGCCACGCCTCGAGCCCTGGGGCACTGTCGCCGGGCTCCATGTGGGCGGGCGTCAGCGGGTCCAGCGCGGGGAGGTCCAGGAGCGGCACGACGCGGTCCAGCCATGTCTCCCAGTGCTTGAGCAGCCAATCCTGCTCGACCGCCGTGCGGCTCGTCAGGATCAGCGCCCCCTGGGAGCCTTGGGAGCAGAGTGCCAGCTCGGGGAGCCAGAACATGGCGTTCGGCAGATCTCCGCCGTCCGCCGTCTTGGCGGGCTGGGGAGAGGCGGCGAAGCCGAGCATGCCGAATCCGGTGAAGCCGGTCTCGTCCGGGTCGGATTGCTGCCAATCGGCGATGACTGCGCGGGCCGCGCCCCGCAGGATCTCGAGGCGCTGCGCGCCTTCGGCTTGCCATTCCCCGGCGACGCCATAGCCGGCACGCAGCTCGCCGCGGTGGTTGTTGGCGAAGTGGAAGCGCGGTCCAGGGATGTCCGGCGCGGCGAACAGACCATGTGGCAGCTCGAGGATCAAGGAGGCGTATCCCGTCTCAGACCCCAGCGGCAGCGTGCCGATGGTTTCACGCAGGCGGGCCTTGACCTGCTCGAGGACTTGGAGCGGTTGAAGCATGAGTGGCTGGCTCGGGCGGGGCTCAGGAGCGGCGGATCGCATGCGATGCAGCCATTGGCTGCGCATGCGACCCGCGACGGTCTCGATGGCGATCCGGCGATTCTATCCGAGGCTCTCCCAGAACCGGGTGATGGCGTTGGCCGTTTCGGCGGGCTTCTCCCACTGCGGCATGCCGCTGGTTGGCGCGATGCGCTCGGCGCGCCAGTTCGGGTGGCGGCCCAGGAAGTCGGGCAGCTCGTGGAAGTCGATATTCGGGTCCTTGTCGTAGAGCACGAGCACCGGCTGCGTCACCTTGTCGTAGAGCCGGTCGCCGGCATGCGCGGTGAACAGCTGGCCCGACAGGAAGTACAGTGGTGCGTTCTTGGCCCCAGGCTGGTGCGTGGTGGCGTAGGCATAGTCGATGAGTTCGACCGGCGGCTGGCCCTCGAACGCCTGGTTGTAGAAGAACTTGATGCTCGGACGGGTCGTCAGCAGACCGAAGAGTCCATCATTGAGGAAGGGAACGCTGAGGAACTTGTAGGCGCGCTCGGCGGCGGCGCCCGTCGGCATTTTCCTGACGTTGAAGCCCGTCGGCGAAATCAGCGCCAGCGAGGTGATCCGCTCTGGTTTTTCGACGGCGACGCGTGCCGAGAACTCGCAGCCGAGCGAGTAGGCAACCACATCAGCGGGCTCTTTGACGACGGCGTCGAGGAATTCCGCGATGGTGCCCGCGAACAGCTCCGGGCTATACCGCCGCTTGCTACGGTCGGAGTGTCCGAAGCCTGGGAGGTCGAGGGCGAACACGGGGCGCTGCGTCCGAAAGTGCTCGAACAGCGGCTTCATCTCACGGGCGCTGGGGGCCGCGTTGATGCTGTGGATCAGGACCAGGGGGCGCCCGGTGGCCGTGGTGTCGGCGTAGTAGTGGATGCGTCCACCCTGCACGGTGTCGAGGTCATGGCGTGTCGCATCGATGGCGCTGGGGAGTGAGCTGCGCGGATGGGTCGGCGAGCTTGCGGAGTGCGTGATTGCGGAGTCCATTTGCGAGATACCTCATGTGAGAGAAGGTCTGGCTGGTTGGTGTCCATACCCTGAAGCAGCCTTTGGATCTTGGGTGCCGCCGTTAGAGATGTCTTGAAGGCGGGGGGTTCCAGGCCGAGCCATCAATAAACCGGGGTCCGGATGTTGGAACCGCGAAGGCGCACAGCGGGCGAAGGATGTCTAACCGTTTCGACGGCAACGACCTTCACCCGCGAGGTGAGCCCGAAGTTGACGCGAAACAATCGCTGGTCTGTGCGGACTTTGCGGTTCAGCCGCGCTTTCTAGGATAAATGAACAGATCGCATTGGCCTTCAATAGATTGCATTGCTCAAGAGGTCGCGCGGACCACGCGAGCCTCAGAGGGCTTTGCGAATGACAATGTCATCTCATCGAGATGCTCTCCGATCAAAACGCTCCCCGATCACAATGGCGGCCAACCTGGATGAATCCAAAGCTATGTCAGTCTGGCTTGACGGTCGCTTGTCAAACGAAGTTTACAGCGGTCTTGGCGGCTTGTCTGTTGGTCTCGGGCTGTTTCGGCGGGGCGGAGCAGCGGCTGCAGCGTCCGATCTCGGCCGCATCGCCGCTCACTGCGCCTGGGGCGGCGGCTGTCGCGGTTCGGGTCCAGCATGGCACCGCGTCATCACCGACGGGGTGCACGCTGCACTATCGCCTCTACTCGACCGCCAGCGCGCGTCCAGGCGATCTCGTCGTGCTCGGCCATGGTTTCCTGCGCAGCCAGGCGCGGATGGCGGGTTTGGCGCGGGCCTTGGCCGTGGCCGGCGTGAGCACGGTGACGCTCGATTTCTGCACGGATCCGCTCTGGACGGGGCGTCACATCCGCAACGGTCTGGACATGATGCACTTGGCGGCTGCGCGGGGCGCGCGTCGGGTGGTTTACGTCGGCTTCTCGGCCGGTGGGTTGGCGGCCTTGGTCGCGGGGCGCAACGATCCGCGCGCCGTGGGTGTCGTCGCCTTGGATCTCGTCGATGCCGAGGACCTGGGTGTTCGGATGGCGGCGGGGCTCAAGCACCCGTTGATCGGGCTGGTCGGGGGGGGCTCCGCCTGTAACGCCTGGAACAACGGGTTGGCGGTCTACGCGGCGGGACGCGAGGCGACCGTCGAGCGCTTCCCCGGCGCCGATCACTGCGATTTCGAGTCGAACACCGACTGGCTCTGTCCCTTGGTGTGCGCGCGAGGGGCGCCTGCTTCCTGGGCCGTGCGCCGCGCCATCCTGAGCGCCGCCGTCACGGCCGTCACCGGCCTGCTGTCCAATCGGGACGGTTAGCGCGAGACCCCGAGCTGGGTCGCGCCGGACCGGAGGCTTGGGCCGGCACATGCGCCTCACAAACGCGGTTGCGAGTCCTCGCGCGTTGGAGCGGGGCGCGGGGCGGGGCGGGCATCCGCGCTCGATTTGGCGGCCTGCGGCTGGGGCTGGCGGCGCTCGGCCACGGCAAACTCCTGCCGGTCGATCAGCGCGTCTCCATTGAGATCCATCTGCCCGAAGGTTGGCTCATTCGGGAGATTGCTCGTCGGGTCGCCGCGCTGTGCGCGCTCGACCAGGCGCGCGGCACGCGCCCGATAGAGCTCGTTTTCGCTGATGCGCTCGTCCCCGTTCTCGTCGAAATCCGCAAAGCCGAGGCTGTCCTGCCCGGGAGGGCGATTGCCGCCAGGCACCATGCCCGGACCGCGGCGCTGGCGCGCCGGTGACGCATTGGCAACCTCATCCGCGCTCAGCTGACCGTCTCCATTGGTGTCCATGGCGCCGAAACTGTAGGTGCTGGCTTGGGTGCCGGCTCCGGCGCTTCTCGCCTGTACTCGATCGAACTCGTATTCCGACACGATGCCATTGCCATCCTGGTCCAAGGTGGCGAAGCGCATCGGGTCGTTCAGCGAAGGGCTGCCGTCCTGCGCAAATGCAGACAGGCTGCCCGCGGCGGCTGCGAGTGCGACCATCATCAGGGTGCGCGTCATTCCATCCATCGTTCAGATCTCCGATTCCGCTTGGCTGTCTCGATGCCGCGTCGAGGGCTCGTCTTGCCGGCAGAGGCGCCCCTGGGTGTCACGGCGGCGCGCCGCGAGGTGGCGCGTCGCCTCCGTTCGCCGACGCAGCATACCCGAAGGCGATGCGCCCCTCGGACGCGGGGCGTGCTTTTTGGGTTGGCGGTTTAGAACTCCTCCCACTCGTCCGCGTTTTCGGCCATGGCTGGGGTCGCACTCATCCGCTTCACGGCCGACCGGCCGGTCTTGGCGGCAAGCGCGGTGACCACCTTGCCCTTCTTGGGCGCCGCCGATACGGGCGCCCTCGGGTTGAACTGGGCCGGGGTCTGTGCGATGGCCGGGCGTTGGCTGGAGAGACTGAACACCGAGATGGCTTGAGACAGCACCCGCGTCTGATCCTCCAGGCTCTCCGCCGCCGCCGCCGCCTGCTCGACCAGTGCGGCATTCTGCTGCGTGACCTCGTCCATTTGCGCGACGGCCTGGGTGACCTGCTCGATGCCCGTGCTCTGCTCGCGCGAGGCGCCGGTGATCTCGTCGACCAGGCCGGTCACCTGGCGGAAGCTGTTCAAGATCTCCTCCATGGTGTCCCCCGCCTGACCGGCGATCTGGGCACCATCCTCCACCTTGCTGACCGAGTCCGTGATCAGCTCCTTGATCTCCTTGGCGGCCTGAGCGCTGCGCTGCGCCAGGCTGCGCACTTCGGCCGCGACGACCGCGAAGCCGCGTCCCTGCTCGCCGGCCCGGGCGGCCTCGACGGCGGCGTTGAGTGCGAGGATGTTGGTCTGGAAGGCGATGCCGTCGATGACGCTGATGATGTCGGCGATCCGCCGGCTGGACTCCTGGATGGAGCCCATGGTCGCCACGACACGCTGCACCATCTCGCCACCGCGGGTGGCGACGGCATTGACATCCTGCGCGAGCTGGTTGGCCTGGTCGGCGTTTTGGGCGTTCTGCTTGACCGTGGCGTTGAGCTGCTCCATGGAGCTGGCGGTCTCCTCCAGGCTCGCCGCCTGCTCCTCGGTCCGGCCGGAGAGGTCCGAGTTGCCGGAAGAGATCTCGCCCGCGGCGGTGCTGATGGCGTCCGAGACTTCGATGATCTGGCCGACCACCTCGCGCAGCCGGGCGACCGTGGTGTTGGTGTCGTCTTTCACCTGGCCAAAGGTGCCCTCGTAATCGGCCTCGATGGTCCGGTTGAGGTCTCCGGAGGCGATGGCGTTCAGCACGCCAGCCACGTCGGCCAGCCCGTTCGCGACGATGGTCATCAGCCGGTTCAGGCCATCTCCGAGCTGCAGGAAGAAGCCATCCTTGCCCTGGGTCTGGATCCGTTGCGTGAAGTCGCCGCTCGCCGCGGCCTGGATGAGGTTGGCGATCTCCTGCTCGGTCGTGACCTCGCTAGTGCGGTCCAGCCATTGGGTGACGCGCCCCCGGTAGCTGCCGTCCGCGTCGCGCACCGGACTGGCGGTCAGGCGCAGGTTGCGATCGGCCAGCCGCATGTCGAAGCTGCGGGTCTCAACCAAGTCCGCGCGATAGACCGTGGCCACCTCCTGATCCTCGAAACAATCCGCCAGTGTGGAGCCAATCATCGTGTCGACGTCGAAGGCCGGTTTCCTGCGCTTGATGCTCTCGGACATCCCGGACCAGAGCTGGCGTGCCGCTGCGTTGATGTAGACCAGTTTGTTGCGGTCATCCGAAAGCGTGACCGGCAGGGTCACGTTGTCGAGACCCGTGCGGATGCGCAGGTTCTCGCGGGCGATGCGGTTGGTGTCCTGGATCTCGAAGTCGAGGCGCGCCTGGACGGACTTGACGGCCAGCGTCATCTCGCCGAGTTCGTCCTTGTTGGTGACCTCGATGCGCTGGCTGTAGTCGCTGTTGGAGATGGCCTCGAGGTGGCCGCGAATCACCTGTAGCGGGCGAGCGATCTTGCGTACCAGCCAGACGCCGAGGAGGGCCGCCGTGAGGAGCGCGAAGATCGAGAACCCGATCGCTTGCTGCTTGGCGAGGTTCGCCGCGGCGATGGATGCCTGCCGCTCTTCCTGCGAGGTCGCCTTGACCGCTTTCATCGCGTCCATGATGAGCGTCTTGTAGGAGCGCCAAACGACGTTCTCCTCTTCGTTGTAGAGGCGCTTGGCACCGGCAAGGTCGCCCGTGTCGATCCGGTCCAGGACACGCGCCTGGATGTCGGCGTGCTGCTGGCGCTGGGTGGCGATGTCGTCCAAGAGCCGGATCGCCTCGGCGTCTCCGGCGGACATCTGCCGCACCGTCGCGAGCTCCTTGGCGAACTTGGCGTTGGCCTTCGCGAGGTTGTCGCGTGCCTGTTTGTCCGCCGGCTCGATCAGGATGTAGCGCATGGCGGCAACCATCTGCAGCCCATCGCCGTAGAGGTCGTTGTAGGCCTGCTCCAGGACCTGGGTCTCGTCCGTGATCTTCTGCAGATGTCCCGCGGTGCGCTCCACGCCCATGAGGGAGATGGCGAGGGCCACGGCAAAGAGGAGGGTGATCACCAAGAGTCCGCCCGGCAGCGCTCGGGTGATGTGGATGTCGTCGATGCGCGAGCGGATGCGCGCCATGAGTGGCTGCGCCGCCTGCCCCGCACGCAGTCTGACGTAAGTCGCCTCGGCCTTGGCGATCTGCTCGCGGCTCGGCTTGCGGCGGACCGAGATATAGCCGATCGTCTGTGCCTGCTCGCGCAGCGGCGAGACGTTGGCCTCGACCCAGTAGAAATCTCCGTTCTTGCAGCGGTTCTTGACCAGGCCCGTCCAGGGCTTGCCGGCCTGGATGGTGTCCCACATGTCCTTGAAGGCCGCCGCCGGCATGTCCGGATGGCGGATGATGTTCTGCGGCGCCCCCATCAGCTCTTGCTCGGTGAAACCGCTGATATCGACGAAATCATGATTGAAGTCCGTGATGCGCCCCTTGAGGTCGGTCCTCGAGACGATCAGCTGATCGTCGCGCATGACATGCTCGTTATCGGTGACCGGCAGATTCGTTCTCATGGTCGATACCTTAGTCCGCTGTGAATCCTTGAAAGGGTTGACGATGGCGGGTTCACGGAGGTCGTGGGTATTTGCGTTGACGCAGCCGCATCCTGCCCCTCTGACAGCCGTCACCCCTGAGTGCGCGCGCGCCGACAGAACAATGCCGAAATTTAGAAGAATGCTCGGAGATAAACCGGTGACCTCATCACAGTCTTGCGATGGCGTTGGTCTGGCGAGGGAGGGGGGATCGGGCCGTTCTCCAAGGCCAGGTGGTGGTCTGAGCGACGCCTCGGCGCGACCAACGCCGGCGCTTGGGTTGTTGTCAGTTCAGGTTCCCGACCCTCGGCGTTGCGCACCGGAGGGAAGTGACGTATCGTCCACAGCCGCTTTTACGGGAGAGGTTCTGGCATCGGCCACGAGCCCGGTGCGGCGGCGGCCATGTCCTCGCGCCGTCTCAACGACGGCAGCCAGCCCTGACGAGACGCTTGCAGAGCCAGCCGGCGTCAAGCTTCACCGCAGATTCGCCCGCAACCGGTATGAATTTCGATGATGGGGCAGCGATGTGGCGATCACACTGAATCGATCTGACCGCAATTCTTCCGCACTGCCCCCTGTCGTGTAACCTCTTCCGCAACTCCCTGGAGAGCAAGTGGGTAGCAGATCTCTTTATCCGAGCGCTCAACGTTTGGGCAGTGCCCTCCGCCTCGGTCGACGCAGGCCGGTGAAGGGGTATGCGGAACGGATCGAGCCGCGGGTCATCGCTGGCTGGGCCTTCGATCAAAACCGGCGCCCTGTGCGACTCGAAGTGCAGATCAAGCAAGAGCGCTTCGAGTTGAAGCCCACTTGGAGCGAGCGCGCGGATGTGGCTGCGGAGCACGGCCAGGATTTTCTGTATTGCGGGTTCAGCTGTGAGCCGTCGCCGCTTCTCATCGGTGCCCTCAAAGCCGCCATCGAGACCGGGCAGGCGGTTCGGATACTGGCCAACGACGTCGAGCTGAAGTCGCCCAAGTTCCTCGGCATGCCGAGCGCCGCGCGGGCTTTGTCCGGTGGAGCGTCCAGTTACGCAGACCCTGATGGTGATCTGCTGCGACCCGCCGACGTCCTCGCGCAATTGGCCCCCAAAGGGGCAACCGATGCATTGGTCGTCAAGGGCGCGCCTGCAACGGACGCAGACACCCTGGCAGCTGCCGCCTTGACGGCGGCATTCGACCGCTTCGTCATGCTGGTGCGTCAACAGTGCGAACTCGGCGCCTACGAGCGCGCGATTGCACTCTTGGACAGTCCTGAGTGCCTTGAGCATGTCCCGTCGCCCAACCTCGAGGTCACACTCCTGAGGCTCACGGCTCTGATCGCGACCCGCCAGTGGAGTGCCGTCGATCCAGAGCAGGTCATTGCGGCGTTCCTGTGGGATTTCCACGCGTCCCAGCTCGACGGGCGTCCTGCGCAACGAGGTGGCTCGGTCGAGTCGATTCTGCTCGAGCTGTACCGTCATCTGGCGACCTGCCTCGCCGCGGACGATCTGGGCGATGCGCACGCCAAGGGCATCCTGACCTCGCTCGCGCTTCCGCTTGCCCATTGGACCCATCGGTTGACTCAGAACGCTTACCTTGCGCTCGATTTCCTGGAGTTGCTCGATCCTGGCGCGCGAACGGTGTCACCGCGCGAGCGATTGTTCGCGGTGCGGCTCTATCGGTCGACGGGGCGTAACGCCAAGGCGTTGGCGCTGCTTGCCGAGCATCGCGCCGAGCAGGATGACGCCTGGTATCTGTGGCACGAGCTGGGTGTTCTGCTGCGACTGCATATCCATGACAATGCGGGTCTCTCCAGGTCTCAGGCGGGGGCGGCCATCGCCGCATTCACACGCGCGGAACGGCTCAATCCGCAGCAGGCGTTGAGTCGCCGAGAAGGCTGGGGGCTTTTGCGCGAATGCTTCGACAACCTGGTGTCGGTCAGCCGTCGACTCGTCGACTCGGGTGATCTGAGGGAGGGGATTCGGCGGCGCCAGGAGGGGCTCTCCAAACTCGTGGAGTTGTCGTGCGAATTGCAGGGGTTTCATCCCGGCGTGTCGGATCCTCTCCGCGACTCATGGGTGGCGCTTGGCCATCGCAAGATCCTGCTCTGGGGCTCGCGTGATCTTTACCAGTGCCATTACTACCGTGTGCGGGAGAAGATTGACCAGGCCGGAGCACTCGGGTTGGAAACCGACTATCTGGACCTCTCCGAGCTGCCCTTTGTCGATTGGCGGCGGCGCTTGATGGGCGCGAGCCTGCTTTATGCGTGTCGCGTGCCGGTCACGATGACGGAATTGCAGGTCTTCGCCTACGCGAAGTCCCTCGGAATTCCGATCATTTACGACATCGATGACCTCATCTTCGACCCCGAGCTGTTTCCGCCACCATTGGAAACCTACGCCGGGACCATCGACCGTGCCTTGCACCAGCACCTGAGTCTGGATAATCCCTTCTTTGGCACGGCCTTCGGCTTTGCGGATCACTGCAGCGTGTCGACGCAGCCGCTTGCGGACGAAGTCAAGCGATACCTGCGGCCCGAGGCGGACGTGTCCGTGCTCCCCAATCTCCTGAGTGAGGAAGTCTTTGAACGCGCTCGGAAATCCGCCCGCAAGAAACGCGCGAATCGGCCGGGGCAGGAGATCAGGCTCTTCTATGGGAGTGCCACCAAGGCACACAAGCTCGCCTTCTACGACCTCTTTCTGCCTGCCGCGTTGGAGTTGCTGAGGGCCTATCCCGCGCTGAAACTCTATCTAGTGGGCTATTTCGACAACCTCCCATCGGCTTTCGTCGCGGCTGGACGCATTCAGCTCCTAGATCCGACCCCCGACTATCTGAGCTACCTCGACCTCGTTCAGGGGGCGGACATCAACGTCGCCGTGCTCGAGCCTTCGCGGGTCACCGATGCAAAGAGTGAAATCAAGTGGTTGGAGGCAGCTGCCTTCGGCATACCCTCGGTGGTCTCGCCGACCGCGGCCTACCGGCAAGCCCTGGTCGAGGGCGAGACAGTCCTTTTCGCGGAGACCGTCGAGGACTGGCAGCGACAGCTCGAACGGCTGATCCAAGACAGGGATCTGCGCACCCGCATCGGGCGGGCGGCACGGGATGCCGCCTTCGCACGCTTCAGCCCGGCCGTCGGCGAACGTCAGCTCGGCAAGATCCTCAAGCCCTATCTGCCTGCCAAGAAGGCGCGCGCGAAAAAACGCATTCTCTTGGTCAACGTCTACTTCGCCCCTCAGTCGATTGGTGGCGCCACGCGGGTCATGGAAACCCAGGTTCGTGGCTTGATGGAGCACTACGCTGATGAATACGAGGTCTTCGTCCTGACGACCCAGGCCGACCATGATCCCGCTCGCCCCTACCATGTCGATCAATACTGGTACGAGGGCGTGTTAGTCACGCGTCTCGAGGTGCCGTCGCGAGACTGGGCGACACATGAGGATGGCAAGATTCAGGCGTTTTGCGAGGAGTTCTTCCGTTCCTATGAGTTCGACCTCATCCACTTGCACAGTATCCAAATGCTTACCGCATCGGTCGCGGTTGCGGCGCTGGCATGCAATATTCCCTACGTTGTGACCTTGCATGACGCCTGGTGGCTGTCCCCGTATCTCTTCCTCGTCGACGAATCCGGCGCACTGGTGGACCATACCGACCCCATGAGCGGAGGCGTATCGCGACCGAAAGGCGACTCCGCGCACCAGCGGCTAACCCGTGCCGGCGTGCTGCAGCGACTGCTGAAGAGCGCGGCAGCCGTCCTCGCCGTGTCGGAGACCTTTGCGGCCCTCTATCGCGAGGCTGGGGTGAGCAACGTCCGAGTCCATGAAAATGTCTCCGAGCCGTTGAAGGCAGTCGAGACTGCGCCGCGCACAGATGATCGAATCGTTCTCGGTTATGTTGGCGGTATTAGTCGGCACAAGGGGTATCATCTGCTCCGGGATGCGATCACTGAGGGCGACTTCCCTCAGTTTCGTCTTCTCGTCGTTGATCATGCACTCAACCCGGGCGAATCCTATGCGACACATTGGGGTCGCACCGAAGTCTGCTTCATCCCCAAGGTGGAACAGTCTCGTGTCGCCGAACTCTATGCACAGATTGACGTCTTGATCGCGCCGTCGATTTGGCCGGAAAGCTACGGGCTCGTCACCCGAGAAGCGCTAAAGGCTGGGTTGTGGGTGATTGCCTCCAATCGCGGGGCTATCGGAGACTGCATTGAAGATGATGTGAGCGGAAATCTGTTTGAGCCAAGTGATGCACAGTCCTTCCAGCGAGTGCTCCTGCGTCTACCGCAAGCCTTGGCGGGCAGACGGCCGCCCCGTCTCTTGGTCCCGGAATTGCGCGGAAATGCTCGAGATCCCTACGTGTGCAGCCTAGTTGATGTTTATCGCGAGAGCCACTGATGAGTCTTGACTATAGGAACTACCGTTTCGTTATTGGAATTGGCTCTCAGCGCGCAGGGTCAACGCTGCTCCACAGTCTGCTGGACAAGGCGTCAAACGTGTTTATGCATCCTGTGAAGGAGCTTCACTATTTCGACACCTTGAATGGTTATCGGTCAAGTGATGCGTTGAAGCAGTTCTCGGAGCGCCAGCTGGCAAGAGAAATCGATCATATCGTGACGGCGCCAGATACGTCGTTTACGAGGAACAAGAGATATCGCTGCTATCTCCGCACCAACAAGATTCTGAGTCGTGTCGAGGTTAACGAAGTAGATTACCTCGATCTGTTCCGCCCGAATCTAGCGGAGTATAAGCTGCTTGGTGAAGTGACACCAGAGTACATGTTGCTTGACTCGGATGCCATAGCGCGAATGCGGGACATCGTTGGGGAGTCGGCTGCCATCGTGATGATCTGCCGCAATCCCGTGAAGCGAATTCTGTCCGCTGTGAAGCTTATGAGCTCATACAATAACCTTCAGTTCGATGACGCGTCGGCAGGGCGCTGGCTTAGCGATATGTTGAGTCGAGATTCTTCGTGGCTGAAAGCTCAAGACGGTTATAACGACTATGAAGCGGCTATCGAGCGGTTTTCCAGATTCTTCTCACGATTTATTGCGGTGAGTTATGATGACCTGGTAGCTGATCCAGGATCAACTGCTGATGCCTTGTCAAGAGCACTTGAAATTCGTATTTCGACTCATGATTTTGTAGAAGGCGCTAGGAAAGTCACTAATTCCTTGGGAGTGGATTTCTCGTTTGGTGAAGGTACGATAGCGGCCCTAAGTGATCGCTATGCGGACGCTGAACGGTTTTTGAGAGACTATTTCGGGGTGCCGCTGCATTGTTAGAGCTGCGGTAAAAATGTCCAATATTTTGACTGCTTTTCGGTCGATTTCGGGAAGTCGAGACTCTGCCGTGAACGCTGAAATTTGCTCCAGCCCTTTTAGGGTGCAGAGATACAACATTCAAAATCAGCAAGTTGCGGAGTCTGCACGAGCCAGGAGAACGGCAATCGCGCCCCATTGACAGTCTAGGCTACTGAAAATTAGGGCGATTTTTCCGAACACGCCGCGGAACCTTAAAAGGGCTGGTTCGACGGGTTGCGCCCGGATCTAAACAGGAAGCAGTAAGTGCCAATCTTTCAAAACTTCAATTTGCTTTTCGTTCATATACCGAGATCCGGAGGAACCTCCATAAACCGGTTCTTTTACAATATGGGGGCGTTTCCTTACAAGAAACCAGACAGGAACCCTGATTATCACAGTCTATACGGTCTTGATTCGAAAGAACGCAAACTCATCGAGCTCGATCATTTAACGTTCGAGATGATCAAGCAATACACTCCTTATCATCGGCTCTCGAGACTCCAGAAGTTCTGCGTAGTCAGAAACCCATATGACCGATTCTTGTCCGAATACAATCGCCAGAAAAAAGAGAAGGATAAACGCATTTTTTCAAACATAGAAGATCTGAGCCTTGAAGCATACTCAGAGGCGGTATTCGCGCTTTTTGCGAGTCGGAAGATATTTGAACTAAGCCACTTTTCCCAATGCCACCTGATACCACAGTACGAATACATCCGAGACGGCTTCGGGATCGCGCGAGACCTAAGAATACTACGATTCGAGACGCTTGATGAGGGCTTTCAACGCCTCTTGGGCGACCTCGGAGTTCAGTCTGACCACCCTCTTCCGAAGCTCAATTTCACATCCAAGCAAACAAACATCGCCAAAGTGCCATTAGTGGAGCAAGCCGTAAGGGCTCTGTACGCGCAGGACTATGTTTTTCTTGGCTTTGAGGAGTAATCAATGAGGGTCGCCGTGATTGAATACTGGCCCGTGCACGAGGAAATACTGCCCTCGCATATCTACTCCCTAAATGCGTTGGGCGTGAAACCAGATGTCTTTCTCAACTCTGACTCAATCACCATCAAAGGTGACTTGTTCTCCCTCTACAATCAACTGGAATTAAATCTTATCGCTTACCCTTTTAAGGGTATTGCAAAATGGAAAGCTCTTGCAAACCGGATAAATGAAGAAAAATACGATCTAGTCATAGTCAACAGCTTCCAGACAGGCGGTAGCGACTGGGCTTTAAGCCTAGAGGCTCATAAGCTTTGCTTGGTTCACAGTGTCCTCGAATTCTACAATAACAGGAAGACATTCGAATCTGCCGTCGAGCGCGACGATGTCTCGCTCATGTGCCTAGGGGCAGCCAGCACGACAACGCTGCAGAACATTATTTCTCACGCTTGCAAACGACGCAAGGAAATTCATAGTATTTATGCCGCTATATTCCCAGATAACCAAACAAGTCTTGATAGACGAGTATGCCCAACTACATGCAAAGGTACGCGGATAGCGATAGTCGGTGGAATTAACTACAAGAACAGAAACTTCAGTCACTTATTTCAACTTGCCGCGAGCCACCGCGATGTCGTATTCGATGTTGTCTCTGGCGGTCAAGACTTCGGAAAGCTGCAAGCCGAAGTAAGAGAAAACGCATTGACCGGCCAGTTCCGTTTTCTTTCGAACGATGGATCGCGAACATCGTACAAGGACATGTTCGCGGCGGTACAGGGTAGCGACTATCTGATCACAGGGTTCAAGAGTCCGTGTAGATACCACGAATTCTCAATATCATCAGTAATTAATTACGCAATAGGATTCCGAAAGCCATTGGTACAGGACCCGATTACTAAGATGCTATATGAGATCCCCGGACCGATCGTGCATCGGGGCTTAGAAGAAATTCTGGATCTTAAGGAAGAGGACTACTCTCAAGCATTAGTTGCGCGGTTGGAGCAAGCAAAGTCGTCTTCCGTCCAAGCGTATCAAAGAGTTCTTGCGAAGTGTTGAGTTGAAAGGAAATGTATTCCCAGGGTCGTGCGCCGGCGTCCGCTTTGTACTATCGGTCCATATCCATTCGCTTTTGCGCATTCCTGACCTCTGATTGCGCGATTTTCTTGTTAGCGGCAGCGGCGAGAAGTGTCGCTTATAATTAGGCTCTCCAGGATTTCATG
The DNA here is from genome assembly GCF_016583565.1 of Thiocystis violacea. GTDB lineage: Bacteria > Pseudomonadota > Gammaproteobacteria > Chromatiales > Chromatiaceae > Thiorhodococcus > Thiorhodococcus violaceus_A. Next base: position 106,677 of record NZ_NRRF01000006.1, on the reverse strand, counting down.
GGGAATCACAAGTCATTTTAAAACAATTGCTTAGAGCGGATTTTAGCGTACACGCCAATTCCAAAATATAGTCGAGCGATTCTATTTTAAGTTTTTGATTGTCCGAAGTACATGGCTTTGCGTACCTGGTGGCCATCATTGACTGGTACGCGCGCCGGGTGCTGGCCTGGCGCCTATCCAACACCTTGGAGGCGGGGTTCTGCGTGGACTGTCTGGAAGAGGCGCTACGGGCTCACGGGCGCCCCGAGATCTTCAATACCGACCAAGGGTCACAGTTCACCAGCGCGGCGTTCACGGGAGTGCTCCTGCGCGAAGGGATCGCCATCAGCATGGATGGACGCGGGCGGGCATTGGACAACATCTTCGTCGAGCGCCTGTGGCGCAGCGTCAAGTATGAAGATATCTACCTCAAGGGCTACGCCAGCTTGCCCGAGCTGCTCCTGGGGTTGACTGAGTATTTCGCCTTCTACAACGGAGAACGCCCCCACCAATCCCTGGGGTACCTCACGCCTGATGCGGTCTACCGATCGGGAAACGGGGGTGGGGCCAAGATCGTCGATCGCTTCGGCGAGGCAACACTGGGGCAGCGCCAAACCGCTGCGATTGAGGGGGCCAGTACAACTTAAATTCGAGGGAAAACTGTCCTGGACATGGGGTCCACTTTAGACGCCCTCGGTCATTCGCGAGGCGATGACCTCGGTGCGCACCCTGGATGTCGAGCAGTGGGTCAAAACGCATCTCGGCGACTCCATGCTGGCCAAGCGACGGCAGGCGTTCAGGCCGTCTGCGGTCGACATGAAAACTGCATGAAAGAATGACGGGGGATTGAACATCCTAGTCGGGCGGTCACCTTTGATCGAGGATTCAAGGCGAAGGCAGGCAGTCATGTTATCGCGCGAACTGGCCAGCTGACGTGCAGCGCCGCTGGCAATTGAATTGTTGGGTGTGGGTCTGATCATCTGGCGCTGAGGCGGGACGTGGCGCAGCCGGTGGCTGTGTTGGGGGGCAGATGCTTGGGGCCGGCGATCTCCAAGACCCGCCCCCCGATTGTTCCTATCCCGAACTCGACGATCTCGACGATCTGAGTCCGATGGTCCAGGGTCGGTCTCGCATCGCTGCACAAAGTAAGTAAGAGCTTCATACAACTGCATGATTTGCGACAAGTCCTGCTCGCAAGACAGCACGCGGAGACGCGAAGATGCGCGCAGGTCACGTTCATCCAGCTAGCCGGATACGTGCGGCCGGAGCCCCGCCGATCTGCTGCCGTGCCAGTGCCTGGGAGCCGGCCCGCTCCCCGCTCCCCTCGGCATCGCGGGCCGCGACGGCAAGCCGGCTCGCGGCGCGGTGCATGGCGCTGCCGTGTGATGGTCTCAAGCGCCACCAGGTGGTCGCGCATGTTCGCCAGCATGTGGGCCTGCATCCTTGGCGACCGCTCGACCCGTTAGCGGCTATCCTCGGCCTGCGCTCGCAGTGCCGCAACACTGGTGAACAGCGCGAAGACCAGCATCGGCTCCCCTTAACGCCAGCTCACTCGCGCACCCACGCCCGGATCTGATCCGGTCCCGGGATGCTCCCCGCGTGGACCACCTTGCCGTCCAGCACCACGCCGGGCGTGGACATGACGCCGAAGCCGAGGATCTCGGCCATGTCCGTCACCTTCACAAGCTCGATCTCCACGCCCGCCTCCCTGGCCGCCTGCGTGATCGCATTGGCGGTGACTTCACAGTTGCGGCAGCCGCCGCCCAACACTTTGAATTTCTTCATCGAGATACCTCAAGTAATCAGATTGAAACCCCAGCCGACCAGGGTGAAGGCGACCGCCAGCACCCCGGCGAACAGGGCCAGCGCCTGCCAGCGGATGACCTTGCGCAGGATGAGCATCTCGGGCAGCGACAGGGCGGCGACACTCATCATCAGGGCCAGGGTCGTGCCGACCGCCACCCCTTTGCCCAGCATCGCCTCCGCCACAGGGATGATGCCGGTGGCGTTCGAATAGAGCGGAATTCCCAGCAGCACAGCGGCTGGGACCGTATACCAGTCATCGCCGCCCAGGTGAGCGGTCACCCAGCCGGCCGGGACGAAGCCATGGAAGAGCGCGCCGACGCCGACCCCGATCAGCACCCAGAGCCAGATGCGGCCGACGATCTCTCTGACTTCGCCGACCGCGTAACGATGGCGGCCCATCAAGCTCTTATCCGGCTCGATCATCGCCGCCTCGCCCATGTGGATCTTCCAGACATAGTCCTCGACCCAGCGCTCGGGGCGGAACGCCTGCATGGCGATGCCGCCGAACCAGGCGACCAGGAGCCCGGCGGCGACGTAGAGCGCGGCGAGCTTCCAGCCCAGGACGCCGACCAGGATGACGGCGGCGACCTCATTGATCATCGGACTCGCGATCAGGAAGGAGAAGGTCACGCCCAGCGGGATGCCCGCCTCGACGAAACCGATGAAGAGCGGCACCGAGGAGCAGGAGCAGAAGGGCGTCACGGCGCCCAGGGTGACGGCCATGCCGCGCGCCTGCCAGTCCGGGCGGTCGCGGACGAAGGCGCGCACCCGCTCGGGCGAGAGCATGGCGCGCAACAGTCCCATCACATAGATGACGAGCACCAGGAGCACGAAGATCTTCACCACGTCCATGACGAAGAAGTGGATGGCCGCGCCGAGATGGGATTCTGGGCTCAGCCGCAGAACCTGGAAGGCGACCAGACGAGCGAAGGCATCAAACATGAGCGGCGACCGCGCGGCCCTCCTCGTACCAGCCCTTGGTGCGATTCACGACCCGCACCACCAGCAGCATCACCGGCACTTCGATGAGCACGCCGACCACCGTCGCCAGGGCCGCGCCGGACTCGAACCCGAAGAGCGAGATGGCCGCGGCGACCGCCAGCTCGAAGAAGTTGGAGGCGCCGATCAGCGCGGACGGACAGGCGACGCTGTGCTTCTCACCCACCTTGCGGTTGAGCCAATAGGCCAGTGCGGAGTTGAAAAAGACCTGGATGAGGATGGGTACGGCCAGGAGCAGGATGATCAGCGGCTGCTCCAGGATCGCCTTGCCCTGGAAGGCGAAGAGCAAGACCAGGGTCGCGAGCAGGGCCAGGATCGAGGCATGCCCCAGGGTCTCCAGGGTGGCGTCGAAACGATCCTGACCCTTTTGCAGGAGTCGGCTGCGCCAGACCTGGGCGATGATCACCGGGATGAGGATATAGAGCACCACGGACGTCAGCAGCGTCTCCCAGGGCACGACGATGGACGAGAGCCCGAGCAGCAGCCCGACGATGGGCGCGAAGGCGAAGACCATGATGCTGTCGTTGAGCGCGACCTGCGACAGGGTGAAATAGGGATCCCCGCCCGTCAGGCGGCTCCAGACGAAGACCATGGCGGTGCAGGGCGCGGCGGCAAGCAGAATGAGCCCGGCCACGTAGCTGTCCAGCTGCTCGGCCGGGAGCCAGGGCGCGAAGAGGCCGCGAATGAAGAGCCAGGCCAGCAGGGCCATGGAAAAGGGCTTCACGGCCCAGTTGACGAAGAGGGTGACGCCGATGCCCTTCCAGTGCGAGCGCACCTGGTGCAGGGCGCCGAAGTCGACCTTCATCAGCATGGGGATGATCATCACCCAGATCAGCAGCCCGACGGGGAGGTTGACCTGGGCGATCTCCAGCCGCCCGAGCAACTGGAAAGGTGCCGGAAACCATTGGCCGAGTCCGATGCCGACCAGGATGCAAAGCCCGACCCAGAGCGTCAGCCAGCGCTCGAAGACGCTCATGGGCGCCCCGGCGGCCTCTTTGATGGCGATCTCGCACTGAACCGACATGGGCTACTCCGCCGCTGCCGCGTGCAGACCAAGCGCCTGCGCAACGGCAGGCACCAACCGTGCGCGGATGTCGTCACGCACGCGGATGAAGGACTCCAACGGCTCGCCGTGCGGATCGTGGAACGCGAGATGGATCTGCTGGATCGGGCGCGGAAACACGGGGCAGCTCTCCTTGGCGTTGTCGCAGACGGTCACCACCAGATCGATCGGCGTGTCGATCAAGGTGTCGATGTCTTTCGGGTAGAGCCCATCGGTCGGCAGCCCGGCGTCCCGCAGCGCCGCGATGGCGCCGTCCGCCACCTTGGGCTGAGGACGGGTTCCGGCGGAGCGCGCGCGGACCTGTCCGGCCAGGTCGTGATTGAGAAGGACCTCGGCCATCTGCGAGCGGCAGGAGTTGCCGGTGCAGAGGACCAGGACGGTCTTTGGCTCGGTCGTCATGGGTGCGTCCTTTGGCGTTGAGAGTCAGTTGCCGCCGCGCTCGAAGTCGAGATAGGCGCGGTTGATGTTCTGGCGGTGCAGGCTGTCGAAGTTCTCCAGGCCACTGAACTGGGGCGCGTCCGCCAGCCGGGCGACGACCTCGTCCAACGGTTCCCAATCCGCCCGAGCCGTGCCGACCTGCTCGACCAGCCAGTCCAGATAGTCCCCGGTGTCGCGCTGGGCCTTGGCGAGATCGCCGACGCTGCCGTGTCCGGGCACCAGGACATCCGGCTTCAGGGCCTCCATCCGGTGAAAGGCCGCGCGCCAGCTCGCCACGCGGCTGCTCGGCAGCACGCCGAGCAGGCGGTCGTTGTAGACCAGATCGCCGGCGAACAGGACCCGCTGCGCCGGCAGCCAGACCACGGCATCGCCAGGGAAGTGGGCGTCGCCGAGATCCAGCAGCTCGATGCGGACGCCGCCCAGGTCCAGGCGCGCCTGATCGCCCGCCAAGGGTGCGCTGGCCGTCACGGGCTCGGTCCCCGCCAGCCGCTCGCCGAGGACGGCGCTCAGATTGGCCAGATGCTGGTCGCCGTAGGTCTTCTGGGTCGCGGCCGTGCGGCTCAAGGCGATGATCTCGGCGCCCTGCTCGGCGAAATAGCCGTTACCCAGCCAGCGGTGGTCCTGGCTGCCGGTATTGATGACCCATTTCACCGGCCGGTCGGTCACCGCGCGGATGGCCGCCGCGATTCGCTTGGCGCCCTCGCGCGAGGCGCCCGAGTCGATCAGCACCACACCCTGATCGGTCACGACGAATCCGAGGTTGCAGTTGAGTGCATCGTTCTCCGCGGTGCGCGCGCCGGTCGAGCCGATCAGGGCGTAGACGTCGGTCGCAACCCGAACCCTCGTCAGCGCGTCAGCCCAGGCCGCCGTCATACCGACGAGCAGCCAGAGCGCGGCCGAGGAACGGAGAAATCGCTGAATGGAAGGGGTCATGCTCGTCTCCCGCGGGTGAGCCCAGGCATCTGCTCGGGGAAGAAAGGTCGCGCCGCCCGACGTCAGGCGCAGCGCGACGCCGACGGCCGATTGGCCATGTTCGACAAGGCCTGCTCGTCATCCGTGAAGGGCGCTTGATCCGCCACCCCGGCGGCCGTTTCCCGCAGCACGCCCTGAATCCAGGCCGGCAGCGCGGGACGGATGCGGTAGTAAACCCAAAGACCCTCGCGCCGGTCCGAGACCAGCTCAAGCTCGCGCAGCTGTGCCAGGTGGCGCGAGACATGGGGCTGGACAGCACCTGTCGCATGGGTCAGCTCGCAGACGCACAGCTCCTCATGGCGCAGCAGCAGCACCAGACAGCGCAGACGGATGTCATGGGCAAGGGCGGCGAAGAGGGTGGTTGGCGTAAGCGGCATGCCGCAAATATATGCGCGGCTGTATATATCGTCAACCGTATATAGATCTGGGCTCGCCGAAGCCCGACGAGCACACCTGATTGGTCAGCAACAGGCCCATCACACAGAATGTCAGCCACCCGCGCTTGCTGCGAGTCAACCGGCGCTACCCGGTGCCGGTTCAGTGGCTGGCGGAGGAAGGCAGCTCAAAAGCCGCCGCCGGTGCGAAAGCCGCCGCTTCCGCGAGATCCGCCGCTTGGACCCCGTCCGCCGCCGCCCCCGCGGCTGCGACCCAGGCCGCCGGAGACGATGTCTCCGAGATTGCCGAGGTCTCCAAGCCCGCCGCCCCAGACGCTGCCGCGCCCGAAGCCGCCGGAGCCGAAACCGGGGTCGCTGCGTGGCGGCCGATAGCGCTGCTGCTCCTGCAGCACCCTCCAGAGCCCGTTGCGGTCGAGCATGCCGTTGAGGAAGTTGCCGAGCATGAGGGCGACCAGGCCGCCGTCCTGGAAGGTGGAGCCGGGGCGGTCGTAGCCGCTGCGCTTGAGGTCGACGCGCAGGGATTCGAGTTCGCTCAGGCGCGCGCGCTGCTGCCCCAGGCTGTCGCCGAGTCCTTGCGCGGATGCCTGGAGTCGACGGCGCTCGTCCTCGCGCGCGAGCAGGCGGCTGACGATGAGGTCGTCGTCCGGAAAGGGGGTGAGCATGGCTTCGCGCCGCAGCGCCATGAGGTCCTCGCGTTCAAGCTCGGCGGCCAGGTAGTCAACGGCCTGCTTGGTGTGTGCATCCTCCCCGGCGGCGAAGGCGGCCTTTTCCGAGACCAGCGTTTGGCGCCGCGCCTCGGCGGCCTCGATGCGGGCGTCGATGGCGCTCAGGGCCTGCTGCTCCTGTTCGAGCGCGGCCTCCAGCGTCGGGATGCCGTCCGCCTCCCGCGCCGCCGTGTCCAGCGCCTTAAGTGTCTCGAAGGCCGCATCGGCCGCCCGCTTGAGCGACTCCGCATGCGTGCGCAGCCGCTCGGGGATTTCGTTCAGGCGTGCGTAGTTCGCGCGCGCGTCCGCGAAGCCGATCAGGCGGGCGACCTTGGCGTCGAGCCAGCGGTAGAGGGGGTTGGCCTTGTAGGTCGAGGTGCCATGGCCGCGCTCCCAGAGATAGATGAAGAGGGGATCCTCGCGGTAGGAGGCGCCCTTGTGGTCTTTCTCGTGCGCGCTTTCGGCGGCCTTTTCACTGGCGTGCAGGGCGGTGCGCTCCGCCTCTTTGGCGAGCTGGCGCTGGTGCTGATAGACGGGGTCCGCGTCCAGTCTGGCTTGCGTGCTGGCCTCGGCCGTGTCCACGGCCTCGGCCGCGCGCTCGACCCGGTCGGCTTGCGCCTTGCGCGCCGCCTCTAGCTGATTGCGCTCCTCGTCGGCGGCCTGGATGCGTGCCGCACTGGCTGTGACGGCCGCGTCGCGTGCCCTCAGCAATGCCATCACCTGCTGCTCGGCCTGGTCGATGTGGCGCACCAGCTCGCCCGCCGCGAGCAGATCCACGCGGGTGCGGGCGAGGGCGCGATAGTCCTCGGCATCCGCGCGCTGCAGCTCCAGCTGGGTCGTGCCCGCTGCTTCGATGCGCTGTTCTAGCTCATTCAGCTTGCGGCGCTCGGCGTCCACTGCCTGGTCGATCGAGGCCAGGGTTTGTCGTCCCGAGATCATGTCAGCTCCCTTACCAGTGGGTGATGGCGCCGCCCGTGGTGCGCATCGCGTAGTTGGGCGTGAGGGTGCCGCGTGGCTTGTCGCCGAAGCGGTTCCGCTGGATGATGCCGTCGTCCTGCTTGTCGCGGGCGACTTGGTCGAAGGTCTGCTTGTCGACCCGCAGCCCCCAGGTCGTCACGGACTCCGTCTTGCCCGTTTCCTCATTGGTGACCGGCACCTCGACCAGGCGTCCGGTGGGATCGACGGCCTCGACGATGATGTAGTAATTCCGCGCCTGGGTGTTGATGTCCGGTATCCGCCAGACGCCCGTTCGCTCATCTGGGCGGTTCAGGATGCGGAGGCGATATTCCTGACTCAGACTGGTGCGCAAGGTTTCGATGGATTCCAGTGCCTGGCGCGCGGCGTCCGCATCGCCGGACGCTGCGGCGGTCCTGCCGGTGTCGAGCAGGCGCTGGGCAAGCGCGCGGGCATCGTCCGACTTGGCCAAGGCGACTGTTTCCGTGTAGACATCCGCGAGACGTTGCGGCAGGGCCGCATCCGGTGCCACGAAGACGACGTAGTTGATGGCCCAGGCCGCCATGAGCGCACTGACGCCGCCGAGCAGCCATTTGCCCCAGCGGCCGCGGCCGACGTAGAGGCGCGCAAGCCGCACGGCCACACCGGCGGACGGCGGCCGATAGACGAAGCGGTCTTCCTTGAGTGCCGCGACGCCCTCCGCGAGGATGTGGTCCGGGACCTCGATGCCCTGCGCCTGGTAGATCTTGTGCAGCCGCGCCTTGAGGTCCGCCTCGCGGCCCGCGGCGTCCAGCTCGCGGCTGACCAGGCGCTCGCGTCTGCGCAGGGTGTCGACCACGTCCATGGCGAGCATGACGTCGTCCAAGGGCGGTCTCCCGCCCGCGTCCGTCTCGCCCCCTGTCTTGGCCTCGGCGGTCGCGGCGCTCATGGGGCGGCCGCGCTCAGACCCTTGCCGTCCTCCGCGAGCCGGGCCAGCTTGCGCTTGCCCTCTTCGACGGCGTTGCGGATCTCCGTCGCGTTGGCGGTGCTCTGCACGCGCATCTCCTCGATGATCTCGTGCGAGCGGGTCTGCCAATTGACGACCGAATCGACCAGCTTCTTGACCGCATCGGCACGCACCGTCGGCCCATAGCCGGCCCTGACGGCGGCCTCCTGGACCTTGCCGCCGATGTCGGCGAGGACTTCGAGCGACTGGCTCACGCCTTCCTTCATGGCCTCCACGGTCTGAGTGCCCTCGTGCAGCCCGAACATGCCGGTGAAGGAGGCCGTCAGCGCGGTCAGCACCACCTCGTTGGTGCTGAAGAAGCTGACCGCCTGCGCGTAGACGCGCTCCTTGGCGTTGGTGGTTTGCAGGAGGCGCGCCATGACCACCTCGGAGGTGTTGTAGGCGATGGTCAGGTTGTCCGAGAGGTCCTTGGCGATCTGGTAGCGTTTCTCTTCGGTCTGCAGGGCGCGGACCTTCTCGTCGCGTGCCAGCTCCAGCCGGGCGCGCTCGGCGGGCTCCTGGCCCTGAAAGCCCTCGACGGCGTCCATGGCGGTCTTAACCTCGGCCTTGGCGGCATCGAGCCGCCCCTCGGCGGTCTTGAGCACCTCGAGCCCCAGCACCTCGGACTCCTTCAGCGCCCCGCGGAAGTCCTGATAGGCCTCCAGGATCTTGTGCTCGCGCTGGATCTGGTCGCTGGTCGCCGCGGTGACGTCGAGATAGGTCTCCTTGATGGTGTCGAAACGCGCGGAGATGTCGCCCCGGGTGACCTTCATCCAGACATTGCCCAGGCGCTCGAAGGTGTCGATCTTGCCGTCCTCGACCTGATCCACCATGGTCTTGGCGTCGTCGCGGATGCTGTTGAAGGCGTTGGTGATGTCTTCATAGCGCTCACCGATCTCCATGGCCTGGATCTGCTCGCGCACCACGTCGTTGAATAAGGACGACTGGCTCAGCGTGCGCGCGATGGCGGCGATGCGGCCCTCGTCCAGCTCGGAGATCTGATCCAGCAGGGCGATGATGGGCGCGCGCTCGCCGCCCTCCTCGGGCACCAGGCCCAGATCGTGCAGCTGGGTCATGGCTTTGTCGAGATACTGCATGGGCTTGGCGGTCATGGTCTGTCCTCGGTGATGGTCCCGGTTGGATCTGTGGTGGCTGTCTGGCAGGTGAGGGCGGGCTTGTGCCCGCTCCATGCGGTTCGCTCAGGCGTCGTTCAGTGGGATGCGGATCTTCTGGCCGGGGAAGATGAGATCGGGATCCTTGATGACCTCGCGGTTGGCGTCGAAGAGGCGCGGATAGGCCGATGCCTTGCCGTAGAAGTGCTTGGCAATGGCGGAGAGGGTGTCGCCCTTCTGAACGACGTAGTAATCGACCTTTTCGCTGGCGGGTGGCGCCTGGAGTGCGTCAGCCGTGACCGACTCGACACCCATGACGTTGCCGGCCATGAGCACGGCCTTCTCCATGGCCGCGGCATCGTCCGCTGTCCCGGCCAATGAAACGACGCCGTCCTGATAGCTCACCCGCAGGTCCTTGATGCCCGGGTTGCTCTGCTCGATGTGGGCGCGGATCTTTTCCTCGGCATCCGCGTCCTTGCTGAAGAGCTTGTGTCCGACCGTCTTTGCGAAATCGAAAAGTCCCATGATGCTCACCTCGTCTCTGTTGCGTTCAGCTGTGATCGAGAGCCTGTGTGATCGAAAGCAGGCGGGCGGTAAGTATAGGCGGCCAGGATGAAGGCCAACGTTCGATCGCGGGCGCCGCCGCTCCAAGCGCCCTTATGCTTGGCAATCGCGAGGTCGGCGCGCCAGGACGCTCATGCGGTTGCTCCCGCTGAACAACAGGGTCGTGCCCATCGCGCTCGCCCGCGGCGATTGGCGGGGTTGACGCCGCCGAGGATGACCGCGCCGCCCTGGAGATTGCCTGCCGTTCAGCGAGGGTTCATGCACGGCGAGGTAGGCTGTCGGGGTGAAACCAAGCGCCTGGCGCTTGTCCAATAGATCAGGTCTCGATCGCTGAGGTGACTCGACATGAAAGGTACGATGATTGCTCTCACGACCCTGGCGGCGCTCGCGGCAGCGCTGCCCGCCCCGAATGCCCAGGCCGGGGACCCCGGCGCTGCCGCCGCCGCTGGCTTTATAGGGGGGCTGGTGGGTGGCTTGCTGCTCGGTCCGCCGCCTCCCTATCCCCCGGCCGTGCTCTATATCGAGCGTCGGCCCGGTCCAGCGCCCGCCTTCAGATACGGCCCTGCGCCACCGCCGCACTTTTCGCACCGTCGGCATGCCGACTATGACGGCAGAGCCTACGGCGACGATCGGTCGTACGGCTACGATCGATCGTACGACGACCGCCCTTACTACGGCGACTAGCGGTTGCCATCTGGGGGCGTCAACGGCGCCTGTCGGTGCGACGTCGCTTGGCTTGGGTGGCCTGCGTCCGCTGTCTGGTGTCTGCCGGCCGGTCGGTCGTGGGCGTTGCGACCTGCAGCGTCCGGTATTGCCCCGGCTGTAGGTCGCCGAGCCGCCAATCCCCGATCGCGACCCTGACCAGTCTGAGGGTGGGGAGCCCGACTGCCGCGGTCATGCGGCGTACCTGACGGTTGCGCCCTTCCTGGATCGCGATCGAGACCCACGCCGTCGGCACGCTTTTGCGAAACCGGACCGGTGGATCGCGTGTCCAGAGATCCGGCTCATGTAGCGGCTCGACTCGCGCCGGCCGTGTCGGGCCGTCCTTGAGCATCACGCCCGCGCGCAACCGTTCGAGCCGAGCCTCTTCCAGCGTACCCTCCACCTGGACCCAATAGGTCTTCCACGCCTTGTGTCGCGGATGGCTGATCGCGTGCTGCAGCCTTCCGTCATCCGTCAGGAGCAAGAGCCCCTCACTGTCTTTGTCCAGCCGTCCCGCGGGATAGACGCCGGGCAGCGGGACATAGTCGGCCAACGTCTGGCCCGCCCCCGGCTCACCTCCGGTGAACTGACTGAGGACGCCATAGGGCTTGTTGAGTAGGACGAGGCGGGACATGGCGTTTGCGAGGGATGGCGTCGGCTGGGGCGGCATAGTCTACCGGCGTCCCGGCGCGGGCGGCGATTCCAGTCGCGCTCGGTGTGGCTGAGAAGGTGGTGTTGGCGCGCCAAGCCCCGAAGGACTGGCGAACCCGGCCAGCCTGTGAGGATGACGCCGCATTGGAACCTGGGGTCGCCAGTTGACTCTAATGTTGCAGTGCACAAATACGGGCCCGAAGTCCTGTGATCTTCGCCGGCTGTCTTTTTTCGCGTGTTGGCTGCGGCCGTACTGGGCCATTTTGCGGAGGCTCAACCATGTTGAATCCTGATCGAGCTGGACTGGGGTATGGGGGCGACTTCCTGCTGAGAGACGGCACGTCGTACCGAATTCGTCCGATCGGCGCGGCCGACCGAAGGCTGGTTTTCGATTGTTTCGAGGCTTTGTCCCCGGACGCGCGGCGGTTGCGCTTCTTCGGCGTCAAGCCAGCGCTGAGTCAGTCCGATCTCGACTTCCTGACGGGCGCGGACGGGCGAGACCACCTCGCCTTGGGCGCCGTTCGGCTGACCACGCAGGGAGACGAGGTCGAGCTGATCGGCGCGGCGCGCTGCATCCGCTTGGGGGCGGGATCCGACACCAGCGAGTTGGCGATGGCGGTCATTGACAAGGCACAGGGGCTTGGCATCGGTAAGGCCCTGCTGAGGCGCCTGGTCGAAGTCGCTGGCGCGCGGGGCATCCGGCGCTTTCGCTGCGAGGTCATGGCCGCGAACCACGGCATGCGCGCCCTTGCCGATGGCCTTGGCAGCCGCGCGCGATGGCTGGAGGACGGCACGCTGGAGTATGAATATCCCTTCGCCTGTCCGACGACCGATGTGGAGGAGCCTTTGCGCTTCCCAATGGATCTGCTGATGGTGAGCAATCTGACGACAGCGGCCTGGACGACGGCAACGGTGCAGTGCTGCGAGGACGTCTTCGCGCTCGGCAGGTCGCTGCTCGCGGTCTGGTTGGAGCGCTGGCCAGCTTGGGAGGAACCTCTGCCCACAACACCCAAGTTGTCCTCTTGGTCGTCGTCATGTCCGCCACTGGCGAAGATGTCGAGGCTGGAGTCCTCGACGCAGCGCCAAGCGCGCTGAAGCGGTCGGATCGGTTGTGGTGACAGGCGCCCTCGACTAGGCTTTCCGCGTACACATGTCTCACTCGGAGATCCGTCGTGGAGCCACCCGCCTCGTCACTCCCTTACTCCTCCTTAGTCCCTCACTCATCCTTATTCACTCACGCCTCCTTGCTTGCCGTTCTGCTCGGCGTGCAGGGCATGCCGTACGCTGCGAGCGCGCTCGCGCCGTCGGGGCAGGGCGGCGAGGCCCCGGCCTGGTCAGCGGATGCGTCGTTGCGCGGGGCGTCCACCTCGGGCGATTCGGTCGAGGTGCCTGATCTGATGCTTGCCGAGGTCTATGAGCCAGGCGTGGATCTGGCCGACTATTGGGTGAGCGAGAAGCTCGACGGTGTGCGTGCCTACTGGGACGGGGCGCGACTCGTCAGCCGCGGCGGAATCCGCATCCATGCGCCGGCCTGGTTCACCGCCGGCTTTCCGGCGCGGGCGCTGGACGGCGAGCTCTGGATCGAGCGCGGTGCCTTCGAGCGGGTGTCGGGGGCGGTGCGTCGCCGCGAGCCGGACCTGCGGGATTGGCGGGCGATCCGCTATCGGGTCTTCGATCTGCCCAGCGTCGACGCCACTTTCGGGGAGCGGTTGCCCATCCTCGCGGACCTCGTGGCCACGGCGTCCAACCCCTATCTCTCCGCGGTCGAGCAGGTGCGCATCCGCGACGCGTGGGATCTGCGGCGCATGCTGCGTGAGGTGGAGGCGGCCGGTGGAGAAGGGCTGATGCTGCACCGCGACGATGCCCGCTACCGCGGCGGGCGATCGAGCGCCTTGCTCAAGGTGAAGTCCCACCAGGATGCGGATGCGCGGGTGATCGCGCGGATCCCTGGTCGGGGGCGGCTCGCGGGGATGCTCGGCTCGCTTCTGGTCGAGGACGAGGATGGCCGGCGCTTTCGGATCGGGACAGGTTTCAGCGATGCGGAGCGACGCAATGCGCCGCCCGTCGGCAGCATCGTGACCTTCACCTATCAGGGCCGCACGGAGCGCGGCATCCCGCGCTTCGCAAGCTTTCTGCGTGTCAGAGAAGACGACTGATTCGATCTGGCGCGATGCGTCGTGAGTGAGTCGACGCGCCCATGATCGGGGTGAATCGGCGCTCAATGAGCCGCCGATTCCGAGGCTCTATGGTTCCTAGGCTCTGTGGTTGGCGGCTGGAGTCCGCTTCCAGCGCCTGGTTCGATGGTCGGTCGGATCCTCGGTCAGTGGCCGAGATGTTGCCAGTTCTGTAGCACCTCAGCCTCGATCTGGCGCTCGAAGCCGCCGAAGCGACTGCGCTGCTGGCCTTGCGCCTGGGGATCACACCAGGGGTGAAGCGCCAATGCTGGTTGGGTCCAATCCCGAGCTGTCTGCTCGTATCTGGTGTGGGTCAGGAATGCGTCCGGGTCGCGATCGAACATGCTGGGATCCTCGTGGAGGCTGGAAGACACATGCTTGAGTATTCTCTCAAGCAAAAGTCTTGCCGAAACGCGCCGAAATCAAGGTCGAGTCGAATTTCGGTCGAGGATGGAGGCACCCGTGCGCCGATCGCGCGATCCCCATTCCGGCAGCTGCATGCAGCTTTGCACCTACCGCGTCTGCTGTCTGCGGACGGTTTCCCAACTTGGGCAAAAGTGCGCCGCTCGGCTGTTCTGCCCGCTACCGGTGCGCGGGATGCACGCTTCAGGTGCATCCCGCGACCGCTCGGCGTCTTCCGCCCGGTCAGAGCTGGCGGCAAGACTCCAGGGTAACGGGCGAGGCGGGGCGGCCCGAGTTGGATCCCTGCGCTTCGATCGCGCTGATGACGTCCATGCCCTCCACCACCTTGCCGAAGACGACGTGTTTACCGCTCAGCCAGGGTGTGGCGGCGACCGTGATGAAGAACTGCGAGCCGTTGGTGTTCGGCCCGGCGTTGGCCATTGCAAGCTGCCCCGGTCCGGTGAAGTCGAGCTCGAAATTCTCGTCCGCGAACTTCTCGCCGTAGATGGATTTGCCACCCGTGCCATTGCCATTGGTGAAATCGCCGCCCTGGATCATGAAGCCGGGGATGATGCGGTGGAAGGGACTGCCGGCAAAGCTCAGGTCCTCGCCCTTCTCGCCGGTGCAGAGTGCGCGGAAGTTCTCGGCGGTCTTGGGCGCGACATCGGCGAAAAGCTCCAACGTGATGGTTCCGGCGGGTTTGCCGCCGATGCTCACGTCCATGGCAACCTTGGGGTTGGCGGCAAATGCCGTGGCCGTGCTGGCGGCGAGCAGAAGAGCGGCGATCAAACGGTTCGATGTGGACATCATGATTCCTCGATTCGTGTTTTTGTTGGGATTGGGGCTTCGTTGGGACGGGAATTCGTTGGAACGGGGATTGGTGTCGGGACAAGCATTGGTGTTGCGATCGGTCTTGATGGTCGGATCGGCTGTTGATTCCGTGGCGCCCTGATCTGAACCGCGAAGCCAGGATAACCTGCACGCTCAGGTCCAGTGTCTGCGCTGTCTCAGGGCGCCTTCTCCGTGTCGCCTTGCAACTCCGGAGGCGGCGGGAAACGCTCCGCCAGCGCATCCGGGATCTCGCCGCGGCCTGCCTGCTCGATGGCACCGGACTCCAGCATGATGCTGACCATGACGGCCAGCAGCAGCGGCACCACGCCGAGGCGCGCCCAAACGGCGCTTCCCATGTCCTGCGACGCCAGTTTGTGCCGCTCCATCTCCTGCATGGCGGGGGACAGACCCTGAACCTGTGCCTCGATGTCGGCCTCGTTTGCGCCCCCCAGCCACGCCAGGCTGAGGATGGCGGCGCAGACGACATAGGACGCCAGCACCAAGCGGTAGCGCGAGGTCGCGAGTCGCCAGTGGACGCTGACGAACCAGTGCCGCCGCTGCGCGCCCGCTGCGCGCCGCCAGGTGATGCCGATGACGGTCAGCGACACGACCAAGGGGGCCGCCAGGGCGACCCACTTGAAGTGCGCGATCGCCGAATCCGGTTGCGCCATGGACCCCGCCAGCAAGGCTACGCCGATCAGCAGGTTGCAGACGATGAGATTGACCATCGCCAGCTCATGCGGTGCCTTGGCCGCCTTGCGTGTTGCCTCGTCGACGGGGAGTCGCATGACTTAGGTCATCCTCGGATCAACAGTTGGTGCAGGATTGGATGGGCAGGCCGCGGCGGATCCAGCCCGGCCCCGCCTTGCTGCCGGCCATCCCCTCGGGCACGTTGTAGACATTGGTGAAGCCGACGGATTGTAGCTGCTCCTGCAGATAGGTGCTGCGGTTGCCGGTGCGGCAGATGAGCGCGATCGGGGCCGACTTGTCACCGCCGACGCTGTCGAGCAGCTTGCTCAAGAAGGCGGAAGGACCTTTCGGGTCCGCCATATCGATCCGCTGCGCCACCGGGGCCACGCCGGTCTGGCGCCACTCGGGCGGCGTGCGGATGTCGATCAGCGTGATCTCGCCCGCCTGGGCCTTGGCGAGCGCCTCCTCCGGCGACAGATTCGGCCCGGCCGCCTCGGAGCAGCCGACTGAGAGGAGGAGTGCGGCGAGCAACGCCGTCAACCAACTGAAACGCTTGTACAACATGGTGATCTCTCTGTTTATGTGAAGTGGGTTAGTGATGTGACGTGGGCGAATTGCGTGAAGTGGGCTAGTCGCGTGAAGTGAGCGGGCTTCGAATCGGGATACTCAGAACCGCCAGGGCCGTCTTTCGTTCCCGGCGGGGCGGCAATGGCGGCGGGTTATACTCGCGGCCGGACACGACTTATCAGAACCACACGGAGCGCTGTCAATGACAACTTCCATCCTCGTCGGCCAGCAGGGCGACCAGGCCGTCTCCATCCTCGCCGGCATGGCCAATCGTCACGGCCTGGTCGCCGGTGCCACCGGGACGGGCAAGACCGTCACCCTCCAGCGTCTGGCCGAGCAGTTCAGCCGCATGGGTGTCCCGGTGTTCCTGGCCGACATCAAGGGCGATCTTGCGGGGATCAGCCAGGCTGGAGGTGACAATCCGCGGGTTGCCCAGCGGGTCGCGGAGATGGGGCTGGAGGCGGGCGATGGCTTCGCCTATGCCGCCAACCCCGTGATGTTCTGGGACATCCTCGCGGAGCGGGGGCATCCGGTCCGCGCCACGGTGAGCGAGCTGGGACCTATGTTGCTGTCGCGGCTGCTCAATCTCAATGAGGTGCAAGAGGGCGTCATCAATATCGTCTTCCAGGTCGCGGACGAGAACGGCTGGCTGCTGCTGGATCTGAAGGATCTGCGGGCACTGCTGGCGCACGTCGCGGACACGGCCGACAGCCTCCAGACCCGCTACGGCAATGTCTCCAAGGCCAGCGTGGGCGCCATCCTGCGCCGTCTGCTGGCACTGGAGCAGCAGGGCGCGGAGCAGCTGTTCGGGGAGCCGGCGCTGGCGCTGGAGGACATGATGCAGACCGACGTGCAAGGGCGCGGCTACATCAATGTCCTCGTGGCGGACAAGCTCATCCATGCCCCCGCGCTCTACTCCACCTTTCTGCTCTGGCTCCTCTCCGAACTCTTCGAGGAGTTACCGGAGGTCGGCGACCCGGCCAAGCCGAGGATGGTCCTCTTCTTCGACGAGGCGCACCTCATGTTCGACGACGCGCCCAAGGTGCTGCTGGACAACATCGAGAAGGTGGTGCGGCTGATTCGCTCTAAGGGAGTTGGCGTCTACTTCGTGACTCAGAACCCGCTCGATGTTCCGGAGTCCGTGCTGGGCCAGCTCGGCAACCGGGTCCAGCATGCCCTGCGGGCCTACACCCCGAAGGATCAGAAGGCGGTGCGCGTCGCGGCCGAGACCTTCCGCCAGAATCCGGACCTGGATACCGAGGCGGTCATCACGGCCCTGGGCGTCGGCGAGGCGCTGATCTCGACCCTGGACGATCAGGGGATCCCGAGCAGGGTTCAACGGGTCTTCGTCGCACCGCCCGGCAGTCGGCTGGGGCCGATCAGCGAGGCGGAGCGCGCGGCCGTCATGGCTCAGTCCCTGGTGAATGGCGTCTACGATGCGCCCGTCGATCGCGTCTCCGCCTACGAGATCCTCGAGGAGCGCGGGCGCAAGGCGGCATCCGCCACGGAGGCGCCCGAGATCCCGGACCTCCCGGACGACTTTGGACGCGGCGGCGGCGGTTCCTCCGCGCCGTCGCCGCGACGTCAGCCGAGCACGCGCACCAGCAGCCGCCAGAGTCCGATCGAGGCCTTCGCGACGAGCGCCATGCGCTCGCTCGGAACCCAGATCGGGCGGCAGCTGGTGCGCGGCATCATGGGTTCGCTGCTCGGCGGCGGCTCGCGGCGGCGCTGACCGCGTGCGAGGTTTGTCATGCCCATTTCGCTGGATCCAACGGCCAGGGGCCTTGTCGCGCCCTTTGGCTGAGTATGATGCCGCCGGACTGCCGAGGCGTCTGCCATGGCGAGCGCCCATCGAGGTCGCTTGGCGGGCTGAGGTTCCCCAGCTGTTTCCAGCCGACAATCCCGAGCGCGCGACGATGGGAGGCCGACTGTGCCGCATGCGTTGAGAGTCCTCAAGCCCGAGGAATACTTCATCCGGGACGAGCCCTACTACGAGCCGGTGGGTGAGGAGATTGCGGTCTTCGATGCGGCCTACCGCCAGGGGCTGCCGATCCTGCTCAAGGGGCCGACCGGCTGCGGCAAGACGCGCTTCATGGAGCACATGGCGTGGCGGCTGAAGCGGCCGCTGATCACCGTCTCCTGCCATGACGATCTGACCGCGTCCGACCTGATTGGCCGTTTCCTGGTGAAAGGTGGCGAGACCATCTGGGTGGACGGGCCGCTGGCCCGCGCGGTGCGCGCCGGCGGCATCTGCTATCTGGACGAGATCGTCGAGGCGCGCAAGGACACCACCGTAGTCATTCATCCGCTGGCCGACGATCGCCGTGTGCTGCCGATGGAAAAGGTCGGTGAGCTGCTGGAGGCGCCGGACACCTTCTGTCTGGCGATCTCCTACAATCCCGGCTATCAGAGCGTGCTCAAGGACCTCAAGCAGTCCACCCGCCAGCGCTTCGTTGCCCTGGCGTTCGACTACCCGGCCTCGGCGCTGGAACAGAAGATCGTCGAGAAGGAATCCGGCATCGATGCCGCTCAGGCGCGGCAGCTGGTCAGGTTCGCGCACATGACGCGCAACCTCAAGGGGCAGGGTCTGGATGAAGGCGCCTCGACCCGTCTGCTGGTGCATGCGGCGAAGCTGATGGTCGGCGGCGTGGAGCCCGTGGTTGCCTACCGCAGTGCCATCGCTCAGGCGCTCACCGATGATCCGGACATGCTCTTCGCCATCCGGGAGCTGAGCGCTTCACTGTTCTGAGTCCCTCAGCGACTTTCGCGACACTCCGCGCCGAGTCTTGTCGTCACCGATTCGCGGAGCTGTCCGAGGTCCGAGGGGCGTCGATCCGACGACGCACCCCCGGACCGGGCTCAATCAGACGCAGGTTGATGCTCGTCCTGCGCGTCCGTCGTCCCGCTGAGTTTCTCGCTCGCCGCCTCCAGCTTTTCGGCGGCCTGCTCGGCGGCCGTCCCCAGGCCGGCCTTGGCATCGCCAACGGCATTGTCGAGCTTGGATTGCGCCTCCTGCATGGATGCGTTGATGCGCTCGTTGGCCTCGCTCATCGCCGTGTCGGCGCGCTCTGAGGCCTTCTGCATGGCCGTGTCCAGCTCCTTGCCCATGCGTTCCGCGGGGCCTTCGGCCTGCTGCTGAGGCTCCGTGTCCTGGCCGCAGCCAGCGATGGCGATCACAAAGAGCGCGCTCATGGCGAAGGCCAGCGCGCGACCATGTCCGCGGGGATGAAAGCTATGCATCAGTTCTCTCCTGTTGTGCTGATATCACCGACCGTTCCGACCACGCTCATTCTGCCGATAAAGACCTGTCTTGCCAAAGGGTGCATGCGCGCGGACTTGCGTCCCACCTCTCACTCAATCCGCCCCGCCGCCAGCGTCTAGCGCGCGTGTCGCGCGTGGCACCGCGGAGCGGCTGCCACGAGAGGGTTGCTGTTTCGTCGCTGGCGAAGCGCGCGGACGTTGCCCATCCCGCCGATCCGCACCGCAGCCGGAGGCTCTGTCCGCCGCCATTGGACCACCTCGGCATGATCCTGAGCCCCATTGTCGGCCGCTGCGTCGATCAGGTTTCGGCCCAGGGAGGTGGATGCCTATAATGAGGCGACAACGCGCTTGGTCTGGCGTTTAGCGTGAATGCGGCGCTGGTGCTCTTCGGGCGCGACCGACTCAAATCCTCGCGTCGCGAGCCTGTCACTGCGTCCCGCGCGGCCCAATGCGCGGCGCGGCGAACGCGAGCTGTCCCTACCGATCGAGATCAAGTTTTGACGCAACGCACGGGATGCATGATGCGTGAGGGTGCAGCGGATCGCGAGCTCGATCATTCGGCGCCTGTCACCCGGCTCGGACGGGCGCTGCTCGGCGCATGGGCCGCGGTGGGTTGCCGCATCCGTGCCTTGGTTCATGCCTCACTCCTGGGCTTCGTGATCTGTGCCCAAGTCCTGCTCGTGCCTCAGGGCGCCGAGGCGGCCACCCCGGCCCTGTGGCGGGAGGACGCTCAACGGATGCAGCTTGGCCTGAAGCTCTTCCCGGCCTGCCTCGGTGCGGTGGAGTCGCTCGATAGGCATCTCGGCCCGGACGGCAGTCTGTTGGTGCTGGTGGTCTATGAGGACTCCAAGGCCGCTGCGCTGGAGGCCGCCGCCAGCCTTGCGTCCATGGCGAGGATTGGCGGTCATCCGCTGCGCGTCGAGGTGTTCTCGGCAGCGGATCTGGATGCCTATGCCGGGGAGCGCCCGGCTGGGATCTTCATTGCCAGTGTCGGCATGGAGCCGCGCCGTCTGCGCCTCTGGTCGGAGCGCCAGCGCGCACTCGTCTTCTCGCCGTTCGCCGGCGCCGTCGAGGAGGGGGCCGTGGTCGGCATCTCTGTGGCCGACCGTGTTCTACCCTTCGTCAACCTGGCGCAGGCGCGCCGGGCCGGCATTCGCTTCAAGTCCTATTTCCTCGACGCGGCGCAGGCGTATCAGCCCTTCGCCGAGACCGATGTGCGGGCGACCTTTCTGCTCAACTTCGCGCTCTTCATCGAGTGGCCGTCCTCGGCTTTCGACTCGCCGTCCGCGCCCCTGCGCTATTGCGTGCTCGGAAACCCGGCCTTGTCCTCCAGCTTGGGGCGGATGCTCGCGGGTGAAAAGGCCGCGGGCCGGCCATTGCAGCTCGTCGATGCCGAGGACGCGGCGCAGTGGCGCCGCTGTCACATCCTCTATATCGACCATTCGGCGGCCGAGCCCGCGGCGCGTGTGCTTGCCGCGGTGAAGGGCGCCGCGGTGCTCACCGTCGGCGATATGGAGTCGCTGGTGCACCAAGGCGGGATGGTGGCGTTGGTCCGCAAAGGCGGTCAGTTGCATCCGCTGATCAACCGCCAAGCGGCGACGCGCACCGGGATTCGGATCAGCTCCAAGCTGCTGCGCCTCGCGACCCTGGTGCCGGAATCGCGCAACGCAGAGCGGCGCTGATCGAGGTCGTCCAGGACCAGGCTGGCGATGGTGGCGCGCGTCGAGCCGAGCGGGGGGCTGTCTTACCGCCATTGATAGGAGAGCTGTACCCACCAGGTGCGCTCCTGCAGCAGCGGGTAGTCATTGGCGTAGGTGTAGGCGGCCGCGGGCGACTTGATCTCCTGTGCCAGGAGGTTCTTGACGCCAGCGCGCAGCGTCAGCCCCGGGCCGCCAAGGTCGAACCAGCTCAAGGTTAGCGCCAGATCCTGGTAGCCGGGGAGGCGATCGCTGCGCGGGTCCTCCGCCGAGCGATGACGATCGCTCACATAGCGCCAATGGCTGCTCACCAGGACGTCCGGGCGCGGACGGTAGAGCAGACTGAGGTTGCCCAGCCAGTCCGCCGCGCCAGCCAGCGGTCCGCCGATTTCTTCGTCCTGGGTCTCGCTGTAACTGAGGTTGGCCACGGCCTTCCAGGTCGGGCTCAGGCGCTGCTCCCATTCCGTCTCGATCCCTTGGAGACGTGCCCGCCCGCGGTTGAGATAGCTGCTGTTTTCGATGACGATCAGATTCTTGACCTGGGAGTGATAGAGCGTGGCGCGCGCGACGCTGTTCCCTCGTCGAAAGATGTAGCCGAGCTCGCTCGTGGCGACGGTCTCGGGCTCGATGGCGAATTCGCGCAAGCCCGAGGTACCAGGGTTTCCATAGACCTGAAAGAGTGTTGGGGGGAAGAAGGCCTCCGCATACTGGGCCTTGATGAGATGCGTGTCGCTGAGGGTCCAAACCGCCGCCAAGCGAGGCGAGAGGTTGTCGCCGACGTCGCTGTAGCTGTCATAGCGCAGACCGGCGGTAATCTCCAAGGGGGCGAAGGGATGGAATTGGTCCTGCACCGCGATGCTGCGGGTCGAGCGCCGCGCGCCGTCGTCGATGAAGTTCTGGTCTCCGCTGTAGCGACGCGGCGCCGCCAGCGGCTCAGAGGTGTCCAGGTCACTATTGAAGGCCCACCAGGCGTCGTCGATCTGGACGTTGGCCGCCGAGAGATCGAGCTGCCAGCGATGCCCGCTCCATCCGCGCCAGTCGAGATCGAGCTCGGCCTCCTGGCGGCTGAGTCTGATGTAGTCCGCGATGAAGACGCCGTCCGGATAGATGATCTGGGAGTCCAAGGGATAGGGCACTCCGGATGGGAGCACCTCCTCCGCCCATTTCCCAATGTACTGCGACCAGGTGAGCTTGAATTCCGCGCTGAGCGTGTCCGTTGGCGCCAAGGCCTGGCGCGCCTGGACCAGGGTCTGTTCGGAGAAGGAGGCGTCCGGACCCTCGCTCTCCTCGGGCAGCACGTTCAGCGCGCCGAAAAAGCTGCCGCCACGGTTGCGGCTGTACTGTGCCAGCAAGGAGAAGTGCTGGTAGTCCAGCGAGAGCACGGCGAGCCGATCGTTCTCGGCGTTATTGATCCTGCCCGGGGCCTGGGAGCGCTCGCCGAGGCCGAGCGCGTAGAGCCGGTCGACTCCCGCCGTCACCCCGACTCCATCCCTGTCCCAGCCGGCGGCATTGAGGCTGAGCCGCCAATCGCCCTTGGGGTCATCGACTGACAAGACCGCTCCCGCCTCATGCATCTCACCGCTTCCGGCGCGCAGATGGGCGCGGTTCTCGTGCTGGCGGGTGATGATGTTGATGACACCGGCGAAGGCGTGCTCGCCATGCATGGCGGAGCCGGGGCCGCGGATCACTTCGATGCGCTCAACCTGCTCGACCGGGATGTAGAGAATGTTCGAGTAGCCGCCGAACGCATTGTTCATCGGCGCCGAATTGAGCAGCAGCTTGACGTTGCCATTGGCATGCTGAAAGCCGCGAATCGCGACGCGCAGTCCGCCGTTGTTGTTGCGGTCGATCTGCACCCCGGGAACCAGCTCCAGGGCCTCCCAGGCGGTGTGCACCCCCAGGGCAACGAGCTCGTCGCCGTCCAGCACGCTCAGGATACCCGGCACATAGTCGGCGTTCATGCGCGTCTTCGTCGCCAGCGTAGACGCCTCGTCGATGACGGATAGGAGATCGGCCTTCGCGGCTCGGTTGCCCTTGATGTCATCCCGGCGGGGATCGGTCACTGAACTGCGCTGCTCGGTGGCCGTTGCCGGTAGGCTGAAGGCCGTCACGATGAGGATCGCTGCCAGCCGGAAGAGCGGTGCCGTCGCCATGAAGGCCTCTCTGTGGGATACGCTCGAATTGAGGCTCGTGAAGTCTCCACCAGAACCTCGAACGTGGGTATCGTCAAGCGGCAATCGGGTCATGGGGCGGCGACGTTGAAAACGGCTGGCTCACTCCGGCCAAGCCAGCACCGAGCGAGCAGCCCGCGAGGTGGTCTGAATCGCCCGGATGGTTGATGACGAATCTTAGCGAGACCCCTATCATTGTGTCCATGGAGGCGGCCACGATTCGATTGCCAATTCTTGCGATCTTAGGTTCTTACCCTGGCGATCAGGCGCGACTGACGCGGCGTTGTCCAGCGCTGCATCGCATCCAGGTCATCGCACCCATTGACCAGCGCCGGTGAGAATCGGCCAACGGGAGGTCGTGATCACGGACCGCGCCACTCACTCGCTCAAGTCGGCCTGTCCCAGACGCGGCTGCGGGATCTGCCCATCTCGGCGCGCGTTCACCCACTGTGTCTGAGCAAGGGGCTTCCTTACGGCCGCTGCACAACGCGGAGCGCTCTTCATCCAGCCTCTCGGTCACCGCTCCCTGGGGTCTTTGCGCGGCCTTCC
Organism: Thiocystis violacea; assembly: GCF_016583565.1. GTDB lineage: Bacteria > Pseudomonadota > Gammaproteobacteria > Chromatiales > Chromatiaceae > Thiorhodococcus > Thiorhodococcus violaceus_A. The sequence goes on along the minus strand of NZ_NRRF01000006.1, from coordinate 83,011 downwards.
TCAGGGCGGCAGCGCGGCCAGCTCCGCGAGCGCATGATCGGGCTGGCCTGCACAGGGGGGCAAGACGGTGATCGATCCTGAGGCGGCCTTGCGCGAGGTCATCCGCGGCAGCGCGCGGCGCTGGCCGCTGCCCATCCTGGCGACACGCGAGGGGCAATAGCGGGATGTCGTCCCTGTTCAGAGACGTGTCGGTGCGCTGGAAGGTCATCGCCGTGGTGATGCTGGTCACCACCGTGGTGCTGGGGATCTCCAGTCTGGTGGTCATCGTCATGGACGTCATCAGCATGCGCAATGCCCTGGTGGAGCGCGTCGGTGCGCTGTCGCGCGTCGCGGCCATCAACATGGCGGCGCCGCTCGCGTTTCAGGATCCGGGCGCCGCCGAAGAGATCCTCGCGGCGCTGGGTAGCGAGGAGGACGTCATCCGCATTCAGGTGCTCACCGCGGAGGGGCAGCTCTTCGCCGACTACCTGAGTCCGCGCCCTCGCTACGCCGGGCGCCTCGCGACGCTGGTCGATGAGGCGCAGGCGGCTCGTGCGAGGGAGCCGCAGGCGTCTGGCGGCGGCGTGGAACCCGTGCTCAGCTTCAGGTCCGGCTATCTCGACCTGCACATGTCGGTGCTCGTCGACGGCAAGACGCTCGGCTACATGGACCTTCAGTACGACACCACGGAACTGAGCCGGCGGATCCTCTATCAAGGGCTGGTGGCGCTCCTGGTCTTTATCGGCGGGACGGGCATCGCCTTTTTGCTGGCCGCGCGGCTGCACGGGCTTATTTCCGGGCCAATCCGCGAAATCGCCGAGATCATGGGGCGTACCGCGACCCATCAGGATTTCTCCGTTCGGCTGGACGCCCACCAGAAGGACGAACTCGGCACCCTGATGCGGGCCTTCAATACCATGCTGGAGCAGATCGAGCTGCGGGATGTGGAGCTGCGCAAGGCGCGCGACGCGGCGGAAGCCGGGAGTGAGGCCAAGTCGCAGTTCCTGGTCTCCATGAGTCACGAGATCCGCACCCCGATGAACGGCATTCTGGGCATGGCCGAACTCTTGTCTGGCACGTCGCTGGACGCACGCCAGCAGCATTTCACCCAGACGATCCAGGTGTCCGCCGAATCCCTGCTGGCGATCATCAACGACATCCTGGACTTCTCCAAGATCGAGGCCGGCCGCCTGGACCTCGAGCGGTTGGACTTCGACCTCTGCGCCATTCTCGATCGCACCCTGGATCTCCTGCACGAGAGCGCCCGAGCCAAGGGACTCGCGTTGCGAGCCCGGATTCCCGCCGGCTTTCCTGGCTGGGTCCGCGGCGATCCGGGCCGCTTGCAGCAGGTGCTGACGAATCTGCTCTCCAACGCCATCAAATTCACCGAGCGGGGAAGCGTGCAGCTGACGCTCTCCGTCTTGGAGGAGACGGCGGCCGTGCGGCGGGTACGCATCGCCGTTGCGGATACCGGAATCGGCCTCGCGCCGGACCAGCGCGAGCCTGTCTTCGAGCGCTTCAGTCAGGCGGATTCGTCCACCTCTAGGCGCTACGGCGGCACGGGGCTGGGCCTGAGTATCAGCAAGCAGTTGGTCGAGCTCATGGGAGGGGACATCGCCGTGGAGAGCGCGCTGGGGCAGGGGTCGGTCTTCCGCATCGACCTGCCGCTCGAAAAATCGCCGGGGCGGGTGGCGGACCAGCCGCGGGATTTCGGCCGACTCAGGGTGCTCCTGGTGACATCGGATCCCCGCACGCAAGCCGACTTGGAGCGACAGTGCGCGGCTTGGGATCTGCAGCTGACCTGCCGTGTCGATCTGCATGACGCCATGGAGCTGGCCCTGAACGAGGCGATGTGGGGGCGTGGTTTCGACGTCTTCTTGCTGGAGCAGGCCCAGCTGCCGGCGTTGGAGGTGCCGGCGGGGCGCGTGCTGCGCGATCTCATCGAGCAGGCGTCCGGCGCCGCCGTCCTGGTCCCGGACGCGCTGAGCGAAGGTGTCGACTATGCCTGGGGACGGTTGCGCACGCTCGCGACGCCTGTCGCCTCAAGCGGGCTGGCCGCCTATCTGAGTGCTATCATCGAAGGACGTCGCCTGCGCGCGGCGCAGACCCGGCCGGAGCTTGGGCGCGCGCCGGCCGGGGGGCAGCCCAATCTTGGGCTCAACGTCCTGGTGGCGGAGGACAATGAGGTCAATCAAGAGGTCATCGACAGCATGTTGAAGGCGCTGGGCTGCCGCGTCACCCTCTGTGCGGATGGCAAGGTGGCGCTGACGGCACTGGCCGAGCAAGCGCCGGATCTCATCCTCATGGATTGCCAGATGCCCTCTATGGACGGCTACGAGACCACGCGCCGCATCCGAGCGCGTGAGGCGCGCCAGGGTGGCCGGGTGCCGATCATCGCCCTGACGGCTCACGCGATGCGCGGCGACCGCGAGCGCGCCCTGGCCGCGGGAATGGACGATTTCCTCAGCAAGCCATTCAAGCTGGTCGATTTGACGGCGCTGCTGCAGCAATGGGGCGCCAAGCCGCAGACGACCGAGGCGCCCTCCGCGGCGGCGTCGGTCGATCGGTCCGCCTAGGACGTGTTCGCAAGCTGGCCGGATGACGAGCGGGAGACGCGCTGTCGATCGCCCGCCTCCCCTGCTTGGGCGGGGCCTTCCCCCCCTGCTCGGGCGAGCGGGCGCTTGAGAATGAAGGACCCGGAAAACGCGTTTTCCGGTTGTGAGCGGGTCGACTGCCACGCGGGCAGGCGATCGGCGCCTCGATAGGGACATTCCACGGGACTCACCAACATGCATACCTCCTCCTCTCCGTCGGTCGCCGCCACACTGGGGCGCATCAGTCTGCTGACCAGCCTGATCTCCCTGCTGCTGGCCGTTCCGAGCGCACTCGCCGTCTGGTCCATGGTCGCTGACCCGCTCCTCAGTGCCCTGCTTCTGGCGGGCGTGCTGGTGGTGGTGCCGGCGTTGGCTGGGTGGCTCGTGGCTCGGCGCTCGGGCGGCCTGCTTGCGGGCTTGCCCAGGGCGCCTGCCGAGGACCTGTCCCGGCCGCCGCTGGACGGTGCCGACGGCGCTGAGCGTCTGGCTGGCGAGGCGCGCGCGCAGGCGCCAGTGGCTGGTCCGCCCCAGGGGGCCGTCCAGGCCGGTTTCGGCGGGAGTCAGCTCCTCGCCGACATCAGTCACGAGGTGCACACCCAGCTCAACGGTGTCCTGGGGATGAGCGAGATGCTGCTGGGCACGGATCTCACGCCGGAGCAGAGGCGTTTCACCGCGGTCTTGATGCGTTCGAGCCGTCTGCTTCAGGGCGCACTCGAGGATATCCTCGACATCTCCCAGATCGAATCTGGCCGGATGCGCCTTGAGGAGACCGAGCTCGATCTGGTCGAACGGGTGGAAGAGGTGCTGGACCTCTACGCCGAGCGCGCCCAAGCCAAGGGGCTGGAACTGACGGGCGATCTCGCCCTCGACCTGCCCGATCGCGTGCGCGGGGATCGCGCCCGGATCGGCCAGGCGCTCGGCGTTTTGCTGGCGAACCTGCTCAAGCGCGCGGACGGTGGCGAGTTGATCGTCCGCGGTCGTCTGCGCGCGCGTGAGATCGACCGGGCAGAGATCCGGCTCGAGGTCGTGGCGTCTCGGGTCGACAGGGTCTCCGTGATCTACGACCAGGATCTGGAAGCCTTCGCACGGACCGGCGAACAGGGGGCATCGGGTGCCGAGACCGACGCGCGGGGGCTGGGGTTGGCCAAGGCGCTGGTCGGGCTCATGGGCGGCTCGACAGGGATCGAGATGGACGGCGAGCACGGGATGTGCCTGTGGCTCTCGCTGCCGCTCGCCGTCACCCGATGGGATGCGCCAGCGCCGGCGCGCGCGGCTCAGCTGGCTGGCCTGCGGGTGCTGCTTGCCGTCCCGCGTGAGCATTGCCGCGGGGTGCTTGCCGGCTACCTGGGCGGGGCGGGCGCGCAGGTGGTCGCCTGTGCCAGCATGGACGCGCTCGAGATCGCCTTGCGGGAGGCCCGCTCGCTTGGCGCGGCCTTTGACCTCCTGGTGCTGGATCCGGAGCTGCCGGGCGTCGAGCGCCTGATCGCGCGCTCGCGAGGGCGGGGCGATCCGGCGTTAGGAGAGGTTCGCCCGGTGCTCCTGATCCCCGTGCGTCCGGGGTGGGAGTCCGAGCGGATCGCCGGCATCCGCCCCGCGGACTATCTCACCAAGCCAGTTCGCCGCGACCTCTTGATCCAGTGCCTGGCGCGCCTCTCGGGTCGCGCGCCCGCGCCAGGGGAAGGGGAGGAAGCGCCCGCTGCCCCAGCTGTGGAGCGGCGCCTGGCCTTGGGGCTGAAGGTGCTGGTGGCCGATGACAACGCGGCCAATCAAGACACGGTCAGGGCCATGCTGGAGGTGTTGGGCTGCACGTCTCGGATCGTCTTCGACGGTCAGGCGGCCATCGACGCCTTCCTGGCCGAGCCCTTCGACCTCGTTCTCATGGACTGCAAGATGCCCACCGTCGATGGCTACGAGGCGACCCGACGCATCCGGCTGAAGACGTCCGCGGAGCCCGGGCGGCAGGTGCCCATCATCGCCTTGACGGCGCACGCCATGGAAGGCGATCAGGAGCGCTGCGAGGCCGCTGGCATGGACGACTATCTCACCAAGCCCCTGTCGCTCAACGCGCTGCGCGCAACCCTCATGCGCTGGGCGCGTGAGCGTGGCTTGGGCTCGCTCGGCGCGGCCGAGGCTGACGACGAAACCGATCTGGACCGGCTTTCCAGCCTCGGCAAGCAGCCTCCCACCGAGGCCTTGAGGCTCGATGGTCTCGACGCGCTCCAGATCCTGGATCCGCAGCCCCTGGGGCAGGTCGAGGCCATCAACCCAGAGACCGGACGGGCGCTGACCGCGCGGTTGCTTCACAGCTTTCTCGATTCGGCGCCCGGCCTGGTGGCCAGGATGCGCGAGGGCCTCGCGGCCGGCCGGCCGCAGCAGATCGCCGAGTCGGCGCATTCGCTGCGCTCGGCCGCCAGGATCCTGGGCGCGACCCGCATGAGCACCTTCTGTGGCCGTCTCGAGCAGTTCTCCGCGGCTGGCTGCACCTATTTTCCGCCCGATGATCTCCTGGCCTTGCTGGAGCGGATCCACGGCGAGACCAGCGCGGCCGTCCAGGCGCGTCTCGGCGACGCGCGGGGGCCGTCCGGCAGCCAGGTGTCCAGCCCCCTGGAGGCGGCGCAGCCGAGCGCAACCGGCCTGGGCCAAGCCCCCGAGCAGCTGCCCCTGTTGCGCGACGGCCCGCTGATCCTGGTGATCGATGCCGATCCCGGCATCCACGCCGTGGCGCAGGCGGTGCTCGAGCGTGCGGGCCTGCGTTTCGCCGGGGTCCGTGATGGTCAGGGGGCGTTGGAAGCCGTCCGGTTCCAGCGTCCGGACCTGATCGTGCTCGACGTCGTGATGCCGGACATGGACGGCTATGAGATCTGTAAACGCTTGCGCCGCCTGCCTGGCCTGGAGCTGATTCCCCTCCTGGTGATGACGGGTCAGGAGGACACGACCGCCATCGAGCACGCCTACGAGTCCGGCGCAACGGACTTCCATGCCAAGCCGGTGAACTGGCATCTGCTGACGCACCGCATCCGCTATCTGCTGCGCGCTCATGCCACCCTGGACGCGCTGCATCGCAGCGAGGCGCGCAACAGCGCCTTGATCGCCGCCATCCCGGACGCCTTGATGCGGCTGGATCGGCGGGGGCGCGTGCTCCAGCAGAAGTCGGCGGATCTCCTCAGGCAGATCACCGGGCGTGAGGATGAGCCTGTCGCGGATCTCTCCGACCTGCTGCCGGAGTCGCTCCGCGCGCTCATTCTCAAGGAGCTCGAGGGCACCTTGGCCGAGCATGGGGTGCGCGAGCTCGAGCTTGAGCTGGCGGACGCCCAGGGTGAACCGCTCCTCTTCGATGCCCGTCTCATCGCGATCGACGAGAACCAGGTCATTCTGCTGCTGCGGGACATGACCGAGCGCCGTCGCCGTCAGCGCGTGATCCATCAACTGGCCTATCAGGACAGCCTCACCGGGCTCGCCAACCGCCAGCAGTTCAATCAAGACCTGGCCGCGGCGCTCACGCGCGCGCGGCGGCGCGAGGACCGGCTCGCGCTCCTCTATCTGGACCTCGACCAGTTCAAACGCATCAACGATTCGCTCGGTCACGGGGTTGGCGATGAGCTGCTGCGCGAGGCCGCGCGGCGTCTGCAGGTCGCGGTGGACGACGCCACCGCGGGCGACAGGGTGCGTGGCGCGGGGATCGCCAACACGGTCGCCCGCCTGGGTGGCGACGAGCTGACCGTGATCCTCAAGGGGAAGGGTGCGGAGCGCGCGGCGGGCCGCGTTGCGGAGCATATCCTGGCGCGGTTCCGTGAGCCTTTCCACTGCCAGGGGCGGATCATCGTCTGCACGGTGTCGATCGGGATCGCGCTCACCCCGCAGGATGGCGAATCCGCCGAGACCCTCCTGAAGCACGCGGATACGGCGCTTTATGCCGCCAAACTGGCGGGCCGGGACACCTTCCGCTTCTTCACCGCCACCATGGGCGAGATCGCCTCGCACAGGCTGGACATCGAGGCTGGCCTGCGTCGCGCGCTCGAACACGGCGAGCTGCGGCTGCACTACCAGCCCGTGATCGACCTTGCCTCCGGCGAGACCCTCAGGCTGGAGGCCCTGGTGCGCTGGCAGCACCCCGAGCTTGGCTTGCTCGAGCCGGCCGCCTTCATCCGCGTGGCGGAGGAGTCCGGGATGATTCTGCCCCTGGGAACCTGGGTGATCGATGAATTGGGGCGTCAGGTGGCGGCCTGGTCCACCGCGGGTGAGCCGCCCGCCGTCTCGCTGAACCTCTCGGACGTTCAGTTCAGCGATCTGGGCCTGGTCGAGCAGCTGCTCGCGCTCGCCGCCGAGCTGCCGCCGCGAACGATCGAGCTGGAGATCACGGAGAGCCTGCTGCTGGCCCGCGATCCACGTCTCATCGACACCTTGACCACCCTCAGAAAGCGCGGCGTGAGTGTGGCGATCAACAACTTTGGCACTGGCTATTCGTCGCTCTCGCTGCTCAAGCATCTGCCGATCGATACCCTAAAGATCGATCAGAGCTTCATCCGTGAGATCGGGCAGGAGTCGGCGAGCGATCTGCTGGTCAGCACCATCATCGCACTGGGGCATGGGCTCGGGTTGCAGGTCGTCGCCGAGGGCGTGGAGACCCAGGAGCAGCTGGATTTTCTGCGGCGCGAGGGGTGCCCGGCCGCCCAGGGCTACTTCTTCGCGTCGCCGGTCGCCCCCGCGGGGCTTCAGATGCTTTCCGGTGAACAACAGACCGGCGGTTCCGATCCCGTCGGGCGGGAAACGCCCGCGCGATGAGTCGTGTGTGCAGCGCTGGGGCGCTGTCGCGCCGTCGCCCAGCGTGCGGCAGTCAGGCGCATGCGAAGCAAGGCTAATCGCACCGACGCCATGGATCTCGACGACGAGCAGGGCCAGATGCCAGCGCTTCAGGACGCCACCGACTGTGCCGTGCATCGCCAGGAGCGACTGACAGGGGTGGTCCTGGACGATTGTGTCGGCGTCCTGGAGCGCTTCCTTTGCGGTCTCAACGGCCGTCCCCTCAGGATCGCGGTCGCCGAGCAGGTCTATACGGACACCGAGACGCTGTTCCTGCCGCCGGTGATCGATCGGCTTGCGGATCGGGCCTCCAATTTCCGTCTCTACAAGGCCATGGCTGTGCACCTCTGGGCGCAGAGCTGGTATGGAACCTGGCGCGGCGGCTGGCTGATCGAGGCCAGCGACCAGGGACGGCTGGCGGCTGGCGAGCTGGCGCGTCTGCACGCACTCGAGACGCGGCGTCTGGATGCCTGTCTTCAACGGGACTTCCCGGGTCTGCACCGCGACATGCTGGGGCTCAGGGGCGAGTTGGATGATCAGCCCGACCTCTGGTGCGCGCCCGCGGATGCGCTGCGACAGCCCTCCGCCACGGTGCGCGACAGCCTGCGCCTGCTCGACGTCTGTCGTGGTGCGCCTCCTGTCTGCTGCTACGCCGGTGTCCTCCAGCCCGCAGCGGTCGGCGCTCGCATGCGGCGGCGGGTTGCGCAGGAGCGCGACGACTTCCGCGTCGCCCTGGCTCGGCTGGTCGAGGATCAGGACGGGCGTTCTCCCGCGGCCGGGGAGAGGGACGCCGAGACGCTCCAGGAGAGGCGCGAGCGGCTTGCCGTGCGGCGCAAGGAGGACCTCGCGGGGGTGAATGGCGTTGGCTACGACCTGCTGCTGGACGGTCGTGCGATTGCGCCTCCGGCCGATCGGGTTTCGATCATGGAGCGCATCATCCAGGATCAGGGCGAGATCCCGCCGGATGATCTGATCGCGGCCGGTCCGGGCCTCTATCGCCCGCGCCCGGCGGAGCCGGCAAGAGACCCCCGCGCCGTCCGGGCCGGGACTGACCGCGAAGATGGCGCCTTTCTCTACGACGAATGGGATTTCAGTCGCCAGCATCATCGCAAGGGTTGGTGTGTGCTGCGCGAGCATGAGGTCGAGCCGGATGATCCGGACTTCTACCCTCAGACCCTCGGGCGCTACGCCGGGCTGATCAAATCCGTGCGTCGCACCTTCGAGGTGCTGCGCGGCGAGGATCGGCGCCTGAAGCGCCAGCAGGACGGCGAGGACGTCGACATCGACGCCCTGGTCGATGCCTACGCGGACGTGCGTGCCGGGCTGGAGATGAGCGATCGGCTCTTCACCCGCTCGCACAGGGACGAGCGCGACATCGCGGTCGCCTTAATGGTCGACATGTCCGGCTCGACCAGGGGCTGGATCAACTGCGCCGAGCGCGAGGCGCTGATCCTGCTCGCCGAGGCGCTCGACACCCTGGGCGAGCGCTTCGCCATCTACGGTTTCTCGGGCTGGGGGCGCAAGCGCTGCGAGGTCTATGCCGTGAAGCGCTTCGACGCGCCCTATGACGACGCCACCAAGGCGCGGATCTGCGGGATCGCGCCGCGCGACTACACGCGCATGGGTGCGCCCATCCGTCACCTGACCCGATTGCTTGCGGAGCAAGTGGCGCGCACGCGCCTGCTGATCACGCTCTCGGATGGCAAGCCGGACGACTATGACCTCCAGTACCGCGGCGCCTATGGCATCGAGGATACGCGCCAGGCACTCTTCGAGGCGCGTCTCGCCGGCATCCACCCCTTCTGCATCACCATCGACGCGGAGGGCGCGGATTACCTGCCTCATCTCTACGGATCGGCCAATTACACGGTGATTGCGGATGTGGCCAGTCTGCCGCTCAAGGTCTCGGACATCTATCGGCGCCTGACCGCGTGATTCAGATGACCTCCAGGGCGCGCACCAGCGCCAGGATGTCCGGCTCTTGCTCCAAGGCGCCCTCCCAGATGCGATAGCGGCGAATCTCCGGTGGTGAGCCGACGCTGAGCGTGGCGACGAAGCCCGTCGTCCCCTCGGGCGCGGGGTGCTCGCGTGGCGCGCCCAGGGTGTCGATGAGGGCCTGTAGATTGCTGCACGCCACCTCGTTCAGCTGGCCTTGGCGGGGTGTATGGCTCGTATGGTCGCCGCAGTCGATTCGGTAGGCCCCGGCCGAATCGACGCTGATGTCGAGCATGTAGTCGTCTTGTCCGACGACGCGGTAATGCAGGGGTGTGAGTGACATCTGTCTTGCTGCCTCCGTCCGGATGAGCGTCGCTGCCTGTCGTCATGAGTATAGTGGTCAGCGATCATCCGGCGTTCAGGCGATTCCTGGCCTCTGACATGCGCGGACCTTCGAGCATGGGGCAGGCAGGGGTTCGCGGAGCGGGCGTTACGCCCCGCGCTTGCGGCTTGCTTTTCGCCTGGGTGGTTGGCAACCTCGCGACACCGTTCGTTCGGTATACCAATAAGCTTGGAGGAATTCGATGAAGTCTCGTGCGACCCTGTCTCTGATCCTGTGCGCCGCCGTGGTGGCGCCCTTGTCTGCTGAACCCTATGGCTTTGGTCCTCCCTCGGGGCCTGGGTATTCCGGCCCGATGGGCGCGCCCTGGGGGGCGGAGCGGATGCCGCCCGGCATGCCGTCTTGGGGACCGTCCTCCGGGCCAGCACCATCGGCGGAGTCCGCGGCGCCGGTGTCGCCAGCCGCTGAGTCCGGCGCCGCGGGGCTGTCCGCGCAGGCCATGAATCCGGCGCTCCAGGCCAGTACCCAGCTCAAGGCGGGAATGGATAAGCTGCTCGGGTTCCTCGGGCAGGACGAGCGTCCCAACAACCTGCAGGTCGCCGCCTTCCTGGACCGCGAGATCGCCCCTTACTTCGACTTCGACTATATGGCGCAGTGGGTCGCCGGACCGGCCTATGCCGGCATGAGGCCGGAGGAGAAAAAGGCGCTCGCGGGGCAGTTGGAGGTGAATTTCCTCGAGACGCTTGCGCGCAATCTTGCCGGCTACGATGGCCAGCAGATCAAGATGCTGCCGCCGCGGCGTGGGGCGCGCGGCGCGGTCAACATCAATGTCGTCGTGATGCAGGCGGGTACCTATCCGACTCGGCTGGAGTTCCGCATGTCCGACTCCGGCAGCGGTTGGAAGGTCTATGACGTCGCGGCCAACGGCCAGAGCGCCGCGTCCTACTACCGCCAGGAGTTCCAGCGCACGGCCCGGCAGCAGCTGGGCTATGTGCCGCGTTGATCCAGTCCCGCTCATGAGCGTCCAGCGCCCTCGCTGGGCGCTCTGGTGCGCTGGGATCCTGCGGTTTCCATCAAGATGACCGAATCCCCGCCCAGCCGGGACGATCTCCCGTCGCGGATCGGTCGGGCGATGCTTTTCGGCGCCTGGATCGTCGGTTTGGCATTGCTGGCGATGTTCTTCGAGCGGCTGTTCGAGCGTCAGGAGAACCCCAATCCGACTCCCGCGCTGTCACAGGGCGCCGACGGGGTGCCGCAGGTCGTGCTGGAGCGCAACCGGGCCGGCCACTTCGTGGCGACCGGCTCGATCAATGGCGTGCCGGTGCGCTTCCTCGTCGATACCGGTGCCACCGACGTGGCGCTCCCGCTGCCGCTGGCCCGGCGACTTGAGCTGCCGTTGCGTCCGGGCGGGATGTCCAACACCGCCAACGGTACCGTGCGGACCTGGAGCACCCAGCTCGACCGCGTCGAGCTGGGCGGGCTGGTCGCGCGGCAGGTGCGGGCGAGCGTGCTGCCCAACATGCCAGGGGACGATGTGCTGCTCGGCATGAGCTATCTGAGACATCTGGAGATGATCCAGCGCGGCAATACCCTCATCCTCCGCCCGCATGAGGGTGTTTGATGGCCCTTGGCCAGGTCCATGACCTCGTCAGTCGTGGGGTTTCCGGGTAACCTTCGGTCGTCATCGCAGATCCTGACCCCCTGTCCTGAGGGCGGCGAGCGTGCCTCCAACCATCGCGGTATTCGCTGCTTTCTGGTCGTCGTGGCTCGGTCATGCTCTGCGCGGGAAGAACCAGAGATCGAGGATTGAAGATGTCTTGGCTGAGACAGTATCGCGGGTTGATCCTTCTATCCACATGCGGCGTGGCCGTCGCCGTCCTCTTGAGCCAGACGGGCACGCGCGGCAATCCCAACCCCCATCCCGTCGCCTATCTTGGGGACGCGGGCATTCCGCAGGTCGTCCTCAAGCAGAACCAGGTCAGTCAGTATGTGACGACGGGCCGCATCAATGGCGAGGCGGTGGAATTCCTGGTGGATACCGGTTCCGCCGACGTCGCCATGCCCTATCGCGTGGCGCAGAAGCTCGCGCTGCGCCTGAACCCCGGCGGCGTCAGCAAGACCGGTAACGGCAACGTCCAGAGCTGGTCGGCGTGGCTGGATAGCGTGGACGTGGGCGGTCTCGAGGCGAGGCAGGTCAAGGCCACGGTGCTGCCGAACATGCACGGCGATCAGGTTCTGCTCGGCATGTCCTATCTCAAGTACATGGAGGTCGTCCTGGCCGCCGGCGAACTGACCCTGCGCCCGCTGGTTATTCCTTGACGCCCTCCGACTTTAGCAGGCGTGCCTTCATGCGCCGGATGCCGAGCCAGGCGATACCGACCACGAGCGGCGCGGCCAATCCCGTGCCATAGCTGGCGTCGATCGGGATACCGTGTGCCTCGAGCCCCTTCAGCAAGTAGCCGATGAGACCGACACCGTAGTAGCCGATGGCGATGACGGAGAGGCCCTCGACCGTCTCCTGCAGTCTGAGCTGAATCTTGGCGCGCTGGTTCATCGACTCCAGCAACCCGCGATTCTGTCGCTGCAGCTCGACCTCGACCCTGGCCCGCAGCAGGCTGGTCAGACGCGCCGCGCGCTCGGCGAGGTCGCGCTGACGATGCGAGGTCGAATCACAGGTGGCGATCGCCGGGGCCAGTCGCGCGTCGAGGAATTCGGTGAAGGTCTGCAGCCCCTCGATGCGACGCTGGCGCAGCTGATCGAGTCGTTGCACGACGACGCCGTAGTAGGCCTTGGATGCCTCGAAGCGGTAGCTGGTGCGCGCGGCGACCGTCTCGATCTCGGCGGCGAGTGCGGTCAGCTCGGCAAGGAGCGCCTTCTCCGCGTCGGATTCGGCGCGCTCCTCGCTGGACATCGTGGTCGCGACCACAACCAGACGGCTGTCCGCCTTGCTCAGGATGCGATTGGCCTCGCGCGCGGGGGGCAGGCCCAGCAGGGCCATGGCGCGGTAGGAGTTGACCTCCAGGACGCGCTTGGCCAGGCGGCCGGCCTGATTGTTCGCCAGCCCCTGATCGCGCAACAGGATGCGCGAGAAACCGTCGCTGTGGATGCGCAGATCCGACCAGGCGCGCGCGGCGCCACCCACCACCTCGGAGCCGATGACGACGTGGCCGGCGAAGAGTTCGCTGAGTTCTTCCGGCGAGCGTTCGGGTGTGTCCCGCGGTTCGAGCGCGAGCGAGACCGCGGAGACGACCTCGCCTGGCAGACTGGCGAGCCACTCCTCCGGCAGCTCGCGCAACACGGGGTAGGCGAAGGGGTGGACGAAGCGCCCGTGCTTGCTGAAGGTATAGGTGACGAACTCCGTGTGGCGCTCCCACAGCAGGCGGATGTCGCCGAGTTCCGCCCGGTAGTGTTGGTCGACCTTCTCCGGGGCGGGCAGCCCAAAATGCTCGAGCAGCAGTCGCAAGTGTTGCAGGTTGCGGCCGCTGCCGCGCTCCCCGGAGACGGCGGTGATGTGGGAGATCCGCTCGGGCGCGCACAGTGGCTCATAGGTGCGCGCGTGCAGCTCTGCAACGGCCTGATGGCGTAGGGGGTGTTCCTTGAATGGCACTGGCATCTCGTTAGAGGCTCCTGGAAACGGCTGGTTGCGAACTTTAGCCTGAATGCGAACTGTCGCTGAATGTGAACTCTAGTCTGAAAGGGTGACGTCCCAAAGACCGTGCCCGGCGCGCTGACCGCTCGATTCATCGAGTCGTCGAGTCGCTGCAACCCGGTGGACGGCGTCGGCATGGCGTGTTTAAGTAGCCGCTCGGCGCGTCGCCAGGGATGGGTGTCATGCGAGCGGCTTCACCCCCTTCCGAACGATTGGTCTTGGCGCCCTGGTGCGCGAGGGCGGAAAATGGCCTGCCATGCCGCTCTTTTGCCCGATTGGACTGCGGTGAGGCGAAAATCGTGCTTCAAAAATGCACCGGATGCCATCAGCGTCTGCGGAAGAGGTCTCGGTGCAGCCGATCGAATCCGTGTAGAACATCCGTGCCGGCAAAGACTGTGCCGAGCGACCACCATCGGTGATGCCTAAGATGGCCGAACAAATCGACTCGCAAACACATTACGACGACGAGTCCGAGTCCTTGCGCAAGACGCTGGAGCAGATGCGCAGGGAGGCGGAAGAAGAGGTCATGCGCCTGAGCACCAGGTTGGCCGAGCGGGACTTCGCGCCCGACAGCTCGGTCGCGTCGGCCACCGAGCGGCTGGCGCTGCAGCAGGAGATGACCATGCTGCAGCAGACCCTGGAGGCCAAGGAGCAGGCGCTCGATCACATCACGGAAGAATGCCGCCGGCTGGAAGACGAACTCGAAGACCAGAATATCGCCTACGACAGCCTCAAGCAGGAGATCGAGCGCAAGGAGAAATCCCTCAAGGCGGCGCATTCGGAAGTCGATCGGTTGCGCCAGGAGCTGGTCGAGGCGAAACGCGCGCGGGAGGCTCCGCCCGTCCAGCCGCCCGAGCCCGTCATCATCCGGGAGAAGCCCAAGATCCCGCCCCACCTGTTGGTCGCGGGGGCCGTTGTGCTCTTCGTCCTGCTTTCACTGGCAACGGTGACGCTCATCTATTCCATGTGGGACCGCATCGGCCTGTCCTTGCCTGGGCTGACCCCGAGGGCCGAGCTGCTGCCGAGCGAGCCTCTCGACGCGATCGTCTCCGCGGAGCCGGCTGGGGAGCCGACCGAGGAGGCACCCGCGCTGGCCCCCGATCGCGCCGCCAGCGCGCCGCCGCGCATCTATCAAGACCGGCTGCGCAGCGGCGGCCCCGGCCCCGCCATGGTGGTGCTCGAGGGTGGTGTCTTCGAGATGGGGTACAACAGCCTCTCGGGTCAGGACTTCAGTCCGGCCCACCGTGTCAGCCTGCGCCCCTTCATGATTGGTGTCCATGAGGTCACCTTTCAGGAGTACGACAGATTCGCGCGCGCGACCGGCCGCTCACCGCCGGAGGATTATGGCTGGGGGCGGGGCTCGCGCCCCGTCATCGGCGTGACCTGGGAGGATGCGCGGGCCTACACCCGCTGGCTCTCGGAGCAGACCGACCGTCGTTATCGGCTGCCGAGCGAGGCGGAATGGGAGCTCGCCGCCCGCGCTGGCACGCAGAGCTCGTTCTGGTGGGGCTATGAGTTGGAACCGGATCGAGCCGCCTGCTTCGACTGCGGTACCCAGTGGGACAACCGCTCGACCGCGCCGGTCAAGAGCTTTCCCGCCAATCCCTACGGCCTCTACGATACGGCCGGCAATGCCATGGAATGGGTCGCCGATTGCTACACGGCCAGCTATCAGGGTGCCCCGAGCGATGGCTCGGCCCGACTCGACGGCGACTGCATGACGCGCGTCGCGCGCGGCGGTGCCTTCAACAAACCATCCTCCTCCATGCGCTCCTACGTCCGCGCCCGCTTCGTGCCCGAGACCGAGCTCAACATGCTGGGATTCCGGGTTGCTCGGGATTCCTGATCTCCCGCCCGACTTTCGTCACTCCGCAGTCAGCCGAATCCTCGGCGTCGGCATTGCAACCCTAGACCTGATCAACGAGGTCGATTCCTACCCCGCTGAAGACGCCGAGGTGCGTGCATTGGCTCAGCGCCGGGTCCGTGGCGGCAATGTGACCAACAGCCTGGCCGTGCTGGCGCAGCTCGGGCATCGATGCGCCTGGCTCGGGACCCTGGCCGAGGATGCCGGCAGTCGCCACATCCTGGAGGATCTCGCTCGCCATGGCGTCGATGCCGCGGGTGCGATTCGCGTCCCGGGCGGGACCACGCCGACCTCCTACATCGCCCTCAGTCGCGCGACCGGAAGTCGCACCATCGTGCATTTCCGTGATCTCCCCGAGCTGGATGCGGCTGCGTTCGAGCGTTTTCCCCTGGCCGGGATCCAGTGGATCCATTTCGAGGGCCGCCATCCGACGGAGACGGCGCGGATGATCGCCAGCGCGCGGTGCGGGTGCCCAGGGGCTGTCGTGTCCATCGAGCTGGAGAAGCCGCGCCCTGGGATCGAGGCGCTCTTCGAGGGGCCTCACCTCATTCTGGCCGGCCGGTCCTTCGCGGAGGCGAGCGGCTTCGCACGCCCCGGGGCCTTTCTGGCGCACCTCTATGCACGGACGGATGCGGGTCTCTGTGTCCTCGGTTGGGGCGCCGAGGGGGCGTATTACCTGGTGCGGGGCGGCACTGTCCAGCATGCGCCGGCGCATCCGCCGGCTCGGGTCATCGACACCCTGGGGGCGGGCGATTGCCTCAATGCCGGTGTCATCGACGGGCTGGCGCGGGGTTTGTCGCACGGCGAGGCGATTGCTCGCGCGGTTCGCCTGGCGGGCTTCAAGTGCGGACGCCGCGGAATCGATGGGCTGATTGCAGCGGCGTCCGCCGCTGCCGTGCTCTAGGCGCCTGTCCGACGCGGCGGTCTCTCAAGGCGCCGGGTTGGGCTGTCTGGTGTGAATCGCCTCGATCTCGGCGAGCACGGCCTCGTCCAGGGTGAGGTCGATGCTGGCGAGGTTGGCGTCCAGCTGCGCCAGGGTGGTGGCCCCGATGATGTTGGAGGTCGTGAAGGGGCGGCTCGTCACCCAGGCGAGCGCCATCTGCGCGGGATCCAGGTCGTGGCGCCTGGCCAGTGCGACGTAGTCGGCGGTCGCGCGCTCGGCCTGCGGATTCGAGTAGCGGCTGAAGCGTTCAAAGCGCGTGACGCGCGCGCCGGCCGGTCGCTGGCCGTTCAGGTATTTCCCGGAGAGGACACCAAACGCCAGGGGCGAGTAGGCCAAGAGCCCGCAGGCTTCCCGGATGGCGACCTCCGCGAGCCCGATCTCGAAGCTGCGGTTGAGCAGGTTGTAGGGATTCTGGATGCTGGCCATGCGCGCCAGGCCCTGGGTCTCGGCAAGCGCCAGGAAGCGCATCAGTCCCCAGGGGGTCTCGTTGGAGACGCCGATCTGGCGGATCTTGCCCGCCTTGACCAGGTCGTCCAGGACCCGCAGCGTTTCGAGTAGGGGGACGCTGTCATCCGCATCGCTGGACGTGAAGCCGAGTTTGCCGAAGAAGTTGGTCTCGCGGTCCGGCCAATGGAGTTGATAGAGGTCGATCCACTCCGTTTGTAAGCGCCGCAGACTGTCGTCCAGGGCGGCCTCGATATTGCGCCGGTCGAGCCGTGCCTCGACGCCGCGGATGTGGGGCAGCCAATCTCCAGGGCCGGCGACCTTAGTCGCCAGCACCACCTGGTCGCGGCATCCACGGGCCTTGAGCCAGGTGCCGATATAGGTCTCGGTCAAGCCCTGGGTCTGCGCACACGGCGGAACCGGATACATCTCGGCCGTGTCGATGAAGTTGATGCCTGCCTCGCGCGCGCGATCCAGCTGGGCGTGGGCGTCCGACTCGGTATTCTGCTCGCCGAAGGTCATGGTGCCGAGGCCGAGTGCGCTGACTTGGATGTCGGAGCGGCCGAGCCTTCTGTAATGCATGTTGGTTCTCCATCCTGCGGGTTCGCCGGCTGATTGCCCCGCCCGCGGTCTTGCGGTTTCGGATGCCCGCGCCCGCTGGCCGGGAAGTCCGCGCAGCCCCGTCCTTGGGCCGAGGCCGAAATGGCGCGGGCGGCTCCGTTGAGCTTGGGTGCGCGTTGCCCCAATTCTACCCACTGCGGCCTGGTCGTGAGAGGGGCGTGGTTCATGCGAGGTCTCAGATGACGGTCGATGCCAATTTGCTCTCGCCCAGTCTGCTCTGGGCGATGGGCGTCCTCTTCGTGCTGGGGTTGTCGCTGGCACTGCGGTTGGCGCCCTGGCGCAAGCTCAAGGATCAGGAGCAGTCTCATGTCTTCCTCGGCGCCACGGTGGTGGTGCTCCTGCTGTGGCACCTGGATACCCAAGTGCAGCCCGGCCTGTCGTATCACCTCCTGGGGGTCACGGCGATCACCCTCATGTTCGGCTGGTCCCTGGCCGTCATCGCGGCCGCGTTGGCGCTCGTTGGGGTCACGCTGAACGGTGGCGGCAGTTGGGAGGGCTTCGCGGTGAACGCGCTCCTCGCCGGCATGATGCCCATCACCCTGACGCAGGTGGCGCTGATTCTGATCCGCTGGTATCTGCCCAAGCAGTTCTTCGTCTACGTCCTCATCAACGGCTTCGTGACCGCGGGGCTGGTGGCGGCGCTCTCCGCCTACTGTGCGATCGGTTCGTTGGTTCTGAGCGGGGCCTACAGCTATGCGGACATGGGTGAGACGGTCATCCCCTTCTTTCCGCTCATGTTCATGCCCGAGGCCTTTCTCAACGGCTGGGTGCTGGTCGTGCTGGTCGTCTTCAAGCCGCGGTGGGTCTACTCCTTCAGCGACGAGCAGTACCTGAAGGGCAAGTGAGGCGCGAGCCCAGTTCTCCGCGGCTGAGGCTGGTCGAGGCGTTGGAGCCCGCTCTGCGACTGCCGGGTTCGCCGTGGAGTGAAAATCTCCCTCGCATGGGTTAGAGTTGCGGGCTTTGGCCTGCCCCACACCTAAAACCAAACCCTGACTAGCCCCGGCTCCCGCGCGGCACCGAGGCTTGCGGAGGACACGACTCATGGCGGTTGATCTCATTGCACCTTCGATTTTGTCGGCTGATTTCGCCAAGCTCGGGCAGGAGGTGGACAGCGTGCTCGCCGCCGGCGCCGACATTGTCCATTTCGATGTCATGGACAACCACTATGTGCCCAATCTCACCATCGGGCCGCTGGTGTGCGAGGCGCTGCGCAAGCATGGCGTGACCGCGCCCATCGACGTGCACCTCATGGTCAAGCCGGTGGACCGCATCATTCCCGACTTCGCCGCCGCCGGCGCGACCTACATCACCTTCCACCCGGAGGCGAGCGAGCACGTCGACCGCACCCTGCAGCTCATCCGCGGCGAGGGTTGCAAGGCCGGCCTGGTCTTCAATCCCGCCACGCCCCTGAGCTATCTGGACTATGTCTTGGAGAAGGTCGACATGATCCTGCTGATGTCGGTGAATCCGGGCTTTGGCGGCCAGAGTTTCATCCCCTCGGCGCTCGACAAGCTGCGCGAGGTGCGCGAGATCATCGACGACTCGGGGCTCGACATCCGCCTGGAGGTCGACGGTGGTGTGAAGGTGGACAACATCGCCGAGATCAAGGCCGCGGGCGCGGATACCTTCGTGTCGGGCTCCGGCATCTTCGGCAAGGGCAAGGACACGGATCCCAACCGCTACGACAGCATCATCGCGCAGATGCGCGCGGCGCTCGGCCGCGTCGGTCGCTGAGTGTCGGATCGAGAGCGGGAGCTGTATCGAATGTTTCGGCCAAAGATGATCCTCTGTGACCTGGATGGGACGCTGGTGGACAGCGTCCCCGACCTCGCCTATTGCGTCGATGCCATGATGGCGCGACTGGGCCTGCCGTTGCGCGGCGAGGCGGCTGTGCGCGACTGGGTCGGCAATGGCGTGGAGCGTTTGGTGCGGCGCGCCTTGATCGGGCAGCTGGACGGCGAGCCGGATGAGGTGCTCTATCAGCGCGCCTATCCGGTCTTCCTGGAGCTCTACGCGGCCAACACCTACAACCGCTCGGTCCTCTATCCCGGGGTGCGGGAGGGGATCGACTTCATGAAGTCGGCCGGCTATGCGCTGGGCTGCATTACCAACAAGGCAGCGCGTTTTACGGAGCCCCTGCTGGAGCACATGGGGCTCGCCGACGATTTCGGGATCGTGGTGAGCGGCGACACCCTGCCGCGCAAGAAGCCGGATCCGCTGCCCTTGATGCATGCCGCCGGGCATTTCGGCGCGGCGCCCGAGGATGCCCTCATGATCGGCGATTCGGTCAGCGACGTGTCCGCCGCGCGGGCCGCCGGCTTCGCGATCATCTGCACCAGCTACGGCTACAATCACGGCCAGGATATCCGCGACTCCAACCCGGACGCGGTGATCGATTCCCTGGCCGAGCTGCGGGGCCTCTTGGCGCCACAGGCATGAGCGAGGGGCGAGGACGGGGCACGATGCAGACGCATTCCATGCGCGCAATGACAGGGCGGCGATGGCGACGCTGAAGCGTCTCGGCCACCCCCTTTGCTGATTCCTGCCCGGAGATCCTCATGACCCCCAAGACCTTTCGTGCCCTGGCCGATCAGGGCCACAACCGCATTCCGATCGCCTGCGAGGTGCTGGCGGACCTCGAAACGCCGCTCAGTGTCTATCTCAAGCTTGCGAAGGGGCCATACTCCTATCTCTTTGAATCCGTGCAGGGCGGCGAGAAGTGGGGCCGCTATTCCATCATCGGTCTGCCCTGCCGCACCCTCATCAAGATCACCGGCGATCAGATTCGGGTCGAGCGCGACGGCCGCCTGATCGAGGAGGTCGAGAGCCCGGACCCGCTGTCCTGGATCGAGGCCTATCAGGCCCGCTTCCGGGTCGCCGAACTCGGCGATCTGCCGCGTTTCACGGGCGGGCTGGTCGGCTATTTCGGCTATGACACCATCCGCTATATCGAACCCAAGCTGGCCACCTGCCCCAATCCCGATCAGCTGGGCACGCCGGATATCCTGCTCATGGAGTCCGATGAGGTGGTCGTCTTCGACAACCTCAGCGGGCGCATGTACATCATCCTGCACCTGGATCCGACCGCTGGCGATACCCTGGAGGCGGGCGAGGCGCGCATCGCCGAGCTGAACGCGCGCATGCGCCAGAGCACGCCGAACGGCAGCGGTGGATCGGATCGCCAGGTGACGGAGGCGGACTTCGTCTCCGGTTTCACGGAGGCGGGCTTCAAGGCGGCCGTCGAGCGAATCAAGGCGTACATCCTGGAGGGCGACTGCATGCAGGTCGTGCTCTCGCAACGGCTCTCCATCCCCTTTCAGGCGCCGCCGCTCGACCTCTATCGCGCGCTGCGTGGGCTCAATCCGTCGCCCTATATGTACTTCCTGGATCTCGGCGACTTCCAGATCGTCGGCTCCTCACCCGAGATCCTCACCCGACTGGAAGACGGGGTCATCACGGTCCGACCCATCGCGGGCACACGGCCGCGCGGCGCTACCGAGGAAGAAGACCAGGCGCTCGAGGCGGAGCTGCTGGCGGACCCCAAGGAGCTGGCCGAGCATCTGATGCTGATCGATCTGGGTCGCAACGATGCCGGTCGCGTCGCCGAGATCGGCAGCGTGCGCTTGACCGATCGCATGATCGTCGAGCGTTACTCCCACGTCATGCACATCGTCTCCAACGTCGTCGGCCAGCTCAAGGAGGGCATGAGCGCCATCGACGTCCTGCGCGCGACCTTCCCGGCGGGCACCGTCTCGGGCGCGCCCAAGATCCGCGCCATGGAGATCATCGACGAGCTGGAGCCCGTCAAGCGCGGCATCTATTCGGGCGCCGTCGGCTATCTCTCCTGGAACGGCAACATGGACACCGCCATCGCCATCCGAACCGCAGTCATCCAGGATGGCATGCTGCATATCCAGGCGGGGGCGGGCATCGTCGCCGACTCGCAGCCGCAGATGGAGTGGCAGGAGACCATGAACAAGGGGCGCGCCGTCTTTCGTGCCGTGACGGCGGCCGAGGTCGGGATCGATCGCTATGGCTGCGGGCTGAAGAGGGTCTGACCATGCTGCTCATGATCGACAACTATGATTCCTTCACCTACAACCTGGTCCAGTATTTCGGTGAGCTGGGCGCCGAGGTCAAGGTCGTGCGCAACGACGAGCTGAGTGTCGAGGAGGTCGTTGCGCTCGCGCCCGCGCGCCTCGTCATCTCTCCCGGACCCTGCACGCCGAGCGAGGCGGGGATCTCGGTGCCGCTGATCCGGGCCATGGCCGGCCGCGTGCCGATTCTGGGCGTCTGTCTCGGGCACCAGTCCATCGGGCAGGCCTTCGGCGGCGACATCATCAAGGCGCCGGCCGTCATGCACGGCAAGACCTCGCCCGTCCATCATCGCGACCAAGGCGTCTTCAGCGGTCTGGGCAATCCCTTCGAGGCGACGCGCTATCACTCGCTGGTGATCGACCAGGCGACCCTGCCGGATTGCCTCGAGGTGACCGCCTGGACGCAAACCGCGGAGGGGGAGTGCGAGGCCATCATGGGCGTGCGGCATCGTGAGATGCCCATTCAGGGCGTGCAGTTCCATCCGGAGTCCATCCTGACCCAGCATGGCCACGCCCTGCTTCGGAACTTCCTGGAGGACCGCTGACATGGAACTCAAAGACGCGATCGGGCGCTGCATCGAGCGCCAGGATCTCACCGGCGCGGAGATGGCGATCGTCATGCGCACCATCATGACGGGTGGCGCGACGCCGGCGCAGATCGCGGGCTTCTTGGTCGGTCTGCGCATGAAGGGGGAGACGGTTGCGGAAATCGCCGCAGCCGCGCAGGTCATGCGCGAGTTGGCGACCGGCGTCGATATCTCGGGGCTGGACTATGCGGTCGACATCGTCGGCACCGGCGGCGATTCCTCGGGGACCTTCAATGTCTCCACGACCAGCATGTTCGTGGCCGCCGCCGCGGGCTGTCATGTCGCCAAGCACGGCAATCGCTCCGTCTCCAGCAAGTCGGGTGCCGCCGATGTCCTGGAGGCCGCCGGCGTGCGCCTGGATCTCTCGCCGGATCAGGTGGCGCGCTGCGTGCGCGAGGTGGGCGTCGGCTTCATGTTCGCGCCAGGGCACCACAGCGCCATGAAGCACGCCGTCGGCCCGCGCCGTGAGCTGGGTGTGCGCACGCTCTTCAATGTCTTGGGGCCGCTGACCAATCCGGCCGCTGTCCCGAACCAGCTCTTGGGCGTCTTCAGCGCGGACCTGCTCGTGCCCTTGGCCGAGGTGCTGCAGCGGCTGGGCAGCCGTCATGTCCTGGTCGTCCACGCGCGCGACGGTCTGGATGAGATCAGCATCGCCGAGACCACGGATGTGGCCGAGCTCAAGGGTGGCGAGATTCATCGCTACAGCATCCGGCCGGAGGACTTCGGCCTGCGGCGTGCCGGGCTGGATCAGATTCGCGTCAAGGATCCAGCCGAGAGCCTGGCGATGCTGCGCGGCGTCCTCGAGGGCCGCTCCGGGCCGGCCCGGGACATCGTCCAGCTCAATGCGGGGGCCGCCATCTATGCCGCGGGCCGCGCAGACTCGCTCGCCGATGGTCTGTCCTTGGCGGCCGAG
Source organism: Thiocystis violacea (assembly GCF_016583565.1). Lineage (GTDB taxonomy): Bacteria > Pseudomonadota > Gammaproteobacteria > Chromatiales > Chromatiaceae > Thiorhodococcus > Thiorhodococcus violaceus_A. The sequence goes on along the minus strand of NZ_NRRF01000006.1, from coordinate 60,245 downwards.
GCTGTCGCGAGCGGCGAGGCGCTGAAGCGGCTGGAGCGACTGGTGACGCTGACGGCGAGTTTCGCGCCATCCCAGCACTGAAAATCCCGCTCATCCTCTCTGCGCAGGGATCAGTCAGCACACCAGCTCCGACTCCATTGAGCGGACATCCCCCCGCGAGCGCCTACTCACCTGACACCTGACACCTGACACCTGACACCTGACACCTGACACCTGACCGCGATACCCCACCCATGGCCGAGACCCCAGACATCCTGAAGAAGATCATTCGACGTAAGGTCGAAGAGGTTCGCGCACGCATTGAGCGGCGTCCGCAAGCCGATCTCGTCGCCGCCGTCGCGGACACCGAGCCGAGCCGGGGATTCGCGTCCGCGCTCGCGGGGCGGATCGCCCTGGGGCATGCTGCCGTGATCGCGGAAATCAAGAAGGCAAGCCCCAGCAGGGGTGTGCTTCGCGAGGATTTTCGACCGGCGGAGATCGCCCTGAGCTACGCGCGAGGGGGTGCGGCTTGTCTCTCGGTCCTGACGGATGTCGACTTCTTTCAGGGCAGTGATGCCTACCTGCAGCAGGCGCGCGCGGCGTGCGCCCTACCCGTGATTCGCAAGGACTTCATCATCGACCCTTACCAAGTCTACGAGGCCAAGGTCATGGGGGCGGACTGCATTCTCCTCATCGCCTCCTGTCTGGATGATGGCCCCTTGAGCGCGCTGAGCGGCTTGGCGCAGGAGTTGGGGCTGGATGTGCTCGTCGAGGTCCACGACGCGGAGGAGTTGGAGCGGGCGCTTGCCGTGCCGGGTCGGCTGGTCGGCATCAACAACCGTAACCTTCGGACCTTCGAGGTCAGCCTGGAGACGACCATCGACCTGCTCGGAGCCATCCCGCGGGACCGCTTGCTGGTGACCGAGAGTGGGATCCTGAGCCGTGATGACGTGAGCCGCATGCGTGGTCACGACGTCAACGCCTTCCTGGTGGGCGAGGCCTTCATGCGCGCGCCTGATCCAGGCGCCGAGTTGGCGAGGTTGTTTTTCGATTGAGTGCTGTGCGGGGATGAGTGCTGTGATCGGATGAGTGCTGTGCGCGGATGGGCGGTGGAGCTTCTGGCACAGAGCGCCGCCATTGGAGTGGCGCCGTAGAAGGGTGCCACGAGCGCCGAGAACAGGCATCCTGTCACTACCTTCGCAATGACAGAGGCGCACGCCGACCAAGGTGGTGCATGGTCGGCTGTCGAAACAGCCTCCCCACGCTGCTGGGTGGGTCAGCGCGTCCCGAAGACGACGATCGTCTTGCCCTTGACGCTCACTAGTCCCTGCTCCTCCAGGCTCTTCATCACGCGCCCCGCCATCTCGCGCGAGCAGCCGACGATGCGTCCCAGTTCCTGGCGCGTGACGCGGATCTGCATGCCGTCCGGGTGGGTCATCGCATCCGGCTGTTTGCAAAGGTCCAGCAGTGTCCCGGCGATGCGCCCGGTGACATCCAGGAAGGCTAAATGGCCAACTTTGCGGCTGGTCACCTGGAGACGCAGCGAGAGCTGTTCGCCGATGCTGTAGAGGAGTTCCTTGGCGACCTCCTTGAGTTCGTCGTTCAGGAGTCGGTCGAGCCGTTGGTAGGTGATCTCGGCGACCTTGCACTTGGTGCGGGTGCGGATGATGACGCTGCGCATGTTCTGCGGGATGAAGAGTCCCATCTCGCCGATGAACTCACCCTTGTTGATGTAGGCAAGCATCAGCTCGCGCCGCTCTTCCTCGTCAAACATCAGGGCGGAGACTGAGCCATCGATGAGATAGTAGAGGCTCTCGGCGGCCTGTCCCTGGCGGATGAACTCCACGTTCTTGTCGTAGCTCTTGGTATGGCACTGAGCCAGGAATGGCTCCAGCCAATGCGGGTCTTCTTTTGGGAGTTTCACGATGCTCATAGCTGGGCCTGTCATGGGGGACGGGTTAGTCCTGATTCTAGGTGTGCTGTGGTGCCTTGTCGAACTGTGCTAGCCTCGGGGCCTGTTTCGGGCTGGGCACGCCGAGCGGCGCATGGCCGCCTATCGAGGGCATGGCTGATTGGCCGCGCTGGTCTGGTGCCTTTGCTTGTGTACAGTTTAACGGCAAGGCTCGCAAGGGCTTAAGCGAAAATCCTTCGAATCCGATTGAGATTCGACGATCGAAGCAGAGACTGAGACGATCAGGTAGGTGCGTGGATGAAGGCGAGAGTGAAATGGATCGATGGCGTCGCGATGCTGGGCGAGGCCGGTTCGGGCCATGGCGTGGTGATGGATGGCCCGCCGGAGCTTGGCGGGCGCAATGTCGGCGTGCGTCCCATGGAGATGCTCTTGCTGGGCATGGGCGGCTGCACGCAGTTCGACGTCCTGCTGATCCTGCGCAAGGCCAGGCAGGAGGTCACGGATTGCATCGTGGAGCTGGAGGCGGAACGCGCCGAGCAGGATCCCAAGATCTTTACGCGCATCCATGCCCATTTCATCGTCACCGGTCGCGCTCTGGACCCCAAGCGCGTCGAGCAGGCGATTCGGCTGAGCGCGGAGAAGTACTGCTCTGCCTCCATCATGCTGGGGGCCATGGCGAGCGTGACACACGACTTCGAGATCCGGGAAGGCTAGTGCCTGTTGACGGCACCATCATGGACTGGCACCCGTCTCGTGCAACGCGACGCCTGGCCCCCTGCCGGATGCCGTGGTTGCCCGCCTCGACAAGCGTCACATCAGGGTTCACGCCTATCCCGAGACCAATCCGCGGAGGGCTATCAGTTACCGGCGGAATCTAGCGCGGAATTCGGAGTTCATGGGGCGCTGAGGGGGGTGGATTCGACCGTCAGCCGCGTGGCGGGGCGCCCAGGCGTCGCGTCGCTCCCTCGCGAGCGTGGCGCCTCGGGCCTTTGGGGGCTGCGCTCAAACCCAATAGACCGTGCGTGTCATGATCCGCGAGGTCAGCTTCATCGCGAAGCGAATGGGGCTTGGCAGATCTGCGCCGCCCGCTGATTTGGCGATCTGGGCGTGTTTGATCTCATCGACCTTCATCTGCTCAAGGATGGCTCGGCTCTTCTCGTCATGAGTCGGGATTTGCTCCAGGTGCGTGTTGAGGTGACTTTCGACCTGGTGTTCGGTTTCGACGACGAAGCCCAGGCTCCACTTGTCCCCAGCCAGTCCCGTGGCGGCGCCCATCGCAAAGGCGCCGGCGTACCACAGTGGGTTGAGCAGGCTCTTGCGGTCACCAAGCTCCTCCAGGCGCGTCTCGCACCACGCGAGGTGGTCGTTCTCCTCTTCGGCCGAGCGCTCCATGCGCTGGCGTGTCTCCGGCAGCTTGGCGGTCAAGGCTTGCCCCTGATAGAGGGCTTGAGCGCAAACCTCGCCGGTGTGGTTGATCCGCATCAGGCGTGCGACGTGCTTCCTCTGGTCTTCCCGCAGCTCGGTCTCGGGCAGGGGCGCGGCCGGATTGGTGCGTTCTGTGGTTTGCGGGCGGCCGAAGAGGGTGCGCAGGGCGTGATCGGCGCTGATCAGCACGTCGTCCAAGGGGGAATAGCGGCGGGTATTGGTCGTCTGGATGCTCATAGGCGCGAATGCTTCGTGAGTGTGCGAATCGTTCCGGGGCGCGCCAATCGTTCTGGCGCGGGAGAATCGTTCTGAAAGGTTCCAGTCTTCTGCATTCTGAGTGGCGGGATCTCGGGTTTCAACCCGCTGCGCGGGTCGCGGCCTGGCGATGGGGTGTCCGTCGCCGCGCTCAGGCGTGAGCGGCTGGTCGATCGTCATTCGGGCAGTTGCCGGGCAATGAGTTCAATGGGGTGGCAGACTTCGATCTCCAGTCCTGCCTCGTGGAAACCTGCGATCAGGTGCAAGGCGCAGCCTGGATTGGTGGTGACCAGGATGTCCGGATGCGCCCGGCGGGCGGCAGTGAGCTTGTCCTCCAGGAGCCTGGCCGCCATTGCCGGCTGCTGCAAGAGGTAAGTCCCGGCCGCGCCGCAGCACTGATCGTTTCCGGCCAATGGCGCGACCTGGATCCCGGGGATCCGCTTCAGCAGGTCGTAAACGGCGCTGACTCCGCCCAGCAGGTTGCGGTGCGAGCAGGGCTCGTGAACCGCCACTGTGCGTTCGAGCCTTTTGAGCTGCAATGTCGGCGGCCAGTCGATCGATTCCAGGAAGGCGCAGATCTCCTGCGTCTCCCTCAGCTGCGGATGCTCCTTCAGCTCCGCGACGCAAGCGCTGGACAGCCCGACCAGCGGGCGGCCCGCATGCGCGCGGGCAACGGCTGCGCGGTAGCGGTCGGCTTCCTCGGGAAAGCCATTGTGGCGCATCAGCGCGCCGCAGCAGTCTGAGTCAGCCGACACCCTTGGGTTCAGATCGAGCCGCTCGCAGACCCTGATGGCCGCTTGCACGGCGGCGCCCTGCGCGCTCGATCCCATGCAGCCGATGAAGAGGTCGAGTCTGCTGTCCCGCGGATCCCTGGGGGTCGACGGGCGCGCCGTCCTGCTCAGGGCCGCCGCGATCCGATGATAGGCCGCTAGCCTGTGAAGGCTGTGGATGCTCAGGCGTTCGGCCAGTCGGGCGAGGCCGATCGCGTTGTAACCCTTCGCCAGTCGGCCAATCGCTTGCATGACGCGCGCGTGCGACAGGGCGTGAAGCCCCAGGCGCCGCGTGATACGCCGCCAGGCGGGTTGCCGCGCGGTCCGGCGAGCCTTTGCGCCGTCCGCCAGACGCCCGTAGGCGACGAGCGAGGGACATGCCGTCTCGCAGGCGCGGCAGGTGAGGCATCCGTCCAGATGCCTGGCCATGGCTGGCGACATCTCGAGCTCGCCAGACACCCAGCCCTGGATGAGGGCGATGCGCCCGCGCGGTGAATCGGCTTCGTTGCGTGTCTTCACATAGGTTGGACAGTGCGGAAGGCAGTATCCGCACTTCACGCACTGGTCTGCCAAGCGGAGCAGTTCTTGGTCGGACGGTGGATGCTGTGGGGGTGGAATTGTCGGCGCGGCCTGAGTGTTCAAGGAGGAGTTCTGGTTCGGAGGCTGGGAAGGGGCGGCGGGCAGGGAGATCGGAGTGGTCGACTGGTGCGGGGCGGGATGTCTCGGCGCCGGCGACTGCTCGCCCTGCGGCTCTCATGGTAACCTCCTTCTGCCCTGCCTGCTCCAATTCAGGTCATTGATGATGGCTGACTACGATCATGGCTTACTATAAACACCATGTCTTCTTCTGCACCAACCAGCGCGACGCCGGCATCCAGTGCTGCGGGTCTGCCGGCGCTGCCTGGGTACGTGACTACCTCAAGCGTCGCACCAAGGAGTTGGGTATCTCTGGACCGGGCGGTGTGCGCATCAACACGGCTGGGTGTCTGGGCCGCTGCGCGGAGGGGCCGGCGCTGGTCGTCTATCCCGAAGGCGTCTGGTACACCTATGTCGACCGCGAAGACGTCGAGGAGATCCTGCATGAGCACCTCGTCGAAGGGCGCGTGGTCGAGCGATTGCGGCTCGGTGATGAACCCTCGTGACGCTGGCGTGTTCTGGAGACCCACGCCACCGGTCGGTTTTGCCCAAACGCCGAGATCGGGGCGCTCCAGGCATGTCGCCGCGGCAACGAAGCGGCTGCTGGTCAGTGCTCCGGAGACCCAAAGCCCGGCCGGTGCCGAGCTGGATGCCAAAAGGTGTTGCGGCCGCTACGTGTGTCGCGTATAGTTCGCGGTCTTTCTCGACGCAGATAACGATTTTACGGCCAGCGCGCTGCCATTCCGCGTGCGGGCTTCCCGGAGCGAAGGATCATGACGACGACTGTTAGCGCCAAACCCGCCGAGGTTCGCCGCGCCTGGTACCTAGTTGACGCTGAGGACAAAACCCTTGGTCGTCTGGCCAGCGAGCTTGCGCTGCGGCTGCGCGGCAAGCACAAGCCTCAGTACACCCCGCATGTCGATACGGGCGACTACCTGGTTGTGGTCAACGCCGAGAAGATCCGCGTGACCGGCAACAAGCGGCAGGATAAAATGTACTACCGTCATACGGGCTATGTCGGAAACCTCAAGTCGACCAATCTTGCCAAGCTGTTGGAGACTGCTCCCGAGCGCGCGATTCAACTCGCCGTCAAAGGCATGCTCCCCCGCGGTCCGTTGGGTCGCGCGATGATCAAGAAGCTGCGTGTCTACGCCGGCCCGAATCACGCGCATCAGGCCCAACAGCCACAGACTCTCGAGCTCAACGTTTAGGAATCAGGCGTATGTCAGGCACGCAACTCTCTACTGGTCGCCGTAAGACGTCTGCCGCACGTGTCTTCTTGGCGGTGGGCTCTGGTGATATCACGGTCAATGGTCGGCCGTTGGATCAATATTTCGGGCGCGAAACCGCTCGCATGGTCGTTCGTCAGCCGCTCCAGACGGCGGGGATGGCTGAGCGGCTCGACGTGAAAGTGACGGTCAAGGGCGGTGGTACCACCGGTCAGGCTGGCGCCATCCGTCACGGCATCGCCCGCGCTCTGGTCGAGTACAACGAGGAACTGCGCAGCCCCATGCGCCGCGCCGGTTTCCTGACGCGCGATGCGCGTGAGGTCGAGCGGAAGAAGGTAGGCCTGCACAAGGCGCGCAAACGTCCTCAGTACTCCAAGCGTTAGTGGAAGCTGGCGCCCGGTCGCTCTCTGGCTGGACGCCGCTTTGTTGTCGCGTTTTTTGGGGGATCGTCTAGTGGTAGGACAGCGGACTCTGACTCCGCTAACCTAGGTTCGAATCCTAGTCCCCCAGCCAACTTCTGGCGCACCTAAACCCTGCTTGAGCGGAAACGCTCCCGCGGGGTTTTTCTTTGTGTGGTGCTGTTTCTTGCGAGCGCTGGTGGTCGCGGCGCGCATGGGCGCCAAGACATCTAAGCGCATCGTGTTGCAATTCCGTGCAGATCTCGCGAGGGCTGGTCGCGATCTCGCTGATTTACCGGCTGGGCCGCGGTCGAGGTGTCGTGGCGACAGGCCGCGCGTTAGGATCTTAGGCGCGCAAAATAATCCATTCAAAATGTGCTCTTTTTGCAACATGCCGAGTGCATCTCGCCGATGCCTCTGGCGGCGGCTGCGCCGTACGTGTCCCTTTCTATGGGTGGCGCTCGCTAAATTCTTTGATCTCGATCAGGTTTTTAGGCGTTTTCGACGCTCCTGAAGCTCTGCTAGGATGATGCAGAGCTCGCGTGCGTGGTATTTCTGTGCTCGCCTTCACGCTGGCTTGGTGTCGTCCTTTGGTAAAGAATTCGCCCCTTTATCGATCGCGAACCTTTTCCTGGCGCCTGGTCTGGTGTAAAAATGCTACACAAAACGGCGGTGTGTCTTTTTTTCGCCCAATCTGTTGCAAAACGCCCTGTCGTCCTCTATAGTTCACAGCGCAAAGCATGATTGCGTTCGGTTTCTGCAGTCAAACTGACAAATTCACAACAGCGGAGAACAGCATGAACAAGAAACTCCTTACTCTAGCGGTCGCCGCCGCCATGGTCGCTCCGACCGCCGCGATGGCAGAAGCCATTCTCTACGGCAAGCTGCATATGTCGATTGACTGGGCGGACGTCGAAGGTTATGGCACAAAGCCCGTGGTCGATCCAGTGGGCGGCCAGATCATCGGTTATGCGCCCAAGAACTATCAGGGCTGGGGTCTGAACGGGGGCGGCGCGATTCCTGGTGCTTTGCGCGCCAACCGCATCGGCGTCAAGGGTTCCGAAGATCTGGGTAACGGCCTCAAGGCGATCTACCAGGTCGAATTCGGTATCCAGATGACTGAGGAGAGCACCGCCGGTAACGTCGCTTCCGGCGGTAACGCCGAGCACGTCACCATGCGTAATACGTTCGCTGGTCTTGCTGGCGGCTGGGGTACCTTCGTGGTGGGTCGTAACGACACCCCTTATAAGACCTCGACCGCGAAGCTCGATCTCTTCACCGACACCATGGCCGACTACAACGGCACCGTCGGCTTCGACGACATCCGTGCCGACAACGCGGTCGCCTACGTCAGCCCCAGCATGAGCGGCTTCCAGTTGGCGGCGGCAGTGCATGCGGGTGGTGCCTCCACGGCCATCTCCGAAGAGAATATCAATTCCGACAGCATCGCCGAGGCCTACTCTCTTGCTGGTATCTACAGCAACGGCCCCTTCTATGCGTCCTTGGCGTACGAGTCCCTGAGCAACGAGCTGTTCATGAATTCGCTGACCAGTCAGCTGGGCAGCACCTTGAGTCAGACCTTCCCGTGGGTCCGTCGTGCCGGCTATGTGGGTGACGACTATACCAAGTGGCGTCTCGGCCTCGGCCTGATGGACTGGAACGGCTTCACGCTGACCGGTATCTATGAAGAGCAGTCCAACCTGCCTGAAGGGCAGATCAACCCGCTGGCGAACGATAAGCTGAATCTCTGGCAGATTCAGGCTGGCTATGCCTTCGCCAACAACATGGTCAAGGCCATGTATGGTAGTGGCAATCGTGATGGTCGCGTCGACGAATTCAACAGCGTCAACGAGTTTAAGGATTCCATCGAAGGTGATTACTACACCTGGGCGATCGCCTTTGATCACAATTTCAGCAAGCGCACCAAGGCCTATGTGCTCTACACCCAGGTCGATGACGACGCTCCGCAAGCGGGTTGGGATGGCTTCTCGGTTGGTATGATCCACGACTTCTAAGCGTTAGCCTAAAAGTTGCTGTATCTGAACGGGACCTTCGGGTCCCGTTTTTCGTTTCTGGGTGTCGGGAAGTGCCCTTTCGGTCGCCTTTGATTGTCGCTCCGATGGGGTGCGCGCGACCGACGCTAGGGATGGTCGTGCTGTTGCGAAAGCATCCTGGGTTTCGGCTCGCCGCTCGGCATCGTCGCCCGCGGGGGCGTGACGGGAGCGGCGAGAGATGGGGCTGGGTTGGCTGGCGCTAACTGGACTTCAGGGTTTTGGGTCCTTCGGCGGCGCCAAGAATCAGTACGTCGGCGGGGCGCAGCGCGAAGATGCCCACGGTGACGACGCCGGCGATATTGTTGATCTGTTGCTCGAGCTGGCTGGGTTCCATGATCTCCAGGCCGTGAACATCCAGAATGACATTGCCGTTGTCGGTCACAAAGCCGTCTCGCCAGACTGGTGTGCCGCCTAGGCACACGAGCTCGCGCGCCACATAGCTGCGTGCCATGGGGATGACTTCGACGGGCAATGGAAACTTGCCAAGCACCTTCACGAGTTTGCTTTCGTCGGCGATGCAGACGAATGTCTGGCTGGCGGCGGCGACGATCTTCTCTCGCGTCAAGGCGCCGCCGCCGCCCTTGATGAGCTGCAGTTGCTCATTGGATTCGTCGGCGCCATCGACATAGATCGATAGCTCGCCCGCCGAATTCAGATCGAGCACCGGAATCCCATGCTGCTTCAGGCGTTGGGTCGATGCCTCGGAGCTGGAAACCGCGCCCTCGATGCGGCCCTTGATCGACGCGAGGGCGTCGATGAAGTGATTGACCGTCGAGCCGGTGCCGACCCCGATCACGCCGCCTTCCACGTAGTCGAGGGCTGCTTCCGCCGCCTGTTTCTTTAGGGCGTCTTGATTCATGATCTGTCCTCCGTTGTCTGTGTCTGTCGGCTTGAGATCATATCAGAGCCCTGGTTCGGCGATGTCGAGAGGTGGTCTGCTGTAGATCCCGGATTCGCTGACGACGGCGTCGAGCTGGACGTCCCAGGGATTGGGGGCGATGGCTGCGAGCCGCTGGCACTCGTGGGCGATGCCGATGAGGCGCGGGTGGTGTCGTCGGCTGCGCTTCCTTGTGGGGCCGAGGGTGCGGTCGTAGAATCCGCCCCCCATCCCGATGCGATGGCAATCCGCGTCGAAGCCGACGAGCGGTACCAGGATGAGGTCGAGCCGCCGTGCTCGGGTGCGCAGGCGCAGGGGGGAGGTCGGTTCCTGGATCCCGAGCCGGTTGGGACGCAGCCGATCGTTTGGCCGAAATCGCGCGAACCAGAGCGTGTTGCGAAAGGGCGGGATGCGAATGGGGTTCAGGATCGGAAGATAGCAGGCCTTGCCCGCCGAGAGGGCGATGTGCATGAGCGGGCGTGGATCGAGCTCTCCGTCTGTCGGCCAGTAGAAGGCGAGCCGGGAGGCCCCGAGAAAGAATCGCTTGCCGCGCACGCGTGCTGCGACGGCGAGGGCATGACGACGTTGCTGGGATGCCGTAATGGCGCGTCTGCGGGTTCGCAGGTCGGGTCTTAGGGTGCGTGGTGCGGGCATGAGGGGAATGGGGACACCCCCCGTCTATGCCGTTGCAGACCTTTGTTCTTGAACCGATAGGTTCAAGTGGGAACGGTCGGCGCCGCTTCAGGCTTTCCGCTCGGTGACGGACATGCTCAACAGCTTCGCTTTCATGTCCCCAGGGCAGCGATTAGGCTCAAGAAAATACCCAGGCCGCTATCGAGCACTGCAGGGGGTGTCTTAAGGTACAGGCTATACTCTTTCGTCCGGTGCGTCTAGGTGAGGCGGTGTGATCTCCGTCTCCGAATCGTCAGCCTCATAGGGCGCGTCGGACGCGGCAGGATCGAAGGTCTCCTCGCGATCACCGGCCAGGGCGGAGTTGATGCGCTCTTGCAGCTGACGTAGGCGCTTGCCGGGATCCTCGTCGCCAGCGCGCGAGCGCTGTAGCTGTATGAGGTCGTGAGCGATGTTGAGGGCCGCCATCACGGCGATGCGGTCCGTGCCGATGACGCGGCCGGTCTGGCGAATCTCTCTCATGCGGCTGTCGAGAAGGCGCGCCGATGCCCGAAGGTCGTCTTGCTCGTGATACGCGCAGGCGATCCGGTATTCTTTCTCGAGTATTCTGATGCTGACTTGCAACGGCTCTTCGATCACAGATTCTCCTCCATTGCGCGCAACCGGGACAGCATGGCTTCAACGCGACTTCGCGCCTGCTCGGTCTTTTCGATCAATTCACTTCGCTCCGCAACCAGAGACTCCTGACGCACCCGTAACGAGGCGTTCTCCTCTCGGAGCTTATGGTTGAGGCGGAGCAAGGCGTTTACCTGAAGCTCAAGTTGGTCGAGGTCAAAGTTGGCCAAAGTCCACGACTCCGTTGAAATTCTGCGCACTATAGAAGGGGCTTGGTGAGCGGTCAATCGGCCAGGAGTCCGTGCTATGATCCAGCGGAATCCAATCTCTGCCGCACCTGTATCCGATCGTGGAAGCTCACACGGACATCGATGACGCCCAGCTCGGTGTCTTGCTCGACGCCAGCCCTCTGAATCCGTCCATCGCGGAGGCTCAGGGCATGCTCTATGGCTTTCTCTGCGGCGGCGGGGGGGATCCGATCTCCGTCTGGCTGGACCAGGTTCTGCCGATGGTCGATGCGAACGAGGACTCTCTGCGCGAGGCGCGCGATGCCTTGCGCAGCTATGCCGCCCCGCTCGCGCAGGCGCTCCGTGGCCAGGATGCGAACATCCAGGTGTTTCAGCCGAACGAGCCCGCGTCCTTGCTCCAGCGCGCGACCGCGGTCTACGACTGGGTCCGTGGCTTCCTCTACGCCATGGGGGTCTTGAAGATTTCGGAGCGGGACCTATCCGCGGAAGGTGTCGAGGTCTATCGGGATTTCGCGGCCTTGACGCGCATGGACCTCGACGACCTCGAAGAGACCGAAGACAACGAGCAGGCCTTGATGGAAGTGACCGAATTCGTCCGTGTGGCCGCCCTCCTGATCGACGCCGAGCGGCCAGGCTCGCATCGCGAGGGCGGGACACCATGACCCGCGCCGAGTACAAGCGGCGGCGTCGCGCACTGGGAAAGGCCATCGGCGACGGCGGCATCGCCGTCCTGCCCGCGGCCCGGGAGCGGATCCGCAACCGCGACGTCCACTATCCGTTCCGTCAAGACAGCGATTTCAGCTACCTCACCGGCTTCATGGAGCCCGATGCCTTCGCGGTGGTGGCGCCCAAGCGTGAGGAGGGCGAATTCGTCCTCTTCTGCCGTCCCCGAGACGATGAGCGCGAGCAGTGGGACGGGTCGCGTCTCGGCGTTGAGGGCGTCACGACCGAGCTGGGCGCCGATCAAGCCTTTCCGTTGAGCGAGCTCGACGAGGTTATGCCGAGCCTGATCGAGGGGCGCAAGCGGGTCTATTTTCCCATTGGGTCCGATCCCGCGCTGGATGCCTGTGTCATGGGCTGGGTCAATCAGGTGCGCGCCAAGGTGCGCACCGGCGCCGCCGCGCCGGACACCTTCATTGCCCTCGACTCGGTGCTGCACGAGCAGCGCCTGCACAAGAGCAAGGCGGAGGCGGACATTATGCGCCGCGCCGCGCAGATCTCCGCCGATGCCCATTGCCGGTTGATGCAGCTGTGCCGGCCGGGCATGCGTGAGTCCGATCTGGAGGCCGAGTTCCAGCATGCCTGCGCGACCCAGGGCGCGCGCGACTTGGCCTATCCCTCGATCGTCGGCGGTGGCAGAAACGCTTGCGTCCTGCACTACATCGAGAACGCCGATCGGCTCGCCGAGGGTAACCTGGTGCTCATCGATGCCGGCTGCGAGCTGGATGGCTATGCCTCCGACATCACGCGGACCTTCCCCGTCAACGGCCGTTTCACGGCGCCTCAGCGGACGCTCTACGAGCTGGTCCTCAAGGCCCAGCTCGCCGCGATCAAGAAGGCGCGGCCGGGCATGCACTGGAACGAGCCCCATGAGGCGGCCGTGCGGACCCTGACGAAGGGGCTCGTCGGTCTCGGTATCCTCAAGGGCAAGATCGGCAAGCTCATCGAAGAAGAGGCTTACAAACCCTATTACATGCACCGCACGGGTCATTGGCTGGGCATGGACGTTCATGATGTCGGTGCCTACAAACGCGAGCAGCAATGGCGCGTACTGGCGCCTGGCATGGTGCTGACCGTCGAGCCGGGCCTCTACATGCCAAGCACGGATGAGGTGCCCGAGGCGTATCGGGGTATCGGCATCCGGATCGAAGACGATGTGCTCATCACCAAGGATGGGCACGAGATCCTTTCCGCGGCGGTTCCCAAACACCCGGACGCGATCGAGGCGTTGATGGCGGCCTGATCCCTCGGTTGCGCTGGACCCTCTTCCCGATCGACGACCACTGAGATGGACTGACACCAAGCGAGCGCTGAGATGTATGACTATGACCTCGTGATTGTCGGTGGCGGCCTCGTCGGTGGCAGCCTGGCCTCTGCCTTGAGCGGTACCTCGCTGAGGGTTGCCCTGATCGAGGCTGCCCCGCTGCGCTCGGATGGACAGCCGAGCTATGACGAGCGCGTCATCGCCCTCTCTCTCGGGAGTCGGCGTATCTTCGAAGCCATCGGCGTGTGGCCGGCGATGGAGCCCGAGGCCGAGCCGATTCTTGAGGTCCGCGTCTCTGATCGCGGGCATTGCGGTTTCACCAGCCTGCATCACGCCGAAGAGGGCGCCCCGGCGCTCGGCTATGTCACGCCGGCCCGCGCGATGGGGCAGGCCATCCATTCGGCGCTCAAGTACGCGCCCAACCTTGAGGTGTTCTGTCCGGCGCAGCTCCTGAGCCATCAGGTCCGCGCCAATGGCGTGGATCTTGAGGTGCGCGCCGAGGGCAAGACCCGGCATCTGAGTGCGCGGCTGCTGGTCGCCGCGGACGGCGGCGATTCCGCCGTGCGCCGTCACCTGGATCTCAAGACCGAGGAGCGCGCCTATGGTCACGACGCCATCATCACCACCCTGACGCCGGACCGGCCACTGCGTGGTCTGGCCTTCGAGCGCTTCACCGAGTCAGGGCCCCTGGCCATGCTGCCGATGACAGGCGGTCGTTACTCGGTCGTCTGGACCTGTCGTGAGGCGGACACGGCGCAGCTGCTGGCTCTGTCGGACGAGGACTTCCTCGATCGCCTGCAGGCCCGCTTCGGCTACCGGCTCGGTCGCCTCGGACAGGTCGCCCCGCGCCACGCTTATCCGCTCAAGCTCCTGCTGACGCGCGACTCCGTGCAGGAGCGCCTGGTGCTCATTGGGAATGCAGCCCATACGCTGCATCCGGTTGCAGGCCAGGGCTTCAATCTAGGGCTGCGGGACGTCGCGGCCCTGGCCGAGGTCGTGGTCGATGCCGCCGCTGGTGGCGCTGACATCGGCAGCCCTGGCGCCCTGGCCGACTACCGTCAGTGGCGTCTGCACGATCAGGTCGGAACGGCCAGACTGACGGACGGGCTTGCTCGTCTCTTCGTCGTCCCCTGGTTGCCCGTGCGCCTGGCCCGCAATTTGGGAATGCTGGGGCTGGATCTCGTTCCGGCGGCGCGCCACCGGCTCGCCGAGCGTTTCATGGGGCTCGGAGGCCGGCTGCCACGCCTCGCTCGAGGACTCGCGTTGGAGACTCGTCATGTCTGAGAACCTGCAGTGCTTCGATGTCGTCGTGGTCGGTGGCGGGATGGTTGGCGCGGCCTTTGCGCTAGCGCTTGCCGGCAAGGGGCTCAATATCGCCGTGATCGAGGCTCGCGAGCCGGCGCGCAGCTGGCCCGCGGGTGAGATCGATCTGCGCGTCTCAGCCTTGAGTCGCGCCAGTCAGCGCATCCTGGAGCGGCTCGGCGTCTGGTCACGCATTCGGGCGCTCGGATGCAGCCCTTACCGTCGCATGCACGTGTGGGATGCCGTGGGGGGCGGGCACATCGACTTCGACAGCGCCTCGGTCGGCGAGGGCGACCTGGGGCACATCGTCGAGAATCGCGCCATTCAGCTCGCCCTCTGGGAGGCGCTCGAACAGCTCCCGGACGTGACGCGCTTCTGCCCCGGCGCCATCTCGGATATCGAGCATGCCGCAGCCGGTGGCCGAGATCGCGTGCCCTCCCGTCTGCTCTTCACGGACGGGCGGTCCATCGAAGCGCGCTTGTTGGTCGGCGCCGATGGTCGCGACTCGCTGGTGCGGGCGTTGGCCGGCATCGAGACCGAGGGCTGGGACTACGGCCAGCGTGCCATCGTCGCCAATGTGAAACCGGCCGATTGGCACCAGGAGACCGCCTGGCAGCGGTTCTTGTCCACAGGTCCGCTCGCCCTCCTGCCCCTAGCCGATGGGCGTTGCTCCATCGTCTGGTCGGCCTGTGATGAGCGCGCGACCGAGCTGATGGCGATGGACGACCAGGACTTCTCGAATGCGCTGACCGATGCCTTCGAGGCGCGTCTCGGGCGGCTCGTGGTCGACGGCCCCCGCGCCGCCTTGCCGCTGCGTCTTCAGCATGCCAAGCACTATGTGCAGCCGGGTCTCGCGCTCATCGGAGATGCGGCCCACGCCATCCATCCGCTGGCTGGGCAGGGCGTCAATCTTGGGTTTTTGGATGCCGCGGCGCTGGTCGCGGCGCTGGAGCTGGCGATCGCGCAGGGGCGCGACATCGGCGGACTCTGGGCCTTGAGGCACTACGAGCGGGCGCGGCGTGGCGACAACATGCTCATGCTGGCCGCCATGGACGCCTTCAATCGGCTGTTCAGCAATGACGATCCCGCCCTCTCGACCATCCGCAGCCTGGGTCTGCGGGCGACGGACCGCATCGAGCCGCTCAAACAGCTCTTCATGGAGCGGGCGCTGGGCATGGGCGGCGGTTTGCCGCCGCTTGCCGCTGTCTAGGCTCCTGGGCGCCGATCAATCGGTTGCATCCATGCACGGGTATTTTCGATTTGGACCCCGCTGCGCTTTTGGTTAGTCTTGCGGCCGGCCTGCGTGGACGTACGTCTCAGCAGGCTGGGCGCACGTCGGTCGAGACGCTCGACGCACTGGCGATGACTCCACCGCAATCCATCCATCGACATGGCGAGCATCCCAGACATCACTGAGACTGAGCAGTGGATCCTGCGCACCACCCTGCGCGAGCGCGATGGGCGGGAGGTCGAGATCCAGCTCGCCGATGCGGAGATTCGTCTCCATGCCTCGGATCGCGAGCTCACCAACTGCCCGGTCATCGTCTGGCAGGCGGAGGACGGCTGCAATTTCGTCATCCTCAAGGTGGGCGACCGCGCCTACCGCTGCCAATTCTTCTACAAGCCCTACACACAAATGGGGACCGGCATCGATCAGTATGACGACCTTGCAGAGTGCACCGTCGCGGTGCTGCAGGTGCAAGCGGATTTCGCGGCCGAAGCGCGCGGAGATCTGCCGAGCCAGCGTCGTTGACGCCGAGTTGCCGGCCTCTCCAGCCAGCTAGAACCCTGATCCAGCGAGGACGACCATGTCAGCAAAAAATGCCTTCTATGCCCAATCCGGCGGTGTCACGGCGGTCATCAATGCCTCGGCCTGCGGCGTGATCGAGACCGCCCGGCGCCACACCGATCAGATCGCCAATGTCTACGCCGGTCGCAACGGCATCATCGGCGCACTGACCGAGGATCTGATCGATACCAGTCAGGAGTCCGACGAGGCCATCGCGGCCCTGCGCTACACCCCCTCCGGCGCCTTCGGTTCCTGCCGCTACAAGCTCAAGAGCCTGGAGGCCAACCGGCGCGAGTACGAGCGCCTGATCGAGGTCTTCAAGGCGCATGACATCGGCTACTTCTTCTACAACGGCGGTGGCGATTCGGCCGACACCTGCTACAAGGTCTCGCAGCTTTCCGAGGCGCTCGGTTATCCGGTCCAGGCGATCCACGTCCCCAAGACCGTCGACAATGACCTGCCCATCACCGACAACTGCCCCGGTTTCGGCTCGGTTGCCAAGTACATCGCCACCTCCGCGCTGGAGGCATCCTTCGACGTGCGCTCCATGTCACGCACCTCGACCAAGATCTTCGTGCTGGAGGTCATGGGTCGGCATGCCGGCTGGATCGCCGCCGCTGGCGGTCTCATCGAGGATCACAACATCCCGGTCATGATCCTCTTTCCGGAGATCGAGTTCGATCAGGAGCGCTTCATCGCGGGGGTCAAGGAAAAGGTCGCGCGGTTCGATTTCTGCACCATCGTCGTCTCCGAGGGTGCGAAGTATCCGGATGGTCGCTTCCTCGCCGAGCAAGGGACGCGCGACGCCTTCGGTCACGCCCAGCTCGGCGGTGCCGCGCCCGTGGTCGCGAATATGATCAAGGAGGCGACCGGCTACAAATTCCACTGGGCCGTGGCCGATTATCTCCAACGCGCGGCGCGTCATCTGGCCTCGAAGACCGATGTCGAGCAGGCCTATGCCATGGGGCGGGCCGGTGTCGAGTTTGCCTTGGCCGGTCACAATGCCGTCATGCCGGCGGTCAGGCGCACCAGCAATGATCCCTATGCGTGGGAGGTCGGTGAGGCGCCTCTGTCCGCGGTCGCCAATGTGGAGAAGTTCATGCCGCGCGAGTTCATCACCGCCGATGGCTTCGGTATTACGCCGGTGTGCAAGGAGTACCTGATCCCCTTGATTCAGGGCGAGGACTATCCGCCTTTCGAGCGCGGTCTACCCAAGTACGTCACCCTCAAGAACGCGCCGGTCGAGCGCAAGCTGGAGCCCTTCGAGGTCTAAAAGGGGGGCGCGACCATGGCCGGGCGCGCCTGACGCGCCCGGCCTTTCCTTCTGTCGCGGTCTCCGCGTCCGATGACAGGCGCTGGTGGATGACCATCGATCATGTGCGCTGATCGGCACCCAGATCCAGCGAGGCAGTGGCTGCAATCGTCACTGGGTCCGCCTCATCCTGGGCGAGGTCCAGCGCGCATGGCCGGTCGGCCGTCGATGCGCTGATCCGCGCACTGAGCCTTCAGCAGGCACTCGCTCTCTCAAGCCTGGTGCTGACGACCCTGTCGTCGCTCGTTGAGCGCGCCGTGATGGAGGCGTCGGCGCGCGGCCATGATCACTGCGTGGTCCGATCGCTGGTGGCCATATCCGAAGGATTAAGATTTCCAAGGGCAACTTGGAATACAATTGGGAGATAACCATCGCCAGCGGCCCGCCAGGGCCTTTTTTCGTTATGTCGGGCGCGCTCAAGGTGTCGGGCGAGTCCCATGCGGCGACCCTTTTCCAACCCAATAGAGGCCATCCCAATGGATTTATCCAAGGTTTCCCGGGGCGATAACGTTCCCCATGTCCTGAACGTCATCATCGAGATTCCGGCGCATGCCGAGCCGGTGAAGTACGAGATGGACAAGGCGACCGGCGCCATGTTCGTCGATCGCTTCATGTCCACCGCCATGCATTATCCCTGCAATTACGGCTATGTGCCCCATACCCTCTCCTCCGACGGCGACCCCGTGGATGTCTTGGTGGTGACCCCTTATTCGCTCATCTCCGGCTCCGTCATCAAGTGCCGCCCGATCGGCGTGCTCAAGATGACCGATGAGTCCGGCGACGACGCCAAGATCCTCGCGCTCCCCATCGACACCCTTTACAAAGGCTTTCGCAATGTCGAAAGCTTCCGCGATATGCCGCAGCACTTGCTCGATCAGATCGCGCACTTCTTCGAGCATTACAAGGATCTCGACGAGGGCAAGTGGGTGCGTGTCGGTGGTTGGGGCGGCCGCGAAGAGGCGTGCCAGGAGATCATGGAGAGCGTCAAGATGTTCGAGGACGCACCGGAGAAGCCGGCCTTCTAATGCCGCTCACCCACTTCACCGAGAGCGGCGAGGCCCACATGGTGGATGTGGGCGACAAGGCGGTGACGCGGCGGCGCGCCGTGGCCGAGGGCTGGATCCGCATGGCTGCCGCGACGCTCGCCTTGATCGAGCAGGGCGGGCACAAGAAGGGTGACGTGCTCGGGATCGCCCGCATCGCGGGCATCATGGGTGCCAAGCGCACCTCGGATCTGATCCCGCTCTGTCATCCTCTGAGTCTGACCAGGGTTGCGATCGACCTGGAGACCCGCCCAGAGGCGCCTGCCGTCTATTGCCGCGCGACGGTCGAGACGCAGGGGCAGACGGGCGTCGAAATGGAGGCGCTCTGTGCCGTCCAGCTCAGTCTTCTGACCATCTACGATATGTGCAAGGCGATCGATCGCGGCATGGAGATGACGGGGATGCGGCTCCTTGAAAAGGCCGGTGGGCGTTCTGGTCATTGGCGGCGTGAACTGGCCGGGGCAGTGGGCTGAGATGAATCCCTTCTATCAGCGTGCTCACTTCCTGACGGCCGCGGCCAAGGTAGAGCAATGCCCGGACGATACTGGGCGCGAGGTCGCCTTCGCGGGTCGCTCGAATGCGGGCAAATCCAGTGCGATCAATGCGATCTGTCATCAAAACTCCCTGGCCCGTACCAGCAAGACACCCGGGCGCACGCAACAGCTGATTTTCTTCGAGCTGGATGAGCGGCGTCGGCTGGTCGATCTGCCCGGCTACGGCTACGCCAAGGTCGCGGTGTCGGTCAAGGCAAAATGGCAGCAAGAGCTGTCACGCTATCTCGAGCATCGATCCTCGCTCGCCGGTCTCGTGATCGTGATGGATATCCGCCATCCCTTGACTGACTACGACCGTCAGATGCTCACCTGGGGACGGAGCAGCGATCTCTCCGTGTTGCTTCTGTTGACCAAGGCGGACAAGCTCAAGCGCGGTGCCGCCCGCGCGGCGCAGCTGTCCGTCGAGCGCATGATCAAGGGCGATGACGACAAGGTCAGCGTCGCGCTCTTTTCCGCCTCGGAGCGTCTGGGTGTCGAGTCCGTTCAGGCGATGCTGGATCAATGGCTCGAGGTCGAGTCTGCTCAAGCGCGGACGCCTTGGAGTGGGCTCGACCCCGGCTCGTCCTGATGCTCGATCCCACCCCTGTCGCGGGCATCGGCGCTTTGGACAGAGGGCGGGATACGGACGGGGATGACCGCAAGACCACGCACAGGATCCAGGCTCGGCGCCAGCCGGGCCCGGATCCCGTGCCGTCTGGACCTTAGTCCCCTTGTCGCTTGGCGGGCGGCGGGGGTGGGCCTTGGTCGTAGCCGGGCGCCTCTTGGTAGTACGGCATCATGGGCGGGTAGGGCATGTCGTAGGCATCGTCCTGGCAGGGATGCTTCCTGCTTGGGTAGCCGTAGCCTGCCTGCGGCATGCGCGGCCGCGGTTTCGCGTGCGGGTGCCGCCCGAAGACGGCGCGCGCCGCTTCACGCTGCTCGTCGGTCATCTGCTCGATCGTCTTGCGATAGGCCTCGAAGCGCTCCGCCATGTCTTGGTGACGCTTCTGGGCGTCGGCCCAGGGCGGCGTCTGCGGCATGTCCATGCCGCGCTCACTAGCCTCGTCCTGCATCCGCTGCCAGCGCTCCGCGCGCATGGCCTCGCGCTGTTGCCGCATGGCCTTGCGCTCCTCGGGTGAAGGCCGTCCATAGCCCGCGGGCATGTCCGGCGGCGTTGGCATGGCGGGCATCGAGGACTCGGCGACTTGCCAGGGCGGTGTTTCGGGTAACTCCACACCGAGCTGTGCGGCGCTTGCGCGCAACTCCGCGTAGCGCTTCTCGCGCTCCGCGTCCATCTCGGCTCGACGTTGTTCGGCCCTGGCGCGCGCGACTTCGGCCTTGGATGGCTCGGGCGTCGCCTCGGCCGGCTGTGCCGCCGGGGTCTGGGGTGTCTGGGTAGCTGTCTCGCTGGGGACCTCTTCCGCGGCGGACGCGGTGCTCAGCCAGAGCGCGGGCGTCATCGCCAAGGCCAGGACAGCGCTTGAAGCCAGGGTTCGAACGGGTTGCTTGCTGGGCATCGTCACTCCTCTTGATCGTCTCGATGGTTGAAATCGCGAAGTGCTGGTGTCGACTGGGTCGTGCTGGGATCCTGGTGCCGCCTGTCTGTGCGCACCTGGGCTGCTGAGTTTACAGCCGAAGCCCGGTTGCGCCCATCCGCCGATCGCGTCGGCGAGTTCCGCCCGACCCTGACCGGCGTCTTTTCGGCGATGGGGATCAGCTTTCGGCTGAGCTAGAATCAGCCCTGGCAAGGCGTGCTGAGGGCACCCGCAAACCCCGACGAGGATAGAGATGCAAATTGGCGATCTGATGACCAAGAGTGGTGTCACGTTCGGCACCAGCGGTGCGCGCGGCTTGGCGGTGGAGATGACGGACTGGGTCTGCTACGCCTATACCTCTGGTTTCCTGGGGTATCTGCGCGATCTCGGGGTGCTGTCCGCCGGGCAGGACGTTGGGATCGCCGGGGATCTGCGCCCCAGCTCGCCGCGGATCATGACCGCCTGCGCGCGCGCGGTGCTCGACATGGGCTGCTCCCCGGTCAATGCTGGGTTTATCCCAAGCCCCGCGTTGGCTGCCTTTGGCATCGCGCGGAGCGTTCCGACCCTCATGGTGACCGGCAGCCATATCCCGGACGATCGCAATGGCATCAAGTTCAATCTGCCGACGGGCGAGATTCTCAAGCGAGACGAGGAGGGCATTCGGGCGCAGTGCGTGACGCAGCCGTCCGGCCTCTTCGACGCGGACGGGGGCTTTCTGACCGACCAGTCGTCCGCTCTACCCGCGCCTGACGACAGGGCCTACGTCAGCTACGTTGCCCGCTATCTGGATTTCTTCCCGGCGGGCTGTCTGGTTGGACGACGCGTTGGTGTTTACGAGCATTCGAGTGTGGCGCGGGAGGCCTATCGCGACGTGCTGGCCGGCTTGGGTGCCGAGGTGACCTGCCTGGGTCGCTCGGACGTCTTCATGCCCGTGGATACCGAGGCGATCCGTCCGGAGGACGTCGCGCTGGCGCGGGAGTGGGCGGCGGATGGCCAGTTCGACGCCCTGGTGTCCGCGGATGGTGACGGCGATCGGCCGCTCGTGGGTGATGAGACCGGGACCTGGCTGCGGGGGGATATCGCCGGGGTGCTCTGTGCGCGCCAGCTCGGGGCGCGCGCTGTGGTGACGCCGGTGAGCAGTAATACGGCGGTCGAGAAGTGCGGCGGCTTCGAGCGTGTGAAACGGACCCGGATCGGCTCGCCTTTCGTCATCGAGGGGATGCAGGCGCTGATGGCCGAAGGGCTTGCGCCCGTCGTGGGTTACGAGGCCAATGGTGGCTTCCTCTTGGGGACGGACCTCGAACAGGATGGGCGCCGCCTTGCCGCCTTGCCGACGCGGGATGCCGTTTTGGTCGCCGTCACCATCCTCCTGGCATCGGCGCGACAAGGCAAAGTGGTCTCCGCCCTCGCTGGCGATCTGCCGCGGCGCTACACCTATAGCGATCGCCTCAAGGATTTTCCATCGCACATCAGCCAGGCGCGTCTCGCCGAGATCAACAGCGGTGATGTCGAGCGGGACAAGGCGGCGATCGAGAGTCTCTTCGCCGCGGATTTCGGAGCGGTTGCGGCGATCGACGCGACCGATGGCTTGAGGATGACCTTTGCAAGCGGCGAGATCGCGCACCTGCGACCTTCCGGGAATGCCCCTGAGCTGCGTGCCTACACCGAGGCCGCCACCCCGGAGCGCGCCGAGAGCATGAACCGGATCTGTATGGAACGACTCGCCGAATGGCGCCGCTGAAGGCCAGCGGCATCAGAGCAGGAAGATGGTTGCGAGCCCGAGGAAGGCGAGGAAGCCGACGACGTCGGTGACCGTGGTCAGGATGACCCCGCCCGCCAGGGCCGGGTCGATCCCCAGACGCTCCAACAGCAGGGGGAGCAGGGCGCCGGCAAAGGCGGCGGCCAGCAGGTTGATGCTGATGGCGGCGGCGATGACCATGGCGATCCGCGTGTCGTGGAACCAGAGCTCGGCGATCAGGGCGACGACCAGTGCCCAGATGACGCTATTGATCGCCGCCACGGCCATCTCCTTGAACAGCAGCCAGCGCGTGTTCGCGAACGTCAGCTGACCCAGGGCGAGGCCCCGGATGGTCAGGGTCAGCGTCTGTGTCCCGGCGATGCCCCCCATGCTGGCGACGACGGGCATGAGGACCGCCAGCGCCACCACCTGTTGGATGGTCGCCTCGAACTGCCCGATGACCCAGGCCGCCAGAAAGGCGGTGAGCAGATTGACCCCGAGCCAGAGCGCCCGCCGGCGGGCACTCAACAGCACGGGCGCAAACATGTCATCGGTTTCGGACAGACCGGCTTGACCGAGGAACTGGTGGTCGGCTTCCTCGCGAATCACGTCCATGACGTCGTCGACCGTGATGCGGCCCAGCAGATTGCCGTCTTCATCGACCACGGGCACGGTCACCAGGTCGTGCTGCTCGAATCGGGTCGAGACCTCGCGCGCGCTCCAGGTGGCCGGGATGGCCTGGACGTCCAGCGTCATGGCCTCGGCGACCGAGTCGTCAGGGTCATGCGTCAGCAGATCCGTCAGGTAGAGCACCCCCAGATAGTGACCCTTTCGGTTCACCACGATGAGATTATCGGTGATGTCCGGCAGCCCGTCCTTGAGTCGGCGCAGGTAGCGCATCACCACGTCCAGGGTCATCTCTGGGCGCACCGTGACCGTATCCGTGTTCATGAGGCCGCCGGCGCTGTCCTCCGGGTAGGACAGGGCCTTTTCGAGGCGGTCGCGGCGCTGCTGATCGAGCGATTTGACGACCTCATGCGTGATGGCGACCGGCAGATCCTGAATGATGTCGGCCAGGTCGTCGGTATCGAGGTTGCCGACGGCCGCGACCAGCTCGCCGGTGTCCATGAGCTCGATCAGGTGCTCGCGGACGTCGTCGTGCAGATAGGTCAGAACCTCGCCGTCGTACTCCGAATCGACCAGATTCCAGACCAGCTCGCGCTTCTTGGGTGGCAGCGACTCCAGCAAGTGCGCGATCTCGGCCGTCTGCAGGGCATTGAGCATGCGGGCGGCCTTGCGCATGGCGCCCTGCTCGAGGACGTCGTGCAGGTCTTCGAGACGCGTGGTTTCCGGATTGCTGGCGGCAGGGGCAGTCATGATCACCTTGTCTGAGGGTCGCGGGTGGTCGACGGCGTCTGGGTAGAGCCGTGCCTCTATGCTAACAGCTGGGGCGCTGTTCCGAGCGGTCTCAGTCCTGATTCAAGGTGTCGAGCAGGCGGGCGGGATGGGTGTCGTCGAGGTGGGTGAAGAGTCGGGCGGTGCGCCGCTGCAGATCCTCGGTGTCGACCTGCAGGAGGATCTCTTTGACGTCGAGGATGGCGCCGGGCTGCATGCTGAATTCACGCAGCCCCATGCCTAGCAGCAGGCGCGTGAAGCGGGTGTCGCCAGCCATTTCGCCGCACATGCTGACGGCGATGCCGGCACCGTTTCCGGCGTCGATGATCATGCGGATCAATCTGAGGATGGCTGGATGGATGGGGTCGAAGAGGTAGTTGACCGAATCGTCCAGCCGATCCACCGCCAGCGTGTACTGCGCCAGATCGTTGGTGCCGATGGAAAGGAAGTCCACCCGCCGCGCGATGGCTCGGGCGGCGAGCGCTGCCGCGGGGACTTCGATCATGGCGCCGACGGGCAGGTCGTCGTCGTAGGCCAGGCCCTGTGCATGTAGCTCGCGCTTGAGCTCGGCGAGCAAGGCGAGCACGGTGTCGATCTCCTGGACGTTGGTGACCAGGGGCAGCATCAAGCGCACTGGTCCGAGTGCGGCGGCGCGCAGGATGGCCCGCAGCTGTGGTCGGAAGAGCGCCGGCTCTTTGAGGCAGAGCCTGAGGGCGCGCAGCCCCAGGGCTGGATTGCAGGCGCCCGACCCGCAGGCGGAGAGGCCGTCGGCGCGTTTGTCGATGCCGAGATCCAGGGTGCGGATGGTAAGCGGAATGCCGTCGAGATCCGCCACCAGGGCGGCATAGGTCGCCAAGTGCTCCGCCTCGTCGGGCAGATCCTTGCGATTCATGTAGAGGAATTCCGTGCGATAGAGACCGACTCCGGAGATGCCGTTGGCGCGCGCGATGTCGACGTCCTCCGGCAGCTCGAGATTGGCCTGAAGGCTGATGAGGACGCCGTTGCGCGTCTTGGCCGGTTGGTCGACGATGTCCCGTAGTCGGCGCTGGCGGGCCTCGATGGCGCGCAGTCGTTGGCGATAGTACTCCAGGGTCGACTCGTCGGCCTTGGCGAGGACGGTGCCGGTTTCGCCATCCACCACCAGGGGCTCGCCCGAGCGCAGATAGCGCGTGATCTCGTGAATGCCCATGACGGCGGGCACACCCAGGCTGCGCGCGAGAATCGCCGTGTGCGACATGGGGCCGCCGAACTCGGTCACGAAGGCGGCGGCGCCGCGATGTTTCAGCAGAATGGCATCCGCCGGCGTCAGATCCCGGGCGACCACCACGACGCCCTGGAGGTCCTGCTCCTCCAGGCGGGTGTGCGGGGCGTCGTCGCGCAGATGGGTCTGGATCTGGTGGACCACATGCTCGATGTCGTCGCGGCGGGTGCGCAGATAGGGGTCGTCCATCTGCTCGAACACCTCGACCAGGGTGTCGCCATGGATCTGTAAGGCCCATTCGGCGTTGCAGCGCTCGTCGGCGACGATGCGCCGGACCTCATCGACCAGGGCGGCGTCCTCGAGCATCAGGAGATGGGCGTCGATGAATTCGGCGACCTTGACTGGGGTGTTGCGCGGGATCTGGGCGCGCACCCTCTGCAAGGCGCGTCGCGCCGCGGTGACGGCGAGATCGAAACGCGCGATCTCCGCGGGGACTTGCTCGGAGCTGATACTGGAGTGCGCGGCGCCGACGCGTCCGCGGGCATCGATGAAGGCTGGACCCAGGGCGATCGAGCAGGCGGGCGCGATGCCGATCCCTTGGAAGGCCAGTGTCACTCGGGCTCTCCGAAGCGTTCGCGAATCAGTGTCTCGATCGCCATGATGGCCGCCTCCTCGTCGTTGCCCTGCGCTTCGACCGTCACCGTCGTGCCCTTGCTGGCCGCCAGCATCATGACGCCCATGATGCTCTTGCAGTTGACGCTTTGGCCGCGTCGCGCGATGTCGATCTGGCTTTCGAAGCCTGTCGCACACTGCACCAGTTTTGCTGCCGCACGCGCATGCAGCCCGAGCTTGTTGCAAATCTCGAAGTCTTTCCGAATCATCCCGCGTGACATCCTGATGGGTATAAGCCTAGTGCCTAATCAATTGGCGTGCCTGATCGAGTAGCGTGCCGGATCGAATCGCATGACCGGATCGAGCGCCGACCGCTACTCGGGCGGCGCGCAGAGACGCACGCCGTCGCGTCCTCCCTGCAGGGCCTTGTCGACGACTGCGTTCAGATCGAGGTTGGCGTAGTTGAGTGCCTTCAGCAGCATCGGCACATTCACCCCGGCGAGCGCGCGAATGCGGGGATGGCACTCGCAGAGCGCAAGCGCGATGTTGGCGGGGGTTGCGCCATAGAGGTCGGTGAGCACCAGCACCCCGTCGCCGGCGTCCAGGCCGTCGGCCAGACGCCGGGCATCGGCGAGCACGCGCTCGCAGGGTGTGTCGTTGATGACTTCAAGGATCTCGACCGCGCTGGGCCGGCCGCCGAGGATGTCGCTCGCGATGCGCAAGAGGTCGCCCGCAAGCGGCCGATGCGTGAGCAGCAGAATCCCGACGCTCATGAGAGCTCCCGATGGCGCACCATGACCTTGTGGCCGAGCGCCTCGAAATGCCGGCTGAGCGCCTCCGTCATGTAGACCGAGCGGTGTTGCCCGCCGGTGCAGCCGATCGCGATCGTCAGGTAGCTGCGGCCGTCCGTCTCGAAGAGCGGGATCCAACGCTCGAAGAAGCGCGTCAGGTCATCGCGCATGGAGAGGACCGCCGGGCTGGCTTCCAGGAACTGCGCCACCTGAGGATCGAGTCCGGACAGCACCCGCAGCTCGGGTTGCCAGTGGGGGTTGGGTAGGCAGCGGACATCGAAGACGAAGTCGACGTCTTGCGGAACGCCGTGCTTGAAGCCGAATGACTTGAGCAGAATGGAGACCTTGGGCGAGGTGCTGCCGACCAGCCAGCCGCGCACCCGGTCGCGCAGCTCATGGACATTGGTCTGGGTGGTGTCGATCAAGACGTCCGCACTGCGCCGAATCGGTTCGAGCAGCGTCTGTTCGAGTGCGATTGCCTCGCGCAACGAGCGGTCTCCCCGCGTCAGCGGGTGTTTGCGCCGCGTCTCGCTGAAGCGGCGGATCAGCGTATCCGTATCCGTTTCGAGGAAGAGCATCTGGCAGTCGATGCCGCTGGACTGTGCGGAGCGCACCAACTCCGGCAGGCGCTGGAGTGCATCCGGGTTGCTGCGGGCGTCGACCCCGACGGCCGTGTTGGCAAAGGCTTCATCGAGTGCCTTGTCGAGTCCCTGGACGAGGTCTTCGAGCAGGAAGATCGGCAGATTGTCGATGCAGTAGAAGCCCAGGTCTTCGAGCGTATGCAGAGCGATGCTCTTTCCAGACCCGGACAGGCCGCTGAGGATGACCAGTTTCATGGCGCGTGCTGTGTGTGAGGCTGAGAGATGTCGGCCGTGGTGCCGAGGCGCGCGTCCTTAACGCCGGGTGCCGGGTGGATCCGGTCGGTCCTGGCCGATGGCGCGTGCTTGACGGTCGATGAAATCGACCCCCGCATCATAGCCTCGGATTCTGAGGATTTGGTGTCTGACGGCGGCCTCTACCAGGATCGCCAGGTTGCGGCCGGGCGCGACCGGCATGGTGATCTTGGGCACGGCCAAACCCAGGACGTTCATCACCGAGAGGCTCCCGCTGAGCCGGTCGATGCAGGCGAGCTGCTGGTGATCCAGCGGCTGGAGATCGATGATCAGATTGAGCGTCTTGTTACGCATGACTGCGCCCTCGCCAAACATGGCGCGGATATTGAGGATGCCCAGGCCGCGGACCTCCAGGAAGTCGCGGAGCGTCTCCGGGCAGGTGCCTTCGACCACCTCTGGCGCGATGCGCGCGAATCTGGGGGCGTCGTCGGCGATGATGCGATGGCCTCGGGTGATGAGGTCCAGCGCGAGTTCGCTCTTGCCGACCGCGGGATCCCCGATCAAGAGGACGCCCATGCCCAGCACCTCGATGAAGACGCCGTGCAGCGTCTTGCGCTCGGCCAGCGCGTGCGTCAGGAAGTAGCGCAGGTGGTTGATCAGATCTTGATCGCCCAGCGAGGAGCCGAGTAGCGGCGTTTGCGCATGCGCGGCCCGCTCGCGGATATCGGCGTCGGGCTCGATGCCGTCGGTGAAGATGACCGCCGCGGGGCGGTCCGCGAAGAGCTTGTTGATGGTCTCGCCGTAGGCGGTGCTGCCCAGGGTCTTGAGGTAGAGCTGCTCAGGGCGGCCGATGACCTGGAGACGATTCGGGTGGATGCAGTTCAGCGACCCGATGAGGGAGTGCTGGGCTTGCTCGGGGGCGTCCCCGCGCAACGGCAGCTCGCGCGCTGGCACTGCCGTCAGCCAGCGCAGCTTGAGCTGCGGCCCGGTCTGGTCGACGACGGATTGGAGGCTGTCGATCATGACGCAGGTCCGAGGCGCTTAGCCCGCGTGGTGCTGAGCGCCGAATGGGCCTCTGAGCGCCGACCGGGTCTTGCGTATCATTGGTTGTTGAGCACCTGCAGCAGCTCGGCGGCCGTGCTCGCCTCACGCAGGCGTGCGCGAACTTGGGTGTCGCTGAAGAGGCTGGCGAGATGGGCGAGCAGGTGCAGGTGCTCCTCGTTGGCGGCCTCGGGGACCAGCAGCGCGAAGGCGAGGTCGACCGGCTCGCCGTCGGTGGCATCGTAGTCGACGCCCTGGACGGTCTGCACGAAGGCGCCGAGGACCTCCGTGATGTCCTTCAGCCGAGCATGGGGCAGCGCAATGCCATGTCCGAGCCCGGTGCTGCCGAGACGTTCGCGCTCGAGCAGGCGCTCGAAGACGATCTCGGTCTGCAAGCGCGGGTGCTCGCTCGCCAGCAGCTCGGCCAGTGTCTCGAGCAGCCGTTTCTTGCTGGCGATCTCCATGCCGCAGCCGATGCGGGCTTCACTGATGAGGTCAGGGCTGAACATGGGGCCGACTCCTAGGCACTAGCGCGCCCACCAACGTCCATCGCTCGGGGTGCTGCTCTCCCAAGCCGGTGCAGAGTATCGATTTCCGCTCATAGGTGTCTGCTCTTGCGTGTCTACGCGATTGGTCCGGCATTCCCCGTGCCATTGCGCAAGGGGCCGCCGAGTCCTGCGCGCTACCCGAGGTGGTTGCCGTATCGGGGTGGTTGCCGTATCCCGATGCTTATTGTGTCCGTCTGTCGGCGTCTCAATGCAAAACACCCCGAACGGTCGGTCTGCCC
Source organism: Thiocystis violacea (assembly GCF_016583565.1). Lineage (GTDB taxonomy): Bacteria > Pseudomonadota > Gammaproteobacteria > Chromatiales > Chromatiaceae > Thiorhodococcus > Thiorhodococcus violaceus_A. The sequence continues at coordinate 31,321 of NZ_NRRF01000006.1, read as the reverse complement.
CGTTCGGGGTGCTGCGATCACCCGTTAAGGATACGCCGCTTTCAGCCTGAAGGCGCGCTCGCGGTCACTCCTCGGCCTCTAGGATCTTCGTCGGGCCGCTGCGATGGCTGCTCTTCTTCTCCTTGTAGCGGAGAACCTGCCGGTCCAGCTTGTCGATCAGGCCGTCGATGGCCGCGTACATGTCCTCATGGACGGAGTCGGCAAATACCTTGCCCCCATTGATGTGGAGCGTTGCCTCTGCCTTCTGCGCGAGCTTCTCGACGCTGAGAACGACATGGGCGTTGATGACGTGGTCGAAATGCCGTGCGAGACGCTCGAATTTACTGTCGACGTATGTCTTCAGTGCATCGGTGACGTCGATGTGGTGACCCGTCAGGTTGATCTGCATCATGTGACTCCTTCAAAGGTTCAAACGGCCTGTCAAGCCAGGCGTTTGCGCTCGTTCGAGGGTGGGATACCCATTGCCTCGCGGTATTTGGCGACTGTTCGCCGCGCCACATTTATACCCTGATTACCCAGTTCTTGGGCAATCTTGCTGTCGCTGAGCGGCTTTTTTGTCGACTCGCCAGCGATCAGTTTGCGGATCAGGGCACGAATGGCTGTGGATGAGCACTCGCCGCCAGATGCTGTATTGACGTGGGAAGAAAAGAAATATTTGAACTCGAAGGTGCCGCGCGGGGTGTGCATGTATTTCTGCGTGGTCACGCGTGAGACGGTCGATTCGTGCAGCTCCAGCGCCTCGGCGATGTCACGCAGCACCATGGGCCGCATGCCCTCATCGCCATGCTCGAAGAAGTCCTGCTGCATTTCGACGATCTTCGAGCCCACTCGCAGCACGGTGTCGTTGCGGCTGGCCAAGCTCTTGATGAACCAGCGCGCCTCCTGCAGATGACTCTTGAGCGTGCTGCTGTCCGCGCTCTGGTCGGAACGGCGAATCAATCGCGCGTAGTCCGCATTCACGCGCAGCTTGGGTGTCGATTCCGCGTTCAGCTCGACGTGCCAGCGCCCCTCTCGCCTGCGCACGAAGATGTCCGGAACAACGTACTCCGGTGGCGCGTCTTCGATCAAGCTGCCGGGCCTGGGGTTGAGGCTGCGGATCAGCTCCAGCGCGGCGGCGATCTCCTCTTCGGACAGCTTCAGCTGGCGCACCAGGGCGTTGATGTCGCCCCTGGGCAGGTGCTCGAAGCCGTCGGCGCAGATGGCGATGGCTTGATCTCTGCTGGGTGTGGCGGTGGGCAGCTGACGCAGCTGAATGAGCAGGCATTCCTGAATCGTGCGGGCGCCGACGCCGGATGGGTCGAGCGACTGGACACGATGGATCTGGGTCGCGACCTCCTCGCGGCTGATCTGTGCGTTGTCGATGGTGGCAAGCAGCTCATCGACATCGCTGCGCAAGTAGCCGCCCGCGTCGATGGCATCGATCACGGCCTGAGCGATCATGAAGTCGCGTTCGCTCAGTCGGCTGAGGTTGAGCTGCCAGGCGAGGTGGTCCTGGAGCGTCTGCGGGCGGCTCTGCTGAGCGAAGGGGTCGAAGTCGGAGCCGTCGTCCGTCCCGTGCGAGGTGGTCGGCAGGTAGCTGTCGTAGACATCCGCCCATTGCGTGTCCACCGCAAGCTCCTCCGGCATCTCGTTGGACTCGCCACGGACTTCGCGGTCGACTTTGAGGTCCTGCTCGGCCTGTGTGGTCTCGGCCTTCTCCGGCTGCGGGAGCCGCATGTCCAGGTCGTCGGCGGCGTTGAAGCGATCGGCCTCGTCACCTTCCTCGAGCATGAGGTTGGTCTCGAGCGCCTCCTGGATCTCCTGTTGGAGTTCGAGCGTCGACAGTTGCAGCAGCTTGATCGCCTGCTGCAACTGGGGCGTCATGGTGAGGTGCTGGCTGAGGCGAAGCTGGATGGATTGCTTCATCGATCGCGTTGGCGTCTGTATCTGTACCGTTCGGGAAGGGTTAAAGCAATAACAGTGCCTGACGTGATTCTAGCCCATTTCGCCGCGCGCCGACGGTTGTTCGTCGCTTGGCTTCGGGGGCTTGGGTGGGTCGGCACCCGTCGAGCCTACTCGACTCTGTCCGGCGCTGGCTACATCGAAAAGTCCGCGCCCAAGTACACCTCTCGGACCTGTTGGTCGGCAAGCAGCGTTGCAGGCTCACCCGAGGCTATCACCGTTCCCGCGCTGATGATGTAACCGCGGTCGCAGATGTCGAGGGTTTCGCGGACATTGTGATCCGTGATGAGCACACCGATGCGGCGATCCCGCAGATGCGAGACGATCGACTTGATGTCTCCGACCGCAATGGGGTCGACGCCGGCGAAGGGCTCGTCGAGCAGCATGACGGCGGGGTCAACGGCAAGCGCGCGGGCGATTTCCAGACGGCGGCGTTCACCGCCGGAGAGGCTCAGGGCGAGGGAGTCGGCGACATGGGCGATGCCCAGCTCCTCGAGCAGTCGCTCGCAGCGTTGCTCGCGCTCCGCGCGCTTGAGTGCCTTGCGGGTTTCCAGGATCGCCATGATGTTCTCGCGGGTGCTGAGCTTGCGGAACACCGAGGGCTCCTGGGCGAGGTAGCTGAGCCCGGAGCGCGCCCTTGCATGCATGGGCAGCCGTGTGACGTCCTGTCCGTTGAGCAGGATGCGGCCTTGGTCGGCGGGGATGAGTCCGACGATGAGATAGAAGCAGGTGGTCTTGCCGGCCCCGTTCGGACCCAGCAGCCCCACCACCTCGCCCGCGTCCACTTCGAGGCTCACGCCCTGCAGGACCTGGCGGCGGCGGTAATGCTTCTGCAAGTGCTCGGCGCGCAGTGTGGTCACGCGCGGCACCTTGGCTGTGAGACCGTCATTGCTTTTCGGGGGTGATGGTGATTTTGACTCGTCCCGAGCCTCCGGCGCGGAACTGGGCCTTGGCGCGGTCGTAGACGATGCGCTCCCCGGACAGCCGGTCGCTGCCCTGGATCAGGAGACCATCGCCGATCAGGGTCAGCTCGTCCTTGTCGGCGTCATACTCCATCCGCTTGGCGAATGCCTGCACCTCGCCCTGCTTGTCATCGAGCAGTTGCTTGTATTTGGCCGGCTTGCCAAGCGCGATGATCAATCGCGGCTGGCGGTCCTTGCGGTGGTAGACGGTCACATGGTCCGCCAGCAGGCGCATGCTGCCCTGATCGACCTGCACATTGCCGACATAGACGCTGGTGCTGTCGCTCTCGCGGACCTCGACGTCATCGGCTTCGATCAAGACCGGTTGTTTGGCGTCGTCCTTGAGCGCCCAGGCGGACGTCCAACCAGACAAGGCGAGGCAGCCGAGCAAGATCGAGGTTTGAGCGCGAAGCCTGAGTGGCAGGCGCAACCCTCTTTGCACTGCGCATGGCTTCAAGGCGGGGTCTCCTGTTCGGGGGCGAGTCGGATGCGCGCGCGACCGTGGAAGGTCGAGCGGGTCGGCTCGTTGTACCAGAGCCGCATGCCGTTCGCCTTGAGGGTGTCGCCGTCGCTGCGGATGCGCACTGGCAGATCCGTTTCGGCAATGCCTTGCTCGCGCCAGATGTCGATCTGCTCGGTCTCCAGGTGCGCGGGGCGGGAGGTGGCATCGCCGGCGCGGTCGAGCTCGACGTTGCCGATCAGACGGACCTGATCGCCGCCGGCGAAGACGGTGCCGGACCGGGCGCGCGCGTGCCAGGGTTGCCCTTCCGCTTCGTAGAGTTCCATGCGCGGCTGATCCAGCTCGGAGAGGTCTTCCTTCACGTAGTGCCGCAGCTGCTGAGCGATCAGTCGTCGGCTTGGCTGGCCGGTGGCATCCGTTTCGACGGCCGAGAAATCCTTGACGACATAATCGGGCAGGCGCTGACGCGGCTGCTTGGAGGCGCCCTCGTCGCTGGTTTGGAGCAGCCACCAGGCGGCGGCGCCGATGGCAGCCAGCAGGATGCCCAGCAGCAGCTGGCGTCCAGACCACCATGGCCCGTCCAGCGGATGTGCATAGCGTGTCATCTGTCGTGGGCCATCATGTGTAGCGGGCCATCATTGCGTCCAGTGTGCCCTGGGCGTCGAGGATCAGCTCGCAGACCTCGCGCGCCGCACCCCGACCGCCGAGTGCCAGCGTCGACCAGTGCGCGTGCTGCTTGACGGCCGGGTGGGCGTCGGCGACGGCGATGGCCAACCCGACGTGCCGCATGATGGGCAGGTCGACGACGTCGTCGCCGACATAGGCGATGTCCGTGTCAGCGAGCGCGAGACGCCCCTTGATCTCCTCATAGGCCGGGAGCTTGTGCCGGTAGCCCTGATAGACGTCCGAGATGCCGAGACTCTCCATCCGCATCTGTACCACGTTCGAGGTGCGCCCCGTGATCACGGCCAGACGCACGCCGCTCTCCTGGAGCATCACCATGCCGTGCCCGTCGCGCGAGTTGAACGCCTTGTACTCCTGTCCGTCGTCACCGAGGAAGAGGCTGCCGTCCGTCAGGACCCCGTCGACATCGAAGATCACCAGCCGAATGCGCGCGGCACGCTCGCGAATGTCTTGCATCTGGACGCTCCCCAGGTTTTTGAATCGTGGTCAGACGACGCCGGCTCTGAGTAAGTCGTGCATGTTCAAGGCGCCGATCAGGCGGCGTTCACGGTCGAGGACCAGCAGCCCATTGATCGACCTGGACTCCATGATCCTGACTGCCTCGACGGCCAGCGCATCGGCCTCGAGCGTGGTGCAATGCGCTGTCATGACGGCGTCGATGCGGGTCTCGCGCACATCGATCCCGCGATCGAGGGCGCGTCTCAGGTCGCCATCGGTGAAGATGCCGACGAGCCTGCCCTCGGCGTCGAGCACGGCGCTCATGCCGAGGCCGGTGCGGGACATCTCCTCGAGGGTATCCAGTAGGCTGGTGCCGAGGGTGACCTTGGGCAGGCGCTCGCCGCGGTGCATGATGTCCCCGACATGCAGCAGCAGGCGTCGTCCGAGGCTGCCCGCCGGGTGCGAGCGGGCGAAGTCCTCGGCGGTGAAGCCGCGGCTCTCGAGCAGTGCGATCGCCAGGGCGTCCCCCATCGCCAACGCGGCCGTCGTGCTGGACGTGGGCGCCAGCCCCAAGGGGCAGGCCTCGGTCTCGACGCTGATGTCGAGGTTGACGTCCGCCTCCTGGGCGAGGGTCGAGGCGCGCCGGCCGGTCATGGTGACCATGGGCACACCGAGCCGCTTGAGGATGGGTAGGATGGTGAGCAGCTCGTCGGTTTCGCCCGAATTGGAGATGGCCAGCACGACATCGCGTGGTGTGATCATGCCGAGGTCGCCGTGGCTGGCCTCGCCGGGGTGGACGAAAAAGGCCGGGCTGCCGGTGCTGGCGAGCGTTGCGGCGATCTTGCCGCCGATGTGGCCGGACTTGCCCATGCCGAGCACCACGATGCGACCCTCGCAGGCGAGCAGATAGCGGCAGGCCTCGACGAAGGACTGGTCCATGCGCCGGGCGAGTGCCGCGACGGCCTCGGCCTCGGTCTCGATCACCGCGCGGCCCAGCGCCACGATCTTCTCCGCCTGTCCGCTCGAGAGGACGGCCTGCTGCGCGCCGAGTTTGCGTTGCTCTGTCATGCTCGCTGGATCATTTTTGGTTGAATTCTTGCTGGTTGCGTTCTTCAGGTGCGCTCCAGGAAGCCGTTGAGGAGCGGCCAGTGATGTTCAGCAGGATGCGCCGGATTCCTCAGGAGTCCCATTGTCGAGCATGCCGATCCTGCCAGTCCTGTCCATCCAGCGCATCGGGTCTTTCGGTGCCGGGGCTCCCGAGAAGCGCCTATGGCTGCCGGTTGATTCTGGGTCCGCGCCCGAGCCCGCACAAAAATACACCAAGGGATGCACCGCTGTCCCCTGCAGGCAGCTGTGGATCGTCGCGCGTGACCAGGAGTGACGCGCGTCGGCCCAGCTTCTGTCTGGCGGGCCGACGTGAGGACGCCCAACATGCGCCCTTTCGCTGGGTCTCGTCCCTCGGCCCAACCGCGACGCTCGATATCAGTTGTGGTCACACCCTGGATCGTCGGCTATCTTGACGCTTCGACACGCGCTCGCGACAATTCAGAGTTTCGCCAATGGCGCACCAGATTCAGTATCAGACCATGGCTAGGCGAGGCTCAGGCGCGCGGCACAGTGTGAGGGAGCAAGGCGTTGGCTCGGAAGAGCACCCCCATCCAACGCCGCAGGTACCCACGTGCCTGGCCGCGAGCGAGACCGATCGGGTCCGCGAGCCAGCCCCTTCGGGTCCGGCTCCGGAGGACGCGCCCATCGTGCGGATCCGTGGTCTGAGTTATCGCCGCGGCTCCCTGGTCATCTTCGAGGATCTGGATCTGGATATCCGGCGCGGCGCGGTGACGGCTGTGATGGGGCCGAGCGGAACCGGCAAGACGACCTTGCTCAAGTTGATCACCGGCCAGCTCCAGCCCGACGCGGGTAGCATCGAGGTGGATGGCCTGGAGGTTCGGCGCCTCGACAAGGCGGAACTCTGCCGGCTGCGTCGCCGGATGGGAATGCTCTTCCAGGCCAACGCCCTGCTGACGGACCTGAGCGTGTTCGACAACGTCGCCTACCCCTTGCGCGAGCACACCCGGCTGAGCCCCACGCTGCTGCGCAAGCTGGTCCTCATGAAGCTCGAGGCCGTGGGTCTGCGCGGTGCGCGCGACCTCATGCCCAGCGAGCTCTCGGGCGGCATGGCTCGGCGCGTCGCGCTGGCGCGGGCGATCGCGCTCGATCCCATGATGATCCTCTACGACGAGCCCTTCACCGGCCAGGATCCCATTTCCATGGGCATGCTGATCCAGCTCATTCGCCAGCTCAATGACGCGGTGGGGCTCACCAGCATCGTGGTCTCGCACGACGTGCGGGAAACGGCAGGCATCGCGGATTATCTCTATGTGATTGCGCAGGGGCGGATCGTCGCGCGCGGCACACCCGCGGAGATCGCCGAGGATCGCTCGGACTGGGTGCGCCAGTTCATGGATGGTCTGCCGGACGGGCCAGTGCATTTCCACTATCCCGCGCCGCCGCTCGATCAGGATCTCCGTCTGCGGGGTGCCGCCTGATGCTACTGGGCGCCGTTGCGGGACTGGGGCGAGGCGTGTTGGATGCGCTGACGCAGCTGGGGCGGGCGCACCTGCTGCTCGGCGGTATCCTGCGTGGCTCGGGCGAGGTGCTGCGCCATCCCCGTCTGCTCGGTGAGCAGGTCTTCAACATCGGCGTGCTCTCGCTCCTCATCGTCTGCGTGTCGGGACTCTTCGTCGGCATGGTCCTGGGGCTTCAGGGGTACTATGTGCTCGCGCAGTTCGGCGCCGAGGAGAGCCTCGGGGTCATGGTCGCCGCCTCGCTGGTGCGGGAGCTGGGGCCGGTTGTCGCCGCCCTCCTGGTGGCCGGTCGCGCGGGCTCGGCGCTCACGGCGGAGATCGGCCTGATGAAGGCGACCGAGCAGCTGTCCGGCCTTGAGATGATGGCGGTCGACCCGGTGCGCCGAATCCTCACGCCGCGGTTCTATGGCGGCGTGATTGCCATGCCGATCCTCGCGGCCATCTTCAGCGCTGTCGGCGTGATCGGCGGCTACTTCGTGGCGGTCGGGCTGCTGGGCGTCGACGAGGGCGCCTTCTGGAGTCAGATGCAAGCGAAGATCGATTTCTCCGACGACGTGGTCAATGGCGTCGTCAAGAGTCTCGTCTTCGGTGTGGTCGTGACTTGGATCGCCCTCTTTCAGGGGTATAACACGGTGCCGACCTCGATCGGTGTCAGCCGTTCGACGACGCGCTCAGTGGTCCACTCGGCCCTGGTGGTCCTGGGGCTGGACTTCGTATTGACGGCGCTGATGTTCGGAGACTAAGGCATGGCCAAGCGGCAAAACGTGGAATTGATGGTCGGGGTCTTCATGGCCCTGGGGATCGTAGCCCTGTTTTTTCTCGCGATGAAGGTGAGCAACCTGAACCTCAGCGCGGGTGGTGATGGATATCAACTGACCGCGCGCTTTGCGAATGTCGGCAGCCTCAAGGTGCGCTCGCCCGTGACCATGGCCGGGGTGCGAATCGGGCGCGTCGAGGCGGTGCGTTTCGACAAGGCGACCTATGAGGCGGTCGTGAGCATGCGGATCGACGCCGAGGTGGACTCCATTCCGGAGGACACCTTCGCCAACATCTTCACCTCCGGTCTGCTCGGCGAGCAGTACGTCGGACTCGAGCCCGGCGGTAGCCAGGATTTTCTGCGCGATGGCGGCGAGATCGCCAATACCCAGTCGGCACTGGTTCTCGAGCAGATGATCGGACAATTCCTTTTCAAGAAAGCAGGTGAGAGCGGGTAATGCTTCCGAGACGTCGATTTCTTCTTTTGATCCTGTTGCTCGCGCCTCTGGCGTGGAGCAGCACTCTTCTGGCCGCGCAGGACGAGGCGACGGCGCTCGTCAAGCGCACGTCGGAGCGCATGCTGGAGACCCTGCAAGCACGCCGTGCCGAGGTCGACCGCAATCCATCCCTGATCTACGGGATGATCGAGAGCATCGTTGCGCCTCACTTCGACTTCGAGCGCATCACACAGGGTGCCCTCGGGCAATACTGGCGTCAGGCGAACCCGGCCCAGCAGCGCCAGCTGGTCGATGGCTTCAAGCAGGTGCTCGTGCGCACCTATGCGCGCTCGCTGCTGAGCTATTCGGGACAGGAGATCCGCTATCTACCGGTCAAGCCGGGTAGCCGCCCGTCGACGGTGACGGTCTCGACCGAGGTGCGCGAGGCCGGGTCGTCGCCCATTCCGGTGGACTACCGCATGTACAACAGCGGCGGCGGCTGGAAGGTCTATGACGTGGTGATCAACAATGCCAGTCTGGTCGGCAACTACCGCAGCAGTTTCGCCAACGAGGTCCGTCAGGGTGGTGTCGACGGTCTCATCGGCAAGCTGTCGGACATGAACCGCAAGGGCCAAGGGTGACGGAAACACGCCTGACGGCCCCGGAGCCCGGGCGCTGGCGGTTGTCCGGCGTCCTCGACTTCATGACGGTCCCGCGCCTGGCGAAGGAGGGGGATGTCCTTCTCAAGGGCGCGCAGAGTCGGGGTCTGGAGCAGGTCGAGGTCGACCTGTCCGGCATCGAGTCCGCCAACAGCGCGGGGCTTGCCCTCCTGCTCGAATGGATGGACATGGCGCGCACGCGCGGGCTGCGCTTGACCTACCTCCACCTCCCAGAGTCCCTTGGCCGGATCGCCGCCGTCTCGAACCTGCATCGCCTTCTGCCGATCGGCGCTTGATCGCCGTTTGGCCTCGCTTCCTTCTTTCTGCGTTTTCTGAAATCAATGGACAAACTCCTCATCACCGGCGGCTGCGCACTTCAGGGTTGCGTGCGTGCATCCGGTGCCAAGAACGCCGCGCTGCCCATCCTCGCCGCGACCCTGCTGGCGGACGGCCCCGTCACGCTGACGAACGTCCCTCGATTGAGGGACATCAGCACCACCATGGCGCTCCTCGGGCGCATGGGCGCCAGTCTGACCCAGGAGGCGGCGGATCGCATTCGCGTCGAGCCTCGCGCCCTGACCAGTTTCATTGCGCCCTACGAGCTGGTGAAGACCATGCGTGCCTCCATCCTGGTGCTCGGACCCTTGGTCGCGCGCTATGGTGAGGCGGACGTCTCCCTGCCCGGCGGTTGCGCGATCGGTGCCCGTCCGGTCAATCTGCATATCGAGGGGTTGCGTGCCCTGGGTGCCGAGGTCAGCGTGGACAGCGGATACATCCGCGCCCGGGCGAAACGCCTCAGGGGGGCGCGCCTGTTCATGGAGCTGGTCTCCGTGACGGGGACCGAGAATCTCATGATGGCGGCGGCGCTGGCGGACGGCGAGACCCTGATCGAGAACGCCGCGCGGGAGCCGGAGGTCGTCGACCTGGCCCAGCTCCTCATTGCCATGGGGGCGCGTATCGAAGGTGCCGGGACGGATCAGATCCACATCCAGGGTGTCGAGCGCCTCGGTGGTGCCGAGTATCGGGTGATGCCGGATCGCATCGAGACCGGAACCTTCCTGGTCGGTGCCGCCATGACGGGTGGGAAGGTGCGTGTCGAGGAGACACGGCCGGACTGCCTCGATGCCGTGCTCCAGAAGCTGCGGGAGGCGGGCGCCGAGATCACCACCGGGCCGGATTGGATCGAGCTGGACATGCGCGGGCGGCGTCCCAAGGCCGTCGACATCCACACCGCGCCGCATCCGGCCTTCCCCACCGATATGCAGGCCCAGTTCTGTGCCCTCAACGCGGTCGCCGAGGGCGTCGGGGTGGTGGCCGAAACCATTTTCGAGAACCGATTCATGCATGTGCCCGAGCTGCAGCGCATGGGGGCGGACATCCGCGTCGAGGGGAATCTGGCCGTCTGTCACGGCGTTTCCGGGCTCACCGCCGCGCCCGTGATGGCGACCGATCTGCGCGCCTCGGCCGGGTTGGTGCTGGCCGGACTCGTGGCCAGTGGCGAGACGCTCATCGACCGCATCTATCACCTGGATCGCGGCTATGAGACCATGGAGGCAAAGCTCCTGACCCTTGGTGCTCACATCGAGCGCATCTCCGGTGGGAATGGAACCCTGACGCCATGAATCTGAATGCCCCGCTGACCATCGCCCTCTCCAAGGGCCGCATCTTCGAGCAGACTCTGCCGCTGTTGGCGCATGCCGGCATCCAGCCGCTGGATGACCCGGAGACGAGCCGAAAGCTGATCCTCGAGACCAGCAATCCGCGGGTCAAGCTCGTCATCATTCGCGCGAGCGACGTCCCCACCTATGTCCAGTACGGTGCGGCCGACCTTGGGGTGGCCGGCAAGGACGTGCTGTTGGAACATGGCGGTGACGGGCTCTACGAGCCGCTCGATCTCGGTATCGCGCGCTGCCGCCTCATGGTGGCCGGATTGCCGGGCACCCAGACCCCGGTCTCCCGGCGGCTGCGGATCGCCACCAAGTACGTTCACAGCGCCGAGCGCTATTTCGCCTCCAAGGGCGAGCAGGTCGAGATCATCAAGCTCTACGGTTCCATGGAGCTGGCGCCCCTGGTGGGTCTGTCGGATCTCATCGTGGATCTGGTCGAGAGCGGCAATACGCTCAAGGCCAACGGGCTCGTCCCCCTGGAGCACATTGCCGACATCAGCTCAAGGCTGGTCGTCAACAAGGCGTCCTGGAAGATGAAGCATGAGGCCATGACCGTCCTGCTGGAGCGGCTGCGCGAGGCGGTTGGCGCTGGCTGACCGATCGCGCTGACACGGCATCCAATCAAGACCTCATCCAATCGAGACCTCATCCAATAGAGGAAGCGTGATCGTTGTGACCGATATCAAACGCCTTGCGACAACGGATTCCGACTATCAGGCACGGATCGCCGAGCTGCTGGCCTGGGAGTCCGTGTCGGACGACGGCGTCCAGCAGACCGTCGCCGAGATCATCCGCGACGTCCGGGCGCGTGGCGATGCGGCCTTGATCGACTACACCAACAGGTTCGATCGCTGGGCCGCGGCCTCGGGTGGCGATCTTGAGCTGCCGCTCGTGCGCCTGGAGCAGGCCTGGAACGCCATCCCGGCGGATCAGCAAGTCGCGCTCGAGACGGCGGCGGCGCGTATCCGCGCCTATGCCGAGCATCAGAAGATGAGCGGCTGGAGCTACCGCGAGGCGGACGGGACACTGCTTGGCCAGCAGGTCATGCCCCTGGACCGTGCCGGCCTCTATGTCCCCGGCGGCAAGGCGGCCTATCCCTCGTCCGTGCTCATGAATGCCATTCCGGCCAAGGTCGCCGGTGTCGCCGAGCTCATCATGGTCGTGCCCACGCCGGGCGGCGAGCTGAACGAGCTGGTGCTCGCCGCGGCCCATGTCGCGGGCGTCGACCGGGCATTCGCCATTGGAGGCGCGCAGGCGGTCGCCGCGCTCGCGTATGGCACCGAGACAATCCCCGGAGTCGACAAGATCGTCGGTCCGGGCAACATCTATGTGGCAACGGCCAAGCGTGCCGTCTTCGGTCAGGTCGGCATCGACATGGTGGCCGGCCCCTCGGAGATCCTGGTGGTCTGTGACGGCCAGACCGATCCGGACTGGATCGCCATGGACCTCTTCTCGCAGGCCGAGCATGACGAGGATGCCCAGTCCATCCTGGTGAGCTGGGATGGCGATTTCCTCGACCGTGTCGCCGCCAGCATCGACAAGCTCCTGCCGACCATGGAGCGCCAGGAGATCATCGCCACCGCCCTGCGCGCGCGCGGCGCCCTCATCCGGGTGCGGGATCTCGACGACGCCGTCGAGGTTGCCAACTTCATCGCGCCGGAGCACCTTGAGCTGTCGATCGAGGATCCCGAGTCCGTCGCCGGGCGCATTCGGCACGCCGGCGCCATCTTCATGGGTCGCTACACCGCGGAGGCCCTCGGCGACTATTGCGCGGGCCCCAACCACGTGTTGCCGACCTCACGCACCGCGCGCTTCTCCTCGCCGCTTGGTGTCTACGACTTCCAAAAACGCTCCAGTCTCATCATGGCCTCCCACGCGGGCTCGGCCGAGCTGTCCAAGACGGCCTCCATCCTGGCGCGCGGCGAAGGGCTCACGGCCCACGCGCGATCGGCGGAGTACCGCGGAGCAGCCCCCCGATGAAGGCGTTGATCGATGCCCTGGTGCGTCCCGAGGTCCGCGCGCTCAAGGCCTACCATGTGCCCGAGGCCGCGGGGCTGATCAAGCTGGACGCCATGGAGAATCCCTACGGTTGGCCGGATAGCCTCAAGGCCGCGTGGCTGGAGACCCTGCGGGACGTCGAGCTCAATCGCTACCCCGACCCGCAGGGGCAGGCGTTACAGCAGGCACTGCGCGAGGCCATGGAGATCCCGGCCGACATGGGCCTGCTGCTCGGCAACGGCTCGGATGAGCTGATCCAGATGATCGCCCTCACGGTGGCTCAGCCGGGACGCAAGGTGCTGTCCGTCGATCCCGGCTTCGTCATGTACCGCATGATCGCGGGCTTCGCCGGGATGGAGTACGTCGGCGTTCCGCTTCAGGCCGAGGACTTCTCCATCGATCTCCCGGCGATGCTGGACGCCATCGCGCGGGAGCAGCCGGCGGTCGTCTATCTCGCCTACCCGAACAACCCGACCGGCAATCGGTTCGACGCCGACGACATCGTCCGCATCATCGAGGCCGCGCCTGGCGTGGTCATCGTCGACGAGGCCTATGCACCCTTCACGGATTGCAGCTTTCTGGGACTCTTGGGCGACTGGGAAAATCTCTTGGTGATGCGCACCGTCTCCAAGATGGGGCTGGCGGGTTTGCGGTTGGGGTATCTGGTGGGGCCGCGGCCCTGGCTTGAGGAGATCGACAAGGTCCGCCTGCCCTACAACATCAACGTGCTCACCCAGGCGTCGGCCGTCTTCGCGCTGCGGCACAAGGCGGTGCTCGATCAGCAGACCCACGACATCCGTGTCGAGCGTACTCACCTGTTCGAGGCGCTGCGCGGCATCGACGGCATCCACGCCTATCCGAGCGAGGCCAATTTCATCCTGGTGCGCGTGCCGGAGGGGCAGGCCGATGCGATCTTCGCCGGCCTCAAGGCGCGCAAGGTGCTCATCAAAAATCTGAACGGCGCCCACCCGCTGCTGAAGGATTGCCTGCGCCTCACTGTTGGCACGCCGGAAGAGAACGGCGCGCTGGTCTCTGCGCTGCGCGCTGTCCTTTAGGCGATTTTCGGGAAACAACAGACCAACCGCCCCCTGCCTTGATGATCCGCTTGTTTTCCGGAAGGATCCTTACAGCCAGGTTCCCCGGCTGCTCAGGCTGGAGAACCACTCAGGGCGAACCTGCGCGGTAAGCCCTGTCCGCGCCGGTTGTCCCGCCGCAAGCCTGGGGTCCAGCGTGTGATCCCTGTCGCAGGCCTGTAAGCAGTAGTTGCTGACGCCAGCGTCGGCGAGGGTCTTGGCCAGCTCGCCAACCAGGTCTGGCGTCCAGCCCGGCATGAGGGTGGTGCGTACCTCGAGTGGAATCCCCGCGGCCAGAAGGAGGCGCAGGCTTTCCCACGCCTGTTCACCAGAGCCTGGGACGCCCGTGACACTGGGATAGTCCTCAGGCAGCGCCTTGATATCCAAGCCGACCCAATCGAGCAAGGGCAACAATTGACTCAGGCGTTGCGGATAGGCGCCGCCCGTATGCAGGCCGATCTTGTAGCCGAGCGAGCGGGCCTCGCGCATGGCGGCGGCGAGCGCGCGCTGCGCGGTGGGTTCCCCGCCGCTGAAGACGACGCCATCGAGCAGGCCGACACGGTGTTCGAGAAAGCCTCTGACCTCTGACCAGGAGATGCCCCCGCCGCTGTCGTCATCCAGTAAGTCGCCGTTCTGACAATAGCGGCAGCGCCAGGGGCAACCCTGGCAGAAGACGACGGCGGCAAGCTCGCCGGGGTAATCGATGCTGGTCAGCCGGGTCAAGCCGCCGATGCGCAGAGGGTCTGCGTCTGACGGTTGCGGTTGCGCCAAATCCTTTCCTGGTTTGAGCGAGGGGGCGATGGACTGCGATCGGTCGAGGACGTTTGGCATGGCAGGTGCGTTGGCCGCCGAGCGGCGGCGGCCAGGGGGAGATTAGGCCGCCACCAACTGCTCGCGGCGCTGCGGCGCGCCCTTCGGCTGCTCGTTGAAGTAGCAGCGGTCGGCATGCTCGGCGCGCTTACCGGTGTTGAAGGCGGAGACCGGGCGGTGGTAGCCCATGACGCGGGTCCAGACCTCGCAAGGCGTCCGTTCTGTATCGTCGAGTTGGATGGTTGCGTCGGTCATGGCGTGCTGCTCCTGGTTGGGGTTCATTGGGGGGGTGATTGGACGGTTCGGTGCTTGATTCATTCGGTGGCGGCCTGGAGCGCCGGGGTGTCTTGCTTGGCCAGCTTGCGTGCGATCAGCTCTTGGTCGCAGATCGGGCAATAGGGGTGCTCGCCGGCGATATAGCCGTGTTTGGGGCAGATGGAGAACACCGGGGTGACCGTGATGTAGGGCAGGCGGAAGCCCTCCAGCGAGCGCCGCACCAGCCGCTTGCACGCCTCGGTCGAGGAGATCTGCTCGCTCATGTAGAGGTGCAGCACGGTGCCGCCGGTGTACTTGCTCTGCAGGGCTTCCTGCATGGCCAGCGCCTCGAAGGGGTCGTCCGTGTGACCGACCGGCAGCTGCGAGCTGTTGGTGTAGTAGGGCGTCTCCCGCGTGCCGGCCTGGATGATGCCGGGGAAGCGCTTCTGGTCCTCGCGGGCGAAGCGGTAGGTGGTCCCCTCCGCTGGGGTGGCCTCCAGGTTGTACATGCTCCCGGTGCTTTCCTGGAACTCGACCATGCGGGTCCGCACATGGTCGAGCAGGCGGCAGGCGAGGGCATGGCCGGTCGGGGTCGTGATGTCGTCCGCGTCGCCGGAGAAGTTGCGGATCATCTCGTTGACGCCATTGATGCCGATGGTCGAGAAGTGATTCCGCAGGGTGCCGAGATAGCGCTTGGTATAGGGGAAGAGCCCGGCGTCCATGTGCCGCTTGATGACCTTGCGCTTGATCTCCAGGCTGTTGCGCGCGATGTCCAGCAGCGCGTCGAGACGCGCCAGCAGACCGGCCTCGTCGCCCTTATGGGTGTGGCCGAGCCGCGCGCAGTTGATGGTGACGACGCCCAGTGATCCGGTCTGTTCCGCCGAGCCGAAGAGCCCGTTGCCGCGCTTGAGGAGTTCGCGCAGGTCGAGCTGCAGCCGGCAGCACATGGAACGCACCATGTTGGGCGTCAGCTCGGAGTTGATGAAGTTCTGGAAGTAGGGCAGGCCGTACTTCGCGGTCATCTCGAACAGCAGTTCGGCGTTCTCGCTCTCCCAGGGGAAATCCGGGGTGATGTTGTAGGTCGGGATCGGGAAGGTGAAGATCCGGCCCTTGGCGTCGCCCTCGGTCATGACCTCGATGTAGGCGCGGTTGATCATGTCCATCTCAACCTGGAGGTCGCCATAGGTGAAGGGCTGCTCCACGCCCGCAATCACCGGCACTTGCTCGCGCAGGTCTTCCGGGCAGACCCAGTCGAAGGTCAGGTTGGTGAAGGGCGTCTGACAGCCCCAGCGCGAGGGCACGTTGAGGTTGTAGATCAGCTCCTGGATGGCCTGCTTGACGTGCGGGTAGTCGAGCCCGTCGACGCGCACGAAGGCGGCCATGTAGGTATCGAAGCTCGAGAACGCCTGGGCGCCGGCCCACTCGTTCTGAAGGGTGCCGAGGAAGTTGACGATCTGGCCGACGGCGGACGACATGTGCTTGGGTGCGCTCGCCTCCACCTTGCCCGGAACGCCGTTCAGGCCCTCGTTGAGCAGGGTGCGCAGCGACCAGCCGGCGCAGTATCCGGCGAGCATGTCGAGGTCATGGATGTGGAAATCGCCTTCGCGGTGGGCCTGGCCGATCTCGGGCGGGTAGACGTGATTCAGCCAGTAATTGGCGATCATCTTGCCCGAGGTGTTGAGGATGAGCCCGCCGAGCGAGTAGCCCTGGTTGGCATTGGCCGCGACGCGCCAGTCGGAGCGGTCCAGATACTCATTGATGGAGCCGCCGACGTCGACCAGGGTACGGCTGTCGGTGCGCAGCTTCTTGTGCTGCTCGCGGTAGACGATGTAGGAGCGCGCGGTTTCGAAGTGGTTGGCGCTGATCAGCGTCTGCTCGACGACGTCCTGAATGTCTTCGATTTCGGGCAGGCGCCCCTCACCGAAACGGTGGGCGAGAACCTTGACGACCTGGGCGGTGAGCAGGCCGGCCTCCAATGGGCCGAACTCCCCAGTTGCCTGCCCGGCGCGCAGGATCGCGGACTCGATCTTGGAGGCGTCGAAACGGACTTCGATGCCGTCGCGCTTGAGGACGCGCGTCGGCAGCGTTGGAAAGTTTGGCTGACCGGTTCCCATGGTGGTTCTCTGATGTTTGCACTATATCTTGTGGTGCGGAGTTTAACGCCAACTAGATGATGTGTCGCGCAAGTCGATGCTTTATTGATCGAGATCAAGTTGGCCGAGGTGAAGCCTTGTGTTGGCGGGGTTCTCGGTGATCCGCACGAAGCGTGCTCCATGACTGTAGACGACTTGAAGATACCCGAGTTGACGCCTAGGCTGATGATGAGAGGTCTTGATGGGGAGCCCGGTCGCTTTGGCCCGACTCCCTGAGAACAGGATTCAACAACGCTGGAGGAGGCTCGTATGAAAAAGTCGATTGGTGCGCGTGGCTTTCAGACGGCGAAGGCGCTCGGCGTGACGGGCGTGGTCGCCATGACCGCCGCCGTTCAGCAGGTCGCGAACGCGGATGCAATGCTGTTCCCCGTGATGACTCGGAGTTCGGCGGTTGCGACCATCGTGTCCGTTGTGAACAAGGATCCCCAAGGGGTGGTGAATCTCAACTACTTCACCAAGTCCCCGGATCTGGCCACGCCCTGCGTGGACGAGGGCATCAAGCAGGTTGCGGCATCCGGGCGCGCCAACGACATGGTGACCTTCGATGCCTCCGGGGTCTTTCTGGCCAGCGAGGGGAGCGGGCCGCTTTTCAACGA
This sequence comes from Thiocystis violacea, assembly GCF_016583565.1. Lineage (GTDB taxonomy): Bacteria > Pseudomonadota > Gammaproteobacteria > Chromatiales > Chromatiaceae > Thiorhodococcus > Thiorhodococcus violaceus_A. Next base: position 13,847 of record NZ_NRRF01000006.1, on the reverse strand, counting down.
TCCACAAACCCTGGCGCCCTATGGGGCGGTGCAGTTCAGTACCAACAACACGGGCGTGGCGCGTGGATTCCTGATCGTCGACGATGGCGATACCAGCAGTGAAGGTGGAACGGGCGCCGATCTCTATGGCGAGGCGATCATGCTTGAGATCGCGGGTGGCGCGGCCTTTGGCTATCGCGCGCTGAACACAGCGCTGGATGGGCCGGTGTTGGGCAACCAGGGTGGGTTACTGGCCTTTCTCGGCGAGATCTTGGATCAGGGAATCGGTACGGGGGTCGCCGGGGTCGCCTTGCTGCCGCCGAGCGAATGGACCACGCGCTTCTTCGTCACGCCCGTCTCGGATGGGGCGGGCGGGCGCACCCAGCGCGATTGCGAAACCTGCAGCGTCAGTATCTACATTTCTCCCGATAGGGCTGGCACGCTCGCGGGCATGATTGACCGCGATACCGTGGTGCGCTCCGAGCCCTTCGCGCCCGCGCCCTTGCCGACCGCGGCCAAGAACGTGGTCTGCACGGGCGCCGTCGACATGACGGATATCCTGCCGCAGGCCGTGGTCAATCAGGTTTCCAACCAGGGCGGCTGGGGCTATGTGCAGATCCGCTCAGGCACCTCCGGGAACGTCGAGGATTCGGCCGTGGTGCTCAAGCTGGAATACAACCTGGTCGATGGCTTCGCGACCTCGACCATCTCGCCGGATGGCTCCACCAGCTTCACGGGCACGGTGAACAATGGTCTCTGGTTGCGCAACATCGGGCTCGCGGGGACGAGCCTTTTTTAGCCATATGCTGCGAACCCTGCTTGTGGCGGCGGGACTCTTGGTCTCGCCGCTTATCGTAGCGGACGCGCAGGAGTGGCGCGTCAACCCTGAAACCTTCAGCCCCAAACAGACACCCAGGCTGGCCGCGACCGCGACTGGCAAGCCCTACGTCGCCTATGGCGACGATGCGGGGCGGCTCCTGGTCCGCCACCCCGACGCCAGCATCCAGACCCTGACCGCGCCTGACGCCAAGGCCGCAGGCTTCGTGCTGGAGGCCTTCGGTGAGAACCTCTACGCCGCTTGGCTGAACGGGCAGCCGGGTGCGCCGCCAGCGATCGAGATTCGCGGTCTGCATGGGGACGCGGGCTGGTCGGACAGCGTTGCGCTCGACTCGGCGTCCCGGCCGCTGCCGCGCATCCGGCTCACGGGAGATGCCGAGGGTCAGCTCTCCGTCGTCTGGCTCGGCGATGCGCCGGATGTCGATGGAGTGGCGTCGGGCGAATCCGCTCCCGAGGCAACACCCAACTACCACCTTTATGCGCGTCGCTCCAAGGACGGCGGGCAGCGCTGGGGCGATGTCCAGCGCCTGACCGCCGGGTACGACACTGGCTTTTGGCCCGCCTTGACCATGGCGGGCGGGCGTGCGCATGTCTTCGCCGACGCCCGTCGGGGAGGCGAGACGCTGCTCGTCCACGCCCAAAGTGACGATGCGCTCGGCTGGACGCCGGCCGAGCCGGTCAAGCCGATCGGCAGCGTGCTGCTAATCGCCGCGACCGAGGTCCGGGGGGAGCCGCTGGCGGTGTGGTTTGGCGGTTATGGCAACCAGTACAGACTGGAATCGGCGGTGCGCGACGGCGACGGCTGGAAGACCTATGCCTTCCCGGGCAGCGACATCTATGACATCGGGTCCATGGATCTGAAGGCGCAGGGTGATTACGTCTACCTGGTCTTCAGCGCCCGCGGCGCGCGGCAGACGGATCAGCCGCGCAAGAATCATGTCTTCTTCACCCGCTCCACGGATGGCGGCGTCAGTTGGGAACCCATCCGCCCCTTCAGGCACTATCCGTTCGACATCACCCAGGACAACTTCCCGCAGATTGCCTTGGGGCGAGACGGGTCTGTCCTGGTCGCCTGGAACGATTACCGGAATCTGCGTGGCGATCTCTACTACAATCGCTCGACCGATCATGGGGCGACCTGGCTGGCGCAGGATCTGCCGCTCGACGCGCCTGGCGTCGCCGAGGATGTGCTCTTCCCCTTCGTCAGCAATCTGCGGCCGTCGGACACCGGCTTCTGGCAGCTGGCGGCACGTTACCGCGACGATGGCCTTGCGACGGCCGATCTCTATCTTCACGCCCTGCCGAGCGAGCCGCCGGCAGCGCCCGAGACCGGCCTGAACGACCTTGGCTCCGCTGAAAAGAAGGCCCGCCTTGAGTTGCGCGCCGCTGAATTCTGGGGCGCCCTGGTGAAGGCTGACTACGCCAGCGCCTTCGCCCTCTTCGATCCCTACTTCAGGCGCCGCATGCGTGAAGGCGACTACGTCGGCCAGTCCGGGCGGGTCAAACATCACAGTTTCAGCGTCCAGGACGCCAGGGTCGCGGGGAATCTGGCCCGAGTGGCGGTGGAGTTCAACTATGAGATCCCGCTGTTGAAGCTGCCGCGAGGCGGTACCTACAGCCGTCCGCCGACCTCGACCAGGGTCGAGGAAACCTGGATCTACATCGACGGCGACTGGTTCAAGGAGTACCGCAACGAGATCGGTGACTTCAGCTACACGCGCTATTGAGCCTTTCCTGGAAACCATGCCAGGGATGGCCGCTTCGGGGATGCGCCATGGCGCTATCCCTGGGGTTGACACTAAGCCGCTGATTCATCAGGATACGCGCCCTTGCGATCCCTGTCCGATCCTGGTTATGGGTTGACAGTCCTTCCGCCTAACCCTATCCGTCCCCACCCTGGTTATCTCGACTCACTGCCTTCGCCGGCGGACTTTCATGCCTCGTAAGCTCTACATCCAAACCTTCGGCTGCCAGATGAACGAGTACGACTCCGCCCGCATGGCGGATGCGTTGCGCGTTGGCGCCGGCCTGGAGCTGACGGACCAGCCGGAAGAGGCGGATGTGCTGTTGCTCAACACCTGCTCCGTGCGCGAGAAGGCGCAGGAGAAGGTGTTCTCCCAGCTCGGACGCTGGCGGCCGTGGAAGCTCAAGCGGCCCGAGCTGGTCATCGGCGTCGGCGGCTGTGTGGCGAGCCAGGAAGGCGAGGCGATCCGTGCCCGCGCGCCCTTCGTGGATCTGGTGTTTGGTCCCCAGACCCTGCACAGGCTGCCGCGGATGCTCAAGGATCTGGAGGCCAGCCGCCGTCCCCAGGTCGACGTCTCCTTCCCGGAGATCGAGAAGTTCGATTGTCTCCCGGCACAGAAGGCCGAGGGGCCGACGGCCTTCGTCTCGGTCATGGAAGGCTGCTCCAAGTACTGCACCTATTGCATCGTGCCCTTCACGCGCGGTGAAGAGATCAGCCGGCCCTTCGATGACGTGATCGCCGAGGTCGCGGATCTGGCCGAGCAGGGCGTGCGCGAGATCAATCTCCTGGGCCAGAACGTCAATGCCTACCGCGGCCCAATGGCCGAATCCGAGGGCGAGACCGCCGACCTGGCGCTGCTCATTCGCTATGTGGCGGCGATCGAGGGCATCGAGCGCATCCGCTTCACCACCAGCCATCCGGTCGAATTCACGGATGAGCTGATCCAGGTCTTCGCGGAGGTGCCGCAGCTGGTGAGCTTCCTGCACCTGCCGGTGCAGTCCGGCTCGGACCGCATCTTGACCGCCATGAAGCGCGGCCACACGGTTCTGGAGTATCGTTCCAAGATCCACCGTCTGCGGCAGGCGCGTCCCGACCTCTGCCTCTCCTCCGATTTCATCGTCGGCTTTCCCGGCGAGACCGAGGACGACTTCGCGGCGACGCTCGACCTGGTCGAACAGATCGGCTTCGACCACAGCTTCAGCTTCATCTACAGCCGCCGCCCAGGCACGCCGGCCGCGGACTATCCGGACGACGTCCCGCTGGCCGTCAAGAAAGCGCGCCTGGAACGACTGCAGCAGCGCATCAACACCAATGCGCAGCGTATCAGTCGCCAGATGGTCGGCACCCTGCAGCGCGTGCTGGTCGAAGGCGCGTCCCACAAGGATCCCGACCAGCTCGCCGGTCGCACCGAGAACAATCGCGTGGTCAATTTCGACGGTACTCCGGACCTCATCGGCCGGTTCGTCGACCTGACCATCTCCGAGGCCCTGCCCAACTCGCTCCGTGGGCATCTGACGCGCTGATTCGACTTCTACTTGGCCATTCAACCCCAGACTTTCGACCTCGTGCTCGAACCCGAGGACAACGCCCGGCTCGCCAACCTCTGCGGCCAGCTCGACCAGCACCTGCGGCAGTTGGAGCGCAGGCTCGGCATCGAGATCAACAATCGCGGCGTCAGCTTCCGCCTCATCGGCGAGCAGGCCTCCGTGCGCGTCGGCGAGCAGCTGCTGCGTGAGCTCTACGCCCAGGCCGCGGAGGAGGTCCTGACGCCCGAGAAGATCCATCTCTCCTTGCAGCAGGCCGGTGTGGACGCCTTGTCCGAGCAGGTCGCGGACCGTCTGCCCGAGGTCATCATCAAGACCAAGCGCGGCCTCATTCGGGCGCGTGGGCCGAATCAGCAGGAATACCTGCACGCCATCCTCAAGCACGACATCAATTTCGGTGTGGGGCCGGCGGGTACCGGCAAGACCTACCTGGCCGTCGCCTGCGCGGTCGAGGCGCTGGAGTCCGACCGCGTGCGCCGCCTGCTCTTGGTGCGCCCGGCCGTCGAGGCGGGCGAGCGGCTCGGCTTCCTGCCCGGCGACCTGGCCCAGAAGATCGACCCCTATCTGCGCCCGCTCTACGACGCGCTCTTCGAGATGCTAGGCTTCGAGAAGGTCAACAAGCTGATCGAGCGAAACGTGATCGAGGTCGCACCCCTGGCCTATATGCGTGGCCGAACGCTCAATGAATCCTTCATCATCCTGGACGAGGCTCAGAACACGACACCCGAGCAGATGAAGATGTTCCTGACACGAATCGGCTTCGGCTCGACCGCCGTCATCACGGGGGACGTCACCCAGGTCGACCTGCCGCGTGGCCAGCCCTCCGGTCTGCGCCAGGCGGTCGAGATCCTCAAGGATGTCGACGGCATCAGCTTCACCTTCTTCAGCGCGCGCGACGTGGTGCGTCACGCACTGGTTCAGCGCATCGTCAATGCCTACGACGTCTTTGAGAACCCCATCTCGGGGGAGACGCGCAAGCCCTCCAGGTGATCCGCGCGATGGCACTTGATTTGGATCTGGATCGACAGATCGCAACCGACCGCGAGGGTCTACCGACGCTCGCGCAGCTGCGCCATTGGGTCTCGGCCGCCCTTGAGGGACGCCGCGAGCGGGCCGCCTTGACGATTCGCCTCGTGGATCCCGAAGAGGGCCAGTCGCTCAACCTGCACTATCGCGGGCTGGATAAGCCGACCAATGTCCTCTCATTCCCCTTCGATCTTCCGCCGGGCGTGAGTCCGGACGACCCCATTGCCGACCTGCTCGGCGATCTCGTGATCTGCGCCGAAGTCGTGCAGCGCGAGGCACTGGAACAGGGCAAGGAGGCGAGCGCGCATTGGGCGCACATGGTCGTTCACGGTGTTTTGCATCTGCTTGATTACGATCATATTACCGACCCTGACGCCGCAGAGATGGAAGCGCTGGAAACGACCATCTTAGGCGGGTTAGGATTCCCCCCTCCCTACGAAAGCCAGGACGACCTGGAGGACTGTTGACACCTCATGACGAGCGATCGATCTAGCGAGGGCTCGCGATCACGCAACTGGCTCGAGAAGCTGGGACAGATGCTGGGTGGCGAGCCGCAGGACAAGGAGCAGCTCATCGAGCTGTTGAAGGATGCGCGGCAGCGCGAATTGTTGGACACGGACGCCCTGAGCATGATCGAAGGGGTGTTGCAGGTCTCGGATCTGCGGGTGCGGGACATCATGATTCCGCGCGCGGAGATGGTTTCGCTCAGGCGGGACGATCCGCTCGACAAGATCCTACAGATCGCCGTCAAGTCGGCGCACTCGCGCTTCCCGGTCACCGGGGACGACAAGGGCGAGGTGGTTGGCATCCTGCTCGCCAAGGACCTGCTGGCCTTCTGCATGGAGAACAGCCGACGCGCCTTCAACATCCGCGATCTCTTGCGCTCCGCCGTCTTCGTCCCCGAGAGCAAGCGGCTGAACGTGCTGCTCAAGGAGTTTCGCTCCAGCCGCAACCATATGGCGATCGTGGTCGACGAGTACGGCAACGCGGCCGGTCTGGTGACCATCGAAGACGTGCTTGAGCAGATCGTCGGCGAGATCGACGACGAGCACGACTATGACGAAGGCTCGGGGATCTTCCGCCGCGGCGACAACCTCTTCAGCGCCAAGGCGCGCACCGCCATCGAGGACTTCAACGAGTACTTCGGCAGCGACTTTTCGGACGAAGAGCTCAACACCATCGGCGGGCTGGTCGTCAACGCCTTCGGTCACCTCCCCAAGCGTGGCGAGGCCGTCGAGCTGGGTCGCTTCCGCTTCACGGTGGTGCGCGCGGACAGCCGTCGCGTGCATATGCTCAACGTCGAATGCCTGGATCCAGACGACGGGCTCAAGGTGGCGGCGGAGGACGGCGGCGCTTGAGCGCCGCTCGGCTCAGTCGCGTCGGGCCGTGATGGCGCGAGGCGCGCTCAGGGCCGAGGCAAGCGCGAACCCATCCGCTCGCCGCGGCTGAGTGCGCACTGGGGGTGCCGCTTCAGCGCTCCTTGCCGAACCTCAGCGTGGCGATGGCAAGGAAGATCTCGCGCAGGAAGAAGATGAGGGCCACGATGAAGGCCAGCATGGCCGCGATGAAGAGGGCGGCGACCAGCACGGATGCATCGAAGGTGGCGAAGGCGCCGAGGAAAAGGATGGCGATGACGCTGGAAACCAGCAAGGCCGTCAGGGTGCACAAGCTGATCGAGACGCTGATGAGCCGGGCTCGATGGGAGAGCGCTGGAAGTTCAACATCCCAGAGGCCGCTATCGTCCGCGAGACTGAGCTGCGCCTCGACCGTCCGGGCGCGGTCGACGATGCGCCCGAGCCGATTGGTCATGACGGCCAGCATGCCGCCGATGCCGGTCAGCAGGAAGACGGGCGCGACGGCCAGTTGGATGACGTGCGCCACATTGGCGATGGGTGCTTCTTCGAGCATGGGTGAGCGATCGACTCCGGGTGATGGTCTCTGCCGCCCCGCTCGCGGGGAACGTGGCCGGTGGCTTGGGCATGCTGCGCGATTCCGATCGAGGCGGCTGCCTTGGATTCTGCCCCAGAGCCAGTCTGCTTCGCCATCTGTTGTCTCCTCGTGACGTTGGCCACCGCCGGATGGATCGCGTCGCCCAGACGGGCCTGGAGCCCGGTATCGGTATCGGTATCGGTATCGAAATCGCCTCTCTTGCGGACTCTCAGCAGACCCTCATGCGCGCCTGGATGGGTGTCTTGCGCCCCTCGTGAGCTGGGTGCTCATCTGGCTGACGCCGGGTCGGCCGCGCGTTCGCAGCGGTAGCGCAGACTGAGCGGCCCCTCTGCCTCAGCGCGCCGCCCGAAGCACAGCAGGCCGCTGCCACGCAGCCAGCGCTGTTCGCGGTGGACGAGCACCGGCTCCGGTGCGTCATTCTCCAGGATCGAGGTTCCATTGGTGCTCTGGTCGATGAAGATGATGCGTCCCTTCTGATACTCCAGACGGCCATGATTTCGCGAGACGCAGTCCTCGGGGATGATGAGGTCGTTGCCCGTGTCGCGGCCGATGCTGAAGACCGGGTGCGCCGCGTCCAGCGTGAACGTCTGCGTGTCGTGGGTGAGTGCGCAGCGCACATAGTGCTCGCCCGCGGGCGAGCGCGTCACGCGCTGCGCGACCTGGGTGACGCCGGGATCCTGGCGCAGAATTTCGTAGATCTCCACCGGGTCGTCATAGCCCTTGATGCGCATCTCGTCCGCGAGACGCCGCCGGATCTCGGGCATGGCGCCCGCCGCGCTCAGCGTCGTCTGGGTCGTGAGGATCTGATCGGTCTTGGCCAGGTCCACCATCCGCTTGGCGATATGGATGGTGTCGCCGAAGAGCTGATCCTGCTCGATGAGGATGGGGCCATGGTGAAGGCCGAGGTGCATCCTGATGTTCGCGGGAAACTCCCCCGCGCGTCCCCCGGCCCTGACCGACGCCTGGATCGCGAGCGCCGCGCGGATCGCCTCGCGGGCATCCGGGAAGGTGCACATCAGCTCGTCGCCGATCCGCCCCCTCACCTGTCCACCGTGCTGCCGCACGCTCTGCGCCACCCGCGCCAGGCAGCGCTGGATCAGGTCGCGCGCGACCCTGTCGCCGAAGTCTTGGATGATGCGCGTGCTGTGGCTGATGTCCGCGAACAAGAGCGTTAGGATCTCGGCCCGCTCCGCCATGACGATTCTCGATTCCTGTTCCGTGTGACTCTAAGTCTAGAGCCTTCCTGGCGAGCATTCGCGCGATGAGACGCCCTGACTGAGCGCCACGCGCTGTTGCAAGGCGTCCGCGCCTTGCCTCACAGGCGGCGCAGATCCCTGTCGACGATGGCCGCGACGACCAAGTCCCCCCAGACGTTGATGGCCGTGATGGGATAGTCGAAGAAGCGATCGACGATGAGATAGAGCGCCAGATAGGTCTGGGGCAGGCCGAGCAGATCCAGCATGAAGGCCATCATCGCAATGCCGCCGCCCGGAATGCCGGCGGTGCCGGCCGACGAGGCCATGGTCAGCAGCACGATGAAGAGCGCCTGCAGCGGCGTCAGGTCGATGCCCGCCAGTTGGGACATGAAGATCAGCAGGATCGACTGGTAGAGCGCGGAGCCGTCCATGTTCAGCGTCGCGCCCAGGGGCAGCGTGAAGCTGGTGACGCGCTCGGCGATGCCTTGTTGCTCCAACGTTTGCTTCGAGAGGGGATAGGTCGCCGAGCTGGACGCGGTGGCAAGGGCCGTCAGCAGCGGCGCTCGACAGGCCGCGACGAAGGGCCAGGGCGAGCGTCCGGTGCGCAGGCGGTAGAGGGTCGGCAGGGCGACCAGGGCGTGCAGCACCGCCGCGAGCGTGACCGCCCAGACGAAGGAGCGCAGCTGAAAGACACCGGCCCAATCCATGTTGGCCAGACTGGCATAGACCAGGGCGGCGATGCCGATCGGCGCCAGGGCGAGCACCCCGCGCAGCAGTTGCATGAGCAGTGCATCCAGGGCGCGCGCGCCGCCGAGCAGGACATCCCGCTCGCGCTCGGCGATCCGGCGCGAGGCCAGCGCCGCGACCACGGCGATGAAGACGATGTGCAGGATGTTGCCCTCCGCCAGTGAGGCGAAGAGGTTGGTCGGAATGAAGTTGGCCACCAGACGCTCTAGGCTGAAGGCGGCGCCCGTCTGATCGACCTGTTCCAGGCTCAGGAGTCCGGCCGGCAGGTCCGAGGAGAAGCCCAGGCCGATCAGGGTTCCGAGCGTCGCGGCGACGCTGGAGGTCGCCAGGTAATAGAGCAAGGCGCGTCCACCGATGCGTCTGAGTTCGCTCCCGCCGGCGAGCGAGGCATAGATGGAGACCAGGATGAGCGGCAGGATGAGCAGCTTCAGCAGGGACAGGAAGATCTGACCGGCCCAGGCGACGTAGGGCGCGCCGGCCGGGACGATCAGCGCCAGCAGGATGCCGAGCAGCAGACCGGCGGGGATGGAATAGAAAAGGCGCATGGGGTGTCCTCGGTGTCCTACGGGTCTCTTGAGTGCTCCTGGCGCCTAGGAAGGTGTCTGAGACGGTAGAGTTTTTCAGGCAGCTTCCAAGGATCTGTCCCTCAATTGCTTCCCGCCCTTCTGGTCACGAGCTGGAGCGTCTTCACCAGACTCAACTCGCGACGTAGACGTGGACTGCGCCGCGCTTCTCTACCCCACGGACGACTGGCCCAAACGGTGATCAAGGCCGGATCCGAAACTCCTTTTCCGCGACTCGCTCACGCCGCGAGGTGCATCGGCTTGATTCGATCCAATGCATCGCCGAGCGAATCCTTCGCGCATTCCAGCTCGTAACGCTGCTGCAGGTTCATCCAAAGATCGACGGACGTTCCAAAAAAGCGCGCCAGACGCAAGGCCGATTCAGCCGTGATACCGCGCCGTTCGCGCACGATCTCGTTGATGCGTGTGGGGGTGACGCCGATGGCGCGCGCCACGGCATGACTGGAAAGTCCCAGCGGCAGCATGAATTCCTCGCGCAGGATTTCGCCAGGATGGATGGGGGGACGTTTTTCGCTCATGGCGGCCGTACCTCAATGAGAATCAACGATCTCAACATTCATTGGTCCATCGCTTGGCCAGATGAAGCACAAGCGCCACTGGTCATTGATGCGAATGCTGTGTTGGCCGGTCCGATCGCCCCGCAAGGCTTCCAGACGATTGCCCGGTGGAATGCGCAGATCGGACAGATCGCTGGCGGCGTCCAGGTAACTCAACTTGCGCCTGGCTGGCCCCTCGACATTCACGAAGCGATTTGCGCGCTGGCGTTCGAACAGGCGCTTCGTTTCCGCGCATTTGAATGACTGGATCGACATGCCTTGATCGTATATCGATAAGCGATACACTGCAACCCAGTGCGCGTCTTTGAGTGAACGTCCAAGCGAGCGATGAATTGCGCGTGTTCAGCAATAAATCAGTCCCCTTTTCCGTCCGATATGCTGGCTCCCACGCTCCAGCGTGGGAGCACGGCCGGACGCTCTGCGTCCCGCGCTCGATCGCCCGCTGGCTCAACGGATCATCAGTCTTGGTCGGCAGCTGGACCGGGTGGACGGGCGCGAGCGAAGTCAACCAAACCCCGCGCCGTTGTTGGTGGACCGCACCGCGCTTCTCTACCCCACGGACGACTGGCCGGAACGACGATCGACGCCGAGTATTGAGTTGGTGCCGAGGGCCTTGGTCATTGGTTGGACCGGTAGGGTGGACGAGCGAGAGCGAAGTCCACCGACCCCCGCGCCGTTGTTGGTGGACTGCGCTGCGCTTGTCCACCGAAGACGACTGGTCCGAAGGACGATCGACGCCGCGCCGAGTATTGGGTTGTTGAGTGGCTGCTCAAGCCGGCGATTTATTCCGCGTGTCGGAAATCGATCAGTCCCCTCGTTCCTGATCGTCACAGGGATCGACGCGATAGTGCAGATCGCTGGAGAAGCGGACGCGCTGTCCGTCCAACCGGAAGGCCGCGCGCAGCGCCTCCCAAACCGGAGCGCTTGCTTCCCGCGCTGGCTGGGTATCGGCGAAGAGGGTCTCATCCATGTAGACGAGGACGGTCGGCGTCGCCGTGTCGAAGATCCGCCGTCCGCGCGGCACCTCCTCGTATTCCAATCTGCTCAGGATCGGCAACTCCGCCTTGTGACGCGCGACGATGCGCGGCCACATCGCGACATGAGCCTCGGGGCTGTCGCCCTTGGTGCCGCGCGTGTCGGCCCGTTCCAGCGGAACCGCACTCGCCATCGGCCGGTTTTGGTAGAGCCAGAAGATGCCAACCCGACACTCGGTGGAGCCGCTTCGCGTGCTGTCTGCCGGGCTCATCGAATACGCCATCCGTGCGCTGCTCTTCAGGGGCTAGGACAGGCCGCGTGCAGCCCGTAGGCAGGGACGCGGGCGATCTGTGCGGAGGTCTCGGGACGGAAATCGTGCGTTTCTCGCAGACCGCTTGCACGGCCGCCTCCGGGCTCAGGTCGGCCTCGATCAGGAGGCAGCTGAAACGAGACCCGTGTGCCCGATGCCCCCCGCGCAGTGAACGACCAGAGGCTCGCCGCTCAGGATGTCCCGGTAGAGTCGTGAGATGAGCGTTGTCATGGCGTCTGACTCGGGCAGACCGTGATCCTGGATCGGGAAGCGCTCAAAGGCGATGCCGCGCTAGCCGAAAAGGGTCGGCTCGGGATCCAGGTGCAGGGCGGTTTGCTCTCCAGCTTCCAACAGCCTTGGTGAGTGGATGTCCACGCGATCGATGAATTCTGCGTGTTCAAAAATAAATCCGTCCCCTTTTCTAGATGGGCATGTTAGGCGATTGAAATGATTTAATTCCATAGCCTGGAAATTAAATCGAACCTGACCCCTGTAACTCTGTAACCCATGCCCTATCTTATCCCCCTAGTATTGTCATAGGGCTGTAAGCGATCAATAAGATAATCTTCTAACGCAACTGGAGATACAATGTGTTTTTGGCTTTTCTCTATTGGAATGGTTGCGACATAACACGGTTTTCTTGACCAACCCGGATGGACAATTTTGCATACATCGGTACCCTTAAAATAGGTGTACAGCCGACTTCCAAAAGTGCTGTCGGTTTTGCCAATATACATCAACTCTAGATCTTCATCGAAAATCAAGTAGACGCCCGGTTTATCTTGATGTGGATATTGGTCATTATCCCATCTGCCACAAATAGCAATATCATCTCTTGCCGTATCAGGAAATAGTGCATAATAATCACTTATATCTAATTCGGGCAAACCTCTCTGCATACCTAAATAGTCTTCAATTGCGTTTTTAGCATCATGCAAGGTCGCCATGTCGAAATACCTATAAACAAGAAGATGAGACAATATTGCTGTCTGCGCCTTTACGTATTCTAACGTCACCCATAAGCCGGGCCATACTGCGCCACTACAGCACCAAAGGATTGCTTTGAGGGCGATGCGCAGTATGGCCTCGGCTTTATGGGCGTGTTAGGTGATTTCTTCGCGTCAGTCACCCGCGCGGGCTTCTAGAGTTAAGTAAACTGTCCCCGGAATTACTGGAGGCGGGCTCTCCCGGATCTCCTGGGGTTGTGATATCTTATAAAACAGCGGCTTGAGAGCCAGTTCTCGTCAAAACCCAATTCGAACGCTGTTGATTATGATGCTTGACAAAGAGACCATCCGGGTGCTGTTGAACCTACCCGATATCGCCATTGATCGGATTGTGGTGGAAGGGGCCAGAACGCTCAAGATCTTTGTTCATAGCATCCTGGAAGGCACGCACTGTCACCGTTGCGGAAAGCCCATTGATCATCCTTACGGGTTGAGTCAAGAGATAACGCTGCGCCATGTGTCCTTGGGTGAATACACCATTTTGATTGTCTTGCGCCCCAAGCGCTACCAATGCGACGACTGCGAAGGGCGTCCGACGACGAGCCAAACGCTGTCGTGGTATACGCCACGCGCCTCGGTGACGAAGGGCTTCGAGGATCAGATGCTGCTAGAACTGATCAACAGTACGCTCGAGGATGTGAGCCGCAAGCAGGGCATCGGTGTCGATGCGCTACAGGGTATCCTGGATCGGCGCATTGATCCTGAGATCGATTGGAGTGCCATTGAGACCCTGGAGGTCATGGGCATCGACGAGATTTCCTTGAAGAAAGGTCATCGTGATTTCGTGGCTGTCATCAGTGCCTACGTGAACGACCAGCTGCGTGTCATCGGCCTCCTCGCCGAGCGCACGAAGGCGGCGGTTAAAGGCTCTCCCGGATCTCCTGGGGTTGTGATATCTTATAAAACAGTGGCTTGAGAGCCAGTTCCCGTCAAAACCCAATTCGAACGCTGTTGATTATGATGCTTGACAAAGAGACCATCCGGGTGCTGTTGAACCTACCCGATATCGCCATTGATCGGATTGTGGTGGAAGGGGCCAGAACGCTCAAGATCTTTGTTCATAGCATCCTGGAAGGCACGCACTGTCACCGTTGCGGAAAGCCCATTGATCATCCTTACGGGTTGAGTCAAGAGATAACGCTGCGCCATGTGTCCTTGGGTGAATACACCATTTTGATTGTCTTGCGCCCCAAGCGCTACCAATGCGACGACTGCGAAGGGCGTCCGACGACGAGCCAAACGCTGTCGTGGTATACGCCACGCGCCTCGGTGACGAAGGGCTTCGAGGATCAGATGCTGCTAGAACTGATCAACAGTACGCTCGAGGATGTGAGCCGCAAGCAGGGCATCGGTGTCGATGCGCTACAGGGTATCCTGGATCGGCGCATTGA
>NZ_NRRF01000005.1 GCF_016583565.1 Thiocystis violacea | reverse complement strand
GAACACCGCCATCCGAGTCCGTGACACTCGGCGGCTCGCGAGCCGGGCTGGAAAGGCTCCCCGCCTTTTTCAAGGGGAGAAAACCGATGGCCCATCCGTTCGCAGCACTGATCGACGCGCACACGCAGACGATTTCAGTCGCCCAGGTCAACCATCTGCCCATCGTCGCTGATTTCGCGCGGCGTTTGGGCCTGGTGGACATCGTCAACCGACTGGTCCCGGTCGGGATGGACGTCGAGCCGGGGATGATCGTCTTGGGAATGGTCCTCGATACCCTGTCGGGACGATCACCCCTGTATCACTTGGAACGTGCCTTCGGCGATGGCGAGCGAGCCGTGCTGTTCGGCGAGTCGCTCCCCGCTGGCTATTTCAGTGACGACAATGTCGGGCGGATGCTCGATTGCCTGTTCGAGGCGGGCACGCAACAACTCTTCTCAGCGTTGTCGGTCGCCGCCATGGAGCGGTTCGCGTTGACGACCAAGCACGTGCACTTCGATACGACGTCAGTGACTGTCTTCGGCGAGTACCCCAACGCTGGCGAGGAACCTGCGCCGTTCAAGATCACGCATGGCTACAGCAAAGATCACCGCCCGGATCTCAAGCAATTTGTGCTGTCGCTGCTGTGTGTTGACGGGGATGTTCCGATTGTCGGTAAGCGCGAAGACGGCAACGCCTCGGACAAGAAGATCAACCACTGCGTGCTCGGCGAGGTGGCCCGCCACATGAAGGCGCACGGCGTGGCCGAAGAGGCCTTTATCTACGTCGCCGACTCGGCCATGGTGACTGAGGAGAACCTGGCGCGGGCCGGGCGGTTCATCACGCGCTTGCCGGCGACCTACAGCGCATGCGAGCGCGCCATCCTTGAGGCGATCGATGCGGATCACTGGACCGAGGTGGGTCGCATCGCCCGCACGCCCCCGACCAAGCATCGCCCTGGGGCGACCTACCGCGTGTCTGAGCGATCAGTCGAGCTCTATGGAACCTCATACCGGGCGATCGTCGTGCATTCCAGTGCGCATGATCAGCGGCGCCAGAAACGCCTGGACCGGGAACTGGCCGCTTCGCTCAAGGCGATCACCACGCAGGCCAAGGCCTGCGAGCGCAAAACACTGTTCTGCCAGGCCGATGCCGAGGCTGCCGCCGAGGAGGCGATGGCACAGCCCACGGCCTATCATCGTCTGCAGGTGCGCGTCGTCGAACGCCCGCGCTACGCCCGCGGGCGTCCCAAGCGCACTGCCGCGCGCACGCCCATCGCCATTGAATATGGGCTCGCCGCCGAGATGCTGGAGGATGAAACGGCCATCGAGCGGCGCCGCAAGATGGCCGGCTGCTTTGTGTTGTTGAGCAATGTGGCCGGCGACGGTACCGATGGTTACAGCGCCGAGCAGATCCTCAGAACCTACAAGGAGCAATACGCGATCGAGCGAAATTTCAGCTTTCTCAAGGACGATCAGATCGTCAATGCCTTATTCCTCAAACGCCCCGAGCGCATTGAGGCGCTTGGCCTGATCCTGCTCATCTCGCTGCTCATCTGGCGCCTCATGGAACAGGTCATGCGTCGCGAACTGGAGGCCGCCGAGACGACCGTGCCCGGCTGGGACGAGAAGCCAACCGGTCGTCCGAGTGCGTATATGCTCACGTGGAAGTTTCGCGGCGTGATGGTGATTTGCATTGGTCAGACACGTCGGTTATATCAACCATTGTCCCCCACCCAGCAGGCGTTCTTACGCGCGCTCAAGGTACCAGAGGAGCACTTTATCCACCCATCCCCGTGCTGCTGAATCGATGCCGCTGAAAAATACGACATCGGTGCTGTCACGGGGTGCGGAATGTCCGTTCCAACCGTCCTGGCGCTACCCCCAAGTCGCTCCTTGAGCGATCTCGCCTTGCCCGCGCGCCGCCAGCCTGCTCCGATCGCCACAAAGCTGTCATTCGGCCGAGAGGCTGCTCAGCAAGCGAGACGTGCTTCGGGTTTTTTTTCGGGCGCTTCGCCTAATCTTTCTCTTCGGTTTGACGGTTCTCGTCAGCAAGACAATGAGAGCGGGATACATATGAAGCGACTTCTTCTCTTTATCCCACTGATCGCGCTTCCTGGTCTGGCACAGTCTTGGGCTGTACCGGATTTTGACGGTGCGACTCTGGGCGACACACCCTTATTTCTCTATGCGACGCTCATCTGGGCCTTGGTCGGGGTGACTGGCGGTGTCTTTGCCGGGCGGATGCGTGGATTCAATGCCGCTGTCGGGGCGATCGGGGGGCTGTTCCTCGGCCCCTTGTCGCTCCTGTTGTTCTTCGTGCCCGCACGGACTCCCGCGCTGGAGGCGCCGCTGAGCTGTCCCGTCTGCGCGAGGCGCATCGCTCCAGGTCAGGCCCTCTGTGGTGGCTGCGGTTGGGATCCCAAAAAGCCGTCCGTCACTGTGGAGCCATCGCCGGTGGCGCCTTCCCGAAAAGAGGCTTCGGCCCCGAAGAAGCAGGCCGTGAGGTCACAACCACGGCTGGAGGTGCCTCAGGATCTCAGCTCTGAGTTCGCCCAATATTCCGAGATGTTGCGGCGAAGCCTGCCTGGTGCGCTGGATCGGCCGGTGTTGATCGACTACACCGAGAAGTTCGCGCAGGTGGTCGAGGACGACGCGATTCGGTGCAGCAACCCGAGGTGCAAGCGGTTGCTGCCACCGCCCTATCATCTCTGCCCGCATTGTGGGACGGAGCAGGCTGAGACTCAGGTGAGGGCCGCGGGGCATCTGGCCTGAGAGCGCGTGCGGTGTCGTGGTCGGCTCGAAAAAGCATGTGTCCCTGGCCGTCGCCGTGATGGCTGGGGTGCACCTGCGGATTGCAGCATGTCAACGGGTCGCGAGGCCCTTGGTCCTTGGCTGCGCGCCTCTACCTGGCCCTCCAGGTGGAGCGCGCTCGCCTTTGCTCAGGCCATCTTGCGCAGTTCATATTCCAGGATGCCCTCGGCCCCCGCGGCGCGCAGCTTTGGGATGAGGTCACGCACCACGGCTGCGTCGACGATGGTCTCCACCGCGAGCCAATGTCGATCGTAGAGGTGGCTGACGGTCGGGGCATGCAGGCTGGGCAGCAGCTCGACGACCGCATCCAGATGCTCCGCCGGGACATTGCATTTGAGCGCGACCTTGCTGCGTGCCGTCAGGGCTGCCTGCAGCATGAGCGCGATCTGCTCGATCCGTGCCCTGCGCGCAGGATCTCGCATGGCGCTGTGGTTGGCGATCAGGCGGGTCTCAGTGACCAGCAGCTCCTCGACGATGCGCAAGCCGTGGGCGCGAATGGTGCTGCCTGTCTCGGTGATTTCGACGACGGCATCCACCAGACCCTCGACCGCCTTGGCTTCCGTCGCGCCCCAGGAGAACTCCACTTCGGCATCGACGCCACGCTCGGCGAGGTAGCGGCGGGTGAAGCCGACCAGCTCGGTCGCCACCTTGCGGTGCTGCAGATCCTTGACCGAGCGGATGGGCGAGTCTTCCGGAACCACCAGGACCCAACGGCTCGGCCGGTTCGACGATTTGGAATAGGTCAGGGTGCAGATCTGTTCGACCTCGGCCTGGGTTTCCAGGATCCAATCCAGGCCCGTGAGCCCAAGATCCAGGGTTCCGCGCTCGACATAGCGCGCCATCTCCTGCGCGCGCAGCAGTGAGCACTGGATATCGGGATCGTCGATGTCCGGGTAGTAATTGCGCGAGTGCGGCGTGATGCGCCAGCCGGCCTGGGCGAAGAGGTCGATGGTGGCATCCTGCAGGCTCCCCTTGGGGATTCCGAGCTTGAGCAGAGGCATGGGAGGCTCCGATACGCGGCTGTTGTTGCAGTGTGTGGAGTTGTTGCAGTGTGTGGAGTTGTTGCAGTGTGTGGAGAGTATCCTCCATTCCTGAGCGAGGCGTCTCGCCCGAGGCGCCGGGTCGCGCTTCCCTCGCGCTGGCGCGCCCTGCCATGGGGCGGCGCCGATCGCCAAGCGGTTGCGTCGCGGCCTGCTGTCTTGCGACGCCCGGCACGGATCGGCCAGCAGAACTGGGAAATGCTTCACGGCGTGATCGGCGGAAAACCGCGAACGTATGACGTTGAGAGACTCTCATAACAGGGACAGGTGCGTGGTGGAGCATCCGGATAACATCAAGCGTGCCGTGCACCTGGCGTTGAGGAGCGAGGTGGGTGAGCTGCCGCCCGCGCCGGCGGCGGCCGTCAAGCTCCTGAGTCTGACCCGCGGGGAGGACACGGAAGTCTCTTCCATCTCCCGTGTGATCGAGACGGAGCCTGCGTTGGCGGCGAAGGTTCTGCAGATCGTCAATTCCGCCTTCTACGGCTTTCCGAGCCGCATCACCTCCATTCATCGCGCGGTCACGCTGCTGGGTTTCTCGGCCGTGCGCCAGGTCGCGCTGCAGGTGCTCTTTTACGAGGGTCTGGTCAAGCGAGGGGGTAAGGGCGCCTTCGACCGGCTGCATTTTTGGCAGCACAGCCTGCTGGTCGCCATCCTCAGTCGCGGGATCGGGGCGCGGCTCGGCCATCCCGATCCGGATTCGCTCTATGCGGCGGGTCTGCTGCACGATTTGGGCAAGATCATCCTGGAGTCGCATGGGCGCGTGCGCTATAGCGACTTCCTCGCCGCTTCCTCCAACAGCATGCATTCCATTCGCGACAACGAGCGCACCTACTTCGGCGTGACGCACGATGCCGTCGGTGCGGTGATCTGCGAGAGCTGGGGGCTGCCGGAGCTGGTCTGCCGGGTCCAGGCCCTGCACCATCGCTCGATCGCCGAGGCCAAGCTGCCGCACGAGGAGGCGCGGGAGGTCGCGATCGTCTCATTGGCGGACTTCATCGCCTGGACTCAAGGCATCGGCTCGGTCGAGATGCCCAATAGCCCGAGCATCTCGCGCGAGGCCCTGTCCCTGGTGCCTCTGGAGCAGCTCGGTCTGCCGGAGCTGTTCGAGCAGGCGGACCGCGAGATCACCGAGATCGGGACCTTCTATGGCCTTGAGTTTCCCTCATCGCCCGAGCTGAGGGCGAACATGATCGCAACGGCCATCGCGCTCTGCCAGGGCGAGCCTGGGCCGCAGACCACGGCCGCCGGCAACGCGCACTCCAGCTATACGGCGCCCCATCAGAGCCTGAATCCGGACGAATTCATTCCGCAGACGCTGGAGGCATTGCGGCGTGAGCTTGGCGTCGGACGACTGCTCATGATGCAAGTCGAGCGCCGGCGCCGCAGCCTGGTCGCCACGCATGCACTGCCGCCGATGCCGGCATTCTCGCCGAGCGCGCCGCTGGAAATGACCATCACCTCACTCTCGGGCGACCTGGTCCGCTGTCTGCGCGAGCGCCGACCCGTGCTGGTGCGAGAGGCGATCGAGAACGAGAAGATCCTCTCCGCGCTGGGGGTGTGCGAGGCGGCGGCCGTGCCCGTGATGTGCCATGGCCGGCTTTTGGGCGTGCTCTGGGTGAGTCCAAAGGAGGCGGGCCAGCCGTTGGAGATCGCTCCGCTGTCCGAGGTGATGCGCGTTGCGGGTGAGCTCGGTATCGCGATCGAGCGCAGCCGGGCCTTCGAACGCGAGCGCGCCAAGGCGGAGGTCGATGCCCTGACGCGGCTCAGCAACCGCAGTGCGATCGATCGCTTCCTCGCACAAGCCTTCCGCCAGGGCAAGGAGGCCCATCGCCGGTTCGCCGTGGGCTTGGCGGATATCGATCACTTCAAACGATTCAATGACACCTTCGGTCACCAGACGGGCGACGACGTGCTCAGGATCGTCGCCGACACCATGCGCAGCCTCACGCGACCGACCGATTTCCTCGGGCGTTACGGTGGAGAGGAGTTCCTCTTCGTGCTCATGGATTCCAATGGAGAAGGCGCCCGCATCTATGCCGAGCGCATCCGGCGCCACATCGAGCAACGGGGCCAGATCCTGGGAGAGCGCTTTCCCGGCCATCCCCTGACCGTCAGCATCGGCCTCGCGCTCCACGAGGACCAGGATGAGGATCCGGCGCAGATCGTCGGCGCGGCGGACGCGGCACTCTATCGCGCCAAGGCGGCGGGCCGGAACCGCATCGAGGTCGCTTGGGCCGGTTGAGGCGCCAGCAGTCAGCCTCTGCGCGGCCGTGAACTGGCGGTCCGAGGAGCAGTCCTGGCGGGTTTGGGTTTCGCCGGCTAGAACGCGCCGAGCTCCGGGGTGTCAACGTCAGTGAATCGAATGCCGAGTTGGCACTGTTGTCCGGATGTATCCGGCTTCGTCCAGACCACGGAGCCGACGCGGGAGGTGATCCGCGTCCAGCCCTCCTCTCTGCACTCCATGGTCAGGAGCAGCTTGGAACGCACCGGGTAGTCATGGTCCGCGATGAGCCGGATGCCGCTTGCGCTGACATCCTGCGAGAGGCAGTAGTGACTGCAGGCATCGCTGTCGGTCAGGGGTGCATCGACGGTTTGGATCTGCACCTCGCAGCTGTCCGTCCTGCGAGAATGGCGGCGGCGATTGATCGTGCGGGTCGCTTGAGTCGGTTGATGCATCAGGGTGTTCCCTTGGTGGCCGAGCAATGCGTTGTGCGAAAGACGGGGGCGCATACCTCGGTTTTTCTCGCCCATGCGGATTGGCCGTCACGCCAGGTCGATCGGCGTTCACTCTCTCGCCGATCCGATGCCCCGAGCGCCGCAGGCCGCAATTGGCATGGTGCCGCGCCTTGAGCATTCGGTCATTTCCGGTAATGCGTCTCAGGCGTGCGCCCGAGCTGCATTATAGGGATGAATTTAGATCCAATTTCGTAAAGACACCAATTGGCCGTTGATGAGCAGCAAGGGCTGTGCCGAGACGCGCTCATGGCCTTCTGACGATGTCCCTCGACGCATCACGCCGAGCGGCGCCTCAGATCCTCGGATTTGACGCGCAGCGCGATGAGAATCCCTGCATAGACCGCTGCCCCCGCCAGAATCCATCCACCGAGGGCGAGGATCCGCTCGCCCGTGCCCATGGCGATCCAACTCGCCGCCGTTCCCGTCCCGGTCAGGAGCAGTGCCCCCATGGCCGCGCTCGCCGCCAGACCCTTGATGAGCAGGGGGCGCCAGCCGGGCTCCGGTCGGTAGATGCCCTGCACCAGCAGGCCGCGCAGCAGGAGGCCGGCGTTGAGGGCGGCGGCCATGGATGTCGCGAGCGCGAGACCGGCGTGGCCCATGGGGAGCATGAGCAGCAGATTGCAGGCCAGGCCGACGCCGAGCGCGATGATGGCGAACCGCACGGGTCTGCCGATATCCTGCCTGGCGTAATAGCCGGGCGCCAGCACCTTGATGGCCATGAAGGCGGCGACGCCGGGGGCGTAGGCCATGAGGCTCCAGGCGGCCATCTGCACGTCTCGGGAGGCGAACTCGCCCGAGTAGAAGAGGGTGGCCATCAACGGTCGGGACAGGGCGAGCAGGCCGATGGCCGCCGGCGCGCCGAGCAGCAGCACCCAGCGCAGCGCCCAGTCGAGCGTGCGGGAGAAGTCGGCGGTCGCACGCCCGAGATGCTGGCTCGACAGCTCGGGCATGATGACGGTCCCGAGCGCGACCGCCAGGATGCCCAGGGGAAACTCCATGAGCCGATCCGAGTAATAGAGCCAGGAAATACTGCCCGTCTGGAGGAAGGAGGCGAGCAGCGTGTCCAGCAGCAGACTGATCTGTCCCACCGAGACGCCGAGGATGGCCGGTCCCATCAGCATGATCAGGCGGCGGATGCCAGGGTCGGCGAGGTTCAGACGGGGGCGGGGCAGCAGCCCCAACTGCTGGAGAAAGGGCAGCTGGAAGGCGAGTTGCGCGATCCCGGCGATCAGCACGCCCCAGGCGAGGGCCAGGATGGGCGCGTCGAACCGGGGTGCCAACCAGATGGCGCACGCGATCAAGCTCAGATTCAGGATGACGGGCGTGAAGGCCGGCACGCCGAAACGCTCATGGGTGTTGAGGATGCCGCCCGCGAAGGCGGTGAGCGTGACGAAGAGGACGTAGGGAAAGGTGAGCCGCAGCATGGCGGTCGCCATCTCGAATTGCGAGGCATCGCTCACGAAGCCAGGCGCGAAGAGCAGCACGAGCGCCGGCGCCGCCAAGACGCCGACGGCGGTCGTCAGCAGCAGCATGACCCCGAGGGCACCCGCCAACTCGTCGACGAAGGACTTGAGGGCCGGTGTCCCGCGTGCCTTGTGCTCGGTGAGCACCGGCACCAGGGCCATCGAGAAGACGCCTTCGGCGAAGAGCCGGCGTGCGAAGTTCGGGATCTTGAAGGCGACGAAGAAGGCGTCGGTTGCCGCATCCGCTCCGAAGATGCGGGCGATGACAAGGTCCCGGGTGAAACCCAGGATCCGCGATAGCAGGTTGTTGCCGCCAATCTTCGTGATGGATGCGAGCAGTGATGCCACGGCAAGGGTTGCTCCGAGCGCAAAAGGGTGCTGATTATAGGGGGCGACCGAAGCAATCCCCTAAGGTGCGCGACGCAAAAACGGAGCGCGTGAGTGCCTTTAATTGGTTGACGCGAGCGCAAAAGTGCTCAATAATACCTGACTTAATTTTTGACCTTGAACCGTTCAGCCGGATTTTCAGGAGACCCACTTGGCTAACTCACCTCAAGCACGTAAGCGCGCCCGTCAAGCAGAAGTCTGCCGTCAGCGAAATACGGCGCAGCGGAGCACCTTGCGTACCTTTATCAAGAAGGTGATCAAGGCGATCCGGGCGCAGGATAAGGAAGCAGCTGTGCAGGCCTTCAAGGACGCCGTGCCGCGAATCGATCGTGCCGCTCGCAAGGGCCTGATCCATGCCAACAAGGCCGCGCGCCACAAGAGCCGCCTCAACGCGCACATCAAGGCGATGGGCTGAGTCTCGGCGGGCTCCATAAAAAACCGGCAAGTTGCCGGTTTTTTTGTGCCTGTTTTCCGCCCCTCGACTCGCTTAGGATGGCGCGAGCGGCCAACGCCCAAGCGTCGGTCTCCAGTCACACCAGGGCCCCCGCGAGACCATGTTCACACTCTCCCAGGTCTCCAAGCACTACCAGGACAAAGCTGCCCTCGCTGGGGTCGATCTCTCCATCGCGCCCGGTCGGACCACTGTCCTCATCGGTCCCTCGGGCTGCGGCAAATCGACCTTGCTGCGGCTCTTGATCGGGTTGGGCGAGCCCGATTCCGGGCAGCTCGACTTCGACGGTCAGCCTCTGCGGGCATCGACCCTCCCGGCCCAGCGCCTGCGCATGGGCTATGTCATTCAACAGGGCGGCCTCTTTCCTCACCTCAAGGCGGGTGAGAACGTGGTCTTGATGGCCCGGCATCTCGGCTGGTCGGACCAGCGCATTCAAGAGCGCTTGGATCTGCTGGCGCGATTGACCCATTTTCCGGCCGATGGGCTGGAGCGCTACCCGAACGAGCTGTCCGGTGGGCAGAACCAAAGGGTCGCCTTGATGCGGGCGCTCATGCTCGACCCCGAGGTACTGCTCCTCGACGAGCCGCTGGGCGCGCTCGATCCCATGATTCGTTTCGAGCTGCAGGAGGATCTCAAGGAGGTCTTTCAGGCGCTCGGCAAGACCGTGGTCCTCGTGACGCACGATCTCGCGGAGGCCACCTTCTTCGGTCATTCCATCGTCCTCATGCGTGCCGGGCGCATTCTGCAAATCGGCACGCTCGAGGAGATGGTGGCGGCCCCCGCGGAGCCTTTCGTCGAGCAATTCATTCGTGCCCAACGCAGCCATCTGTTGAATGGGGGAGGTGTCTGATGCGTCGCTGGCCGCTCGGGGTGCTGGTCCTGATCGTCTTCGGCCTGATGCTTGGCGGTTGCGCACGCAGCGAGGATGAGGTCGTGATCGGGAGCAAGAAGTTCACCGAAAGCGTCATCCTGGGCGAGATGCTGACGGCCCTGGCGCAGACGACTGGCCGGCCGGTGCTGCACCGGGCGTCGCTCGGCGGGACGCGGATCCTCTTCAATGCCCTGCAAGCCGGGGAGATCGATGCCTATGTCGAGTACACCGGGACGCTGAGCCACGAGATCATGGCGCGCGAGACAGCGGTCAGCCCGGCGGAGCTGCGTGCCTGGCTCGCGGACCGGGGCATCGCGCTCGTCGGCTCGCTCGGGTTCCAGAACAACTATGCCCTGGGAATGCCGGAGGCCGAGGCATCCGACCTGGCGATCCACACGCTGTCCGATCTCAAGGCTCACCCCGAGCTCAGGTTCAGGTTCGGCAGCGAGTTCATGGAGCGATCCGACGGCTGGCCGGGGTTGCGTGAGCGCTACGGTCTGCCACAGCAGGACGTGCGTGGTGTCGAGCACGAGCTGGCCTACCGCGCGTTGGGCGCGGGTGAGGCGGACGTCACCGAGCTCTACACCACGGACGCCGAGATCGCCTACTACGGCTTGCGCACGCTGGACGACGATCTGGGCTACTTCCCTCGCTACGATGCGGTGCTGCTCCTCAGGGCGGATCTTGGGCAACGCGCCCCGTCCGTGCGCGCGGCGCTCGAGCGCAGCCTTGGACTGATCGATGTCGGCGAGATGGTGGCGCTCAATGCGGCCGTGAAGATCGAGGGGGAGGGCGAGGCGCAGGCGGCGCGCGACTTCCTGCGGGTCAAGCTTGGCCTCGCATCCGAAGTGTCCAGCGATGGTCTGCTCGCGCGCCTAGCCCGGCACAGCCTGGAGCACCTGATGCTGGTCGGCGTCTCCCTGACCGCCGCCATCTGCGTGGCGGTTCCGCTGGGCGTGCTTGCCGCCTACCGGCGCCGCTTGGGTCAGGTCGTGCTATCGACGGTTGGAATTTTGCAGACGATCCCGGCGCTCGCCCTGTTGGTCTTCATGATCCCGCTGTTCGGCATTGGCGCCGGACCGGCACTGGTTGCGCTCTTTCTCTATAGCCTGCTTCCGATCGTGCGCAACACCCACGCCGGCATCACGGGGATCCCGGTGGCGCTGCGCGAATCTGCGCAAGCCTTGGGTCTGCCGGCAGCGGCGCGTCTGCGTCGGATCGAGCTGCCGCTTGCGCTTCCCATGATACTGGCCGGCATCAAGACGGCCGCGGTGATCAATGTCGGGGCGGCGACCCTCGGCGCCTTGGTGGGCGCCGGCGGCTATGGACAGCCGATCCTGACGGGGATTCGGCTCGACAACACCGCGCTCATTCTGGAGGGGGCCATCCCCTCGGCCCTGTTTGCGCTCGTCACCCAGTGGCTCTTCGAGCGTGCCGAGCGCGCCGTCGTGCCGCGCGGGATCCGTGGGCGATCCGGCTGAGTCGCGTCGGAATGCGCCTTAGCTCTGGGTGCTTCGCTCGACGCGACCTTGCCGGTAGGCCAGCGCCATCAGCAGGAGTCCGAAGAGCATCATCGGCAGTGACAGCAGTTGCCCCATGGTGAGCCAGTCGAAGGCGAGGTAGCCGATGTGGGCATCCGGCAGGCGGACGAATTCGACCAGGAAGCGGAAGGTTCCGTAACAGAGTAGGAACAGGCCAGAGACGGCCATGACGGGTCGCGGCTTGCTGGAAAAGGTCCAGAGGATGAGGAAGAGCACCAGACCCTCGAGTGTGGCCTCGTAGAGCTGGGAGGCATGCACGGGCGGGCTGTAGAGCGCTGTCGGCGCCTGGTCCAGACATTGCTGAGGGAGCTTTGCGCAGGGCAACTGCATTCCCCATGGCAGATCCGTGCGATGTCCCCAGAGCTCGCCATTGATGAAGTTGCCGAGGCGACCCGCCAGCAATCCGGGCGGCACCAGCGGCGCGAGGAAGTCGCCGACCTGGAAGAAGCGCAGGCCGTGCCGGCGCGCAAAGAGGTAGACGGCGGTGAGGACGCCGATCAGACCCCCGTGAAACGACATCCCGCCTTCCCAGACCTTGAGCAGATTCAGTGGGTTGTCCAGGATCTGGTCGAAACCGTAGAAGAGCATGTAGCCGAGCCGACCGCCGACGATGGTGCCGATGACGCCGTAGAAGATGAGGTCGTCCACCATCTCGCCGTTCCAGCCCGGGGTGCGGGCGGCGCGCCGGCGCCCCAGGGTCCAGGCGAGGGCGAAGCCGACGAGATACATGAGCCCGTACCAATGGACCTTGATGGGGCCAAGGGCGAGCGCGACGGGGTCGATATCTGGGTAGGTGAGCATGGGCGCGGATGGTATCACGGCGATATGACAGCGTTGAACGCGCGCGCGATGGCGGCGAAGTCCAGATCCGGCAGCTTTGGATAGAGGCGACCGTCCGGCTGGTCGGCCCAGCTCAGGCCCGGCGGTAGCGCGTCGCTTCGCGCGGCGCCGGGGCGCGGTGGCCCGGCCGCCTCGGATGGGTTGCTGAACGCGGCGACTCCCGTATAGCCGAAGAGGCCATAGGCAGCCTCGGCCCCAAAGGGGCCGGCCCGGTTGAGCATCGATCGGGCGGGCGTCAGCCCAGGCAAGGGAAGGTTCTGGACCGCCTTCTGAGGCTCGTCGAAGGCCTCGAAGGCGTGGATCTGGACCCCGGTCTCGCGCGACCAGGCGAACGCCTGCTCCAGGAAGGCGGTCGCGAGTGCGTCGTTGAAATAGGCCGCCAGAGTCGCGCGTCCGCGCGCTCCGATCCGCGAGCCGCCCGCCTCCAGCGCGCCGGCGACCTTGGCGAAGGGCGAGCCGGGCGGGATGGCCGTGTCGCCCTCGACATAGCCGGGGAGGTTGAAGGCGATGCCGCCGGTCGGATGACCGATCTCGCCGATCATCAGCTCGACCCGCTCGCCGCCTGGCAGGCCGCGGATGGCCTTGGTCAGCTGCCGCCATTGTTTGCTCAGCTCGCCCTGCTCGGCGTCGAAATAGAGATCCCAGCGGCCGGTCTGACGGGCCGCTTCGACGGCTTCTGGGCTGGGATAGCGATTCTCCATCAGGACATCGACGTCCGCGAGCAACTCGGCGACATCCTGGGTGAACTGCCGCGCGGCGCGGTCGCTCGACTGGGTATCGACCGCCAGAAAGCTGTTGCCGCGGACGCCGACCTTGAGGGCGAGTCCGGCGAAGTCCCCGCCTGGCGCCATCTGGGTCTTCGCGTAACGCACCATCTCGGCGATCTGCTGGGTTGGCGTCCGCTCGCCTTCGGCTGTCGCCGCGACCCGCGCGTATTCGTTCGAGATGACCAGGTGGGTCACTGTCCCCGGGTAGCGTGCGTTGGCGGCGCTCGCCTGAGCCAGGGCGGAGAGGATGCCGAAGCGCATGCGATCATTGACCAGCGAGCCCGCGACGGCGAGGTTGTCGACGCCGAGCTTGAGGGTCAGGAGTCGCTTGCCCGCCTGTGCGTTGATCTCCGCTGCCGCCAGTGCAATCTGGGCGTTGGCGTCGCCCGCGAAGAAGCCGGGATTGAGTTGAGCGCCGGCCTCGCCTTTGTCGGCGGCGGTGAAGAGCCTCTGGTGGACGGCGACGAGCTCCAGATCCTTGCCTGGCTGGCCGCGTGTCTCGACTTGGATCCCTTCCGGTGCCGGTCGCACGTAGGCGGCGGTCGGTGGGAAGTAGAAGTAGAGCTCCTCAATGCTGTGAGTCTCCGTGATCGGGGCCTCTCCCGCCGGGATGAACTTGACCGTGTTGCGCGACCAGACCGGCAGGGTCGCGTAGTCCGATCCATCGAGTGTGCGCCAGTAGCCGGTCTGAAAGCCCGTGCCATAGGTGGCGAGTGTCAGGGGCGCGCCGGCCGCCGCGCCGATCAAATACAGCAGTTGGCGATAGACCGATGCCTGGTTGTCGATGACCGTCGCGGGTAAGGCCGTGCGTGCCTCGAAGCGCCTGAAGTAGCTGTGGCTCCAGCGCTCCGGGCCGGCCCCGCGCAGGGCGTCCGGCTGACAGGCGAGTTCCCCGCGCGCCTGGATGGCCTGGACCTGTCCGCCCGCATCGAACCTGAGGTCGATTTCCTGGCGTCCGACCAGCAGCGAATGCGTCGGATCGTCCAGGTCGAAGCCCCCGGCGTAGGTGTTGAAGGAGGGCGTGTAGAAGCGCTCGGGTGCGTAGGGATTGTCGCCCTGCTGGCTCCACTGGCCGACATAGGGCTGATAGGCCAGGCCCAGGACGGGCGCCGCGTCAGCCGGGGCCAGCGCAGCGGCCAGGGCGCCGGCCCCAAGCAGCGCCGCGCGCCAGCGCCTTGCCCTGTCACGCGGCCACGAGGTCTGTCGGTTCCATGGGGTCTGTCCGTTCAGCGGTGTTCTCCGTTCTTCTTGGTCTTGTTCGGGTTGCGCAGCAGCACGTAGACAGCCCCAGTCCCACCGTCGCGTCGGGTCGCCGAGCAGAAGGCCAGGACCTGGTCATAGAGCCTCAGCCAGTAGTTGACCTTTTGCTTGAGGACGGGATGTCGTGTCGAGGAGCCGCGGCCCTTGCCGTGAATGATCCGGGCGCAGCGCACGCGGCGATGGGCGCACTCGGCGAGGAACTCGGCCAGGATGCGTTTGGCATGCTCGGCGTAGAGCCCGTGCAGGTCGACCTCCAGCCCGACCTCGAAGGCGCCGCGTTGCAAGTCGGCGATCACGCGATGCTGCAGCCCAGGGCGTGCGAACAGGAGGTAGTCGTGCGTCTCGACCTCGCTCTCGGACAGCGTGGTGGGCGCGTCTTCCAGTGGGTCCTCGAAGGGCTTGGGTCGCGGGACCGGGGGCGGTTTCGCGCGGAAGGGCTCAAGTCCCTCGAAGTCGAGCCGTTCGGCATCCTCGACCTGCTGTCGAAACAATTCCAGATCAGCTTCTTGGATGTCTTTCTTCATCGATCGTCTCTATCCAGGAGGTGCCGGAATCGTGGCGCTAGTGTAGCAGGGGAACCGAGCGGCGCGGTCGGGATGCCGGATCTCCTACCTTAGGTTATCATCCTGACCATTGGCCCCCTCCGCGGCGGAGCCGAGCCGCTGAGATCGCGCAGCGGGCGGTTTCGATTCCGCGAGGCGGGTCGCACGGCGCGATCCTCGGATCAGCCCCCCAGGCACAACCACCTTGCCCGAGACACCCATAGGGACAACGACGAATCGATGAAGATCCTGGTCAGCAACGACGATGGGTATCAATCAGCGGGCTTGATCACCCTCGTCGACGCGCTCCAGCGCCTGGGCGAGGTCTTGGTCGTGGCGCCGGAGCGTGATCGCAGTGGCGCCAGTAATTCTCTGACACTGCATGTGCCGCTGCGCGCGGAGCGCATGCCCAATGGCTTCATTCGGGTGGACGGGACGCCGACCGATTGCGTTCACCTCGCCTTGACGGGGCTCTCGGAGCTGGAGCCCGATATCGTCGTCGCCGGCATCAACCACGGCCCCAATCTGGGCGACGATGTCCTCTACTCGGGTACCGTGGCGGCCGCGACCGAAGGCCGTTTCCTGGGGCTGCCGTCCATCGCCGTGTCCATCGCGGCCCATGCGCCACGGCATCTGGAGACGGCCGCGGAGGTCGCCGTGCGGCTCGTCACCAAGCTGCGCGAAGATCCGCTGGAATCCAGCATCATTCTCAACGTCAATGTGCCGGATGTGCCGATCGATCAGCTCCGGGGCTTCGCGGCGACGCGTCTTGGTCACCGCCACAAGGCCGAGCCCGTGATCCGATCAGCCGATCCGCGCGGCCGGACGATCTATTGGGTGGGTCCGGCCGGACCTGAGCAGGATGCCGGCCCAGGAACCGATTTCGACGCGATCCGTCACGGCTTCGTGTCCATCACCCCCTTGCAGGTCGATTTGACGCGACATACCGCATTGGAGGCGCTCGGGTGCTGGCTAGAAACATGCAGCTGATGCCGGACGATCTCGACCCGGGCATCGGGATGACGTCCAGGCGCACGCGTGATCGCCTGATCCTGCGCTTGAAGGAGGCGGGCATCACCGCCCCCGAGGTCCTGGAGGCGATCCGCGGGCTGCCGCGGCATCTCTTCGTCGACGAGGCACTGGCCAGCCGTGCCTACGAGGATTCCGCCCTGCCGATCGGTCACGGGCAGACCATCTCCCAGCCCTACACGGTTGCGCGCATGACCGAGGCGCTGCTCGAGCACGCCCGCCCCGACACGGTGCTTGAGATCGGGACGGGCTCCGGCTTCCAGACGGCAGTGCTGGCCTCGCTGGTGCGGCGCGTCTATTCGGTCGAGCGCGTGCAGGAGCTGCTGGAGCGTGCCCAGAGCCGGCTGCGGTCGATGAAGAAACGCAATATCAGATTCCGTCATGGCGACGGTGCCCAGGGGTGGCGGGAGTACGCACCCTATCAGGGGATCATGGTGACCGCCGCGCCTCGCGGTGTCCCCAGGGCGCTCGCCGAGCAGTTGGCGCCTGGCGGTGTGATGGTGCTGCCGATGGGCGATGGAACCAAGCAGATGCTGGTGCGCCTGACGCGCCTGGAGCGGGGCTTCGCGCACGAAGTCCTGGAGACCGTCAGTTTCGTGCCTCTGCTCAACGGCATTTCGTGAGGATATGATGACTCTGGAACGGGTTCGGCGGGACCAGTCCAGGACCGATGCCGTGTTTCCCGATTCAAGATGACCTTGTTCCGAAAATTGCCGGCCCCAATCTCTCTCAGCGAAGCGCGCACACGCCTCTCCCATCTGCTATTGGCCATCGTATTCGGCAGTTTGATCCTGCCTGGCTGCTCGACGACGCATCCTGCTCCCATCTATGGCTGGAACTGGACGGGTCCGGCGCCCGAAGGCTATTACCTGGTGCAGAACGGCGACAGTCTGAGTCTGGTCGCCGAGCGCCATGGTGTCAGCATGCGCAAACTGGCGAGATGGAACAGGCTCCAACCACCCTATACCATCTATGCGGACACGCTGCTGAGAGTGGTGCCGCCCGATGGCAAGTATCCGCGGCCCGCGCGAGGGCAGGTCGCAGCCCAAGCCGCGAAACCGGCAGTGAGGACGACGGCCCCCAAGACGGCAAGCAAGACCGCCGCGCCCAAGGCGGCATCGCCTCGATCCGATGAGGGGCCGAGCAGCCGTCGCGGGCCGTCCGGCTTAGCCTGGGAATGGCCGCTTCGTGGAGCCTTGTTACAGGGCTTTCGCGCGGGGGATCGAACGCACCAGGGGATTCGTATCGCCGGGAGTGCGGGAGAGCAGGTGAGGGCGGCGGCCGACGGGGTGGTCGTCTACAGCGGAAGTGGACTCAAGGGATACGGGAATCTTATCATCGTCAAACATAACAATAAGTATCTGAGCGCCTACGGCTTCAATCGAAGGCTGCTGGCAAGCGAGGGCGACAGGGTCGAGGCCGGGCAGTCGATCGCTGAAGTTGGACAGGGGGCGGACGCGATCTATCTCCTCCATTTCGAGGTCCGGCGAGACGGAACGGCCGTCGACCCCATCCTCTATCTACCCGCGCGAAACGAGTTCCGGGCCGATCGGTCAACGGAGGGAGATGTAGATGCCATCCGCCAAAGAACGCGAGGCAAATAAGAATCCGTCCGATGTCGACAGTGAATCGCTGGTGATATCCGGTGATGATCTGGAGTCGATCGAGCCGGAAGAGGCAGAGGAGGCAGATGAGTGCCAGGACGACGCCGAAAGCTCGGCGGAGCCGGCCGTTCTCAGTGAGACCGTCGAGCGCTACAGCTCTGGCGAGAGCGATTTCGACGCCACCCGCCTCTACCTCAACGAAATCGGCGAGTCCAAGCTGCTGAGTGCGGAGGAAGAGGTCCACTTCGCGCGGCTCGCCCAAGCGGGAGACAACGCCGCCCGGCAGCGCATGATCGTCAGTAATCTGCGCCTGGTGGTGAAGATTGCGCGCCGCTATCTCAATCGTGGCCTCCCCCTGTTGGATCTGATCGAAGAGGGGAATCTCGGGCTGATTCGCGCGGTCGAGAAGTTCGATCCCGAGCGCGGCTTCCGTTTTTCTACCTATGCGACCTGGTGGATCCGTCAGACCATCGAGCGCGCCATCATGAATCAGACGCGCACCGTTCGGCTGCCGATCCATGTGGTCAAGGAAATCAACGTCTACCTGAAAGCCTCGCGTAAGCTCGCCCAGCGCTTGGATCATGAACCCACCAGCGAAGACATCGCGAGCCTGCTCGACAAGCCGATCGGTGATGTGAAGCGCATGCTAGGGCTCAACGAGCGCATCACCTCGGTCGATACGCCCTACAGCAAGGATGCGGACAAGCCGATGGTCGACATGCTGCAGGACGAGGCGGCGGCCGACCCCTCCGATCGCATTCAGGACACCAACATCCAGACCAACCTCGAGCACTGGCTCGGCAAGCTCAACGACAAGCAGCGCGAGGTCGTGGAGCGGCGCTTCGGCCTTCACGGCTACGAGAACTCGACCTTGGAAAGCGTTGCGCAAGAGCTTGGCGTGACGCGCGAGCGTGTGCGCCAGATCCAGATGGATGCCTTGCGGCGGCTCAGAGATATTCTGGAAAAGGAAGGGTTTTCAGTCGACTCCTTCTTCAAATAACCGCGCACTGCCTTCACGCCGGCCCCCACCGCGGGCAATCTGCTACCTTTGTTAAGGTTATTGGCGGCTCATTTACGCCCAAGCCTCTGAATGTGGCAAATGCCGCGTTCGGTTGTGCCATTTGCCCAATTTGGGTTGACTTTCCGTTCGCAATCTTTTGATATGTCCAGTGCGGCGCCCATGGATCGTGGCTACGTTCTCAGGCTGGAGTGCCTCATAACCTTTATGTTGTTTCCCAATCTTTATGGGAGGGTCTATGCAATCCAGTCTGGAGCAGAAGTACGACTTCGAGATCGTACGCTGGTTCACGATCATGGCCGTTGTCTACCTCGTGGTAGGCGCGACCGTTGGGGTTTACATCGCTTCGGAATTGGCTTGGCCATTCCTGAACTTCGATAGCCCTTATATCTCATTCGGGCGCCTGCGTCCGGTGCATACCAATGCGGTCATCTTCGCCTTCGGTGGCTGCACCCTCATGGCGACTGCCTTCTATACGGTCCAGCGTACCTGTGGCGTGAGGCTTTGGAGCGAGAAGATGGCTCGCTTCACGTTCTGGGGCTGGAACGCCGTCATCGTGCTCGCCGTGCTCACCCTCCCATTCGGTCTCACTCAATCGAAGGAATATGCCGAGCTGGAATGGCCGATCGACATTCTCATTGCGGTCGTCTGGCTCTCGTTCACCATCAATTTCCTGATGACGATTTCGATACGCAAGACCTCGCACATCTATGTGTCGAATTGGTTCTTCCTCGGCATGATGGTGATGATCGTCTATTTGCACGTCGTCAATAGCCTGGCCATCCCGGTCGGCCTCTTCAAATCCTACTCCATCTTCTCGGGTGTGCAGGACGCCATGATCCAATGGTGGTGGGGGCACAATGCGGTCGGCTTCTATCTGACGGCGGGCTTCCTCGGCATCATGTATTACTTCGTGCCCAAGCAGGCGGGCCGGCCCATCTATTCCTACCGTCTCTCGGTCATCCACTTCTGGGCCTTGATGTTCGGCTATGTCTGGCTGGGCGCCCATCACCTCCAATACACCGCCTTGCCCGATTGGACCGGCTCGCTGGGCGCGGCCGTGTCCATCGCGATGATCATCCCCTCCTGGGGCGGCGCGGTGAACGGCATGATGACCCTCTCGGGCGCCTGGGATCGCCTGCGTACCGACTATGTGCTGCGTTTCCTCATCATCGCGCTGGCCTTCTACGCCATGTCGACCTTCGAGGGACCGGTGATGGCACTCAAGACCGTCAACGCCCTGTCTCACTATACCGACTGGACCATCGGTCATGTGCATTCAGGCGCCCTGGGCTGGGTCGCGGGCATCTCGATCGGGGCCATCTACCACCTGATGACGCGCCTCTACCACACGGAGATGTTCTCGATCCGTTTGATCAACTTCCATTTCTGGACGGCGACCATCGGTACCGTCATCTACATCGTCGCCATGTGGGTCTCCGGCATCATGCAGGGCCTGATGTGGCGTGCCTATGACGAGTACGGCACCTTAGCCTACACCTTCGTCGAGTCGGTCGACGCGATGCATCCCTACTACGCCATGCGTGCGATCGGCGGGATGACCTTCCTGCTCGGTGCTGTCGTGATGCTCTTCAACGTACTCATGACCGTCCGTAAATCCGTTGTCTCGGGCAGCCTGGCCAAGGCCCGCGCTGTTCCGGCTGTCGCCTGAGGGTAGGGGAGAATCGAGATGTCCGAGAACAGACCTAAGCCGAAGGGCTTTCAGGAATGGATGGAGATCAACATCTGGGGATTGTTGATCGTTGTGGGGTTGGTGCTTTCCGTCGGCGGCCTCGTCGAGATCGTGCCGCTCTTCTTCATGAAGAACACCATGGAATACAACAAGTTTCCAGAGATCGTCTGGGAAAAGTCCGGGCAGGAGGCCATCGTTTCGGTCGGCCAGGACGGCAAGGAGCAATGGAACTGGAAGCCGGGTGACGGCGTGCGTCCGCTGACCGCCGTCGAGCTCGCCGGGCGCGACGTCTATCAGCGCGAAGGCTGCTACCTCTGTCACTCGCAGATGATCCGTCCCTTCCGTGACGAGAAGGAGCGTTACGGCCACTACTCGCTGGCCTCGGAGTCCATGTTCGATCACCCCTTCCAGTGGGGCTCGAAACGGACCGGGCCAGACCTGGCGCGCGTGGGCGGTAAGTACTCCGATGACTGGCAGCGTCAGCACCTGCATGACCCACGTTCCGTCGTGCCGGAATCCGTGATGCCAGGCTATCCGTGGCTCGAGGAATCCTACCTCAATGGCAAGACGCTGCAGCGCCACATGGGCGGTCTGCGTGTCGTCGGTGTCCCATACACCGATGCCGATATCGCAGCCGCGCCCGCCCTGGCGGACGGCAAGACCGAGTTGGATGCGCTGGTGTCCTATCTTCAGGTGCTAGGCACCATGGTCGCGCTCGATGAGTCCAAGGCCTATCGTGAATAGTTTGCTCGATCACTTCGAGACCGACTGGCAGGCGATGACGACCAACGATTGGATCGGAACCGTCCTGACAGTCGTGATCTTCCTGCTCATGATTCTGGCCTATTTCCAGGTCTTCCGTCCCAAGAACCGGGAGCGGCTCGAAGCCAAGAAGCACATCCCGTTCGACGAGGACGAGTTGGACCAGGACTAGCGAGTAACTACGGAGATTCCCATGGCGGAACACAATCCCTTTCCCGGTGAGAACAACACGGGTCATGTCTGGGACGACAATCTACGCGAGCTCGATAACCCGCCGCCCCGCTGGTGGATGCTGGGGCTCTGGGCGTCGCTGCTCTTCGTGGTCGGCTACTCCCTGCTCTATCCGACCTGGCCGGTTGGGCAAGAGCCGACGCAAGGCGTCCTCGGCTGGAGTCAGATGCAGGAGTACGCGCGCGGCGTCGAGCAGGTCGAGGCCAAACGCGCCAAATTCGAGGATCAGATCAGGGGGATGACGGCGAACGAGATCCTGGCCGACCCCGGATTGACGCAATACACCCTGGCCTCGGCCAAGGTGCTCTTCGGCGACAACTGCTCCGCCTGTCATGGCAGTGGCGGCCAGGGCAACCCCGGTTATCCGGTCCTGGCGGATGACGACTGGCTCTACGGCGGCACCACCACCAAGATTGCGGAAACCATCGCCAAGGGTCGTCAGGGCGCCATGACCGCACACCAGACCATCCTGACTCCGGCTGAGATCGATACCCTGGCCGAATGGGTGGTGCAGATGAGCGAGACCGGCGGAAAGGGCGGCAGCGAGGAGGGCTGGAGCCTCTTCAAGACCAAGGGCTGCACGGCCTGTCATGGTCAGGCGGCCAACGGTGTGCTGGTCGAACTGGGCAATGGCGATATCGTCACCGTTGGCGCGGCCAACCTGAACGACGGGATCTGGCGCTTCAAGCCGGGCGGCTACGAGAGTGCCAAGCACACCATCACCTATGGCGTGAACCAGGCCACGGTACCCGAATCACGCAACGCCGTGATGCCCGCCTTCGCCGAGGCCGGCAAGCTGAGCGAGCAAGAGATCAAGAAACTGGTCGTCTACGTCCACGAGCTCGGCGGCGGAAAGTAGCGATATCGAACGGCTGCTCTGGATCCCAGGGCAGTCCGTTCTCACCGGCATCCGTGGGGCCCGCTCGCCCTCGGGCGTTCGCGCGGAGCGCGGCGAGCGTGACCTCGACTCGTGATCGTCGCAAATGAGTGAGCTGGAGGGCCTTGATATGGGCGGATTCTTCTTGACGTGGGACATTGTGACGCTGACCTCGATCGCCATGGTGATCATCGCCATCGGAATCGTGGTCTTCCTGGCGTTCAAGGTCGTCGGGCTCATGAAGCGTGATGCCGAGGCGAACAGGGGCGGGGAATCCTGACGCCTGGCGTTGGTCCTGGGTCGTCCACCGATGTCTTGGGCGGCCGGCGCGATCACTGCGCCACTGAGCGCGCGTTCCTCGTTCCAATCCGGCGATTTCGGTGCCCTTTCCAAGGTCGACATCACATGCACTAGGGGGAGATGACTTGCGCACATCGGCTTGAGCCTTGGCGCCGTGGCCCTGATTGACCGAAGCAGTGGAGATGGTCAAGTTGAAGACGAATGACGAAGTGAAAGCACCTTCCCCGGTCGACGACCTCTACGAAGAGGCCGACGGTTGGCACGTCAACACGGGCGGCGACACCATCCACGCCAAACGCATCCGCGGCCGCTGGCGGACCTTCAAATGGCTGATGTCCTCCGTCTGGCTGGTCTACTTTCTCGGTCCCTATGTGCGCTGGGATGGTCGGCAAGCGGTCCTCTTCGACATCCCCAATCGGCAGTACCACATCTTCTCGGCGACCGTGCTGCCGCAGGACTTCTGGATGCTGTCGCTGCTGCTGCTCTTCTTCGCCATCCTGCTGGCCGTCATGACCGCGCTCGCCGGCCGGGTCTGGTGCGGCTACTTCTGCTTCCAGACGGTCTGGACGGACGTCTTCACCTGGATCGAGGAGAAGCTGGAGGGTCTGCCGCCGGCACGGCGTAAGCTCGATCAAGCGCCGCTGAGCCTTGAGAAGCTCCGCATCAAGGGGATCAAACATCTGCTCTGGATCCTCATAGGCTTCCTGACCGGCTTCAGCTTCGTCGCCTGGTTCGCGGATGCCCCGACACTCTGGCGCGACTTCTTCGTGGGCGAGGCGAATAGCGCCGCCTATGCGAGCGTCGCGCTCTTCACGGCGGGAACCTATATCCTCGCCGGCTTCCTGCGTGAGCAGACCTGCTTCTGGCTGTGCCCCTATGCGCGCATCCAAGGGGTCATGCTGGACAAGACCACCATCATCCCGACCTATGACGAGCAGCGCGGCGAGCCGCGCGGGCGGGTCCAACGGGGTGGCACGGAGGCCGATCGGCAGACCGGCGACTGTGTCGACTGTCACCAATGCGTCGCCGTCTGTCCGACCGGGGTCGATATCCGTCGAGGCCAGCAGGAAGGCTGCATTACCTGCGCCCTCTGCATCGATGCCTGCGACCAGGTCATGGACAAGGTCGGGCGCCCACGCGGTCTCATTCGCTACGCCTCGCTGGACGAGATGGAGGGTAAGCCGCCCAAACGCATGGTGCTTCGGCCGCGCGTCTGGGTCTACTCGGTCATTCTGGTCTCGGCCCTTTCGGGCATTGTCTATGGTCTGACCTCACTGGCCCCGCTCGAACTCACGGTGTTGCACGAACGGGCGCCACTCTTCGTGCTGCAGAGCGACGGCTCGATCCAGAACAAGTACACCCTCAAGATCCTGAACAAGACGCCCGATCCCGTTGCGGTGACCATCAGCGCCTCGGGGCACGACCAGTTGACGCTCGTCGGCGCGGACAAGCCGGTCGAGGCAGAGCCCGGCGGTGTGACGCCCACGATCGTCTTCGTGCGTATCCCCGAGGGGGCGCTGGAGGCTGAGCAGCAGCCGATCACCTTCCATGCCCAGGGGCAGCGCGCCTCTGGCGTGCCGGTCGAGGCCGAGCGGGAAAGCGTTTTCATCGGTCCAAGACGTTAAGCTCCAAGGCTTTGATTTAAAAAATGTTTAGGTCTGAGAGCATCAGGATATATCCCTATGACTACTGAAACACATCCGTCCCCATCCTCGGCGTTCCGCAGTCCCTGGGTCCTGGGCTGGCTCGGCCTCGTCGTCACCGTGCTCGCGATCAACGGCGTCATGGTCTACCTGGCCTTCGCGACCAATCCTGGTCTCGTGAACGCCGACTACTACGAGCGTGGTCAGCACTTCGAGCGCAACCTCATGTCGCGCCAGGCGCGTGCCCCCGCATGGACCGTCGAGGCCGACATCCCGGCGTCGCTCATGGTCGACACGCCCGCATGGATCCGCGTCTTCCTGGTCGACAAGGCTGGCCAGCCGGTGGATCCGGATGCCGTGACCCTCTATGTCTATCGTCCCTCGGATGCCGGACGCGACTTCTCCATCCCCATGACGCGGGAAGACAGTGGCCGTTACGTCGCCAAGGCCAGTTTCCCGCTGATCGGCGTCTGGGACACCTTGATCGCCGTGCAGTCGGACGAGGATGAGTACAGCATTGGCGAGCGGGTGAACGTCGGCGCCTATTGAGCCTGTGCGCTCGTCCGAAACCCTGTTCGCGGGGTCATCCGGTGCCGGGCAGGGCGCGGCTGCGCCAACCGCGGGCCTGGATACCGGGCGCTGCTTCCATTGCGGGCTGCCCGTCACCGCCGATGCACGCGAGACCGCGAGCATCCAGGGGACCGAGCGCGCCTTTTGCTGCACCGGCTGCAAGGCCGTCTGCGAGGCCATCTTCGCCGCGGGGCTTGAGGGCTTCTACCGCCGCACGCCAGAGGGCGAGGTGCTGGGGCCGCCGCCCGAACCACCCAAGAACCTGGCGGTGTTCGACCTGGATGCGGTGCAGGAGGAGTTCACGGACGTGGCCTGCGAGGGCCGCGAGATCAATCTTCTGGTCGAGGGCATCCACTGTGCCGCCTGCGTCTGGTTGATCGAGCGGGGCCTGCAATCCTTGCCCGGCGTCGAGGAGGCGCGGGTGAATCTCACCGGGCGGCGTCTGCGCGTGCGCTGGGACAACGGCCGGCTCAAGCTCTCGCGCATCCTGCGCCGTCTGGCCGATATCGGCTATGTCGCCACGCCCTTCGATCCGGACTCCGCGGAAGGGGTCATGGGGCGCGAGAACCGTGACCTGCTGTTCCGCATGGCCTGGGCGGGGTTCGCGATGATGAACCTGCTCTGGATCTCCATCGCGCTCTACAGCGGCGCCGACCAGGGCGAGTTCAGGGGACTCTTCCACTGGATCGGCTGTCTGCTCGCGACCCCAACCCTGGTGTACTCGGGCGCCCCCTTCTTCAAGGGTGCCTGGTCCGGTTTGCGCTCCGGCTACCTCAGCATGGACTTGCCCATCGCCATCGGGGTCACGGCCACCTATGGCTATTCGCTCTACGTCACCCTGGGCGGCTCCGAGGTCGGGGCCGTCTATTGGGACACGGTGGTCAACTTTCTCTTCGTCATCCTCGTCGGACGCTATCTCGAGGCGATCTCGCGCCGCCGTGCCGTCGCCTCGACACAACGCCTGCTCGATCTTCAACCCAAGGTCGCGACCCGCATCGATCCGCACCAGGAGACCGTCGTCCCCATTCGCTCGCTCAAGCTCGGCGAGCGGGTCCTGGTGCGCCCCGGCGAGCGCATCCCCGTGGATGGCAGCGTTGTCGAGGGCGAGAGCGGTGTCGACGAGTCCATGCTCACCGGCGAGTCGCGCAAGGTCGCCAAGCGGGTCGGCGATCAGGTCGCGGCTGGGACTATCAATGGGGCAGGGGTGCTCCATGTGTGCATCTCCGGGCTGCTGCGCGAGACCGCGCTGGGCCGCATCATCCGTCTGGTGGAGGAGGCGCAGTCCAGCCGCGCGCCGATCCAGCGTCTGGCGGATCGCGTCGTGCCCTGGTTCGTCGCCGCCACGCTCGGGCTCGCCGCCCTGACCTTTGTCTTCTGGATGGGGACGGGGCTCGAGCATGCCCTCATGGCCGCGACCGCCGTGCTCATCATCACCTGTCCCTGCGCCTTCGGGCTCGCGACGCCGATGGCGGTCGCGGTGGCCTCCGGATCCGGGGCTTCCAGGGGGATCTTGGTCAAGAACGGCGCCGTGCTGGAACGCTTGTCATCGATCCAGCATCTGGTCTTCGATAAGACTGGAACCCTCACCGAGGGCCGTCCCCTGGTCGTCGCCCTGCGAGGCGCCTCGGGTGATTGGCGAGGCGATGCCGAGAGCGCCGGCGTGCTCGACGCTACGCAGCAGGCGCAGCTTCGGCGCTTCGGGGCGCTCGAGCGCGCGTCCGAGCATCCGGTGGCCCGGGCCATCCTGGACCTCTGCGACCGGGCCGAGCTCAGCACGGCGGGGCTTGCGGCGACAGAGGTCCAGGTGGCCCCTGGATTCGGGATCAAGGGGCAGGTCGAGGGGCGCGTCCTGGTCATCGGGACCTTGGCGTGGCTGGTGCGCAACGGCATTCGCGAGTGGCTGCCCGAGGATCCCGTGCCAACCGCGTCGAGCATGGATCTGGGCGGACTGATCCACTGCGCGGTCGACGGCCAGGAGGTGATGCAGCTTCGGATCGCCGACCGACTGCGACCCGGCGCGGCCGATGTCATCGCGCGCCTGCGCGGCCGCGGGATCCGCGTCACCATGCTGACCGGCGACCGGCGCGCGGTGGCCGAGCGGATCGCCCATCAACTGGGTGACATCGAGGTCATCGCCGAGGTCCTGCCGGCGCAGAAGGACGCCGTCATCGACCGGCTGCGGCGCGACGGCGAGCGCGTCGCCATGATTGGCGACGGCGTCAACGACGCGCCGGCCCTGGTGCGCGCGGATGTCGGCATCGCCATGGGCAGCGGCACGGATGTCTCCATCGCCAGCGCCGACATCGTCCTCATCTCCAGCGAGCTGGAGCGCGTCATCGAGGCGTCCCAGCTCTCCCGGCGGACCCTGCGTGCGATTCGGCAGAACATCGGCATCTCGATTCTTTACAATCTCGTCATGGTGCCGCTCGCGATGGCCGGAGTCATCACGCCCCTGATCGCCGCTATCTCCATGCCACTGAGTTCGTTGGCGGTGATCGGCAACTCCGCGCGCATTCGCGCCTTCGTGAAAACACTTTGAGCCAGTTCACAGTCCTGGACACGGCAGTGTCTAAGATGCGCCTGGACTGGGGGAGAATGAACGGATGGAAGTCATCTACGGACTGATACCCGGTATGCTGCTCCTCGGACTTGTGGCGGTTGGCGTGCTCTTCTGGGCCGCGCGGACCGGCCAGTTCGAAGACCTCGACGGCGACGGGCGGCGCATTCTGCTGGACGAGGACGAGATCGATCCGAGGCGTCTGCCGGATGCCGACGCGGACGACGAGGCGCCGAACCGAGACGGCTGAGCGCCACCGCGCCCTACGAACCTCTGCCGAGCGCCCCACGCGGCGGCGCTCCGCAACCTGGGGCGAAGCGGCTCGCCGCGCGGCGACCGACGCCCACGAGACAACTGACAACCAAGGAGCCCGAGCATGCTACTCGATGACGAACGGCGTGATTACAAACGTATGATCGCCGAGACCCAGATGGAGGTCACCCGGCTGACGAGCGGTGAGGTACTGACGGCCAAGCTCGTCAACCTCAGCGCTTCCGGCTGCGCCTTCCTGACCGATCTGACCATCGAGCCGGACGAGGAGCTCGAGGTCCTCATCCGCAGCCCGAGCGAGCGTCTGGAGCCGCTGCGTCGCTCCGGTCAAGTCGCCCGCGTCACCCAGGAGGAAGAGGGGCGGCTGATCGCGATTCACTTCAGCGGGGCCTCCGACTGAGCCGCTGATCCTGGCGATCTGCCTGGGCTGTCATCGTCGGCACGGAGGATCGCCCAGGCTCGCGGAGGCTCGAAGCCGTCTCTTGGATTGCGCCATGCAGCGCTTCTATTTCAGCCTGAGCATTTCGGCCCCCGAGTACCTCAAATACTATCAGGGGGCTGCCGGTCGCGTGATCGTCCGCGCCAGCGACGGGCGCAGTCTCTCCATACCGGCTGCCAACCTGCGCCGCTTCGTCACCACCGAGGGCGTGCGCGGCCAGTTCTGTCTCACCGTGGATGACAACCACCGGCTCGTCTCGCTCGAGCGCCACCCGGCGCCCTCGCATCGCACCGCCTGAGCCGCGCCCCGATCACCCGCGCCGCGGCGCTGCGTGCCTGACACCTCAGGAAATCCGCTCAAGGCGCCGCCCGTGCTGCCGTTAAGGGAGGTACGCATAGCCCTTCCCGGAGCAGATCCTGATGGCGATCCACAACAACCTCTCCATCCTTTCCAACAGCTATTCGCTCAAGTCTTTCTCGCAGACCTCCAGTCAGGCACTCAAGACCGGCAATCAGCCGGCGAACGCCCTGTCCAATCTCCAGGACAAGGCGCTCCAATCCCTGGCACGCGAGATTCCTGGGATGGAGTCGACAGATCTGAAGACTCTGGACGCCTCAGACTACACACCAGAGAAGGTGGCTGAGCGTATTGGCAAGTTCGTTGCTTTGGGCTTGGAGAACGCCAAGGCGCAGGGCAAGTCGGAGGAAGAGGTCCAGGCGCTGTACGACAGCGCGATGAAGGGCGTGAAGCAGGGGTTCAAGGAGGCCAAGGACATCCTCAAGAACCTCGACGTGCTCAACGGCAACGTCAAGGACCAGGTGGAGGCCACGGAGAAGGCGACCTTCGAGACCCTGTCCAAGCTGGCGCCGAATCAGAAGACGGAGAGTGCCGGCGGAACCCAGGCGATGGCTGTCGCGGCGCGCTACCAGCGTGCGGACGACTTCGAGCTGACACTGCAGACCCGCGACGGCGATACCGTGCGCGTCAGCTTCAGTCAGGACCTCGACGCCCAAGGCAGCTTCGCTTACGCCCAGGACGATCAGGGCAATCGTGCCTCCGTATTGGACGTTAGCCGCAATGAGCAGACCGGTTACAGCTTCAGCATCGAGGGTGATCTCAGCGCGGACGAGATCGACGCGATCCAGTCGCTGGTCCGGGATGTCGGGCAGGTCGCCAACGACTTCTTCGGCGGCGAT
Source organism: Thiocystis violacea (assembly GCF_016583565.1). Classification (GTDB taxonomy): domain Bacteria; phylum Pseudomonadota; class Gammaproteobacteria; order Chromatiales; family Chromatiaceae; genus Thiorhodococcus; species Thiorhodococcus violaceus_A. Next base: position 133,948 of record NZ_NRRF01000005.1, on the reverse strand, counting down.
GTTCAAAAGGCCTTCGATGAGGTCTCCGACATCGATTTCGATGAGTCGCAGCTCGCGTCGATGAACCTGCACATGAGCCGGACCGAGCAGTTCAGCGCCGCGCAGCGCTATCAAGAAACACAGCAGATCGACAATCCCGAGCAAACGCGTCACGGACGCCGGCTGGGCCATCTGATGCGCGATATGAGCGACAGTTTCAACAAGCCTGGACTGGATTTTCTAAGCCAGGTGGACGATGTGGCCAGCCGCATCCTGGAAGGACTGGTCGAGCAGGACACGCGCTTCAAGGACACTGACACGCAGCAGCAGGACGCCTATCGCAACAATCTGCAGCGGCTGCTGGGCGCCGTCGGCGTGGAGGAATCAGAGTAGACTCGCGGGAGATCTCAAGCGGGTTGACGCGAGAGACCATGCCCGTGGTGGCGCCGCAAGCGATCGGCGGCGCGCTAGTCTGTTCGAGCGAGCGCAAGGAATGCGCAAGAGATCTCCAGCGCCATCGAGAACCGTCGAGGATTCAGTGGTCGGGGAGTCCGATCATCCCCTCGGGCGGCGCGCTTCACACAAGGCCCCAACCCTTCGGTGCTGTTCGGGTGGGGTAAGGAGAGTGCCTTGACCAATCTGCTTTCGGGTCCTCTGACCAGGCTGTCGCACTGGCCGTTCAAAGCCGTGGTCCTGGGGGGGCTGGCCGGCTGTGCGGTCGTGGGGTTGAATCCAACGTCCGTGCCGGCCTGGATCCTGGGCCTCCTGATCCTCCTCGCGGCAATCTTCGTCGACGTGCTCCAGCGCCGGGAGATGGCCTCCGTCCGGGAGGCTGCGCGCGAGGAGCTTCAGTCCGTCCGTGATCAGGGTGCCCGTCAACTCGTCGCCTGGGAGAGCGCCTTCGAGCGCCTCGGCATCGAACTCTTCCCCATCTTCGTCCGCCACATCGAGCACTCCCGGCAGCTGACCGAGCAGAGCATCGTCCACCTGTCCCAGACCTTCAGCGGTCTGGTCATGGACCTGGAGCAGGTCATCGAGGCGACCCGCTCCGGCGATGCGCAGGAGCACCAGATCCTGACCCAGTTCCAGGAGAGCCAGGCGATCCTGACCGAGCTCATCGGCGCCTTCGAGCAGATCCTGCACCGCGAGTCCGCCGTGACCGAGCAGGTCGTCCGCTTGACCGGATTCGGCGGCGAGATGCAGCGCATGGCGCAGGATGTCCGCTCGGTTGCCGAGCAGATCAACCTGCTGGCCCTCAACGCAGCCATCGAGGCGGCACGGGCCGGCGAGCAGGGGCGCGGCTTCGCGGTGGTCGCCGAGGAGGTGCGTAAGCTCGCAGGGTCATCCGCCCAGACGGGTGCGCGGATCAGCGCCAAGGTCGACGAACTCGCGCGCTCCCTCGATCAAACACACACCATGGTCAACGCCTCCATGCAGGACGCGGACCGACTGGTCAAAGGCTCCGAGCGCAAGGTGGGCGAAGTTCTGGACCGCTTGCGCGAGACGGCCGAGTCGCTCAACACGGATGCCCAACGTCTGCGCCAACTCGGTGAGATCATCCGCGAACAGATCGCCAGCTCCCTGGTGGATCTCCAGTTTCAGGATCGCACCAGTCAAGTGCTCGTGCATGTGTGCGGCGGTCTCGATCGCCTGAGCGAACGCCTGCTGACGACCTCCGAGCACGATTCCAAGCAGCAGGAGCGCGACATCCTGGAGATCGACGACCTCTTGGCGGAGATGCTTGCATCCTATAGCACCGTCGAAGAGCAAGACCTGCACCGTGGGAGCACGGCGACCTCGGGTCAGTCCGCGGGATCGGCGCTGACCTTTTTCTAGACAACGGAGTCAGGCATGGCCAAGACGATCCTTATTGTCGACGACTCGGCGTCCCTGCGCAGCGTCGTCGGAATCGCCCTCAAGGGGGCGGGCTACGACGTCATCGAGGCGAGCGACGGGCGTGACGCCCTTGCAAAGCTCAACGGGAAGAAGGTCCACCTCATCGTCAGCGATGTGAACATGCCCAACATGGATGGCATCACCCTGGTGCGCGAGCTCAAGAAGCTGCCGAACTACAAGTTCACGCCCATCATGATGCTGACCACCGAGAGCCAGCCGGAGAAGAAGGCGGCCGCGCGCGACGCGGGCGCCAAGGCTTGGCTGGTCAAGCCCTTCCAGCCCACGATGCTGCTCGATGCGGTATCCAAACTGGTGCTTCCCTAAACAGATCGGAGGGTGACGCAATGACCACGGCTGCCGTGCCGTCGCGCCCGGAGGAGCGCATCACCCTGGAGGGCGAGCTGACCATCTATACCGTGGCGGAGACCTTCGGTCGTCTGCGCGTCGAGCTGGAAGGCCGCCGCGTCTGCGCGCTGGACCTGTCCGCTGTCTCCGAGATCGACGGTGCCGGGCTGCAGCTTCTCCTCTGGGTCAAGCAAGCCAGTGAGGCGCGGGGGGCAGACTTCAGCCTGGTCGCGCACAGCGACGCCGTGGCGGACGTCATTGCGCTGCTGCAGTTGGAGCCACGCTTCGGCATGGCCCCCGTCCAGCCGAACCAGGAGGACGTCGCATGAACCTGGACAGCGCACGGCAGGCCTTCATCGGCGAGGTGGCGGAGCTACTCCAGTCCATGGAGGATGCCCTGCTCACCCTGGAAGACAATCCTGGGGACCCCGAGTCCCTGAACGAGGTCTTCCGTGCCATGCACACCATCAAGGGGACAGGCGGCGTCTTCGGCTACGACCCCGTCGTCGACTTCACCCATGCGGTCGAGACCCTGATGGACGACGTGCGCTCCGGCCATACGCCGCTCACCAAGCCGCTGATCACCACACTCTTCGAGTGCCGCGACCATACCGCGCGCCTGGTCGACGCCATCGCCGCGGCAGCCGAGGACGAGCTGGTGCTGGATGACGCGCTGACGCGCGCGGGCGCGGAGCTGCTGGCGCGTCTCGGCCAGTCCGAGCCGCCGGCGGGCGAGGCTGCGGCCACGGCCCGCGAGCCGCCGAAATACCTGCCGGTCTCGACCGACCTCTGGACCCTCTCGCTGCAGTTCCACCCGGACGCCTTTCGCAACGGCATCGATCCACTCTCCTTCCTGCGCTACCTCGGCTCTCTGGGGGATCTGGTCCATGTCGAGACCTTCTTCAACGCTGGCGCGGACGAGAAAGCCCCCTTCGACCCGGAGAGCTGCCATCTCTACTTCGGCATCGCCTTTCAGAGCGACGCCGACAAGCGCACCATCGCCGGGGTCTTCGAGTTCGCCGATCAGGACTGCGACATCCGCATCCTCGAACCCGATTCCGCGCACGCCAAATACCTGGAGCTCTTCGAATCGATGCCCGACGACCAGGTCGGCTGCATCGGCGAGCTGTTGATGTATGTCGGAGCCTTGACCCAGCAGGAGCTCGAGCGCGCCCTGCAGCGCCAGGGGTGCGAGCACGAGCAGACGCAGACCGTTACGGACACCCTTCAGCCGAAGCGCCGTCTGGGCGAGATCCTCGTCGAGCAAGGCTCCATCAAGCCGGGTGTCGTCGAGCAGGCGGCCAAGACCCAGGAGGCCGCGCGCGTGCGCCGCCAGGAGGAGACCCGCTTCATCCGCGTCGATGCACAGCGCCTCGGTCACCTCATCGATCTGGTCGGCGAGCTGGTCACCAGCAGCGCCGCCATCCGCGTCATGGCCAATCGCTCCGGGATGGAAGACATGGCCGAGGTAGTCGATGGTGTCGACTACCTGGTCTCCGAGATCCGCGACAACGCCCTGCAGCTGCGCATGGTCCCCATCGGCGACAGCCTCTCGCGCTTTCGGCGCGTGGTGCGCGATGCCAGCGAGGCGCTCGGCAAGGACATCGACCTGGTCATCACCGGCGGAGAGACGGAACTCGACAAAACGGTCGTCGAGAAGATGACGGATCCGCTGACCCACCTCATTCGCAATGCCATCGACCACGGCATCGAGACGCCCGAGGTGCGCCTGGATGCGGGCAAGTCGCCCAATGGGACCGTCCACATCAACGCGTACCACGACTCCGGCCACATCGTTATCGAGATCGCCGACGACGGCGCCGGACTCGACGCGGCACGCATTCGCGCCAAGGCCGAGGAGCGCGGTCTGGTCTCGCCGGATGACAGCCTGAGCCACGAGGAGACCCTGCGCCTCATCTTCGCGCCCGGTCTCTCCACCAAGGCGGAGGCGACCAATCTCTCGGGCCGCGGTGTCGGCATGGATGTGGTCAAGCGCAACATCGAGTCCCTGCGCGGCTCGGTCGAGCTTGAGAGTGCGCTGGGCACGGGCACCAAGGTGACCATCGTGCTGCCGCTCACGCTCGCCATCATCGACGGCTTCCTGGTCGGCGCCGGCACGGACCAGTTCGTCATCCCGCTCTCCCAGGTGGTCGAGTGCGTCGAGATCGACGCTGGCCAGACGACGCAGCAGCACGACCAGCACTACGTCAATCTGCGCGGCGAGGTCCTGCCCTTCATCCGGTTGACCGAGCTGTTCGAGAGCCAGGCCGGCGGGGCCGCTCGGACAAAGCGCGAAAGCCTGGTGGTGGTGCGCTTCGGTCATCACACGATGGGCCTGGTGGTGGATACCCTGCTCGGTGAGCTGCAAACCGTCATCAAGCCACTGGGCAAGGTTTTCGAGCGTTTGCGTGGCGTGGCGGGCGCGACCATCCTGGGGACGGGTGACATCGCCCTGATCCTGGATGTGTCCGAGCTGGCGGCCATCGCGAATACGGCGGGCGCTCACGCGAGAAAGCGTCAGGCAAAGGTTTGATCAGTAAAGGGTTTGATCGGTAGACGAGTCAAAGGCTCAAGAGGAGAACGCAATGTTTCGCGCAATGACCATGGCCAAGAAGCTGGTGCTGGGATTCGGCATCGTTCTGGCGTTGCTGATCACGGTTGCCGCCGTGTCCTTCGTCACCATCGACGGTGCCTCGACGGGGTTCGGTGAGTATCGCGACAAGGCCATTCGGTCGAATGCCATGGGCGAGGTGCAGGCCAAGATGCTGATGGCGCGCATCCAGGTCAAAGACTACCTCCAGACCCACAGCGAAAAGGACAAGCAGGCGTTCAAAGACGACCTGGCCGTCGGCGAGAAGCTGCTCGGGGAGACCGGGGCACTCATTCGCAACCCCGAGCGGCTGGCCAAGTTCCAGACGGCGGGGGAGTCGATCCAGACCTATGCCAAGACCTTCGATCAGGTCGTCGAGAACACCGAGGAGGTCGACAAGCTCGACAAAGACGTCCTTGGGACGACCGGCAAGACGCTGGAGCAGCAGCTGACGCAGATCCTGGAGACCGCCAACCGCGACGGTGACACCGATGCTGTGCTCAAGGCGAGCCGCAGCCTGCGCAATTTGCTCCTGGCCCGCGTCTACGTCATGAAGTTCATCGATACCAATGCGCAGGAATCGGCGGACCGCGTGGGTACGGAATGGCAATCGCTCGACAACAACCTGGCCGAGATGGATGCCTCTGTGCAGGACCCGCAGCGGCGCCGGTTGCTGGAGGAGACGCTGCGGCTCAAGGGCGAGTACAAAGCCGCCTTCGATCGCCTGGTTCAACTGACGTATGAGCGCAATCAGGTGGTCACGGGCACGCTGGACGTCCTGGGTGCCCAGTTCGCCGCCAACATCGAAGGGATCAAACTCTCTTACAAGGCCGAGCAGGAAGAGCTGGGCCCCGCGCTCCAGGCCTCCAACGATCGGGCCGTGGTCGCCATCAGCATCCTCTCCTTCGTCGCCCTGCTGGTCGGTATCTTCATCGCCTGGTGGATCATCCGCGCCGTCATGGGCCAACTCGGCAAGGACCCGGCCGTGATCGCCGAGGTGACGCGCCAGGTCGCCAAGGGCGATCTCGCCATCGAATTCGATCAAACCAACCTGCGCGGCGTCTATAAGGACATGTTCGCCATGGTCGAGCGGCTGCGTCAGATCGTGGGTGAGGTCCGTGTCGGCGCCGACAATCTCTCCTCGGCGTCGAGCGAAGTCAGCTCCACGGCGCAGGCGCTGAGCCAGGGCGCGACCGAGCAGGCGGCGAGCGTGGAGGAGACCACCGCCAGCATCGAGCAGCTCAATGCCTCCGTGCAGCAGAACACCGAGAACGCGCGCGTCACCAACGGTATCGCCAAGAGTTCGGCGGACGAGGCGCGGCGCGGCGGCGAGGCGGTCAAGCGCACCGTCGATGCCATGAAGGAGATCGCCAGCAAGATCGGCCTGATCGAGGACATCGCCTACAAGACCAATCTCCTCGCGCTCAACGCCGCCATCGAGGCCGCGCGCGCCGGCGAGCACGGCAAGGGCTTCACCGTGGTGGCCGCTGAGGTGCGCAAGCTCGCCGAGAACAGCGGCGTGACCGCCCAGGAGATCAACCAGCTCGCCACCGGCAGCGTCGCCATTGCCGAAGAGGCCGGCAAGCTGCTGGAGCAGATGGTGCCCAACATCGTCAAGACCGCCGACCTCATCGAAGAGATCACCGCCGCCTCCGGCGAGCAGGCCGCCGGCATCGGTCAGATCAACGAGGCCATGAGCCAGCTCGACAAGGCCACCCAGCAGAACGCCTCCTCCTCCGAGGAGCTGGCGGCCACGGCGGAGGAGCTGAGCGGGCAGGCCGGTCAGCTGCAAGAGACCATGTCCTTCTTCCGCACCGGTGCGGGGAGCCAGCGTGCCACGGTGCGCAGTGCGCCGCGCGCGGTCAAGCCCGGCGGCGGCAAGGCCAGCGAGGACTTCGGCGAATCCTCGGTCGACCTCGACGATTTCGAGCACAAAGACTTCGAGCGCTTCTGAGCGGGGGGCGAGATGGGCGAGCTCATGGTAAGCAAGAAGACGACCGAGCCGGAGCACAGGGGCGAGGAGGCGGGCCAATACCTCACCTTCAGCGTCGCCGAGGAGCGCCTGGCCATGTCGATCGATGCGGTCAAGGAGATCATCGAGACCCCCGTGGTCACGCGCGTGCCCATGACCCCGGACTACATCCGCGGCGTCATCAACCTGCGCGGCAGCGTGGTGCCGGTGATCGACCTGGGCGCGCGCCTGGGTCGGGGCAGCCTGACGCTCACCAAGCGCAGCTGTATCGTGCTGGTCGAGGTGCGTGTGGGCGAGGATGCCCACGTGCTCGGCATGCTGGTCGACGAGGTGAAGAACATCCTCGAGATCCCGCGCGAGGACATCAAGCCGCCGCCGGAATTCGGCTCGGAGATTCGCACCGACTTCATTGCGGCCATGGGGCGGGTGGACGACGTCTTCGTCATCATTCTCAGCGTCGACCATGTGCTTTCCATCCAGGAACTGGCGGCGCTGCGCAAGCTCAGTGAGGAGGCAGCCGCCAGCGGCTCGGATGCTCAATTCTGATGCTTCGCTGAGGACTGGCGCCTCTCTGTCCGGGCACGAGACCCGCGCCGAGGTCATGCCGCTCGAAGAGGCCGAGTTCGAGCGCTTCCGCCGCTTCATCCATGAGCGGGCGGGAATCAGCCTGGCGCCGCACAAGCGCCAGATGGTCAGCGCGCGACTTCAGCGGCGGCTGAGACATCTGGGCCTGCGCAGCTTCGGGCAGTACCTCGACCACATCTCCGAACCCGGTCATGATCGCGAGCGCCAGCACCTGGTCGATCTGCTGACGACCAACGAGACCTACTTCTATCGCGAGTCGGCCCATTTCGATTTCCTCGCGCAGCAGGTGCTACCCGGTTACCGCGGGCGCCCGATGCGCGTCTGGAGCGCGGCCTGCGCCTCGGGTGAGGAGGTCTATACCCTGGCCATGGTCATGGCCGAGATCCTCGGCGCCGGTGAGTGGAGCATCCTGGGCACGGACATCAGCTCGCGTGTTCTCGATCAGGCCAGAAGGGCGCTCTATCCCATGGAACGCGCCAAGCACCTGCCCAAGGCTTGGCTTGGGAAATACTGTCTCAAGGGGGTGCGTTCCCAAGCCGGCAATCTGCTCATCGACCCAAGGCTCAAGGCCCGGGTGCGCCTCGCGCAGCACAATCTCATGCAGCCATTGGCCCAGCGTCAGTCCTTCGATCTGGTCTTCCTGCGCAATGTGCTCATCTACTTCGACCTCGCCACCAAGCAGCAGGTGATCGACGCCCTGATTGGGTCGATTGAACCCGGCGGTCATCTGGTGATCAGTCACGTCGAGTCCCTTCAGGGCATCGCGACCGACCTGCAGGTGGTCAGCCCGTCCATCTTTCGCAAGCGGCCACGCTGACCGGCACGCAAAGCCGGCAGGGTGCAGTCATGGGAAAGCTGGGAGCCACAGGGATCAGGAGGCGCTTTCTGCATCAAGGGGAGCACTTCGTGACCTCGGAGCCCGTGATGCTCTCGACCCTCTTGGGTTCCTGTGTGTCGGTCTGTCTCTTCGATCCGATCGCGCGCCTGATGGGCATGAACCATTTTCTGCTTCCGGTGCGCAATCCGTCGGCCGGGCTGCCTGAGCTGGAATCGGATGCGGGCCGTTACGGCCTCTGGGCCATGGAGATCCTGATCAATGAACTGCTCAGGCAGGGCGCGCGTCGCGAGCGGCTGCGCGCCAAGGCGTTCGGCGGTGCCAATGTGCTCCAGGAAGCTTTCGGAGCGCTGCCGGAGCGCTACAGTATCGGCAGCGCCAATACGCAGTTCGTGCGCCGTTTTCTCGAACAGGATGGCATCCCGCTCATCGCGGAGGATCTGGGCGGCAACAACGGGCGGCAGATCCACTTCTACGGGGGCGACTACTCGGTCTTCCTGCGGCGGATTGCGCGCTCGAGCGCCATGCGCATCATCGATGAAGAGCGCAGCTATTTACGGCGTGCCATTGCGGCCAAGCAGCGCGCGACGCCGGCGGACTTCTTTTGAGGGGTGTCCCACTGTGAATGCTTGGCGATCGAACGGACGCCGCCGCGCTTTCCAGTTCCAGTCTTGATAGACGGGGTTGTCTGCTATGTCTAAGGTCAAGGTGATGATCGTCGACGATTCAGCGGTGGTTCGCCAGGTGCTGACGGAGCAACTGAACGGGATCGCCGGGATCGAAGTCATCGGCTCCGCCCGTGACCCCATCTTCGCGCAGAAACTGCTGGAGAAGGGGTGGCCGGATGTCATCGTCCTCGACATCGAGATGCCGAGGATGGACGGCATCACCTTCCTCAAGCAGTTGATGCGCGAGCGGCCAACCCCGGTGATCATCTGCTCGACCCTCACGGAGAAGGGCGCCGAGATCACCATGCAGGCCATGAGCGCCGGCGCGGTGGACATCATCGCCAAACCCAAGGTGGGGCTGCGCCAGTTCCTGGAGGAGTCCAGAACACTGCTCGGCGACGCCATCAAGGCGGCCAGTCATGCACGCATGGAGCGGGTCTCCAGATCGGCCGGAACCCCATCCGCGGCGCCTCCTCCCGCCAAGCTCGGGGCCGATGCGGTGGTCGCGGACCGCGCCTTCAAGCCGCTTTCCGCAACCACGGACCGGGTCGTCGCCATCGGCACCTCGACCGGCGGAACACAGGCGCTGGAGTATGTCCTGACACGGCTGCCGCGCACCGCGCCCGGAGTGGTGATCGTCCAGCACATGCCCGGTCAGTTCACGGCGGCCTTCGCCGCGCGCCTCAATCAGCTCTGCGCGATCGAGGTGCGCGAGGCCCGCGACGGCGACCGCGTCATCGCCGGTCTGGCGCTCATCGCGCCCGGAACCCATCACCTGCTGCTCAGGCGTAGCGGTGCCCAGTATCGGGTCGAGGTCAAGAGCGGTCCGTTGGTCAGCCGGCATCGTCCCTCGGTCGATGTGCTCTTCCGCTCGACCGCGCAGGCGGCTGGTCCCAATGCCGTCGGCATCATCATGACGGGGATGGGGGATGACGGCGCGCGTGGGATGCTGGAGATGCACGCGGCCGGGGCCATGACGGTCGCCCAGGACGAGCAGACCTGCGTCGTCTACGGCATGCCAAAGGAAGCGGTCAAGCTCGGTGGCGTGGATGCCGTCGTGGGGCTGCCGCAGATCCCCGGCATCGTCGTCCAGGCACCGACCCGGGGGCTCTATCTCAGGACGATGGCGCACGGCTGATGCCCGTTTCTGGGCTGTGATACCTGAATGGAGCGAGCCTGCCGATTGGCGCGGATAAAGTCCGCAATGGCGATCAGCGGCGCCTATACTCCCTGTGAACGTATTCATCAACTGGGGAGTTTGCCATGACCAAAGAACGCCAAAGCAACAAAGAAGCGAAGAAGAAACCAAATCTGACCTTGAAAGAGAAGCGAAGCGCGAAGAAAGCCAAGCACGAGACCAAACCCTTGCTCGGCAACGGAAAGGCCGGCCTGGTCTGATCGGCGGGCCGACAACCGCCTCGAGTTCCGTCCCGTAGGATGGGCAAAGCCCGCACGATGAGCCCTGTTCAATGCGCTGGTGCTTGACGGGCGTGCCCATCATCTCCGCTCGGCGCCCTGCAAGATGGGCACGTCCGACCAGCCTCGCCGCGATACAGCCGCCGCCGAGCGCGGACTTTGCCCGTCCTACGGGTCCACCTCCCGCATCCATCATCATCCTCGTTCGGTGCCCTGAGAGATGGGTGCGTCCGCCAAGCACGGACTTTGCCTATCCTTCCCCGGCACGCTCCTCGGAGCCCTGATCGAGCGCGGCCCTGGCTAGACGCAGCCGCTGCAACGCTTGATCGTAGTCGAACCGCTCGATCTCCTCTTCCATCTTGGCCGCGTCCGCGCCGAGCGCGGCCTGGATCAGGTCGCGCGAGCCGAACCAGAGTTCCCGAGCACCGGTATCGGCGTCCGACAGCAGCGATTCCAGCTCGGCGAGCACCGCATTCGCCTTGGCCCAGTCCACCTCGGGCGCCGCGATCGAGACGTTGCGCTCGACCGGCAGCATCCGACGGATCTCCCCCAGCAGCGGTTCGAGGTCCGCTTCCAGCGCCCGAATGCCTGCCTCGATCGTCGCCTCTGCCGCCTGATCGCGCAGGGCCAGTTCCAGGTCCAGCGCGCGTTGACGCAGCGGCCCCGCGCCCAAGGTGGCGGCTACGCCCTTGAGGGTATGGGCCAGACGCACGGCCGTCTCCCAATCTCCAGACGCCAGGTGCTGGCGCATCAGGGCGACATCCTTGCTATGGCCTTCGGCGAACAACCTCAGCACCTGGGCATAGCGCGCACGGTTGCCACGCAGGGCCTGCAAGCCCGCCTCCAGATCGAGACCCGCGATCCTCGGCGGGGCGAATCCATTGGCCGCGTCCTCGTCCGCCCTCGGCACGCTCGCCGCCGCGGCCAGGTCCTGATGCACGGGGTCGGGCAGCCAGCGTGCCAGCGCCGCGTAGAGACGCTCCGGTTCGACGGGCTTGGCGATGTGATCGTTCATGCCCGCCGCGAGGCACTGCTCGCGGTCCTCGTCGAAGGCGTTGGCGGTCATCGCCAGGATGGGCAGCGTCGCCCGGCCCGGCAGGTGGCGAATGGCGCGGGTCGCCTCAAGGCCATTCATGACCGGCATCTGCATATCCATGAGGACCAGGGCGTAGTCCTGCTCGCGCACCCGTTCCAGGGCGATCTGGCCGTTGTCGGCCACATCCACCAGCAGGCCGGTTCCGCCGAGGAGCTCGAGCGCGACTTCCTGATTGATGGGGTCATCCTCCGCCAGCAGCAGGCGCAGGCCGCTGTAGTGCCCGGCAACTAGCGCCGCCGCGCAAGCGGCCTCCATGGCGTCCTCCGGCTCTTGGGTCGAGGTGTCCGGCGGCGTGTCCTGCGGCTCGGCCTTGCGCAGGCGCGCGGTGACCCAGAAGGTGCTGCCGCGGCCGGCCTCGCTCTTGACGCCCACGTCGCCGTCCATCTGGCTCGCCAGGCGCTTGACGATGACCAGACCCAGCCCGGTCCCGCCATGGCGGCGCGTGGTCGATTCATCCGCCTGGGCGAAGGGCTGAAAGAGGCGCGCCTGCTCTGCCGGTGTGAGTCCGATGCCCTGGTCCTCGACCTCCAGGCGCAGCCGCACGGTCGCGCCCTCGTCCGCGATCGGGAGGGCGCGCACGCGGATGTGGCCCTGTTCGGAGAACTTGATGGCATTGCCGACGAAATTGAGCAGGATCTGACGCAGCCGTTGTGGATCCCCACGCAGGTGCGTCGGGAGTCTCGGGTCGGTCTCGCGCATCAGGCGCAGACCCTTGTCGCGGGCCTGCTCGCTCAGCAGGCTGAAGACCTGCTCGATGAGCTGCGTCAGGGAGAAGCTGCGCTCCTCCAGTCTCAGGCGCCCGGCCTCGATCTTGGAGAGGTCGAGGATGTCGTCGATGATCCGCAGCAGATGCGTAGCGGCTTCGCCCACCTTGATCAGTTTCGTATGGGCCTGGGGCTCGACGACCTCCCGCAGCAGGAGGTGATTCAGGCCGAGGATGGCGTTCATCGGGGTGCGGATCTCGTGGCTCATGTTGGCCAGGAAGGCGCTCTTGGCGCGGTTGGCGGCCTCGGCGGCGTCGCGCGCCTCGCTGAGTTCTTGGGTGCGGATCGCCACCAGCGCTTCCAGATCATGGCGGTGTCGCTCCAGTTCGGCCTCGGCCCGCTTGCGATCGCTGATGTCGAAGAAGCTCACGACGACCTGCTGGAGCCGATCCTGCTCGTCGCGGACCGGGTGGGCCTCGCAGCTCACCCAGATGGGGGCCGCGCGGCCGGGGCAGCGGATCCCGAGCACCAGCTGCCGCAGCGCCGCCCCGGACGCCAAAACGCGATTGACCGGGTACTCCGCCGGGGGCATGCGCGAGCCGTCCTCGCGGATGAAATGCCAGTCCCCATCCCCGGCCCTGGTGCCACGCAGTTGCTCCCAGGTCAGTCCCAAGAGTTGCGACGCGGTGGGATTGGCGAAGCGGATGGCGGTATCGGGTCCATGCACCACCAGGCCGGCATCCAGGTTTTCCACCAGGCTCCGATACTGGTGCTGGCTCGCGCGCAGGTCTGCCGACTGGGAGCGGGTCTGGATGAGGGCGTGGACCAGCGCGGCGAGCAGCAGGCTGATGCAGATCCCACTGCCAGCGACCAGCCAGACCTGGGTCTCCGCCTGTGACGCCATGCGCCACCTGGCGGGGGCGATGCTCAGGGTCCAGCGATGCCCGTTAAAATCGACCGGGATGCGCAGCGCCGTCGCGGACTCCGGCGCTGCCGCCTGGAGATCCTCCGACTGACTGTCGTACAGCAGGGTCCGCGGGGTGGCTTGGTCACCGTCATAGAGGCTCAGGCGAATACTCTGATCGTCGGGCCGCCCCCAGCCGCCCAGGATCCCCCGCATGAGGTCCTTCATGCGGTAGGGGCTGTAGACCCAGCCGAGCAGCGCCGCACGCCGTTGCTCCAGCGTCTGCGTCGGCAGATCCCGACGATAGACGGGGACGTACATGAGGGCGCCGGCCTGGATGTCGGTCGCGGTTTCCTGCACCAGCAGCACCTTGCCGGAGAGCGCCGCGACGTCTTCATCGCGTGCCTGCTCCATGGCCGCGCGGCGCACCGGCTCGCTGTACATGTCGTAGCCGAAGGCGCGCTGGTTGCGGGCGTTGAAGGGTTCGAGATAGTCGATGGAGGTGTAGAGGGGGCGCTCGCCCGGCGGCCACACCCGGAAGTCCGGGAAACCCTGGGCGCGGATCTCGCGGACATGCGCGGCCAGCCGGTCGGGGTCGATGACGCGGGCGAAGCCCACCCCCAGGATGCCGGGGAGATTGAGATGGATCCGGCTCTGCGCGACGAATTCGCGCCACTGGGCGCGGTCGACCTCGCCGGTGATCGCGAAGACAGCCGCGCCGCTGCGCAGCAGCTGGGCATGGGCATGGAGCCGGATGTCCACCTTGGCCGCGATTTCGTTGCCGATCAGGGCCAGCTCTTCTCGGGCCTGGGCCGTGACGTTCGCCTGGCTCAGAAGGGTGGTGGCCAAGGTCAGGACCAGCCCCGCCGCGAGCGTGAGCCAGGCGGGCCAGAAGCGACGGTCGATCATGCGGGGCTTGGTCATCCGATCTCATCCATGGTGTCGCGCGCCATGGTGTCGCGCGCCATGGTGTCATGCGCCATGGTGTCATGCGCGATGGTGTCATGCGCGATGGTGTCATGCGCGATGGCTTCACGCGCTCTGTCATTCGACGCCCCTGACCCAGCCGTTCCGACCACCTGGGTGCCGGGTCGCCTGGTTAGGGGGTCGTCCCCTCGTCCCGCGCCGGTGCCGCCCTGGCTTGCCGCAGTCTCCGCAGCGCCTGATCGTAATCGAAGCGCTGGATTTCGTTCTCCAGCAGGACGGCATCCGCGCCGAGCGCGGTCTGGAAGAGGTCGCGCGAGGCGCGCCAGAGATTGCCCGCCTGGGTGTCGGCACTCTCCAGCAGGGCTTCCAAGGCGTCGAGGCGCTGATTCGCGCTGGACCGGTCGAGCGGCGTGCTCGGCTGCGCCTGGGCAGGACGAAGGCTCGCCGCCGCGCCGTCCTCGGCATGGGTCGGATCCGCGGGGTCGGGCAGCCAACGCAGGAGGGCGGCATAGAGCAGGGCTGGTGCCACCGGCTTGGTGATATGGTCGTTCATCCCGGCGGCGAGGGATGCCTGGCGATCCTCGTCGAAGGCGCTGGCGGTCATGGCGAGAATGGGCAATTCGGTCTTGCCGGGCAGTCGACGAATGGCACGGGTCGCGGCCAGTCCGTCCATGACCGGCATCTGCACGTCCATGAGCACCAGGGCGTAATTCCCGGTCCGTACCCGCTCGACCGCCTGCTGTCCGTCGTCCACCACCTCCAGCTCGAGATGGAGGCGGCGCAGGAGTTCGCGGGCGACTTCCTGGTTGATCGGGTCGTCTTCCGCCAGCAGCAGCCGGACACCCCGGTAGTCGCGCGCCAGGATCTCCTCCGGGTCGGTCGTCGCCGGTGCGCGCGGCTTGGCGCGGAACGCCGTGTCCGACATCCCGTGCATGGGGACACTGACCCAGAAGGTGCTGCCATGGCCGAGTTCGCTCTGCACCCCGACCGCGCCGCCCATGAGTTCGGCCAGGCGTCTGCAGATGGCCAGTCCGAGTCCGGTCCCCCCATAGCGGCGCGTGGTCGAATCGTCGGCCTGGACGAAGGGCTCGAACAGCCGCGCGCACTGAGTTGGCGTCAGGCCGATGCCCTGGTCGCGCACCTCAAGGCGCAGCCGCGGGGGCTGGCCCCCATCCGCGACGACCTGGGCATCGACCTGGATGCGGCCCTGGTCGGAGAACTTGATGGCGTTGCCGACATAGTTCAGGAGGATCTGCCCCAGGCGCAGAAAGTCGCCTCTCAGTAGGCCGGGAACGGCTGCATCGATGCTGTAGCCGAGCGCGAGCCCCTTGGCGGCCGCCCGCTCGCCGAGCAGGCTGAAGGTATGGTCGATGACCTGGGCGAGCGAGAAGGGACTGTCCTCCAGCGTCAACTGACCGGCCTCGATCTTGGAGAGGTCCAGGATGTCGTTGATGATGCTCAGCAAATGCCCGGAGGCGGCGACCACCTTGGCGATCTGCTCGCGCGGCTTGGGGTCCGTCAGCTCGCGCTCCAGCAGATGGCTGAGGCCGACGATGGCGTTCATGGGGGTGCGGATCTCGTGGCTCATGTTGGCCAGGAAGGCACTCTTGGCGCGGTTGGCCACCTCCGCGGCCTCCTTCGCCTCGGCCAGGGCGACCTCGGTGCGCCGGCGCGCGACGATACGCCAGAGATTGTCGGCGATCAGCTCCACCTGCTGCAGGTCGGTCGCGTCGTAGTCGCTCGCCTTGTTGCCGACCCCGATCAGCAGCCGCACTTTCCCGTCCTCCCGAATGGGGACGCCCAGGTGACGGGTCAGCTGGGTATGCCCCTCGGGGTAGCCCTGGCGCCGTGACAGGTGCTGGAAGTCGTTGTGGACCACCGGCCTGCAGGTGCGCACGGTATCGGCCCAGACGCCGGCCCGCGACAGGGGATAGTGGCTCTCGAAGGGCGCCGTGCACTGCGCGCGGGTGCGGGTCGACCAGGTCACGAGCTGGATCGTCTCCTGGTCCGTGTCGAGCAGATGCAGATAGCCGCAGGCGCTGTCCGTGATGGCCTCGATCATGTCCAGGCCGCGTTGCAGGAGTTCCGGCTCGTTCAGGTTGGGGGCCAACTGGCTCAGATCGAGCAATGCCTTGAGCCCCAGTTGGCTCTTGCGCAAGTGGCGGTTGGCGCTCTCCAGCTCGGCGGTGCGCGCCCGCACCAGTTCCTCCAGATGGTGACGGTGGAGATCCAGCTCCCGATTGGCCTTGAGCGTGGCCTCTTCGGCGCATCGGCGCGCGGTGATGTCGAGATGAGCCACCACCAGGCGCGGGGCGCCCGAGCCGACGAAGCGCATGGCACGCATGGCGAACCAGCGTTGCTCATCGGGGGAGTGGCAGGGATATTCCAGCGCGAAGTCATCCTGCTCGCCGTTCAGGATGGCGCGTATCCCGGCGACGACGCTGGGGACCTCCTCCGAATTCGGGCCAACGGCCTGCTCGCAAACCTCCAGATAGTTGGCCCCCTCGCAGACGTTGGCGCTCAGCGGCGGGTTGGCCTGTGCGAAGCTGCGCCAGGCGCGGTTGACGGTGAGGATCTTGCCGGTCTCGTCGAGAATGGCCAGGTGCTCGGTCAGGGAGTCCAGCGTCGCCTGGGCGAGACGTTCGGATTCACGCTGGGCGGCTTCCGACTGCAGATTGAGACTGATGCGCTCCATGAGTCCGTGCAGGGTCACCATGCCGATGGCGCGTCCGTCCGCGTCGAGCACGGCGAGCTGGCGTAACTGCTGCTCCCGCATCGACTGGGCCGCCTCGGGCACCGGGGTGTCCTGACTGAGGGCGCGCACCGGGGTGCGCATGACATCGCGCAAGCGGACGCCCTCGATCCCCGCGTCGGCGGCCTGCGCCAGCAGGCGCGGAATGTCCCGCTCGGTGAGGATTCCCAGGGGACGCCGCCCGTCCACCGCCAGGGCATAGGCCGCGCCTTGGCGCAGCATCAGCGCCAGTACCTCCGCCAGCGGAGTTTCCGGGGACAGGAAGGGGAGATCCCGATCGATCACGGCCGTGAGATCGCCAAGTCGCTGCAGCGAGCGCAGCCCCAGGTGATGGCGGAAGTCGGTTTCGCTGGCGATTCCGACGGCGCGACCGGCCCCATCGATGACCACCAGGTGACGGATCCGATGGCTGAGCGCCAGACGGTAGGCCGTCGCGAAGTCGGTCTCCTGGATGGCCGTGAGGACCGGGGAGCTCATGACCGCGCGAATGGGGGTGGCCGGATCCGTTCGCAGGTGCAGAAGACGCAGGAGATCGCGCTCGGTGAGAATGCCGACCGGCGTGGCGTCGTCCAGCACCAGGAGCGAGGAGATGCGCGCCTGCGCCATCTGCCGGGCGGCCTCGGCCAGGAGAGCGTCGGGCGGCAGATGCCGGACATCCCGGCTCATGATGTCGGCGAGCGTCAGATCCAGGGTCGGTTGCATGCGAGGGACTCGCTAAAGCGTCGCGCAGAGACCGCGACCCTTTGAACTGTAGCACGAGGGCCGCATGGACAGCGTCGCGGCGGCGTAAAGCCCTGGAGTGCCGTTCCTGGCGCGACGGTGATGGGCCTGAGCCAAGACCCCGTGCGTCCGGGGCTTGTCGGACCGGTAGCTCGGTAGGATGGGCAAAGTTCGTGCTCTGGCCTCGAATGCCGTCCCGGCGCCGGACGGACGTACCCATCTTGCAAAGCGCCGAGCTGGAATGATGGGCACGCCCGTCGAGCGACAGCGCTCCCGGCGGAGCGGATCGCGCGGGCTTTGCCCATCCCACGAGATCGGTCCGGTCTCTCGTCTTCAGGACATCACCTGGGGCTTCTCAGACCTTGAAGTGCCCGACCAGATCCTGCAGCTCGGCGGCCAGTTGCGCGAGCTGCTCGGAGGCCTCCGTGGTCTGGCGGGCACCCTGGGCATTGCCCTCGGCGGCGTCGGAGATGCTGGTGACGTTGCGGTTCATCTCCTCGGCCACGGCGCTTTGCTCTTCGGCCGAGCTGGCGACCTGTGTGTTGACATCGTTCAGGGTCGTCATGGCGACCGTGATGGCTTCCAGGGAGTGCTCGGCCTCGACGGCGCGCCCGCGGCTACTTTCGGCGTGCTGCTGGCTTGCTTCCATGACGGTCACGGCGCGGCGGCTGGCCTGCTGGAGCCGCTCGATCATGGTCTGGATCTCCTGGGTGGAGGTCTGGGTGCGGTTCGCCAGCGAGCGCACCTCGTCAGCCACGACCGCAAAGCCGCGTCCCGCCTCGCCGGCGCGGGCCGCCTCGATTGCCGCGTTGAGGGCGAGGAGATTGGTCTGCTCGGCCACACCGCGAATCACGTCGAGAATCTTACCGATCTCCTGGCTATCACGCCCTAGCTCGCGGATGACGTCGGAGGCGTTCTGGACCTCTTTGGCCAGCTGCTCGATCTGCGACATGGTGCCGTAGACGACGTCCTTGCCCGAGACGGCGGCATCTTGCGCGGCGTGCGTGGCATCCGAGCCGTGCTGGGCGCTGCGGGCCACTTCCTGTGCGGTCGCGCTCATCTCGTTCATGGCGGAGGCGAGCTGGTCGACCTCGTTGCGCTGCTGGGCGATGCCGGCGTTGGTCTGCTCGGTGATGTCGGCGAGATTGGTGGCCGCCTGCGCGAGCTGCGAGGTCGAGCCGAGGATGCGCCCGATCAGATCGCGGAAGTTGTCCATCATGGCGTTGAACGCCTTGGACGCCTGGCCGATTTCATCCTTGTTGTCGTCGGGTAGCCGGTGCGTCAGATCGCCGTCGCCTTGGGCGATGCCCTGGAGTCCGATCGTCATGTGCCGGAGCGGTTGGGTGACGAAGCGCGAGACGAAAAAGTAGAGGATGAGGAAGACGGGCACACTGAGTAGGGCCGCCATGCCCAAGATCTTGATGGCGAACCAGCGCACGTCTTCATTCACCTCGTCGAGGTTGATCTCCATGCTGACGGCGCCGAGCACCTGGCCCTTGGAGGTCGGTAAATGGCATGTGGTGCAATTCTTGCCGAGATAATTCTCGCTTGAGATGGCGGCTGCCACGGCGCGCAGTGTGCGCTTATCGTCGGAGAGCGCGAGATAGGGCTCGCCGGTTTCGAGCACGGCACGTTCGATGTCGTCACGCGGTTGCTCGTGGTCCGTGCCCTCGCCGTACATCTCGATGACGCGCTTGCCGCGCAGCACGCGCAGATCATCGACGTTGCGCAGCTCAACGATCTGATCGAGAAAGGCGGCCCGCTGGCTGATGGTGCCTGTGATCATCATGGTGGTCAGGCCGGCGAGGGTCATCTCGTGCAGGGTGCTGGTGAAGGACTCGGCCTGCTCGATCGCGGTCTGTCGCTGCTGATCGGCGGCCCACAGGATGAGCCCCGTCCATGCCGGTACCAAGATGAGCCACATCGCCCCTAGAAGCCGAACCCAAATCGGGAAATCGTTGATTCTTCGCATAGCGGTTCTCGCGTCCTCTCATTGTCTGGCGGTTGAGCCGACCCCCTTCCTGAGTCGCAACGCGGGCTGGCGTCCGTCTCGCGTGACCCGTCGTGAGGCCATCGTTCTTGATATCGGCGTCGATCATCCTTCGGACCAGTCGTCTTCGGTCGGGTGGACAAGCGCAGCGCAGTCCACCAACAACGGCGCGGGATTCGGTGGACTTCGCGCTCGCTCGTCCACCCTACCGGTCCAACGGATGACCAGGGCCTTGATCTCCGCGCCGACCAGATCCGGCGAAACAGCCGGGTCGGCCGGCGGATGCTGCAAACTCTTCGCCGGCGGCACGGGCACGGGGCCGCCTAAGGCGTCTCCTCGAACAGAAGCCGATTATCGGCCCCAGTCTCACCCCGCATCTGTGAATAGAGTTCCATTACCGGCGACCAGTCGAGCTCCGAGAAGCGCTGTTGGGCCTCCGCGACCTTCTCGCGCAGCAGCGTCTCTGACTTCCGCGCGACCACGGCCGCGTGGCGACCGATGCCCTCTTCGCGGATGAAGAGGCAGGCGTCCATGAGGTCTGCCAGCTTGACGATGTAGGCGAGCGCAGAGCCCTGCAGCGCCTTCTTCAAGCGCGTGATCTCCGGGGCGATCTCGCCCTCGATGCGGGTCAACGGGTCCTGCTCGCCGCTGATCTCGGCGATCCGGCGCTTGAGCGGCGAGGGCAGGTCGCCCATCAGCAGTTCGGGCGTGTCGTGGGTCAGGGCATATTCCAGGACGCGCAACTGCGTCTCCGCGGGGAGTCCCTCGCCGAGGATGCGTCGCATGAGTTCGCGGGCGATCATGGTCACCAGGTAGTGGTGCTCGGCCAGGGTCTGGCTGCGCGCGCAACGCACCGAATGCCAGCGCGTCACATGACCCGAGCGCGCGATATCCTGCATGTTCAGTTTCAAATCGTTCATCCAGACTCCCCTGTCAGGGTCGATGTCTCGATCACTAGTATTTTCTGGTCACGAAGCTCCAGCTTCGTGACCTCAGGCTCAAATCGGGACGAAGATTGACAGTTCCTTCGTATTTCGGGCAGCCCTTTCGCATTGAACACCCCTTTTTCGGGGTGTAGCATCACGGCCCCACCGCAGCCGACAGAATCCCTGAGTCAAAGATCCCCGCCATGCCACTGGATGCCGAGTGTCTGGCGCAGCTCAAGCTGCGCCAGCAGCCTTTCGACGAGGTCCCCAGCGAGGACTTCCTCTACACGGACCCGCTGCTCGAGAGCCTGGTCGAGACGGCCTCTCATGCGCTGCGCGCGCCTGGCGCCATCGTCATCCTGGCCGGGGCCGAGGGGTCTGGGCGCAGTGTCCAGTTGATGCGCTTGCTGGGCGCGCTGGATGACGGCTTCGAGCTCATCGCCTTTCGCGGTCGGGCCAACATAGCCTTCGACGCCATCGACGTCACGATCCGCAATCACCTGCGTTCCGGGGGCTTCGACGACCCTCGGCGGACGCTCTCCGAGCTACTGGGGGAGCGCGCGCGCGCCGGGGTGGCCCTGGTGCTGGCCATCGATGACGCCCATCTGGTCGGGGCCGAAAGCGTCCGCCGGCTGCTGCGCATCCGCGCCGAGATCCTGGAGGCGGGCGGGCAGGGGTTGCGGCTGGTCGTGGTCGGCGACCCGTCTTTCAGCCGCGGCAGCCTGCCGCTGCCCGACCCGATCGACGACGCTCAGGTGGTGCGGCTCAATCTGCGTCCCTTCAATCTGGAGCAGGCGGGGGCCTATCTGAGGCATCGCTTGCGCGTCGCGGGTGTCGAGGACCCCGACACCTTTATGACTTCGGGCGACATCGCCGTGCTGCAGACCAACAGCAAGGGGCTGCCTCGGGCCTTGGATCGCAACGCCAACGCCTGGCTGACGCGCCGCTGCCGCAGCACGGGCGCGGCCAAACCCTCCGTGACGGCCAAACTCAGCGGTTCGAGGGGCAGTGCAGCCATGCCGACTCAGTCCCGCTTCGACAGACCGCCGGACGACGATCTGCGGGCTCGCGTGGATGCGGGGAATGAGGTTCCAGAAGGCATTCTTGAGCTGGAAAGCGAGGCCGAATCCCGTCCGTCCGCCAGGGTCCAGCCGACGGACCCTGAGCTGTCCAGGTATCTGGTCGGAGAAGATGTCCGGCGCGACAACGAGGATTTCGAGCAGATCCTGCGCCACGTGCGGCAGCACGCGCGCAGCCAGACGCCGGCGCAACAGGCGGAGCTGGCGAGCGCGCCGGGCTCCGCATCCGCCACGCTGCCTTATTGGAACAGGCCCTGGTTCATTCCGGTCATCGTCCTCGTCGTCCTCGTCGCCATTCTGATTCCGGTCGGATTTCAGCTCATGGAGCAGGCGCCCCGCCAGGTGCCGAGCCGCGACGCGGAAGTCCAACCCGCGTCGCCCGAGGTGAAGGCACCTCCAGGGGATGCGGTCGATTCCGGCCAGACGCGGGCGCTACCCGCGCAGACGCCCGCGGCGCCGGTCGCGGTCTCCGAGGCGCCCGAGCCGTCCCCGCCCGTCCCCGTCGAGCCGGTGGAGCCCGAGGCGGATTCCGAGCCCGTCGCGCCGGAGGAGCCCCCCAGCGCAGTCACCGCGCAGCCAGCGACGGAAGGCGCGGACATGGCCGAGGATCTCGATTGGCTCATGCGCCAAGACCCCGAGCGGTTCACCGTTCAGTTGGTCGCGGCCGCGGACCTCGCGACCTCCAAGGCGTTCATGGCTCCGCACGACCTTGGTGGCATCCACTACATCAAGACGCGCACCTATGTGATCGCGCTCTTCGGCAGCTTCCCCAATCGCGCCGCCGCCTCCAAGGCGCTGCCGGATCTACCACGGGCCGTGCGCGACAATGGTCCCTGGATCCGCACCATCGGATCCATCCGAGGCTCCTTGCCCTGACGCGCGAACAGGTTACGCTGGTCTGGTTGCGACTGAGAATGGGACGCCGGTCACAAAGGCAGAGGGCCGCCGCTGCCTGCGCGGCCTCTTTGGCTAGACTTCAGTGTGGGGGAGAGCGAGGGCTGTCTGTTGGAAATCCACTCGAGCGCCGGCTTCAGTTCAGTCAGGCCGTTTGCCCAAGCGGGTGAGCCGCGCCAGGCCGCGCCCGCGGTAGCGGACGCCGGCGTCGCGGCCGAGTCGGACCCGTCAGCGCCGGATACGGCCGACGAGGAGGCGCGGAAGGTCGGTGCCGCGCCCCAAGCCGCGTCCGCGGAACAATCGCTGAGCGACGAGGAGCTGCGCGAAGTGCAGCTGCTGAAGCAGCGCGATGCGGAGGTGCGTGCCCATGAGCAGGCGCATATGGCGGCGGGTGGCCAGTATGTGACGGGTGGGCCGAGCTACTCCTATCAGCGCGGCCCCGACGGCAACAGCTATGCCATCGGCGGTGAAGTCGGCATCGATACCTCGGCGATCTCCGGAGACCCCGCCGCGGCCATTGCGAAGGCGCGCACCATCATCCGGGCCGCGCTGGCGCCCGCCGAACCCTCGGGGCAGGATCAACGGGTGGCGGCCGCCGCCCGGTCGATGGAGATCGATGCCCAGCGCCAGCTCACCGAGTTGCAAGACGCGCGGCGCGAGGCCGTGGTGGCGGGAGCGGCATCGCCAGGCGCGGCGGACGAGGCGTCTGCCCAGGGAGCGGCTGAGGATGCGTCCGCGTCGCCCAGCTCGACCAGTGCCTCCAACTCGGCCGGAATTGGCGCGCAAGCCCGCCTCAAAGAGCGGATCGCCAACCTCTTCGCGGCTCCCGTCGAGACTGTCGTCAGCCAGTATGCCTGAGTGCTCAGCGCTTCAGCCGGGTCTCCAGCGGTGGCTTCCAAGGTCTGCGGGCGCCTGTGCCAAGCCGTTCAGGCGGTGACGTCGATGATCGCGCCAACACCCTCGCGGCGCCCCGTCGAGGCGCCCTCGGAGAGCCCCGCCGAGGCGTCCGGAATGCCCTGGACCAGCTGCGTTGCCATGTCCGCCTGCAGATCCATTGACTTCTTGAGTGTCGCGACCTCCACGCCTGTCCCCGACTGCGTGCTCGCCGTCGCGGGTGTGTAGCTCGGGAGTGCGTTTACCGATGAGACGTCCATGGATGGACCTCCGGTCGTCGACCCGTCCGCTGGGTTTCGTGTGGAATGATGGGGCAACAAAAGCCTTGTGTACCCAAAAGACTTGTGCGCCCAGTGTCAAGTCTAGACGTTCGGCTCGATGCGATGCCGAGACTCAGCACTCAGTTTGAGCTTGGAGGCGGCAGTTGTCAGTTGTCAGTTGTCAGTTGTCAGTTGTCAGTTGTCAGAGCTGTGCTGGGGTGGCAAATCTCAAGTTCCTCGTTTCCTGGCCGTTACAGCTTCGAACCAACAAGGAGATCACGCGATGCAACTCTCCCGCGACACGACGGAATCGGCGGCTGTTTCGACGTCCGAGACCCCGCGGCGACTCGCTCCGGCCGCTGTCATGGCCGGTTTTCTGCCTGCGTTTCGTCACCTGGAAACCGGTGAGGTCAGGCTGTGCAAGATGGAGGATGGCCGCCTCTCGCGCGAGCATTTCCTGGACGGTCTGCCAGATCACTGGGTGCTGGATCGCGACCAGAAGGGCCGACCGGCGTCCCTGGTCTATGCGATCGAACCTGGTTTCGTCAGAGGCATCGACTTCTGGTCCCTTGGGGATTTCACTCACCCGGCACTTGACGGCTGAGGGCTTGCCGGGTGTTCGCTTTGGACTGCGGAAGAAATGGAACGCCGATGAACCCAGTGTCCGAGCGACGGTTGTATCCGCGTTTGCCAATGGAAGTCGAGGTCGAGCTGCACTGGCCAGGGCATCCGCTCTGTATCGCGCGGACCGAGGATCTGAGCAATGGCGGTGTGCTGCTGATTCTCAACGGCGAGGAGCGTCCGCCGGTGGGGGCCGAGGTGCGGGTCCGGGTCGCTGGACTGCTCGGTGGCGATGAGCAGGCACCCATGGTCGCGGCGACGGTGGTGCGCCATGCCGATGAAGGCGTGGCGGTGAGGTTCACGGACGATGTCTGAATCTGATGCCCCGGTCATTCAACCCGCGTGAGGTGCGATGATGTTGCTGCCACGTGTCGGACACCCGCTGTTCTCGACCCCAGGTCAGAGCGGCTCGGGTCAATCTCCGCGCCAGGCGCCCGGTCCGGCACCTGTCACTTCAGCTCCATCCAGCTCGGGCGGGGATGTCCTGGATATCGCCGAGGAGGTCGCCTTGCTGATGGAGCAGGATCTCGACTACCAGATCCTGCGCAAGGCCTTCTCGCTGGACGAGTCGCGGGTGACGGAAACACTGCATCGGCGCGAAGGCCGCGCGGACGCCGCGGGCCAGCTCGATCTCTCTGGCGATGTCCGCTCGGGCGCTCGGCACGCCGGTCTCGCCCAGGGCGTCGTCGAGGGTGCGAGTTTCAACCTGGAGGTCGATTGGAGCCAGATGTCGGCTTCCAGCATCGAGTTCTCGGCACGCAGCCAGGACGCAAGCCTCGCCCTGCAGGTCTCCGGCGTCGCGCGCGAGCGCCTGGATCTCGATCTCAGGCTCGATGCCTCGTCGGGAGTGCAGCTCGGCGATCCTCTAATCCTGGATCTCGGCGGACAGGGTGTTCGGACCACGGGCGTGGACGCCGGCGTCCTCTTCGATCTCGATGGCGATGGCCGCTTGGATCAGACCAGCAGCGTTCGTGCCGACAGCTGGTTTCTGGCGCTGGACTGGAATGAGAACGGCCGGATCGACGATGGTCGCGAGCTCTTCGGGGACCAGAACGGGGCGGCCAATGGGTTCGAGGAGCTGGCGCGCTACGACTCCAACCAGGACGGGCGGATCGATGCCGGTGACGATGTCTATGCGCAGCTGCGCCTGTTGCAGATCAACGGGGACGGCGAGCAGTCGACCCAGTCCCTCGGCGAGGCCAAGGTCGTCTCCATCGAGCTTGGCTACCAGAACACCCGCAAGGCGCTCGACCTCTACGACCAAGTGGCGCAGACCGCACACTTCACCCGCGAGGACGGGAGTCGCGGGGAGGCCGCGGATGTCCTGCTCGGGCACAAGCACCTGGCATGATGTCGATGGCCGTCCCGGCGTCGCCTGGGTGGCGATACCCGCAAGGATGTCGGCTCGTTCACAGAGCTGACAATTCCTTGGCAGGGCAGCGGTCAGGTCGACAATCGATGCTGCTAGACTAGGCGGGGAGGGGTGACGCCCTCGGAAAGGCGGATCTCGCACGGCTGCGGGTGCCCTGGGCTCGGCTCGGCAGCGGATCTCAGTGCGTGTCCCAGCGATTCAGTGTCTCCCTTAGCCTAGCCCATCGATGCAGGAAGCCGACCATGCAGCAGACCTCCGAAGAATTGGCTCTACTGGCCGATCTGGAGCTGACCCGGGATCTCGCCGAGGGCGTGCGCGCGGAACTCGCCTCCGCGTGCCGCTTCGAGGATCTCGCACCCAAGAAGCGCGTCAAGGTCGCCGATGTGCACGGCGATCGCCTCTTCCTCGTCGACGGCCACGTCGTTCGGCTGGCTCAGGGCGTCGGTGAGCGGCTGCAGGCCTTTCAGGGGCTCAGCGAGCCGGTCGACCTCTTCGGCGACTCCCCGCAACCCGAGGATTGCTTCGTTTCGGAGACACACTGCATTCTGCTGCGCATCCCCGGGCCGGCGCTGGAGGCCGTGCTCTCGGCCAGTCTGGAGGTCAGCGATATCGATCTCGACCCCACGGAGGCCGATTTTCTCTCCGACCTCTACCGTCTCATCGCCAACAACACGCTCGCGCTGCCGGCGCGGCCCGAGGTCGCGCTCAAGATCCAGGAGATGACCAATGATCCCGAAAGCGGGATCGCGGAGCTGACCGAGATCATTCAGTCGGATGGCACCATCGCCGGTGCGCTCCTGCACGCGACCAACAGTCCGCTGTTCCGGGCCGCCAAGGAGATCAAATCCATTCGCGACGCCGTGGTGCGGCTGGGCTTTCGCAACACGCGCATGCTCGCGGTCAATCTTGCGCTGCGCCAGGCCTTCAAGGCCAAGAATGCCGTGACTCAGGAGGCCATGCAGAAGGTTTGGCGGGAAGGCGTCCTCACCTCCGCCTATAGCTATGTCATCGCGGACCGCATGAAGGTGCTCGACCGTGAGCGTGCCCTGCTCGGCGGGCTCGTGGCGGGGATTGGCGCGGTGCCCATCATTCAGTTCGTCGAGATGCGCGACCTGAATCCGCGCCTGGACGCGATTCACTCCCTGGTCGGTAAGCTCTCGAGCATCACCGGGGTGCTCGTCATCAACTACTGGGGCCTGGGAGACGACCTGGTCGCGGCGGCCGAGCATTTCGGCGACTGGGGCTATCGGGCCGCGCGGCCGGATTATGCGACCATCGCCACCGTGGCGCGCTGGGCGGCCCTGCGCAGCGAGGGTATCGAGCCTCCGGATGCCGCGGGCGTGCCGGGGTTCGAGGTACTGGGCCTGGCGACACCCGAGCCTGGTGGCGGCATTGCCGAGCTCGACGCCAGTGTCGATGCGCTCGAGGCGCTGAAGTCGATGTTCAATCTGTAGTTGGCGATGGTCGATCAGTGGGAGCGGCGCCCCGCCGCGACCGGGCGTCCGTCGCACCGCGGGTGGAGTGCCCGTCTCGGCGCGGGAACTCAGGGTTCGCGCGTCTTTCTTCGTCGCCTGCTCGCATCGTCTCTCGCGCGATCCGAGCCAGGATCGACCCCGTCGGGTGCGATCCGATACCGGCAGACGAGGCCGTTCGGTTCTTGGGATTGGGAGTCAAGCACGCGTGTCATCACCACCTCTTGAAGCGCTGATCAAGAAAACCGGGCGCTTGCTCGCCATCCCTCGGGTGGTCGGCGAGATCCTGCGGTTGCTGGACAACCCCAACAGCAGTCAGGCTCAGATCGCCAATGTCCTGGCGCAGGATCCGGCCCTGGTCGCCATCCTGCTTCGCTTGGCCAACAGCCCGGCGTTCGCGCCGGCGCGCACGGTCGACTCGGTCGAGCGCGCCATCATGCTGCTGGGGCGAGATCATTTGCGCCGCCTGGTGATTGCGGGTGCCGTGACCCAGGCATCGGATCGGCTGCCGACCCAAACCCTCTTGCCGCTCGAGCTGTTCTGGCGGCATTCCTCATACTGCGCGACCATCGCCCGCCTCCTGGCGGAGCGGGTATCGCCATCCCATGCGGGGAACGTCTTCCTCGGCGGACTGCTGCATGACCTGGGGCTTCTCATCCTCTTCACCCAGGAGCCCGAGGCGGCACACAAGGCCTTCCTCGCCAGCCTGAGCGAGCCGGCCTCGGTCTCGCCTCAGGATGCCGAGCGCTCGGAGCTGGGCTTCGACCACGCCGAGTTGGGGGCCGCGCTCGCCGAGCATTGGGGCCTGCCGGAGAGCCTCTGCGCCTGTCTGCACTATCACCATGCGCCACTGGCCGCGCCGGAGGAATTCAGGCTCCCGGTCGGGCTGGTCCATGTCGCCAACACCTTGGCCCACCTCGCGGAGCTGGATTCCAGGGATCTGCGTGACGCCCCACCCATCGAGCCCCAGGTCCTGACACAGCTCGGCGTTTCCACCGAGGTGCTGCTGGAGATCATCGATACGGCGCAGCAGCAGGTGTTGGCGGTGGAGGCCCTGCGCAACCCCAGTCTGGCGGATTGAAGGGATTCGCTTTGGCGATGAGAGGATGGGCAAAGCCCGCGCGATGAGCTTCTTTCGGAGCACTCAAGCTCGACGGGCGTGCCCATCATCCCAGCTCAGAGCCTTGCAAGATGGGCACGTCCGCGCAGCGCTGGGACGGCATTCACGCCCGGAGCGCGGACTTTGCCCATCCTACCGATCTGTCTCTATTGGCCCGACGCAAGCTGTGGTTTCAGCGTCTCGGGTGCCTGTCCCGCGGTGGTCTTCAGCCGGATCGGTTCCAAGAGCTTGGATTCGAAATTCGTCAGGACGCTGAACTCGACCCGGCGCGAGGCCTCGGCGTCTTCATGCCCGTCACGGTCGTAGACCAGTCGCGAGGAGGAGAGTCCGACGGCGGCGACGCGATCCCGGAACCAGGTCTCGCCCGCCAGTCCCTCCAGGCCATAGGCGAATTTCAGTACCGCCTGCGTGCGTTGCTGGCTCAGATCCATGTTGAGGAAGTAGGCCTGCAGCGGCGTTGTGTCGGCACTCCATTCGCTCGACGTATGGCCTTCGATCCGGATCTCGCGGATGACGCCCTCGAAGGCGCTGAGCTGGGCGAGGTAGCGCGGCAGGAAGTCGCGCAGGATCGCCTCGAACTCGGGCTTGATTCGCGACGAGCTGCGATCGAAGAGCACGTCAGGCTCGCGGAAGCGCAGCGTCAGCGTGGCCTCGACCAACTCGGCGTTCCAACGCGGCAGGTCGTCGCGAAATTCATCGTCCAGGGCGCGATAGATGGCCTGTCGCGACTCGGCGGCGGTCGTTCTGACTTCGGTCTCCACCAGATGGGTGCGCTCGACCTGGGCCATGTAGAGCACCGACAGGAAGAGGAAGATCATCATCAGGGTCGCCATGAGGTCGGAGACCACCAGCCAATGGCTGTCGTCCTCCGGGGCCGCCGCGGTGGTGCGGAAGGGGGCGAGGAGTGCGCTCATGCCTGTGCCCTCGCTGGACGCTCATTGCGGGCGTCGCCAAAGGCGCCGCCCTCCATGCCGTATTGCCCAAGCCGCTGCTGCGTGCTCAGTCCGGAGAGAACCGCGTTTTCGATGCTCTCCAACATGGCGTTCAGGCGTTGGTCGATGGCCGGGAAGGCCTGCTTGGCCTTGTCGCGCAGCTCGGCGATGCTGCCGAGCAGGGCCTCCAGCTCCATGGTCTCGCGGCGCAGGGCAAGCATGGTGGCTTCCTGGTCTTCGACATGGCTGGAGATCTGGCGTGCCTGCTGGGTCATTGCCTGCAGACTGTCCTGGGATCGGGCGATGCCCTCGATCGCGTGATCGATCTGCTCGCCGAGTCCTTCCATGTGCCTGCGGTACTGCTCCTGCCAGTCGAGGAGCTTCTCGACGGCGCCGTCGAGCCGGCGGAAGTTCTCGCCGAACTGCTCGCCGAGGTTGCTGTTGAAGTCGTGGATGACGGACTCCAGGGCGGCGATCAGCTGGCGCGAGCCCATCTCGCTGAGCTGCTCCGCGAAGCCCTGCATCGCCGCCAGGTGGCTCTGATGCTGACGCTCCAGAGTCTGGATCAAGCGCTCGTCCATGCGGCTCACCTGCTCGCCGAGCTGGAGCGTCGCCGTCAACTGTGCGTCCGCAACCTCTGTCTGACGGACGATGAGCGTCAGGAGATTGACGTTTTCGGCGGATTCATCGGCGGCTGACGCAGGCTGCCGCGCCTGTCTGCCGTCGCGCCCGAGGACCAGTACCAGTCGCAGACAGGCGGAGAGCAGGATGCCGACGATACTGGTGGTGAAGGCGAGCTTGAGGCCGTTCAGCAACAGGGGAATGCTGTATTCGATGCGGCTGGAATCGAAGTCCAGGAGCCCGATGGCGATCCCGAGGAAGGTGCCCAGGATGCCGAGGGTGGTGAGCAGCGTGGGCGTGCTCTGATAGAAGGCGACGGCGCGCCGGCGCAGGATCCCCGTCAGGGCGAGGCCGAAGAGGGCCAGCATCACCAGAACGAAGAGTCCGGTGACGGTGGTGGAGTCCATGCTTTCCAGCGCCTTCACGACGCCCAGGGCAATCAGTTCGAACATGATGGGCCTTCCATTCGGGTGTCAGTGGCTTGGCCCCTGGTGTCTGGGCCTTTGCGAGGTGAAAAGCAGAAATCAGGCCAGCACGGCTCAGGCGCTGGCGGCGGTACTGAGGCAGGCTGTCGGCGCGCCTGAGCGTTCGTCTGAGCCTGCTCCCCAGTTCGGGTCGCTTGCAGTATGCTTTCCGCTGGTCATTGCGTGTTGGTTGCGGCATGTCGATGGCCCGCTTCGCGGCGGACCAGGCCCCCGCGTCGGGCGAACGAGCCGGTGAGCGCCCATGCTCGAGAGGGGGCATGGTTCTTGACGAGGGAAGCGGCGGCGCATGAGGCGCCTGGTTCAGCGGCTTGCCGTTCCCAACCAGTTTTGGACAATTGGAGTGTCTTCCTTGAGCAACCCGCCGCGGATCGATGCCGCCTTGATGGCCAGTGAGGGTCGGCTGCGCACCCTGATCGACACCCTCCCGGATCTCATTTGGCTGAAGGATCCCGACGGGCTCTATCTCGCCTGCAACCCGGCCTTCGAGCGATTCTTCGGCGCCAAGGAGTCCCAGATCGTCGGTCGGACAGACCACGATTTCGTGGGCGACGAGCTTGCCGATTTCTTCCGCGACCATGACCGCGAGGCCATCGCCGCTGGCGGACCCAAGTGCAACGAGGAATGGATCACCCTTGCCGACGACGGCCGCCGCGTCCTGTTGCAGACCACCAAGACCCCCATTTACGACGCCGTTGGTCGGCTCATTGGCGTTCTGGGCATTGGTCACGACATCACCGAGCGCAAGGCGACGGAAGACGCCCTGCGCCGCAGCGAGGCGTGCTACCGCCAGTTGTTCGAGTGCGCGGACGGTCTGCTGTCCGTCTACGATCGTGACGGCGTGTGTCGACTCATGAACCGCAAGGTCGCGCATCTCTTCGGCGGCGAGCCCGAGGATTTCGTCGGCAAGCGCTTCCAGTCGCTTCATGATGAGTTTGGAGATGAGTACGCCGATCGTGTGAGGCGGGCGATCGACACCGGCCGCACCACCGAGTACGAAGACGAGGTGAGCTTTCCCACGGGTAAGCGCTGGCTGATCTCGCGGATCCACTGTGTCGCGGGTACCGACGGGGCAGAGCCCCTGGCCCAGATCTTCTCCACGGATGTCACCGAGCGCCGCCAGGCCGAGGCCACCCTTCAGGCGCAGCTCGATGAGCTGCGCCGCTGGCACGACGTCGTCCTCGGCCGCGAGGAGCGGATTCTGGCGCTCAAGCAGGAGGTCAATACACTGCTGGCCGAGCTGGGGCGAGCGCCGCGCTATGCCAGCACCCGTGCGGAGGCAGCGCAAGGAGGCCTCGACCATGACTGATGCCGCCGACGCCTTGGGCGCGGGTCTCTACGACAGCCTTTTGGCCCATCTTCCGGGCATGCTCTACCGTTGCCGCAATGACAGACAGTGGACCCTGTCCTATGTCAGCGCGGGTTGCCACGACCTGACGGGTTATCCACCGGAGGCGCTGGTCGGGGAGACCGGGCCGCGCTATGCGGAACTGATTCACCCGGATGATCGGGATGCCGTCTGGGCACAGGTGCAGCAGGCACTGACAAACGACGTCGACTTCCAGCTGGAGTACCGCATCCGCACGGCGAGTGGGCAGGAGCGGTGGGTTTGGGAACACGGCCACGCCATCGACGGCGACGGCGCGGAGCTGTTCGGCTTCGTGCTGGACATCACCGAGCGTAAGCGCATCGAAGCCCAGAACCGTGCCGCTCACACTACGATCCAGCAGTCGCTCGATCGCGCCGAACGCTCCCGACGCGCCCTCTTGAGCGTGCTCGAAGACGCGAAGGCGGCCGAGTCGGCCCTGCGCGAGCGCGAGGCCCGCTACCGCGGGCTGGTCGAGAGCATGAGCGACGGGGTTGCGGTCTATGAGGTGGTGGGGAACGGTGAGGATTTCAGATTCAAGGAATACAACCACGCCGCCGAACAGATCGGCGGCATCGCCAGGGCGCAGATCATCGGACGCCTGGTGCGCGAGGTCTTTCCGGCGGTCGAATCCATGGGGCTGTTCGCGGTCTTTCAGCGTGTCTGGCGCAGCGGCGAGCCTGAGCATCATCCCAGCAGTCTCTACCAGGACGCGCCTCTCTCGCTCTGGCTCGAAAACTATGTGTTCAAGATCCCAGGCGGCGAGATCGTCGCCATCTATCAGGACAACACCCAGCGCAAGCAGGCCGAGCTGGCCTTGCGCGCGAGCGAGGAAAAGTATCGGCTGCTGGTCGACAACCAGATGGACCTGGTCGTCAAGATCGGTGCAGAGGGTCGCTTCGAGTTCGTGAGCCCCTCCTATTGCCGTCTCTTCGGCAAGAGCGAGGCCGAGCTACTGGGCCAGACCTTCATGCCGCTGGTCCACGAGGACGACCGGGCGAGCACCGCCAAGGCGATAGAGGCGCTGTTCGCGCCGCCCTATGTCGCCTACGTGGAGCAGCGCGCCATGACCATCAACGGCTGGCGTTGGCTCGGCTGGATGGATACCGCAATCACCGACCGGCAGGGCCAGGTGACCGCCATCATCGGTGTCGGGCGCGACATCACCGAGCGCAAAGGGGCTGAAGAGGAGATCCTGCGGCTGAATGCCGAGCTGGAGCAGCGCGTGAGCGACCGTACCGCGGAACTTCAGGCCGCCAACGAGGCGTTGGAGTCCTTCGTCTACTCCGTCTCGCACGACCTGCGCGCGCCTCTGCGAGCGGTCACCGGCTTCGCCCAGATCCTCGCCCGCCGGCACCGTGATGCCCTCAACGATGAGGGGCGTCATTATCTTGACAACGTGGTCGACGCGGGCAGCCACATGGGTACCCTGATCGACGACCTGCTGGACTACTCGCGCCTGGGGCGGGGTGCCATCCGACTCCGCCCGGTCGAGCTGGCGCCCATCATCGAGGGGCTTCAGTCCACCTTCGGCGAGCGAATCGCCGAGACCAGGGCCCGCATCCAGGTGCTCGCGCCGCTGGCGACGCCGCTCGGGGATCCGACCCTCATCGGGCAGGTGCTCAACAACCTGCTCGACAATGCCCTGATCTATCGTCGGGGCGATGAGGCGCCCGACATCACCATCGCGGCGGAGAGTCATGGGAGCCACATCCAGCTCAGCGTGGCCGATCAGGGCATCGGCATCGACTCCGCCTATCACGACAAGATCTTCAAGGTCTTCCAGCGGTTGCACGATCAGGATAGCTATCCTGGCACGGGCATCGGCCTGGCGATCGTGAGCAAGGCGGCACATCTCATGAATGGCGAGGTCAGGGTCGAATCCAGCCCCGGATCCGGGAGCCGGTTCACCGTGACCCTGCCGGCCGCCACTGAGTCCGCATGATAGGAGCACGGGCATGAGCCGTATCGCCACCATCTTGATCGTCGACGACAGCCGCATGGACATCGAGCTGACCTTGGACGCCTTCCGTGAGGCCAAACTCTCCACCCGCATCGAGGTCGCGGAGAATGGCCGCAAGGCGCTCGACTACCTCTTCGGCGTCGGCCACTACGCCGACCGCGACCGCTTTCCGCTGCCGGACCTCATCCTGCTCGACTTGAAGATGCCGGGGATCGACGGCTTCGAGGTGCTGCGTCAGATCAAGGAGGCGCCCCTGGTGAAGCGGATTCCGACCGTTATCCTGACATCCTCGCGGGAGGAGGGCGACCGCGTCTTCTCCTACGACAGCGGGGCCAACTCCTACCTCGTCAAGCCCGTGTCCTTCGCCGGCTTCGTGGAGGTGGTGCGCGAGATCGCGAACTACTGGCTCACGCTCAATGCCGGGCCGCCACTGACAGCGCCATGACAGCGCTATGAACGCGAGGGAGCGACCCATGAAGCTGCTGATCGTCGAAGACCTGCCCCACGACGCCGAGCTGATGGCCCTGCGCCTGGCGGACGAGGGGTTCGTGCTGGACTGGCAGCGCGTACAGACCGAGGCGGACTACATTGCCGCCTTGGAGAAGGGGCCGGATGTCATTCTCTGCGACTGGCACCTGCCGAGCTTCAGCGGCCAGCGCGCACTTGAACTCTTGCGCGAGCGTCATCTGGATATCCCCTTCATCATCGTCTCCGGCGGCATCGGGGAAGAGGCCGCCATCGCGGCCATGCACCAGGGCGCGAGCGACTATGTGCTCAAGGACCGTCCGGCCCGACTCGGCGAGGCGGTGCGTCAGGCACTGGAGCAGCAGCGCCTGCAGCGCGAGCGTGATCGGGCCCAGGCACAGCTGCGGCTGGCCGAGCGCGCCTTTCAGCACACCGCGGAGGGGATCCTGGTCACGGATGCGCAGTTGCGCATCCTCTCGGTCAATCCCGCCTTCGAGGCGATCACCGGCTACTCCGCGGCGGAGGTCTTGGGCAAGAACCCCAAGCTGCTGCAATCCGGCCGTCAGTCGGCGTCCTTCTACCGCGACCTGTGGGCGGCCCTGAGCGAGGCTGGGCACTGGCGCGGCGAGCTCTGGAATCGGCGCAAAAACGGCGAGATCTACCCCCAGTGGAGCACCTTGAGCGCGGTGCGCGATGACCAGGGAGAGATCATCAACTTCGTTGAGATCTTCAGCGACATCAGCAACACCAAGGCGGCGCAGGCGCAGATCGACTTCCTGGCCCATCATGATGCCCTGACCGGACTGCCCAACCGCAGTCTCTTCCATGAGCGGTTGAGCCACGCCCTTGCTGGCGGGCGGCGCGAATCCAAGACCGTCGCGCTGCTCTTCATCGATCTGGATCGCTTCAAGACCGTCAACGACACGCTCGGCCACCCAGCCGGCGATGAGCTGCTCAGAGAGGCCAGCCGGCGCATGATGGGCGTCCTGCGCGAGACGGACACCCTGGCCCGCATCGGCGGCGACGAGTTCGTGGTCCTGCTCGAGGCCCAATCCAGCGCCCCGGACGTCGCCAGGGTCGCACGCAAGCTGTTGACTGTGCTGAGTGAGCCCATGCGCGTATCGGGCCAGACGCTGGTGGTCACGGCGAGTATCGGGGTCAGCCTCTATCCAGGTGACGGGGACGACGCCGACACCCTCATCCGCCACGCCGATCGCGCCATGTACGAGGCCAAGCAGCAGGGTCGCAACGATGTTCAGTTCTTCACGCCGGCCCTGACCGCGGGCGCCTTCGAGCGCCTCATGCTGGAGAACGCCCTGCGCCTGGCGGTCGAGCGCGACGAGCTGGTGCTGCACTACCAGCCTCAGCTGGATCTGAAGAGCGGGCGGCTCTCGGGGGTCGAGGCACTGGTCCGCTGGCGGCACCCAGAGCTGGGACTGATCCCGCCCGACCGTTTCATCCCCTTGGCCGAGGAGATCGGCGTCATCGGCGAGATCGGCGCATGGGTCTGGCGCTCGGCCTGCCGTCAGTTGGCCGCCTGGGATGGTGCCGGGCTCCAGGTGCCACGTGTCTCGATCAATCTGTCGGTCAAGGAGATCGAACATCTGGGCGTGGTCGAGCGCATGGCGCGGATGTTGCGAACCAATCGCCTGGCGTCGCGGCGGGTCGAGCTGGAAGTGACGGAATCCCTGTTGATGCGCGACCCCGAGCGCAGTTGCTCCGTCCTCACCGCGCTCAAGGACTTGGGCGTCGAGCTTGCGGTGGACGATTTCGGCACCGGCTATTCCAGTTTGGCGTACCTCAAGCGTCTGCCGCTGGATCGGCTCAAGATCGATCAGTCGTTCGTCCACGACATCGGGCACGACACGAACGATGAGGCCATCGTGCGTGCCGTGGTCGCCCTGGCGCGGAGTCTGGGTCTGGAGACCGTCGCCGAGGGCGTGGAAGAGGCCCATCAGGCCGCCTTCCTGGAGCGCGAAG
Source organism: Thiocystis violacea (assembly GCF_016583565.1). Lineage (GTDB taxonomy): Bacteria > Pseudomonadota > Gammaproteobacteria > Chromatiales > Chromatiaceae > Thiorhodococcus > Thiorhodococcus violaceus_A. The sequence continues at coordinate 98,122 of NZ_NRRF01000005.1, read as the reverse complement.
GCTGCTGTCTGGCGCAGGGCTACCTCTATGCCAAGCCCTTGGCCGTCGCCGAGCTTGCCGCCTGGAGCGACGGGCGCGAGGCGCGGCGGTTGAACTGAGATCCGCTGGCGGTGGCAGGTGGCAGGTGGCAGTGAGGTAGGGTGGACGAGCGCGAGCGAAGTCCACCGAGCCCGGCGGCATTGGCGGCCGCTAGGGCTTGGTCTTCAGTGCCTCGAGGCTGGTGGTTTCCTCGTGAATGGCCTCGTCGGTCTGCTGGTTCATGACGATGAGACTGATGCGTCGATTCACCGGGTTGTTGGGGTCGCGGCTGTCGTAGGGGGCGGTGGATGAGAGCCCGACGATGCGCCCGATCTTGTCCGTCTCCATCCCGCCCGCGATGAGGGCGCGTCGGGCGGCGTTGGCGCGCTCCGTGGAGAGCTCCCAATTGCTGTAGTTGAAGCCTTGCAGCGGGCGTGCGTCCGTGTGGCCGGTCAGGCTGATGCGGTTGGGAACCTGATTGATGATGGATCCCAGCTCCTTGAGGATGGCCTCCGTGTAGGGCTTGAGGCGGGCGCTGCCGATGTCGAACATGGATCGGTTCTCCTTGTCGACGATCTGGATGCGCAGCCCGTCCGAGGTGATGTCGATGAGGAGCTGATCCTTGTAGGGCGCCAGGGTCTCGCTCTGCTCGATGGCCTGCTCGAGCCTCTGCTCCAGCGCCTGCAGGCGGGCCTCGTCCTGCGCCTGGATCAGCGCGTCGAGCTGCTCCTGGCTCAGGCGCTCCGGCGGCGTCGCGGTCTCCGGGGCCATGTCGATGGCCCCTTCGAATTCGATGATCGCGGGCTTGGAGCCCGTGCCTTCACCCATGTTCTGCGATGGCGAGACGCTGCTGCCGCTAAAGGCGGAGGGGTTCTGGAAGTACTCGGAGATGGCTGCCCGCTCGGATTCGGTCGTGGAACTCATGATCCATAGCAGCAGAAAAAAGGCCATCATGGCGGTCGCGAAGTCCGCGAAGGCGATCTTCCAGGCACCCCCGTGGTGACCGCCTTTCTTGACGATCCGCTTGATGACGATGGGCTGCTTGGACTCGCCGATGCTCATGCTGGTGTGATGCTCATGACTTCGGCGTCTTTGCGTCGCGCAGGTGCTGCTCCAGCTCGTTGAAGCTGGGCCTCAGCTCTGGCGGCATGGTCTTGCGCCCGAACTCGATCGAGACTTGCGGGCTGTAGCCCTGGACGTTGGCGAGGATGCAGGCCTTGAGGCAGGCGAGGAAGCGGGTCTCCTCTGCCGCCAGACGCTCCAGCACCGTGGCGACGGGACTGGCGAAGCCGTAGGCGATGAGGATGCCGCTGAAGGTTCCGACCAGGGCGGCGGCGACCAGGCCGCCGATCTCGTTAATGGGTCCGCCGAGCGCCGCCATGGTGTGGACGATGCCGAGCACGGCGGCGACGATGCCGAAGGCCGGCAGACCGTCGGCGACGCGTTGCACGGCGTGCGACGCCGCCTCGGCCTCTTCGTGGTGGGTGGTCAGCTCGACCTCCATGAGGTTGTCGAGCTCGAAGGGATTCATGTTGCCGCTCACGACCAGACGCATGTAGTCGGAGATGAAGTCGATTGCATGCCGATCCTGGAGCAGGCGCGGATACTTCTCGAAGAGCGGGCTGCTGTCCGGCTCCTCGATATCCGACTCGATGCCCATCAGGCCCTCCTTGCGCGCCTTGTTGAAGAGCACATACATGCAGGCGAGGGCGTCGAGGTAGTCGGCCTTGCGGTACTTGGCGCCGGCCAGGATCGTGGGGATCGACTTCAGCGTCTTGAGCAACAGGCTCATGGGGTTGGCGATGACGAAGGCGCCGATCGCGGCGCCCAGGATGATCAGCAGCTCGAAGGGTTGCCAGAGCGACAGCAGGTGCCCGCCTTGAAAGGCGAAGCCGCCGAGCACGCCGAAAAGGACGATGATTGAGCCCAGGATCAGATTCACGCCATGGGGTCCTGTTGTGGTCGAGGAGAGGCGGCATCCATGCCCCGCAAGGGATGGCATCGAATCAGCCCTTCCCGCGTTCGACAGGGCAGAATGATAGCGAGAAAGGGGCAGGGGCGTGGGATGAAGCTGTCCGAGTCGGGAACGCCGTCATGAAATCCAGCACAGCGGAGGTTTAGCGACGCATGCACTCGAGTTGGTTGAGCCGGGTGAGCGCGCAGGCCGATCCCCGGGAGCTGCCGCTGCTTGGCGGGACTTGGCGGGAGCTGGCGGGCTTGCTGCAAGACGGTCTTGCGCCCTTGCGGCGGATCGCTGAGGCCATCCTGGCCGATCCGGCCTTGTCTCTGCGCGTGCTGCAGCGGGCGAACGCGGTGCCGCATCGGCATTTTCGCTGCGAGCTCGCCGCGCTGGAGGATGCCGTGCACATGCTCGGGACACGGACGATCTCGGACATGGCCGCCGGGGCCGAGGTCGCGGAGGTGGTGCTGGACCAGGACCGCCTCCAGGCCTATCGCCAGAGCTGCGGTCGTGCCGTGCTCGCGGCGCTGCTGGCGCGGGACTGGGCGGAGCTGGATCGCGATCGCTTTCCGACCCAGATCAGCCTCGCCGCGCTCCTGAACAATCTCGGCGAGCTCTTTCTGCTCGCGCATGGCGATGCCAGGATGCGGCGCTATCTGGAGGTCGTCGAGCGCTGCCACGCCTATCCCCATGAAGCCGAGTACGTCACGCTGGGGATGAGCCTGGAGGCGCTCGGCTATCGGCTCGCGCGGCGCTGGGGACTGCCGGAGATGGTGCGCGAGTCCATGCGGGCGCGTAACGCCCGGCATCTCAGGGCGCTCTGCGTCATGTTGGCCACCCAGGTCGCTCGATACGCCTTCACCGGCTGGCGCCACCCCATGCAGCACGCCGATCTGTGCCTGGTCGCCCAGGTGCTGGACCTGGATCTCGCGGCCCTGCGCGAGCGCATCAACCGGGTGCTTGCCGGCTTCAACACGAGGGCCAGCCGCTACGCCCTGGAGCCCTTGCCCATGCTTCCGGTGATGGGGTGCGCAGAGGAGGCCGTTGGGCTGGAGTCCGCGCGCGGCTCGCGGTTCTGTCTGGCGCCACGGGCGGACGACTATGACCGCGCCCTGGCCGTCCTCGATGACGCGGGGGTCACGGAGCCCGACATCCTCTTCAGGACGCTGCTCGATGGCCTGCAGCGAGGGTTGGGGCTGAACCGCGTCGTCATTGCGCTCTACGACCCCAAGGCGCGGTGTTTCGTGGCCGAGCACCTGATCGGGACCGACTTCGAGCCCAGATTCAACCGCTTCCGGCTGTCGCTCGAAGCGAGCGGCCTCTTCGGGGAGTTGATCGAGGCGCCTGGAGCCCTCTGGTTGAATGCGGACAACCGTGCGCAGCTGGAGCCCCGGATTCCCGAGGGCATTCGGGAGCTGATCGGGGCGACGGGCTTTTTCGCGGCCTCGCTCTGGGTCGGCGCGCGTGCGCTGGGGCTGGTCTACGCCGACCGGCGCAGCGCCAGCTGCGCGCTGGACGCGGGTGCCTATCGGCGTTTTCTGACGCTCGTGGTGCACGCGCGCCAGGCGCTGCAGCGCTGTTCGACCTGATCCGCGCGGCGCCCCCCCGCCCTGTCTGGCCGCCCGCTAGCGGCCCGCGTGGCGGCGAGCGATGGTCTCGATCGCCTGGCCGACCGCCTCGGCGACCTGCGCCTGTATCGTCCGGCGCTCCTCGTCGCCCAGATGGGAGGCGAAGTCCACCGGGTGGCGCACGTATCTGGGGGGCAGCGTGTTGAGTGCGATGCAGGCGAGGTCGTCCACATAGTCCGGGTCCGCTAGCGTGTCCGTCCCCGCGAGGCTGTCCTGGATACACTCCATGACCAGACGCTCGTGGTAGTTCTGGATGCTCGAGAGCATGTTGCCTCCTCTGGGTCGCAATGGCTCTCCGCGCATGATAGCCCGGTGTGCGGGGTTTGAGCGGATTTCGAGCGGTGGAGCCGACGAGCCGGGTTCCGGTCGGGTCCGAAGCGGGGTAGCATCCCGCTAGCCTTCATCTCACGCAGAGCTCGAACGGACGATGAACAAAGAGGATTGGCGCGACGTGCTCGGGGATGAGCTCGCGGTGAACCTGGAGATCCCCGCGGCGTTTTGCGACCGATCGGCGACCACCGGGGATGCCGCCGCCCATCTGCTCGACGCCATCGCTGTGCTGGAGGACGGCGCCCAGGGCCAGAAGCCGGAGGATCCGCCGGCGGATATCCAGAGACTCGAACTCAAGATCGATCTGCTGACCGACCTGGTCTCGTCTTTGCTTACAGATAGGGTCCCGACACCTGTGAACCTCTGGATCAGCCGTGAGGGTCTGGTGTGTCCCGCCGCGCTGATGGAACCGGGATGCGGTAGCCTGCAGCTCTATCCGAGTCAATGGCTGGCGCAGCCCTTGGTGCTGGAGCTGGATGAGCTGAGGGTGCGCGGCGACGCCTGCGGCGGCCTCTGGCGCTCACCGGATAGCGCGCTGCGCGATGCCCTGGGCCGCTGGGTCTTTCGCATGCATCGGCGGGAGGTGGCGCGTCGGCGCATGAATAGCGGTGTTGCGCGTGCCGATTAGCGCTGTCCATGCCTCGCGCGCTGGCCGATGGGGCCTTGGGGTTCGGTTGCGGCCGCGTCGCAGAGGACGCAAGGCAAGGGGCATCCTGCATGGGTGCGCGCTGGTGGCAGCTGAATGCGAGGCGGACGGTCTCTTGGAATAGGGGAAACGGATCAGGTGATGAGAATCGGTCTCTATGGTCAGGCATCGGCACGGCTCGCGACGCGCTCTGTCCTGGAGTTTCTCGGCTGCGAGGTCATGGAGCTGGACAGCCTGGCGGCGGTCGTGGCCGAGCGCCCCGCGGTGCTCTGGATTTGCGAGACGGCCGCCGCGATCCCCGGCCTGTTGGAGCGGCTGCCGCAGTCGCCCGAGCCGCGATTGGTGTGTCAATTCATTGACGGCGGCACTCAGGATCTCGCGCGCCCTGCCTTCATCCCCGAGTCGCCGCTGTCGCCTGGATCGGTGATCCAGATCCTGCAGCGCCTGCAGCTCGAGACGCAGGCCGAGGTGGTTCCGGACGTCGACCTGGTCGGCCGCCATCCTTCGATGCTGGTGGTGAAGCGCCTCATCGCCCAGGTTGCCAAGACCGAGGCCACCGTCCTCATCCTCGGCGAGACCGGGTCTGGCAAGGAGGTGGTCGCGCGCGCCATTCACCAGGCATCGAGCCGCGCCGGCAAGCCCTTCGTGGCCGTCAATTGCGGGGCCATTCCGGGCGAACTGCTGGAGAGCGAGCTCTTCGGTCACGAGAAAGGGGCCTTCACCGGGGCCTTCACGGCCCGCGCGGGGCGCTTCGAGTTGGCGGAGGACGGTGTCCTCTTCCTCGACGAGATCGGCGATATGCCGCTGCCGATGCAGGTCAAGCTGCTGCGCGTGCTCCAGGAGCGGACCTTCGAGCGTGTCGGCTCGAACAAACCCATTCAGACCAACACCCGCATCATCTCGGCGACGCACCGCAATCTGGAGGAGGCGGTGGACGCGGGCAATTTCCGTCAGGATCTCTTCTTCCGGCTCGCCGTCTTTCCCATCGATCTGCCCTCGTTACGCGAGCGCCAGAGCGACATCGCGCTGCTGATCGCGACCCTGGAGGGCCGCCTGCGCGAGCAGGGCGGGCAGCCGGCGCACCTCACCCCGGCGGTGCTCGCCCACCTCGAGCAACACCCCTGGCCGGGGAACATCCGCGAGCTGGCGAACCTGCTTGAGCAGCTGTCCATCATGTATCCGGATCAGCTCGTCGACCTGGCCCAGCTGCCGACCCGCTTCCGGCCGGCGGACCTGAAGCCGTCGCTTCTGTACGAGGCGATTGCCCCGCCGATGGCCCCCGCCGCGCCCTTGCCCGGGATCGGCGCGGACATGCTTCCGCCCGAAGGCACCGAGATGCGTGAGTACCTCAATGAGGTCGAGCGCAAGATGATCGTCGCGGCGCTGGAGCAGAACGACCATGTCGTCGCCAGGGCCGCGCGGCGACTCGGCATGCGCCGCACCACACTCGTCGAGCGCATGCGCAAATTCGGACTCGAGCGCGATGTCCGCGACGAAGCGTCGGCTCTTTGACGCCGCGGTCGGCGCGTTGCGCGCCTGATTCCCGATCTGGACTCGGGTGAGGAAGCTCGACTGCATGAATCGGCGGGCCGCGCCGATGCCGCGTGAAGCGGAGCTTCATCGCACGGGTCACGCCGCTGGAGCTGCGTGACCAGAAAACCCTCGACTGCCACCTGCCACCTGTCCTGCGACCTCGGTCACGGCCCGCGAATTCCTCCTCCGCCAGCGGCACCGAATTTGCACTAGCAATTGCATCATTGGGTCGCGCCTGCCGACATTCGGTCACTTGAGTGACCTCCGGGGCGCCTGGCCTGGGAGCGCCGAGTGGAGCCAGGAGGAATCACATGAGCGAAATGCAGATCCAGAGCGTCTTGCAGCAGATGCGCGCGCTCTCGCAAGCGGGTCGCATCGAGGGCTCGGCGCCGGTTGCAGCCGTCAAGGAGCCGCAGGCCGCCGGGTCGGACTTCGCGTCCAAGCTCCATGAGGCGATCCGTGACGTCAACGAGATCCAACAAGAGGCCACCGGCATGCAGACCAAGTTCGAGCTGGGCGACAACAACGTGAGTCTGCCGCAGGTCATGGTGGCCATGAATAAGTCGAGCATCGCCTTCGAGGCGACCAACCAGGTGCGCAATCGTCTGCTGTCCGCCTACCAAGAAGTCATGAGCATGTCGGTCTGACCCTGACCGCAACGCGCCGCTAGCTGAGACTCATCCCCATGGCGTCCTCCCTTACAGCCACGCTTTCGACCGGCATGAAGACCTTCACGGAGATGCCGACAGGGCGTCAGGTCGCGCTGATCGGCATGATCGCGGGTGGCGTGGTGGCGGCGGTCGCCATTCTCTTTTGGGCGCTCAAGCCCTCCTATGCGCCGATCTTCGGCCAGATGGAAAGCGCCGAGGCAGCGCAGGTCATGCAAGCCCTGACGCAGTTGGGCGTCCCCTACAAAGTCGATAATTTGACGGGTCGCGTCGAGATTCCTCAGCAACGCATCGCGGAAACCCGCCTGCTCCTCGCCGGTCAGGGTCTGCCGAAGTCCACGGACATCGGTTTCGAGCTGCTGCAGCAGGACGCCGGATTCGGAACCAGTCGCCTGATCGAGGGCGCGCGCTATCAGCGTGCCTTGGAAGGCGAGCTCGGCCGCTCGGTGGCTGCGCTGGATCCGGTCGAGAGCGCGCGCGTGCACATCGCCAAGGCCGAACGGTCCGTCTTCGTGCGCGAGCGCACGCCGCCGAGCGCCTCGGTCGTGGTTCACTTGAAGGGCGGTCGGTCGTTGACGGATGCCCAGGTGGGCGCCATCGTGCATCTGGTGTCATCGAGCGTCCCCGAGCTGACTCCCGAGCGCGTCACGGTCGTGGATCAGACCGGCCGCCTCTTGACCCTGGACGACAAGGACGAGGGCAACACGCTCAGTCTCGACAATCTCGACTACACCCATCGGGTCGAGGCGAGCTATGCCGATCGCGTGCAGGCGCTGCTGACACCCATCGTCGGGCGCGATCGCGTTCGCGTTCAGGTCGCGGCCGATCTCGATTTCTCGCGTGTCGAGCGCACCGAGGAAACCTTCGACCCGGACCGCACCGCCGTGCGCTCCGAGCAGAGCAATGAAGAAGAGCGCATCGGCAATGATCCGGCGGCGGGCGGGATTCCCGGTGCCCTCACCAATCAGCCGCCGCAGGGCGGGACCGTTGGCGAGCGCGCGGCGGCCAACGCTTCGCCGCTGGTGCCGAGCAGTCGCAGCCAGCAGACGACGCGCAACTACGAGGTCGACCGGACCATCGCCCATGTGCAGGAGACGCCGGGTGGGATTCAGCGTCTGACGGCGGCCGTCGTGGTGGACTATCAGGACGAGGTCAATGATGCTGGCGAGCCGGTGCGCGTGCCGCGCTCGGAGGCCGAGCTTGAGACCATCCGCGCCCTGGTGCGCGAGGCGATCGGGTTCAAGGAGGCTCGCGGCGACTCGATACGGGTCAGCTCGGCGTCCTTCGTGCCCGAGTCCGCCGACGCGGACGGGGTGGAGTTCTGGACCGAGACCTGGTTTCTCGAACTGGTCAAGGTCGTCGGCGGATTCCTGACGGCCCTGCTGGTGCTCCTGCTCGTGGTGCGGCCCGGTATCCGGCAGCTGATGCCCCAGCCTGAGCCGCCCGAAGAGCAAGCGGCGTTGGAGGCGGATGGGGAGCATCCGGCCTTGACCGACCAATCCGGCTCGGACTCCGACGAAGAGGGCGATGGCGAGGGCGAGGAGCTGGTCGCGCTGAGTCATCAGCCCTCGGCGATCGGCTCGCTCATGGGTCCAAAGGGAGCGGATCAGCAACAGCTCGACCTGGAGGCCGTGCGCCAGATGGTCAAGGAAGATCCCAAGCGGGTGGTTCAAGTCATGAAGTCATGGTTGGCGGAAGATGGCAACTGAAGTCAAGAAATTCACGGGCTCCGAACGCGCGGCCATCTTCATGATGAGCCTCGGTGAGGAAGCGGCGGCCGAGATCCTGCGGCACATGGGACCGAAGGAGGTGCAGAAGATCGGTACCGCCATGGCCTCGCTGGAGCGCGTCTCCCGCTCGGATATCGATCAGGTGTTGCGGGAGTTCTCCGACCTGGTGCAGGACCAGACCTCGCTCGGCATCGGCGCGGACGACTACGTCCGCAACGTGCTGCGCTCCGCGTTGGGCGACGACAAGGCCGAAGGTCTGATCGACCGCATCCTGCTGGGCCGCAACTCCAAGGGTCTGGAGGCGCTCAAGTGGCTGGATCCGCGCGCCGTGGCGGAGATGATTCGCCATGAGCACCCGCAGATCGTCGCCATCGTGCTCTCGCACCTGGATCCGGACCAATCCGCCGAGACCCTGTCGCACCTGCCCGAGCGCATGCAGTCCGACCTCATCCTGCGCATCGCCACCCTGGACGGTGTCCAGCCGGCGGCCCTGCAGGAGCTGGACGAGATCCTGGAGCGTCAACTTTCCGGCAAGAACACCGCCAAGTCTTCCATGATCGGCGGCGTCAAGACGGCGGCGAGCATCCTCAATTACATGGACGCCTCCAAGGAGGCCTCCATCATGGACGGTGTGCAGCAGGTCGACGAGGACCTGGGCGCCCGTATCCAGGAGCTCATGTTCGTCTTCGGCAATCTGGTGGACGTCGACGACCGCGGCATCCAGACGCTCATGCGCGAGATCTCGACCGAGTCCCTGGTGCTCGCGCTCAAGGGCGCCGAGGACGAGCTCAAGGACAAGATCTTCCGCAACATGTCCAAACGGGCCGCCGAGATGCTGCGCGAGGATCTGGAGACCAAGGGGCCGGTGCGGCTCAGCGACGTCGAGGTCGCCCAGAAAGAGATCCTCGCCATTGCGCGTCGGCTGGCCGATAGCGGTGAGATCGTGCTCGGTGGTAAGGGTGGGGAGACGATGCTGTGAGCCGCTCCCCGGCCTCGCGGGCGGAGGATGTGACACGCTGGATGCCGCCGGACGTGACACTGAGGGCGAGCCAACCCGAGGTGGAGGATGTGCGCCTTCCCACGGCCGAGGAGGTTGCGGCGATCGAGGAGGAGGCCCGGCGGGCGGGTGCCGAGGCGGGTTTCCGCGAGGGCTATCAGGCCGGGTACCAGGAAGGGTGCGACAAGGCCGCGCGGGAGGCGGAGGTCGAGCGCGGGGAGCGCGAGGTGCGTGAAGCCGAGCAGCGCGCGACTCAGGAGGGCATCCTCGCCGAGACGGTCGGCGCGCTGGAGGCCATCGCCGCTGAGCTGGCTGATCCGCTCGCCAGCGCGGTCGACGCGCTGGAGCCGGAGCTGCTGGCCTTGGTCGAGGCGGTGGCCCGCCGGGTCATCATGGCGGAGCTGGCGACGCGCCCTGAGCTGATCCAGCGCGTTCTGCGCGAGGCGCTGGGTCAGCTGCCGTCGCGCCATCATGCGGTCCGGCTCTACGTGCATCCGGATCAGCAGGCCGTCCTCGAATCCTATGCCGAGCACCAGGGCGAGGACATCAGCTGGGTGCCGGAGCCTGGGATGGAGCCGGGTGGCTGTGTTCTGGAGAGCGGTCCGAGCCGCATCGACGCCAGCCTGGATGCGCGTCTGAGGCAGGCTGTCGAGGCCATCTGGGGCGATCTCGAGCGACCCTCGACGGGGCTCGAGGCCGAGTCGCGCTCGGATGAGCCGCGGCCCGACGCCATCGAGGCGCCGGACGCGGCGGTCGAGCCGACTGAGCGCCATGACTCGGCTGAGAGCGCTCAGCCGCCTGGGAGCGATGAGCCGAGTGGGAGCAATGAGCCGAGTGGGAGCGATGAGCCGCGCGAAGACGGCGATTCGGACGCGTCGGTCGTGCCTGGCGAGGTGATCGAACCGCCATCGGCGGAGGAGCAGCCATGAGTGAGGTAATCCAAGGGCTCAAGCAAGAAGGGCAGCGTCAGCTGACCTCCGGCCTGAGGGAGCGGCTGAGCCAATCTCGCCAGCGTATCGACGAGACGCTCGCGCCCCAGCCAGAGGGTCGACTGTCGCGCATGGTCGGGATGACGCTGGAGGCCGAGGGTATCCGGATACCGGTCGGTGGCCGCGCGGCCATCCATACCTCCACGGGCAAGCGTCTGGCCGCCGAAGTGGTGGGTTTCAATGGCGAGAAGACCTTCCTCATGCCGGAAGGTCAGTTGGAGGGACTCATCCCTGGCGCGCGCATCGAGCCGCTGGAGCAGAGCCGTCGGATTTCCGTCGGTCCCGAACTTCTGGGGCGGGTCGTCGACGCACTCGGCAAGCCGCTGGACGATGGCGGACCTATCCGCACGCAGGAGGCCGTCAGCATCGAAGGTCGGCCCATCAACCCCCTCAAGCGCGCCCCGGTCACCGAGTCGCTGGACGTGGGTATCCGCGCGCTCAACGGCTTGCTGTCCGTCGGCCGCGGTCAGCGCATCGGGCTCTTCGCGGGCAGCGGCGTGGGCAAGAGCGTCCTGCTCGGCATGATGACGCGCCATACGGAAGCCGACGTCATCGTCGTCGGGCTCATCGGCGAGCGTGGGCGCGAGGTCAACGAGTTCATTCACGACATCCTGGACGTGGAGTCGCGCAGGCGCACCGTCGTGGTGGCGGTGCCGGCGGATCAGTCGCCCCTGCTGCGCCAGCACGGCGCCTGGGTCGCCACCCGGATCGCCGAATACTTCCGCGACCGTGGGTTGGATGTCCTCCTGCTCATGGATTCCCTGACCCGCTTCGCACAAGGGGCGCGCGAGATCGCCATGGCGATCGGCGAGCCGCCGGCGACCAAGGGCTATTCGGCGTCGGTCTTCGCCCGCTTGCCGCAGCTGGTCGAGCGCGCCGGCAACGGCGACAAGGGCGGTGGCTCCATTACCGCCTTCTACACGGTGCTCGCCGAGGGCGACGATCAGAACGACCCCATCGTCGACTCGGCGCGCGCCATCCTGGATGGGCATGTGGTGCTGTCGCGCGAGATCGCCGAGAGCGGCCGCTATCCGGCGATCGACGTGGGCGCATCGGTGTCCCGCGTCATGAGCGCGGTGGTCACGCCGGAGCATCAGCGCGCGGCCTATCGCTTCCGCGGCATCATGTCCACCTATGCCCGCAACCGCGACCTCATCGCGGTCGGCGCCTATCGCAAGGGTTCGGACCCGCAGCTGGACGAGGCGGTCGCCATGAATCCGCGGCTGGAGGACTACTTGCGTCAGGAGCGTCTCGAGGCCGCCAGCTTCGAGCAGTCGCGCCAGGCCCTCTTCGAGGTGCTGGCCGGTCAGGGCATGCCTGGCCGAGGTCAGGGCGCATGAGCGTGAAGCGTTTTCAACGGTTGCTGAAGATCCGCGAGGCGCAGGAGAACGAGACCGCCGTGGTGCTCGCGGCGCGGCTCTCCGATCTCGCCAAGGTGGAGCAACAGCGCAATCAGCTCGCCGAGTATCAGTCGCTCTATCTCAATACCTCGATTCCGAACGACGTTCGTCTGATGAAGCAGCTCTCGCTCATGCACCAGCAACTGCGCGAGGCGCTGGTGCAGCAGGACCTGCGTGTGGCGGCGGCACAGTCGCAGGTGGATCAAGCCCGCAATGTCTGGCTCGAGCGGCATCAGGCGAGTTTGTCGCTCGACAAGCTGATCGAGCGCAGGCGGCGTGCCGATGCGGTCGAGGAGACGCGCAAACAACAGAGCGCCCTGGACATGTGGGCAACGCTCAAGGCGTTCCAGAAGGGTCAGGGGAGCGGCTTCTCGGGGTTGGACGACTAAGGACGAAACCATGCAAACGACCACGCTTCAATCCGCCGCCGCTGGGCTCTTGTCCCAACTTCTGAATGCCGGTTTGGGCGATGGCACCGTCCTGGAGAGCGCGGACGATCGGGCATTCGTCGACACCATGGGCCATCAGCTACGCGACCTGCTGAGTCGATCGGGCCTCGACAAGGACGCGTTGAGCGGCATCGACAATGAGGCGCTGGTCGCCGAATTTCTCGGCTTCATGCAGGGGCAGACGCCGATGGCGGAGGTCGATGCAGTCTCGCCGCGGGGCGGCGCGGTCTCCTTGCTTCAGCAGGCGCTTGGTTCCTTAGGGGCGAGTATCGAAGCGGAAGACGCGCCGGGCGAGGATGACGGCGCCACCTCGGACGCAAACGGGGCGGTCGACTTCGGCGCGCTGCCGTCTTTCGTGCTGCAGCTGTTGTCCGCGTCCGGCACCACGCCCGCGAACCTGAGCCGCGCGGGGGACGTGCCTCAGCGGAGCGGAGCCGAAGGGTCAACGTTGATGCCTGTTGCCTTTGAGTCGGACGCTTGGCGCGGGCGGATCGAGCGACCTGATGGGACTGGCGAGCGGTTTGCGCTGGGCCAGGTTTCCGGGATGGTAAGCGAGGACCAGGGTACCGTGCCAGGTGCCACTCAGACGGTCGCTCTGGACGCGCTGTCATCCTTCCTGCTGCGGCTGGGCGGGCTGGCAGGACAGCCGTCGATGCCGCTGACATCGGGCGTGGACCTTGGGCCTGTTGAGGTTGAATCGGGTGGCTCGACGGCACAGGCCTGGCTCAAGTCGTTTCGAGAGGCATTTGTCACGGGTACGTCGGATCCCGCTGGCGTCGCAACAGTTGATGGTGGCTCTGGCGATGTCGGCGACGCGAGTCGAACGGCATCCGCGGTCCGCGAGACCCTGATGGGGCGCTTGGGGCGCTTGGGGCGCGGTTTCCCGCAGGCCGACCTCGCGGGTTCGGCGGACGCTGGCCGCGCGGAGGTCAATGCGTTTCTCGGTGGCATTGCAGCCAGTGACTCGGGTGCGACGCAGAGGCAGGCTGGGGTCAAGGGCACCCAACGGTTGGACCTCATGAGACTTTTGCAGCCTGGAGGGGAGGCCAGTCTAGCCGACCGGATCAGATGGCATGCCCAGGCGGGTCTCGAGACCGTCGAGTTGAAACTGCATCCGCCGAGCCTGGGTACCCTGAACATCCGCGTGACCCGGGAGGAGGACAAGACCCACGTTCAGTTCGTCACGCCGCATCCCATCGTGAAGGAGGTTCTGGAGGCCGCCATGCCGCGGCTGCGCGAGGCACTGGGTCAGGAGGGCCTGTCGCCGGGCGATCTGAGCGTCTTTGGGGAGGCGGCTGACAGAGACGGGGCTTTTCGACAGGGTGCATCCTCGCCGTCACCGGATCGTCAGGACGTCGACGCCCTGGGCGAAGAGGCTGTCGAAGATCTTGGTCTGGCCGCGGGCACCTTGTCGACCTTGTCGAGGCGACTCGACTATTTCGTTTGAGACATGGGCTGCTGAGGCATGTTGCCCACCCGGTCTCGCGGGCGGGAGCGCAAGCGCCACGGCCTCTGTCGCCCGCGGCAAGTGCTAGACTTCCATCCTCGATCGAGGTGACGGAAACGCCCTTGGTGAGGGGTGAGGCCCGGCGAAGGCGGTTTCTCGCCCGCCCGCTTTCGTGGCCGAGCGGCCGACGACATGATCGTCTTAGTGACTTATTGTTTAGCGACTCCCAGGTGAGCCATGGCTGAAAAGAAGAAAGACGAACCGCAAGAAAAGCCTTCCGGTGGCAAGATGAAGTGGATCATCCTGATCCTGTTGCTGCTTGTGTTGCTGGGCGGCGGCGCTGGCGTGGCCTATTACTTCCTGATCTACAAGGCGGCGGACCAGACGGAAGTGGCCGCTGATGCCGTTGACGCCGAAGAAGGGGCGGCACCGGTGGCGGCGACACCGGCCCAGCCCCAGGGGCCGCTCATCTATCACGAGCTGGAGCCTTTCACCGTCAACATCACGACGCCTGGCCCGGTGCGTTTTCTCCGCCTGCAGATGACGGTCGTGACGCGCGATGAAGGCGTGGTGGCGGCGGTCGACAAGCACATGCCAATGATCCGCAATGACCTGCTCGCGCTGCTGGCGACGCAGGAGTCCAGCGTCATGAACACCCCGGAAGGAAAGGACGCCTTGCGTGAGCAGCTCAAGCAGACGGTCTCGGGCATTCTGACCCGGATGGGCGCGCCCTCGGGCGTGACCGACATCCTCTTCACCGACTTCGTCATGCAGTAGGCTCGGCCATGTCCCAGCAAACAGACATCCTCAGCCAGGACGAGATCGACGCACTCTTGCATGGCGTCGACAGTGGCGATGTCGAGACGGATTCTGATCAATTTCCTGCCGATGGCCAGGCGCGGAACTACGATTTCACGACTCAGGACCGCATCGTCCGCGGTCGAATGCCCACGCTGGACATGATCAACGAGCGCTTCGCGCGCTATCTGCGGGTGCATCTGTTCAATCTGCTGCGCCGCGCCTCCGAGATCTCGGTGATCGGTGCCCGTGTCACCAAGTTCTCGGAATACCTGCACTCGCTCTATGTTCCGACCAGTCTGAATCTGGTGCGTGTCAATCCGCTGCACGGGACCGCGCTCTTCGTCTTCGATCCCAAGCTGGTCTTCGGCTTGGTCGACAACTTTTTCGGTGGCGATGGCCGTTACTACTCGCGCATCGAGGGACGTGACTTTACGCCCATGGAGATGCGGGTCATCAAGAACCTGCTCGACGCCTCCTTCGAGGACATGCAGAGGGCCTGGGAGCCGGTCATGAAGCTGGAATTCGAATTCATCAACTCCGAGGTGAATCCGCAGTTCGCCAACATCGTGAGTCCGACCGAGATCGTCGTCATCAACGATTTCCATATCGAGCTGGAGGGCGGCGGTGGCAACATGCACGTGACCTTGCCCTACTCGATGATCGAGCCCATCCGCGAGCAGCTCGATACCGGCCTGCAATCGGACCGGACGGGTGTCGACAGACGCTGGCAGCGTGCGTTCGAGGAGGAGATCCCGCTGGCAAAGGTCGAGATCTTCTCCAATCTCGCCGAGGCGACGCTGACGGTGCGGCAGCTCCTGGACATGAAGGCGGGCGACATCATCCCCATCGATCTGCGTGAAAACGTGATCCTCAACGTCGAAGACATCCCGCTCTTCAAGGGAAAATTCGGTGTTGCCAATGGCATCAATGCCATCAAGATCGTCGAACGGATCAAGCATTAGCGGATCAAGCATTCGCGGATCGACCGAGCGACGGCGCGTGAAGCGATGGCCGCTGGAAGGCTTTCCGCATCGATATGAGCAACGACAACGACTAGGGAGATCCCTCAGTGGCCGAGGACCCGAATGAAGACATGGCCGACGCTTGGGCGGCCGCCTTGGAGGAGCAGAAGGAGACCGAGGCAACGGGGCCGGCGGCGCCACCTCAGGCTGGCGGCGCCCAGCCGAAGCCCGGCACTGGCGCGCGTGGCGCGGCTGCCGGTCAGGCCGCGCCCGTGCAGCCCGAGGACTTCAGCGATCTGGAGACGCCCGCGGCGAGCGACGTCAACCTCGAGTTGGTCCTGGACGTGCCCGTGACCATCGCCATGGAGATCGGGCGGACGCGGATCCCGATCCGCAACCTGCTGCAGCTCAATCAGGGTTCAGTGGTCGAGCTGGATCGCTTGGCGGGTGAGCCGCTGGACGTCCTGGTCAACGGCACCCTGGTCGCACATGGCGAGGTGGTGGTGGTCAACGAGAAGTTCGGCATCCGCCTGACCGACGTCATCAGCCCCAGCGAACGGGTGCGGAAGCTCAGGTGATGCCGGCTTCCCGCCCGTGTCGACGCCTGGTGTCCCTGGGGCCGGCCGCCCTGGCCTGGATCCTGGCGGCCGAGGCGCAGGCGGCGGCGTCGGCTGAGTCGTCCGGACAGCTTGCGGCTGGCTATCTGGCGCAGCTCCTCGGCAGCCTGGTGCTGGTGATCCTGGTCATCCTGATGCTCGCGTGGCTCCTGCGCCGGTTGCCCGCCGTGCAGGGGCAGGGCCAGGGTCAGGCGCTGATACAGATCCTCGCGGTGCGCAGTATCGGCGCCCGTGAGCGTCTGATGCTGGTGCAGGTGGGCGAGGAGCAGGTGCTGATTGGTGTGGCCCCGACCGGCGTGCGCACGCTGCACCGGCTCTCGACGCCTGTGGAGGTGACGGCGCAGGAGCCCTGGAAGGGCGATTTCGCAAGTCTGCTCGGGCGCATCAGGTCCGGCGGCTCGCCCTGATGACAAGGTCATCGCGCTGGTGGCTGGGGGCGGTTCTCGTGCTGCTGCCGAGTCTGTGCCTGGCGCAGATCGGCGGGCTGGATGCCGTGACCGTGACCACCAAGCCGGAAGGCGGTCAGGTCTACTCGGTCACGTTGCAGCTCCTGCTGCTGATGACGGTGCTGACCCTGCTGCCGTCGGCCCTCATCATGATGACCTCCTTCACCCGCATCATCATCGTCCTTGCCATCTTGCGTCAGGGGCTTGGCACCTCTCAGACGCCGTCGAATCAGATCTTGCTCGGTCTGGCCTTCTTTCTCACCCTCTTCATCATGGCGCCCGTCTTCCAGGAGATCTACGACAGCGCCCTGGTGCCCTACATGGACGAGAAGCTTGGCACCGAGGAGGCGCTCGCCAAGGCAGTCAAGCCCCTGCGGACCTTCATGCTGGCGCAGACGCGCGAGTCCGATCTCGCCATGTTCGCCGAGATCCGCGGGCTCGACGGTTTTGCCTCGCCCGACGACATCCCGCTCAACCTGCTGGTGCCTTCCTTCGTCATCAGTGAGCTGAAGACGGCCTTTCAGATCGGCTTTCTCATCCTCATCCCCTTTCTCATCATCGATCTGGTGGTGGCCAGCGTGCTCATGTCCATGGGCATGATGATGCTATCGCCGCTCATTATCTCGTTGCCTTTCAAACTGATGCTCTTCGTCCTGGTGGACGGCTGGTCGCTCCTGATGGGCACGCTGGCGCAGAGCTTCTATACCTGAGGAGAATGGCGATGACGCCCGAAATGGTCGTGGATATCGGCAAAGAGGCTGGCGAGATCATCATTCTGCTGGCCGCGCCCCCCTTGCTCACCGGACTCATCATCGGTCTGGCGATCAGCCTGCTGCAGGCGGCGACCCAGATCCAGGAGATGACCCTGACCTTCATTCCCAAGCTGATCGGGATCGGCGGCTCACTGGTCCTCGCGGGGCCTTGGATGCTGTCTTTGATCACCGACTATGTCACCCGGCTCTACGAGAGCATCCCGAATCTCATTGGTTAGGAGCCTGGCGCGTGACGGGCCAATCCACCAGCCATGGAGGACTCCCCGCATGACATTCGAAGCCGATGACATCCTGCGCTGGGTCAGTACCTTCATCTGGCCCTTCGTGCGGATCACGGCGGTGATGCTGGTCGCGCCCATCTTCGGTGCCCGCAACGTCAACGTGCGCGCGCGCCTGGCGCTCGGTTTTCTGCTGGCGCTCGTGATCGCGCCTCAGTTGGGTGCGGCGCCCCAGGTGGATCCGCTCAGCCTCGGTGGCTTGGTGGTCGCCGTCCATCAGGTGCTCATCGGTATCGCCATGGGATTCCTGATGCAGATGGTGTTCTCCACCTTGACGCAAGCTGGCGAGAGTATCGCCCTCTCCATGGGCCTGGGGTTCGCCTCGGCCATGGACCCGGTCGGCGGCGTGCAGGTGCCCATGGTGTCGCAGTACTACACCATCCTGGCCACGCTGATCTTCCTGGCGCTCAACGGCCACCTGATGCTGCTCCAATTCCTCTTGCACAGCTTCGAGACGCTGCCCATCGCGGCGGAGGGTCTCACCACCGATGACCTCTGGGCGGTGACCCGCTTCGGCAGCGCCATGTTCGCGGGCGCGGTGCTCATCGCACTCCCCGCGATCGCGTCCTTGCTCTTGGTCAACCTGGCGATGGGTGTCATCACTCGGGCTGCGCCGCAGCTGAACATCTTCGCCATCGGTTTTCCGGTCACCCTCCTTGCCGGCTTCGTCATCATCCTGCTGACTCTGCCCAGCCTCACCGCGCGTATCGGGGAGCTGCTCATGTCCGCCTTCCCTGTCATTCAACAGCTGACGAGGGCATGAGATGGCCGAGAACGAGAATGGCCAGGAACGCTCCGAGGAACCGACCGCCAAGCGCGTCCGCGAGGCCCGCGAGAAGGGGCAGGTCGCACGCTCGCGTGAATTCAATACCTTCGTGATGCTCATGACGGGGGGGACGTTTCTGCTGCTCGCCGGTGGCGGGATGGGCGGGCAGCTCAGCGCCCTGGTGACGGATGCCTGGACGCTCGAGCGCGCGCTGATCTACGACCCGAGCCTGATGATCCCGCACATGGAGGCGCTGGTCAGTCGCGCCCTCTTCATCCTGGCCCCGCTGTTCATCGTGCTCACGGTGGTCGCCATCCTGGCGCCCATCATGATCGGCGGGGCCAACTTCACGGCCAAGGCCTTCGCGCCGAAGTTCTCCAAGCTGAACCCGCTCACCGGCATCAAGCGTGTCTTCTCGGTCCAGGGGCTGATGGAGCTGTTGAAGGGATTGGGGAAGTTCTTCCTCGTCGGCTTGGTCGCGGGGCTGGCGATCAGCACCATCTGGGGCAGCCTCATCGGCCTGGGCGAGCAGCCCATCGACAGCGCGATCGTGCAGACGGGGCGGATGGCGACCTGGGTCTTTCTGATCGCCTCGTCCGCGCTGCTGGTCGTGGCCATGATCGACGTGCCCTTCCAGCTCTGGAATCACCAGAAGCAGCTGCGCATGACCCTGCAGGAGATCAAGGACGAGTTCAAGGAGACGGAGGGGAAGCCGGAGGTCAAGGGCCGCATCCGCCAGATGCAGCATGAGATGGCGCGCCGGCGCATGATGTCCGAGGTGCCCAAGGCGGACGTCGTCATCACCAACCCGACGCACTATGCGGTCGCCATCGCCTATGAGGCCGCGGCGATGCGGGCACCAAAATTGCTTGCCAAGGGGACGGACGCAGTCGCGGCAGCCATCCGCGAACTTGCGAAGGACAACGCCATCACCCTGGTCGAGGCCCCACGCGTGGCACGTGCAATCTACTTCACCACCGAGCTGAATCAGGAGATCCCAGGCGGGCTCTTCGTCGCCGTCGCGCGCATCCTCGCCTACGTCTATCAGCTCAAGCGCGACGACCCGGACGCCGAGATCCCGGGCGAACTCCCCGTGCCCGAGGAGTATCTCGACCCGCGCAGCGGCCGTCGGGCGAGGCGATAGCCGGCATGGCCACCATCGCCGAGCGTCTCGGCGGCATCGGCCGACTGGGCCTGGGGACGCCGATCCTGCTGGTTGCCCTGCTGGGCATGCTGGTGCTCCCGCTGCCGCCGTTCCTGCTGGACCTGCTCTTCACCTTCAACATCGCGCTCTCGCTGATCGTGGTCATGGTCGCGGTCTATACACCGCGCCCCGTGGACTTCGCCTCCTTTCCGACGGTGCTGCTGCTGGCGACCCTGCTGCGCCTCGCGCTCAACGTCGCCTCGACCCGGGTCATCCTGCTCAACGGCGGGGAGGGCACCGATGCGGCGGGGCAGGTGATCGAGGCCTTCGGCGAGTTCGTGCTGGGCGGCAACTTCGCGATCGGCGTCGTCGTCTTCACCATCCTGGTCATCATCAACTTCGTGGTCGTCACCAAGGGTGCCGGGCGCGTCTCGGAGGTCAGCGCGCGCTTCACCCTGGACGCCATGCCCGGCAAGCAGATGGCCATCGACGCCGATCTCAACGCCGGGCTCATCTCGCAGGAGGACGCCCGCAAGCGCCGCGCCGACGTGGCCGGGGAGGCGGACTTCTACGGCTCCATGGACGGTGCCAGCAAGTTCGTGCGCGGCGATGCCGTGGCCGGCATCCTCATCCTCTTCATCAACATCCTCGGCGGCATCGTCATCGGCACCTCCCAGCACGGGATGACCCTGGCCGACGCGACCAACAACTTCGTCCTGCTCAGCATCGGCGATGGCCTGGTCGCCCAGCTCCCCTCGCTGCTCCTGTCCTCCGCCACGGCCATCATCGTCACCCGGACCACGACCTCGCAGGACATGGGCCAGCAGGTCTTCGGGCAGATGTTCGCCAACCCGCGCGTGCTCTACGTCGCGGGCGGCGTCATCGGGATCCTCGGCCTCATCCCCGGCATGCCGAATCTGGTCTTCCTGGGGATTGCCTCCATGCTCCTCGGCGCCGGCTACGGCATCGCCAAGCCCAAGGCGGAAGAAGGCCCGGAGGTGGTGGAGCGCCTGCCGGACGGCATGCAGCTTCCGGCGCCCGAGGATCGCGATCTCTCCTGGGAGGACGTGCCGCCGGTCGACCTGGTCTCGCTGGAGGTCGGCTATCGACTCATCCCCCTGGTCGACCGCAGCCAGGACGGTCAGCTGATGGCGCGCATCAAGGGCATCCGCCGCAAGCTCTCGCAGGAGTTCGGTTTCCTCATCCAGCCGGTGCACATCCGCGACAACCTGGAGCTGGGTCCGAACCACTACCGCATCTCCTTGCTCGGCGTGACCACGGCGGAGGCCGAGGTCTTCCCGGATCGCGAGCTCGCCATCAACCCGGGGCAGGTCTTCGGCAGCGTCGAGGGCACGCCGACCAAGGATCCGACCTTCAATCTGGACGCCCTCTGGATCGACCCCGCCAACCGCGACTCGGCCCAGGCCGCCGGCTACACCGTGGTGGATGCCGCGACCGTGATCGCGACGCATCTGTCGCAGGTCTTCCGCGAGAACGCCCATCGGCTCATCGGGCACGAGGAGGTGCAGCACCTGCTCGATCAACTCTCGCGTCGCTCGCCGAAGCTGGTCGAGAACCTGCTCGGCTCCAAGTCGATCTCCCTGGGCGTGGTGCTCAAGGTCCTGCAGAACCTGCTCGCCGAGCAGGTCTCCATCCGCGACCTGCGTAGCATTGCCGAGATTTTGGCGGAGCGTTCGGCGAAGAGTCAGGATCCCGCCGCTTTGACGGCGGCGGTGCGGGTCGCCCTCGCGCGCTCCATCGTGCAGGACTTGCTGGGTCCGGAGGACGAGCTGCCGCTGATCGCCCTGGACCCGTCCTTGGAACAACTGTTGCATAAATCGCTACAGGGCAGTCAAGGCGAAACCATCGGCATCGAGCCCGGACTGGCGGAACGCGTGCAGCGATCGGTCACGGATGCGGCGAGACGACAGGAGTCCGAAGGTGCGCCGGCGGTCTTGGTGGTGGCCCCGGAGATCCGCTCCTGGATCGCGAGCTGGCTGAGGGGCGCGGTGCGCAATCTCACCGTCCTCGCCTTCACGGAGATCCCGGACAACAGGCGCATCCGAGTCGTGGCCACCGTGGGTAAGGGTGATACCGCTCAGGCGCGGGCATGAACGAGCAAGCAGGAGTCAGATCCATGAATGTACGGCGCTATCAGGCACGGGACATGCGCGAGGCGATGCGCCAGGTGCGCGAGCATCAAGGCCCGGATGCCGTGATCCTCTCCAGTCGCCGGGTCGACGGCTTGTTGGAGGTGGTGGCGGCCACGCAGACCGATGCGCTCGAGACCGCCGCGCAGACCAGTGCGCCGGCCGCGGCTCCGGCCAGTGCGCCCAAGCTGAAGCCGATCCTGTCCATTCCGGTCGATCCCGAGCTGGCCGCCATGCGCCGCGAGCTCTGCGACCTGCGCTCCTTGCTGGTTCAGCAGCAGGTGCTCAGCGAGCGTGACCAATGGACGTCGCGCCATCCATTGGCCGCCGAGCTCGTCGAGCGGCTCTTGACCTGCGGTTTCAGCGAGAAGCTCGCGCGCTCGCTGGCCGGCAGTATCCAGGAGACGACCCCGTCCGATGAGGCTTGGTCGCGGTTGCGCGCGCGCCTCTCCGCCTCCATCGCGACCGCGCAGACGCGGGTGCTGGAGCAGGGTGGCATGCTGGCGCTGGTGGGCTCGACCGGCGTGGGCAAGACCACGACCATCATCCGGCTCGCGCTGCGTCAGATTCGCCGCATGGGGCCAGACTCGGTCATCCTGGTGACGCTCGACAGGCAGCGCATCGGCGCCTACAAGCAGCTGCAGGCCTTTGGTCAGATGGCCGGAATCCCGGTTATGCTGCTCGAGAGCGAGCGTGACCTGACCGCTCTGGCGAGCCGCGCCGGCAACGGCACGCTGGTACTCATCGATACCGAAGGGCAGGCCGCCCGCGATGCCGCCGAGCGCCGCCTGTTCGCCCAGGTCCGCCACCAGATCGATCTCGAGACCTGGCTGGTCATCCCGGCCACCCATCAGGCCGGCGTGCTGCGCCAGGTGCTGCAGGCGTTCCAGAGCTGCGAGCCGTCAGCACTGGTGCTCACCAAGGTCGACGAGGCCGAGCAGATGGGCGAGACCTTGTCGGTCCTGCTCGAGCAGAGCCTGGGGCTCGCCTTCTACAGCGAAGGTCAACGCATCGACGAGGACTTCCACAAGGCCGACACCCTCTATCTCACCCGGCTTGCGCTGCGCGAGCCTGCAAGCTCGGCGCGGATGGCCGATACTGCGAAAAACAAGCCGATCGAGGACGATCGGGTAACCAGATTGCCATTCACCTCACAAACTCGAGTCGAGCAGGAGAGTATGGTTCTCGAGTCCGTGGTGCCTTTCAGGAAACGCGTCCATGCAGCCTACTAGGAGTCGGCCGCTCCAGAGCCTCGCAATCGCCAGTGGCAAGGGCGGCGTTGGGAAGACCAACGTCGCCGTTAATCTGTCTGTGGCACTGGCACGCAGCGGGCGCAGCGTCATGCTCTTCGACGCCGACCTGGGGCTGGCGAACGCGGATCTCATGCTCGGACTGCGCCCCACCCGCACCTTGCACGATCTGGTCGCTGGGCGCGCGGAGAGTCTGGAAGAGATCTTGCTGGAAGGCCCCGAGGGCATGCTGCTGGTGCCCTCGGCGTCTGGTATCGGCTCCATGGCCAACCTCACGCCCGCGGAGCACATGGGGCTGATCCGGGCCTTCAGCTCCTACGACAAACCGCTGGATGTGCTGGTCGTGGACACGGCGGCCGGCGTGCAGGATTCGGTGACGAGTTTTTGTAAGGCGGTGCAGAACGTCTTTGTCGTCGTCTGCGACGAGCCGGCATCACTGACGGATGCCTACGCCCTGATGAAGGTCCTGCACCAGGAGCACGGTATCCGACGCTTTCGCGTGATTTGCAACATGCTGCGTGATCCCGAGTCCGGGCGTCGCCTGATGCAGAAGCTCACGTCCGTTTGCGCGCACTATCTGTCGGATGTCGTGCTGGAATCCGCGGCCTTCATCCCGATGGATGACAAGCTGCGGATTGCGGTGCAGAAACGCCAACCTGTCGTCACGCTCTATCCTGGCAGCCCCTCGGCGCGGGCCTTCAACGAGCTGGCTAAGCAGATGGGCCGTTGGAGTGCCTCGGATACCGACATGGGAGGCATTGGCTTCTTCGTCGAGCGTCTCTTGCAGACCGCGTGACGACAGGAACTGCCCGATGACGCTGAATCGCGCACTGACCGGCTACGCAGGTGCCGCTGATCGCTCGGCGCAGCTGGTCTCGGACCACCTCGAGCTGGTCCGGCGCATCGCCCACCACATGGCGGCGCGCCTGCCCGCCTCGGTGCAGGTCGAGGACCTGGTGCAATCCGGCATGGTCGGGCTGATCGAGGCGGCGCGCCAGTTCCAGTCGGGGCAGGGCGCAACCTTCTCGACCTACGCCGGCATTCGCATCCGCGGCGCCATGATCGACGAGCTGCGCCGGGCGGACTGGACACCGCGCTCGGTCCATCGCAACACGCGTCGGATCAGCGAGGCCATGCAGCAGGTGGAGGGGCGCGAGGGGCGCGCCGCGAGCGACCGTGAGATCGCCGAGGCGCTCCAAGTCTCGCTCGACGACTATCACGGCATGTTGCAGGACACGGCCAGCTCGCAGGTACTGGGTCTGGCGGACCTCTTCGGCGAGGGTGCCGACCCGGACCGTCTGCTGCCGGGCGCTGGCGCGACGCCGACCGAGCAGGTCGAACAAGACCAGTTTCGCCAGGCCCTGGCGGAGGCGCTGGCGACCTTGCCGGAGCGCGAGCGTCTGGTGCTGGCGCTCTACTATGACGAAGAGCTCAATCTTCGTGAAATCGGTGCGGTGCTGGAGATCACCGAATCGCGCGTGAGCCAGATCCGCAGCCAGGCACTGCACCGTGTGCGTGGCCGCTTGAGTGAATGGATCCAGTAAGACCTGGATCCAATAAGACCTGGATCCATCCGGACGCTGGCTCATCAACTTCAACCTGACAGATGCCATGAGGAGTTTTTTGTGGACAAAGGCATGAAAATTCTCATCGTAGACGACTTCTCCACGATGAGACGCATCATCAAGAACCTGCTGCGTGAGCTGGGTTTCAACAACACCATGGAGGCCGACGATGGCAGCACCGCGCTTCCCATGCTCAAGAACGGTGGCTTCGACTTCCTGGTCACGGACTGGAACATGCCGAATATGGAAGGCATCGCGCTGCTGAAGGCCGTGCGCGCGGACCCGATGCTCAAGTCCCTGCCGGTGCTCATGGTCACCGCCGAGGCCAAACGCGATCAGATCGTAGAGGCCGCGCAGGCCGGCGTGAACGGTTACATCGTCAAACCCTTCACGGCGGAGACCCTGAAGGAGAAGATCGACAAGATCTTCGAGCGCCTTGAGGCGCAGTGAGGCTTGCTTAGTGAGGCTTGCCCAATGAGGCTCTACTCAATGCGGTTTTCTCCAGGGACCTAGCTCCTCGTGCCCTGGGTGCCTCGGTCGGTCAGTCCGTCCTGCTCAGGGGGTTGTTGGAGAGCGGCGGCTTTCATCAGCGGCGCATCGTCGCACTCACCGCGGACCTGGCCCTCGAGGAGTCGGGATCAACAGAGGTTTCGCTCAGGAACGATCGATGGAAAATGACGAAGAACGCAGGACGTCACAGCTGGATCAGGCACGCCGCTTGGTCAAGCACCTCGAGGCTGGCGAAAGCCAGGCCGCCGACGAGATCATTCGGCAACTCCGACACGCTTTCGACCGCGAGCTCTTCGATGAACTCGGCAAGCTCACCCGCGACCTGCATGAGGCGCTGAACAGCTTCCGTGGAGACTCCCGCCTGGTCGAGCTGACGCGCGACGAGATTCCGGACGCCAAGGAGCGCCTGAACTATGTCGTCTCCATGACGGAACAGGCGACTCACCGGACCCTGAACGCGCTCGACGAAGGCATGCCCTTGATCGAGTCGCTGCACGAGCGCTCGCTCGAGCTGACCGAGCGCTGGACCCGGTTCCGCAACCGCGAACTCTCCGTCGACGAGTTTCGGGTCTTCGCCCAGGAACTCGATCAGTTCTTCATCGAGAGTGGACAGGAGACCGATCGCGTCAAGGGCCTGATGTCCGAGATCATGATGGCGCAGGACTTCCAGGACCTCACGGGACAGATCATCCGACGGGTCATCCGCCTGGTGCAGGAGGTCGAGGAAAACCTGGTCGGATTGATCCGCCTGTCCAGCTCCCGGATGGAGCCCAAGCCGGCAATGGAAGCCGTCGTGGAAGACGACACCAAGGGCCATGGACCCATCGTGCCGAACACGCAGGACACGGTCGCGGATGTCGTCAGCGGGCAGGACGACGTGGACGCGCTGCTTTCCAGCCTGGGCTTCTAGTCCGCCTTTCTTCGGATGATCCAGTCTCCGGACGATCCAGTATCAGGGTGATCACGCATGGCAATCGATCCCAACGACGAGATTCTCCAGGACTTCCTGGTCGAGGCGGGAGAGTTACTCGAGGGCTTGAACGAGCAACTGATCGACCTTGAGCAGAATCCCGATGATCGCGACCTGCTCAACTCGGTCTTCCGCAGCTTCCACACGATCAAGGGAGGGGCGGGCTTTCTCAATCTGAACGTCCTGGTGGTGGTCTGCCACCACGCCGAAGACGTCTTCAACCTGCTGCGCAACGGCCAGCGCAAGATCGACCCCTTTCTGATGGACACCGTGCTGCGTGTGCTGGATGTCCTCAACGTCATGTTTGGCGATCTCAAGTCGGGCAAGGAGCCCGCGCCGGCGCCCGATGGCCTGGTTGCGGACCTGGCGCGCTTCGCCGCACCCGGTGAGTCCGCGAGTGCGCCGGCGGCCCCGCAGCCTTCAGCGCCCAAGGCACCCGAGCCAGTTCCCGTGCCCGTGCAGCCACCCCCGAGCGAAACGGCTGCGGCCCAGGGGGGTGTGGGTGGCGATGACGAGATCACCCAAGCGGAGTTCGATGCCCTGCTGGACGCCCTCGGGGGGGCGACGGCGGCGCCGAGCGGGCCGCCAGAGCCGCCCGCCGCCGCCGAGCCGGCGCCCGCCGCCATGGCCGCCGACGCTGACGCGCTCATCTCGGACGACGAGTTCGAGGCGCTGCTCGACCAGCTCCACGGCGGCGGTGGTGCGGCGTCCTTGAGCGCTCCGCCGCCACCGGCGGCGCCCCCGCCCACGCAGCCGGTTGCCGCCGAGTCTCGGATGTCGGCGCCAGAGCCTGCCGCGCAAGAGTCGAGTCGCGACCTGACGCTGGGCGGATCGGCCAAGGGTCAGCGCGCGCCGGCTGGAGAGGCCTCGGTGCGGGTCGACACCCAGCGACTCGATGAGATCATGAATCTGGTGGGCGAGCTGGTGCTGGTGCGCAACCGCATGAGCATGCTGCGTGCCCGCACCGAGGACGACGAACTCGGCAAGGCGATTGGTTCCCTGGCCCTGGTCACCGCCGATCTGCAGACCGCGGTGATGAAGACGCGGATGCAGCCGGTCAAGAAGGTCTTCAGCCGCTTCCCCCGTGTGGTGCGCGATCTGGCGCGCAATCTTGGCAAGGAGATCGATCTCGAGACCTTCGGCGAGGAGACCGACCTGGACAAGAACCTGGTCGAGGCACTCGCGGATCCCCTGGTCCACCTGATTCGCAACGCCGTCGACCACGGCATCGAGATGCCGGACGTCCGCGAGGCGGCCGGCAAACCGCGCAAGGGGACGGTGGTGCTCGGCGCCGCGCAGGAAGGCGATCATATCTCCCTGCTGATTCAGGACGACGGGCGTGGCATGGACCCCGAGAAGCTGCGCGCCAAGGCGGTCGAGAAGGGGCTCATGGATCCGGCGATGGCCGAGCGCCTGTCGCATCGCGAATGCTTCGATCTCATCTTCATGGCCGGTCTCTCCACGAAGGAGGAGATCTCAGACGTCTCCGGGCGTGGCGTGGGGATGGACGTCGTCAAGACGCGCATCACGCAGCTCAACGGTTCCATCGAGATCGACTCTCAGCTCGGTGTCGGCACCAAGCTCCACGTCAAGCTGCCGCTGACGCTCGCCATTCTGCCGGCCCTCATGGTGATTCTGGACGGGCGCCGCTTCGCCGTTCCGCTCGCCTCGGTCTCCGAGATCCTCGACCTGGATCTCACGCGCACCCATTTCGTCGACGATCAGGAAGCCATCATGGTGCGCGCGCATGCGCTGCCGCTCTACTACGCCTCGCGTTGGCTCCACCCCTATCGTCTCATCGAGCCCAAGACGGACGCCCATGTGGTGGTCGTGAACGTGGCGCAGCGCAAGGTCGGGCTGGTGGTCGACGGACTGGTCGGTCAAGAGGAGGTCGTGATCAAGCCGCTCGGCTTCGGATTGCACGGTCTGCCTGGCCTCGCCGGTGCCACCATCACCGGGGATGGCGGGATCGCCCTCATCATCGATGTGCCGGCGCTGGTGAAGCTCATGGGTCGCCCTGGATTCGGTGGTCGCGCCGCGCGCGCCACGGAGCCCCTGGTCGCGGCGGAGGCTTGAGCCGATGGCCTTGCGCGTCGTCGTCGTCGACGATTCCGGCTTCTTCAGGCGGAGGATCGTGGAGATCCTCAATGCCGATATCGGCATCGAGGTCGTGGGCACGGCCGCCAATGGACTGGAGGCGATCGAGGTCGTCAAACGTCTGGATCCCGACGTGGTCACCATGGACATCGAAATGCCTGTCATGGACGGCATCACGGCGGTGCGGCGCATCATGGCCGAGTCGCCGCGGCCGATTCTCATGTTCTCGACCCTCACCACAGAGGGCGCCAAGGCGACCCTGGACGCGCTGGACGCCGGCGCCACGGACTTCCTGCCCAAGCGTTTCAGTGAGATGGCCAAGGATGAGGATTCGGCCAAGATCCTGCTGCGTCGGCGGGTGCGCGCGCTGGGCCGGACGCGTGTCCAGCGCCCCGCGCAACTCGACCAGCAGGGGCGTCAGCCCGCCGCGGACCACGCCGCTCCGACACGCCAGCCCCTGGTCATGCGTCCGGCTCCGCTCAGCGCCACGCCACTGCACGCGCTGCGCGCCGTCTTGATCGGCACCTCGACCGGCGGACCCGTCGCCCTCCAGGAGGTGCTCAAGGTCCTGCCCAAGCAGTTCCCCTTGCCGCTCGTGCTCGTTCAGCACATGCCGGCAAGCTTCACGCCGGCCTTCGCCGAGCGCCTCAACAATCTCTGTCAGATCGCGGTCAAGGAGGCCGCCAATGGCGACGTCCTCAAGCCCGGGTGCGCCTATCTGGCGCCGGGCGGACAGCAGCTCGTCCTGACGGCCGGCGTGCAGACCAGGATCCGGATCGAGGACAGCCCGCCGGGGACCATCTACAAGCCGAGCGTCGACATCACCTTCAATTCAGCCGTGGAGAGCCTGCGCGCGCAAGTGCTCGCCGTGGTGCTGACCGGCATGGGGGCGGACGGACGCGAAGGGGCGCGGTCGCTCAAGGCGCGAGGGGCGCATGTCTGGGCGCAGGATGCGGCGAGTTCGGTCGTTTTTGGGATGCCTGCCGCAGTGATCGAGGCGGGAATCGCGGATCATATCTTCTCATTGAAAGAGGTCGGGCCGGCGCTGGTCAAAGGCTTCTGCTGACATGGACGTCCTGAGCCTCATCGGCATCGTCCTGGGATTGGTCGCCATCCTTGGGGGAGCCGTTGCCAAGGGCAGCTCGCTTGGGGCGCTGTGGAATCTGGCCGCCTTTCTCATCGTCGTGATCGGTACCCTGGGCGCGACGCTGATCCAGGCGCGGACAGCGGTCTTCGTGCATGCCCTGCGGATCTTCCCCTGGGTCTTTCGGCCCCCGCGCCTGGAGATGGAGGAGATGATCGAGCGCATCGTCGAGTGGTCTCAGATCTCCCGCAAGGAGGGTCTGCTGGGTCTGGAGAATCTCTCTGACGAGGAGCCGGATCCCTTCATCCGCAAGGGTTTGCAGCTGCTGGTCGACGGGGCCGAGCCGCAGGCCTTGCGCCAGATCCTCGAGGCGGATCTGGACAACCGCGAGCTGTTCGATCTGCAAGGCGCCAAGGTGTTCGAGAGCATGGGGATCTATTCGCCGACACTCGGAATCATCGGTGCCGTCATGGGTCTGATGGCCGTCATGCAGAACCTCGCGGATCCGGCCAAGCTCGGACAGGGCATCGCCGCCGCCTTCGTCGCGACCATCTATGGGGTGGGTATGGCGAACCTCTTCTTTCTGCCGGTCTCCAACAAGCTCAAGGGGGTCGTGCAGGCCCGTGTCAATTTCCAGACGATGCTGTTGGAGGGGTTGATTTCGATTGCCGAGGGTGAGAATCCGCGCAACATCGAGAACAAGCTGAGTGGCTTCGTTCAGGGTGGATAGTCGAGCATGGCACGCAGAAAGCGGCATGAAGAGCACGGCAATCACGAGGCTTGGGCGATTCCCTACGGCGATCTCGTGACGCTGCTGATGGCCTTCTTCGTGGTCATGTATGCCGTCTCCGTCGTGGATGCCGGCAAGTATCGCGTCCTGTCCAACTCCTTGGTCGAGGCCTTTGGGGCGCAGGTGCCCGTCGAGCCCATCCAGATCGGTGAGCCGAGTCTGGCATTGAATCTGATGACCGACGATGTCCACCGCTCGCTGGCGGCGATCGAGATCCAGAGCGGCGGTGCCTCATCCGGCGACAGGCAAGAGACGCCCGTCCTGCCGCTCTCGCCGACGGATGTCGCCATGGAGTCGGTCTTGGAGGCGACGAGCGAGCAGGACCGCAACCGCATCCTGCGCGAGATCCGGGAGATCTCCGAGGAGATCGAGGTGGCGATGGAGCCGCTGATCGAGAAAGGCGATATCAAGATCCAGCGCAAGCCCTATTGGCTGGAGTTGAACATCAACACCAACCTGCTGTTCTCCAGCGGTTCCGCGACCCTGGAGGCGGCGGCGCGACCCGTGCTCGGCGATGTCGCCCGGATCCTCGGCAAGCGCGAGGTGCGCATCCATGTGGAAGGCCACACCGACGATCTGCCGATCAGCAACACCATCTATCCGTCCAATTGGGAACTCTCGTCCGGGAGAGCCGCGACCGTCGTCAATCTGTTCGCGCAGAAGGGCGTGGATCCGCGGCGGATGGTGGCGATCGGCTATGGCGAGTTCCAACCGCTGGCGTCGAACGCGACCGAGGCGGGCAGGGCGCAGAACCGGCGTGTCGAGGTCATCGTGCTGCCCGAGGTGGATGCGCAGAGCCAGGGTCAGGACCGCGCGCCCGAGCGCCTGAAGGCCGATTATGAGGCGGGGCTCGGCAAGATCCAGTAGCCGTCTTGCGCGGCTGCCCGGCGTCGAGTCTCCAGCAATTGCGGCGCTGGCCGTTAACAGCTTCATTAACAGCTTCAGCCGCTGAAGCGCGACGGGTGATGGGCCAGGGGCGCAGCCCCGGTGCGAGGCTGAAGCTGGCTCGCGAGCGGCTGATCGCCCTTTCCATGTCTACTGAAATCGGTGAGGAGCCACGTGAACGCACCAGAATCCAAAGATGCCCAGCAGGGGATGTCATCCTCCTATGTGACCTTCAGCCTGGCGGAGGAGACCTACGCCATCGATGTCCTGCAGGTACAGGAGGTGCTCAAGATGACCGAGATCGCGCCGGTTCCCGGCGTGCCGGACTACATCCTGGGTATCATCAATCTGCGCGGCGACGTCGTCACCGTGATCGACGCCCGCAGACGCATGTCGCTGCCTTCGCGCGAGCCCGATGATGCCTCCAGGATCGTCATCATCGACGTGGATCATCAGAACGTGGGCATCTTGGTCGATGCCGTCGCGGAGGTGGTGCAGATTGCGCCGAGCGCGGTCGACCCGGCACCGGCGGTGGGCAACGATCAGACGAGCCGCTTCATCCTCGGGGTGAGCAGCACGGAGGAGGGGCTGACGATCCTGATCGATTTGAATAAGCTACTCTCCGATGATGAGTGGGCGGCCATCCGCGATCTCTGAGGCGGGCGTGGGGCGGGCTCCACTCCGAGCGGCCCTGCGTCGATCTGACAGAGCTGGACCGGGACGGTCCAGGAGGAGTCCATGAGTGAGCCAATCAAGCCATTGCGTCCGGTTCAGGCCCAAACGCCCTCGCGCGCGCCGGCCGACGAGCAGGAGCGCGGTTTGGAGCGGCAGAGAACCTGGGTTCTGCGCAAGGCAAAGCGTGATGAAGAACGCCGCTCCGACGATCGCCGTTCGGGTGAGCGCCGCCGCAAGGAGCGCAGATCCGGCGAGCGCCGCTCGGACGATCGCCGTGAGGGTGCTCGTCTCTCCGATGATCGCCGTCGGATCGATCGCAGGGGGCGCGAGCGCCGCGACGGTGACCGCCGCGCCGACGATCGGCGTTCGGCCAATCCGCGCGGCTCGCGGCCGACCCCGAATCCGCAGAGCGAGCCCGCGCCAACGACCGGTCGGCGCAGGGGCATCATCGACGACTATGCCTGAGCTTCGCGGTTCGACGCCGCTGCCCATGGTGCAGTCGAGCGCGCGGAACGGCGCTGATCCTGCGGTCTTTGCCCATCCGCGGGGTCGCCGGTGCCGATGTCTCGTTTCGGCGTGGCGCCTATCGAGTCGGACACCCTAGAACGTGATCGAAATCCTGTCGAAGCTGTCGAACATGGATCCGCTCTGGATCCTGGTCGGCGTTCTGGCCCTCGGGCTGATCCTGGCGCTCTCCCTGGCCATCCTGGCGCTGCGCGCGGTCCGGAGTCTGCGCCAGCAGGTGCGCGAGATCAGACGCGACCAGCAACGACAGAGCACCACGCTCCTCGCGCTGCATGGCGCCATGAAGGTCATCTCCGAGGACGTCATCACGCACGGCCAGCATCAGTCCTCCGTCACGCGCGCCCTGGAACGTCTCTCAGACCGCCAGAGCGAGCTGAGCCTGCGCGACGTCGACGAAGGCCTCTACAGCCATGCCATCGAATTGATTCGTCACGGCAAGAGCCGCGAGGAGGTGCGGAAATTCTGCGCCTTGACCCACTCCGAGGTCGATCTGCTCTTCAGCCTGCATGCCCAAGGCGCGGGACCGCCGCAGCGCAACTGACGGGCCGCGCCGGTTGCTGGGTGTCAGGTCGCGGAGGTCGCCGGTGCCGACAGATCAGAGGGTCGCTCGCGGGCGCCTGGTCGCCGGCTAGCCTCGAATGCCATCCACCCAGGCCAGCGCCTGCGCGACGCTGGTCGCGAGCGGCAGTCTGGGGCGCTGGGGACGCTGGCGCATGACGACCCGGATGCCGCGCTCGCGCGCCGCGACCAGCTTGTCGGCGGTCGCCTCGCCGCCGCTGTTCTTGCAGACGATGGTGTCGATCCGGTGCGCGTCGAGCAGTCGGCGCTCGCTGTCGAGATCGAAGGGGCCGCGTGAGAGCAGGAGTTCGGCCGATCGAAAGGGCGGCATGGGGTCGGGCGGCGTGACGGCGCGGATGAGAAAGCGGATGTCATCCAGACTGGCGAAGGGGGCCACCTCCTGGCGGCCGACGGCGAGCAGGACGTGTCGCGATCCGCTCCGCTCCAACACCTCGACAGCGGCCCTCCAGTCCTCGACCGACTCCCAATGATCGCCCGGCGCGGCCACCCAGGCGGGGCGCTCCAGCCGGAGCAGCGGAACATCCGTCGATCGGCAGGCCTCGGCCGCGTGCCAGCCCATGGTGGAGGCGAAGGGGTGGGTGGCGTCGATCACCGCGCGGATGCCTTCCTGACGCAGATAGTCCGCAAGCCCCTCGATCCCGCCGAAGCCCCCGATGCGGGTCTCGCCCGCCGGCAGCCGGGGATTGGTCGTCCGTCCGGCCAGTGAGTTCATGACCCGCAGCCGCGTGTCCGCGACCAAGCTTTCGGCCAAGGCGTAGGCCTCCGTGGTACCGCCAAGCAGGAGGATGCTGGTTGTCATCGCGTCATCGCGGTGTCATTGGAGTCGATGGTGCAAGCATGAAGGTGCGGCGCAAGCGCCCGTGACACCGCGTCGCGGTGTCACGGGGACGCGCTAGGGCAGGCTGATCCGGGTCATGATGCCGTCCTTGAGGCGCCAGTGCTTGAGGCCGGCCGCGATGTGGATCAAGACCAGAACCGCGACGATCAAGCCGCCGAGGCCGTGGTAGAAGAAGAGCATCTCCCCGAGTTCCTTGTTCTCGCCGACGAGCCCGGGCAGGGTCATGCCGAAGAACTGAATGGGGTAGCCGGAGGCGGCGGTTGCGATCCAGCCCCCGATCGGCAACCCGATCAGCAAGACGTAGAGCAGCAGATGGATGCCGCCGCCGACCAGACGCTCGAGCGCGCCGAGCGGCGGATCATAGGGCGGGGCGGGCGTGCGAACGCGCAGCACGATGCGCAGAAGCGTCAGCAGCAGGAGCAGGATGCCGAAACTCTTGTGGGCCATGAAGAGCGTGTTGGTGGTGTCTTCGCCGACCAGGCCCTTGAGACCGTCGTAGCCGAGCGCCCAAAAGGCCAGGCCGGCGAAGAGCAGGCCGAAGACGATGAGTGCAATCAGCCAGTGAAGCAGGCGTTGAAGCAGGGTATAGCGGTTCGTTGTCAAGGTGGTTACCTCGTGATGGGTGCTGGGATGGGTGTACTCGGGAAGGGTGGATCCGCGGCCGGACCGCCTGTCTATCTTATACGGGCGGTGCG
Organism: Thiocystis violacea; assembly: GCF_016583565.1. Taxonomy (GTDB): domain Bacteria; phylum Pseudomonadota; class Gammaproteobacteria; order Chromatiales; family Chromatiaceae; genus Thiorhodococcus; species Thiorhodococcus violaceus_A. The sequence continues at coordinate 63,927 of NZ_NRRF01000005.1, read as the reverse complement.
AATTCGACAGCATTTGCTCGGCCGCGTTGGCGCGCGCGTCTTGCGGCTCGGGCGCTCGGCCTCACATGAACCTTCAATCCTATGCGACTGGACCTCAGATTCTCGTGACCGTCGAACTTCAAGCTAATCCGCTGCGGCTCAAGACCGCATTGGGATATCTCAACTGGGTCTTCAATCCTTTCCAACGCCTCGGCGTGGTCGGGGTCTACGACCTTCTGTCCACGCGATCACCGACCGAGCAAGGGCTCTACCTCAATCTGGGATACTGGCCGCGGGCCCAGAACCTGGACACCGCCAGCGAGGCCCTGGCCATGCTGGTGGCCGACACGGCGGACATGGGGCCGGGCCATCAGGTTCTGGACGTGGGCTATGGGTTTGGCGACCAGGACATGCTCTGGATGCGCCGGCGCGGTCCGGAGCGCATCACCGGGCTCAATGTGACGGCGTCTCAGGTCGCCGTGGCGCGTCAGCGCGTGGAAGACGCGGGGCTGGCCGAGCGGATCGATCTGCGCCAGGGCTCGGCGACCGAGATGCCGATCGAGGACGCGTCCGTCGACCGGGTGGTTGCGGTCGAATGCGCCTTCCATTTCGACACCCGCGAGGCATTCTTCCGCGAGGCCTGGCGGGTGCTGCGCCCCGGCGGGCGCCTGGTCGTGGCGGACATCCTGCCGATGCCCAGGGCGGGCGGTCGCTGGGCGCGGCTGACGCAGCGTCTGTCCTGGTGGCTGGTGGCGAGCAAGTTCGCGATCCCGCCGGCCAATGCCTATACCCGGCCCACCTATCATTCCCTGCTGGCGCTGCGCGGTTTCGAGGACATCCGTGTCGTGTCGATTCGCGACCAGGTCTATGCGCCCTTGCATGCCTACCTGCGCGCGCATTCCAGAACGGTCGAGCGGCTCCACCCCGTCGCCCGGCTGGCCGCCCGGTTCGCGCTGCGCTTCGACGCCAGCGGCGTCTACGGCGGCCTGGACTATGTACTGGCGAGCGCGGTCAAGCCGGCGTGATGCCCTGAGGTTTCCCTTGGAGACCGAGCGCTGACGGTTGGCGCATCCATCGGTTCTGGCCGGACCCTGGCTGGTGGAGGTGAATGGCCGTTGGCCCGTTATGCCTGGGCCAGTGGTCAGCGGCAGGAGGCCGCGCGCGTCATCCGTCCCGCCGTTCATTCCGCTCCATGGCCTCGATCAGCAGGGCGATGAAGCGATAGCCGGCGTGGACCAGCTTGCTGTACGGCAGCAGCAGAAAGAAGGCGAGCACGCCGCCGAGATGGACCGTGAGCAACAGCCCCATGGCCGCCGTGTCGCGCCACGCCAGCAGTGCCAAGCCGGTCAGGGCGACCGACAGCAGCAGGACCAGCAGGGCATAATCGGCGTGACGGGCCTCGGGGGCCGTGGGGTCCCTGTCCCCGCGCCACTTCAGCCAGAGGAGCCCGGCGATCCCCAGCGACATCCCTAGGCCGCCGAGGGTCCCGAGCACCACGGGGACGCTCAGCAGCGGGTAGGGGGCCTCCCAACCTAGGATATGGTCGTAATAGGTGGCCACGACCGTGGCGGCGAAGCTCGACAGCAGGCCCAGCACCATCGTCTGATGCAGCCAGCGCCGTTTGTGGGACAGCCGCTCATCGAGGTCGTTGCAGCCCGGCCCGCCGCCGCTGAGGTTGCGCAAGAGGAGGACGTCGCGCACCGCCATCCCCAGTGCGCGCAGCGTCACAGGTGCCGCCGCCGTCCGCGTGGCGCGCCAAGCGCGGCGCAGGCCGATCCCGATCGCCAGGCCCGACCAGGCGAGCGGGACCACGCCGATGGCCAGCATGCCGCTCCAGGGCAGGATGCGGTAGAAGGCACCCGCGCCCGTTTGCCGGGCGAAGAGCACCTCGGCCGGCACGCTCATCAGCACCAGCCCGACCAGGAGTCCCACCGCGCCAAGTCCGACCAGCAGCGCGGCGAGCAGGCTGTGCTCCAGCAGGGCGGCCAGCGGTCTGGGCCAGGCACCGTCGACATAGCTTTGCTGGCGCATCCGGGCCAGGCCGCGCGGCACGTTGACGCCGAACGGGTGCGGCGGGGCGTATTGGCAGGCATAGAGGCAGTTGCGGCAGGCGTGGCAGAGATTCGCGAGATGCGCCAGGTCCGCGTCCGCCAGGCGCGGTCGATGTTTCGCGGCCTCGAAGAGATCACAGAAACCATTGCAGTAGCCACAGGCGTTGCAGATGCCCAGCACGCGACGCGCCTCCGCGAGGGTCTTATCCCTGGACACGGCGCGCCGCCTCCTCGCCAGCGAGACGCCCGAAGACGATCCCGATGGTCATGGCCAGCCCCGAGACATAGCCTCGGCCGATGATGTTGGGCGCCATGATCATGCCCGCGGCGAACAGATTCTCGACCGCCAGGCCGTCGCCGAGGCGCACCCGGGTCTGAGCATCGACACGCACCCCATGGTAGGTGAAGGTGATGCCCGGGCGCATGGGGTAGGCCGCGAAGGGCGGTTCGGTCAGTGGCAGGGCCTGGCGGGACTTGGGCGGATCCAGCCCCAGGGTGTGCCAGCCGGCAGGGTCGTCGGCTTGGTCGGCCGGACGAACGGCGGCGTTGTAGCGGGCGATGGTCGTCCTGAGCGCGACTGGATCGATGGCCAAGGCGGCGGCGAGCGTCGTGATGCCGTCCGCGCTGATCGGCGGATAGAGCGACGGCGGCGCCTCCCGCATACCGCGCGCGTCCAGGATCAGATAGCCGATCTGCCCCGGGTAGCCGGCGAGACGCTGGCCCCAGACCGCATAGCGTGTGGATGCCGTGTCTCCACCCTCGTCATGGGAGCGGCGTCCGTTCCTGTCGACCACGATGCCCGCCGGCATGCAGCGAACCCGGGTGACGATCCCGCCGTCATCGGCCGGCGAGCGGGCATCCACGGCGACCAGATAGGCGCTGTGCGGGTCGCCGACCGGCTGGGCACCCTGGCGCAGCATGGAGCCCAGCACCTGGCCCTCGGCGAAGGGCGTGCCCCGGTTGATGAAGCCCGCGGCGGCCTCGCCCCACTGGGCGCGCAACCAGTCGCGGTTCGCCTGGGCGCCGCCGCAGCAGGCGATGGCGGCGCGCGGCCGCCATGCACGCACCTGCTCGCCCTGGGCGACCAGGACCTGCTCCAGCCGACCCTCCCGGATCATGAGGTCTCGCACCTCGGCCGCATACTGGATCTCGACACCGATCCCTTCGGCCGTGGCGTAGAGCGCGTTGAGCATCGACTTGCCGCCGCCGAGCAGGAAGGCCGTCTTGCGCGACGCCGGGAGGACGCCGCTCGCGGTCGGTTGAAAGCGCACCCCGGCGTCCTCCAGCCAGTCCGGCACATCGGCCGAGTGCTGGATCAGCAATGGTGTCAGCGTGCTGTCCATGGTCCCGCCCGTTGCGCGGTCCAGATCGGCCCGGAATTCGGCCACCGGATAGGGGCCGCTCGCCAGCGGGGTCGTTCCCGGATGCATGAAGCGCAGGTTGCGCGAATGGCGGGTGTTACCGCCGCGTAGCCCCTTGGGTGCCTGCTCCAGCAGACAGACGGAGGCTCCGGCGCGACGTGCGGAGATAGCCGCGCACAAGGCCGCCGTCCCGCCGCCGATGACCAGCACCTCGGGCTCCGTCGCGGACGGGTTTGGCGGGGACAGGCGATGTGGGGCGTGGTTCATGTTTCAGGTGTCAGGTGTCAGGTGTCAGGTGTCAGTTTTCAGGTGTCAGGGTTTTCTCTGAATCTGAAAGGGTTGGAGGTACTCTGTCTTGTCTCTTTCTGTACGCAGGACACTGCTTTGCAGTGTCAGCGATCGCGACGCAAGGGGGCGAGCCTCGAGTGCCTCGGCGTGTTCGAATGCGGCGCAATCTCTCAGATCACTGACGAGGCGTCGCACCGATCCCGGGCAGACCCCTTGTAGTCGTCCTTGTCGAGACCGTGCTTCTGCATCTTGTCGTAGAGGGTTTTTCGCGGGACACCCAGCATGTTCATGGTGTCCTTGATGCTGCCCTTGGTCGAGGCGAGCGCTTGGACGATGAGGCTCTTCTCGAAGCACTCGACCTGCTCCGGCAGCGTTCGCGGCTGGTCGGATTGGGTGCCGCTCTGGAGCCCGTCGAGGGACCAGCCATATTGCTCGCCGAGCAGTACGTAGCGCTCGGTGAGATTGCGCAGCTCGCGCACATTGCCGGGCCAGTCGTGGCTCAGCAGCCGGGTGATGTCTCCCTGGTCCGGGAAGGGCGCATCGCGCTGGAAGCGGTCCTGGGCGACGAGGAGGAAGTGATGGAAGAGCAGGGGGATGTCGTCACGGCGGTCGCGCAACGGCGGGATATGCAGGGTGACCACATTGAGGCGGTAGTAGAGGTCTTCGCGAAAGGTGCCGCTGGTGGCGGCATCGCGCAAGTCGACCTTGGTGGCCGCGACGACGCGGAAATCCAGTGGGATCAGCTGGTTGGATCCAAGTCGCTCGATCGCTCGCTCCTGTAGCACCCGCAGCAGGCGCACCTGAGCGGAGGTCGGCATGCTCTCGATCTCGTCGAGGAAGAGGGTGCCGCCATGGGCGTGCTCGAACTTGCCGATCCGCCGGCCCTTGGCGCCGGTGAAGGCGCCGGACTCGTGTCCGAAGAGTTCGCTCTCGATCATGCTCTCGGGCACGGCCCCGCAGTTGACGGCGACGAAGTTGCGATCGCGCCGCCGGCTGTGCTCGTGCAGGGAGCGCGCGACCAGCTCCTTGCCGGTGCCGGTCTCGCCGAGGATGAGCGCGTCGGCACCCGTGTCCGCGATCTGGGCGATGGTCGCGCGCAGCTGCCGCATCTCCGGGCTGTGGCCGATGATGCGCGGACCCAGCGCCGTGTTGGCCATGAGCTCGACGCGCAGGTTGCGGTTCTCCATCACCAGGGCGCGTTTGTCCAGGGCGCGCTGGACCGTGTCGATCAGGCGCTCGGCGGGGTAGGGCTTCTCGATGAAGTCGTAGGCGCCGGCGCGCATCGCGTTGACGGCGGTGCTGATGTCGCCGTGGCCGGTGATGAGAATGACCGGCAAATCGGGGTCGATGGCATGCGCCTTCTCCAGCAGCTCCAAGCCATCCATCCCCGGCAGCCGGATGTCCGTGATCAGCACGCCTGGCCAGTCCTTTCTCAGCAGCGGCAGCGCGGGCTCGGCGCGATCCAGGACCTGCGCCCGCAGGCCGGCGAGTTCCAGTGTCTGCTGGTTGGCCGCGCGGATATGCGGTTCGTCATCGACGAAGATGACCTTGGGGCTATTGCTCATGCGTGGATGTCCGCCGCTGGTAAACGAAGCTCGAAGCAGGCGCCGTTCGGGCAGGGCACGACCCTCAGCGCGCCGCCCATCTCGATGGCGATGCGCGCCGAGATCGCCAGGCCCAGCCCAAGTCCCTCGCCCGCGTCCTTGGTGGTGAAGAAGGGCTCGAAGATCAGGTCGAGATCCGAGCGCGGGATGCCTGGACCCGTATCCTGAACGCGGGTGACGATCATGTCCTCCAGCCGAACCGCGGACAGCAGGATCCGGCGCTGCGGCCCGCCCGCGATGGCCTGGCAGGCATTGCCGAGGAGATTGACCAGGACCTGCTGGAGCAGGACGTCGTTGGCGCGGACGCGCAGGTCCGCCGGAACCCTGGTCTCCAAGTGTCCGTCGCTCTTGGCGAGCAGCGGCGCGGCAATGCGCGCGGCGCCCTCGATCACGGGTGCCAGGGGCAGGTCGGTCAGCTCGCCCGAGGTCTTGCGCGCAAAGAGTTTGAGCTGGGAGCCGATCTTGGCCATGCGGTCGGTGAGGGCGAGGATTTGCTCCAGATTGTCCGTGACCTCCCGCGCGCGACCCTGGCGCAGCAGCAGGCGACCGTTGTCGGCATAGGTACGGATGGCCGAGAGCGGCTGGTTCAGCTCGTGATTGATGCCGGCGGACATCTGCCCGAGCGTTGCCAGCTTGGCCGACTGGATCAGCGCCTGTTGGGCCTCGCGCAGGGCCTGTTCGGCGCGCAGCCGTTCATCGATCTCGTCGCGCAGGCGCCGGTTGCTGCGCGTCAGTTCGGCGGTGCGGCTGGCGACGCGCTCCTCCAGCTGCAGGTTGATGCGCTCCAGCGACGCCCGAGCCGCCTCGGCGAGTGCCGCGTGTGCCCGTCTTCCGCGTTGTTGCTGCAGCAGCAGGGCGGCGATCAGGCCGGACATGACGACCATGGCCGCGGCCAGTATGGTCAGCCGGAGACTGTCGCGGAGCGCCTCGCCGGTGTCGGTCAGCGCGTGAACCTGCCAGCCGGCGGCCGGCATGGCGCGGGATTGCAGCAGATAGGTCTGCCGCCCGGGCCAGCGTCGTCCGGTGCTCAAGCGCACCAGTTGGCCGGTCGGCAGCGCCGCGCCCAGGGTCATGTCCAGCGCGGCCAGTTCGGCCTCTGGGTAGCGGTTGCTGCGCTGGATGCGCGCGCGGGTCGCCGCGTCGACCGGAAAGAGGGTGCGGAAGCGCTGCTCGGGGCGCGTCGAGACGAAGATCACGCCATCGGGATCCGTGACCAGGAAGATGCGATCGGGCTTGCTCCAGCGCTGCTCGGCCTCGGCGATGTCGATCTTGACGACGACCGCGCCCAGGATCTCGTCCCCTTCGCGCACCGGATAGGCGAAGTAGTAGCCGCGCTGCCGGGAGGTCGTTCCGAGCGCGAAGTAGCGGCCGAGCTGCCCGCCGATGGCGTCGCGGAAATAGGGTCGAAAGCTGAAGTTGCGGCCGACGAAGGGCCGCTCCGCGTGCCAGTTGCTGGCGGCGATGGTCAGCCCCGTGGCGTCCATCAAATAGGTATCCGCCGCATCGCTGATCCGGTTGATGGTTTCGAGATAGCGGTTGAGCGCCTCGATGCTGGCCTGGCCGCCGGGGGCGCGCAGGAAGTCGCTCAGGCGCGGATTGGTCGCCAGTAGCTCGGGCAGCGGTTCATATTTGGCGAGCAGCCCGTGGAGGTGCGCGACATAGAGATCGAGGTCGGTGCGGCCCTGATCGGCAAGACGGGCCACGCCGTCTCGGTAGGCCCAGGTCGCCAGACCCCAGAGCCCAAGGCCGAGCGCGGCGAGCAGGCTGGTCCAGAGCAGGGCGCGCGTCCAGCGGGTCCCTCGTTCAGAGTCGGCTTGGGCGATGGTGCACACCTGGGGCGGATGACGGATCGGGCGCGGTTCATGGCCGCTTAGGCGACTTGCGGGTGTCCACCCGGCGATGCGCCTTGCTCGGGCCAGCGCCCCCTGCGCCGGGCGTTCGGTCGAGGCCCGCGATCATGCGCGCCCGGATCGCCGGCTAGACCGACATCCCAGCCTTGTAGCCGGAATCCCCCGTCCAGTAGCCGTCGCACAGTCCCGAGGGCGCCCACTCACGCAAGCTGGCGGTTCCCGCGCCGGGCTCGAGGTCGCCGGTGAGACAGTCGGCGAACACCTTGACGATGTCGGCGGTGTGCTCCGACTGAGGGCTGATGCGGAGCACGTCGACGCCCATGGCGCTGACCTCGGCCAGGGCCGGGAGCAGGTTGTGGGTGTTGGCGGACTGGGTCTGGATGCCGTTCAGGTTGAGGAACTCCTTGCCGTCCTGGGTGGTGATCACCAGGCCGTCCGGGTAGTCGCCGCAGCAGAACTGGCAGTCGTCCTTGCCCAGATCGCGGTTGTAGGCGGTGAAGCAGCGCGCGGAGTAGGCCAGCGGCAGGCGTCCGAAGGCGAACAGCTCGCACTCGACACCCTCGGGACGCGACTTCAGCAGCTCGGTGGCGGTGTCGCGGCCAAGCTCGACGGGGAGCACCCAACGCTTGAGCCCCTGTTTGGCGAGAAACGCCAGGGTGCGATGGTTGTACATGTTGATGGAGTGGCCGGTGACGAAGGGTCGGCCCTCGAGGAAGTCGAGCGCGGCCAGGTCGTTGGCCTCGATCATGAAGCGTGCGTCGTCGCAGATGCGCTTGAGCGTCTTGAGCTCGCCGTCCGACTCGATGAGCGCGAGCGTGGAGATGACCGCCTCTTTGCCGGCGGCGACCACACGCTCGGCGATCTCCCAATAATCCTCCGGGCGCAGCTGCCGGCGTTTGGAGCAGATGGTCTCGCCGAGATAGACGATGTCCACCGGCGTTTCGATCAGCTCGGCGTAGAAGTCGAGAACCTGTTCACGGGGCCAGAGATAGAGGATGGGGCCGAGTGAGAGACGGGGGCGATGGGTCGTGGTGTTCAAGGGTGCCATGGGGTGGGTTCGAAGGTGAATGGTCGTGCGGGCCGCACAGGCGCGGGGAGGACGCAGGCAGGCGGATCAGTCGGTCGAGCGGTGCGCTTCACCTGATGATGAGGCCAACCATCGCGACGACTGACATCGACGCGCTCGGCGTCCTCTGTGCCCTTGCGGTCCCGATGAGATCAATGCCAGGTCCGCTCGTAGGGTCCGATGGTGGTTTGCGCGCCCTCGGAGACCTGCGCCAGGATCTGATGCCAGCTCTCCTTCGGCCGGAAGGCCTGCGGATTGCGCTTGCAGAGGTCGATCGCCTCGCGCCACACCTTGGCGACCTGAGAGACGTAGCGGGTGCTGCGCTGGCGCCCCTCGATCTTGATGGCGCTGACGCCGGCCCCGAGGATGTGCGGCAGGATATCCAGGGTGTTGAGGCTGGTCGGCTCCTCGATGGCGTGGCGCAGCTCGCCGTCGACCTCGTAGCGGCCCTTGCAGAGCGTCGGGTAGCCGGCGGCCTCCGCGTGGGAGCGCCGCTCGATGAGGATGCCGCCGAGGCGGGTCTCCTGACCATCGGGGGTATCGCGCCATTCCACGTGCGCGGCCGGCGAGCAGGCGCCGAAGGTGTTGGGCGATTGTCCGCTGGCATAGGAGGAGAGCAGGCAGCGCCCCTCGACCATGACGCAGAGACTGCCGAAGCCGAAGATCTCGACCGGGACGGAGGTCTGCTCGATGAGGTGCGCGACCTGGGCGAGCGAGAGCACGCGCGGCACCACGACGCGCTTGATGCCGAAGTGCCGCTGCATGAAGCCGATCGCCGAGGGATTGGTGGCGGAGCCCTGCACGGAGAGGTGCAGGTTCACGTTCGGATGGCGCTCGGCGGCGTAGTCCAGCACGCCCATGTCGGCCAGGATGATGGCGTCGACGCCGAAGTCGGCGGCGCGGTCGACCGCGGCCGTCCAGCGCTCCCAGCCGTTGGGCTGGGCATAGGTGTTGATTGCGACGAAGACCTTGACCTTGCGGTCATGGGCGTACTGCACGCCTTGGGCGATCTGCTTGTCGTTGAAGTTCAGACCGGCGAAGTGGCGCGCATTGGTGTCGTCGCGGAAGCCGATGTAGACGGCATTGGCGCCGTTGTCGACGGCGGCCTTGAGCATCGGCAGATTGCCGGCGGGACAAACGAGCTCCATGGTGTTTCGATCTCCTGCGGGCTACGCAGTTTTGACGCGTTGGTGATGAGAGGTGGTATTGGCCTTATCGCCCTGGCGGGTGCCGCGGCGATACAGCTCGGCCTCGATGCCGTTGAGGACGGCCCACTTCTGGCTGCACCAGTCGGGCGCCAGCAGGATGTCTTTCGAGGCCGTGCCGGTAAGTCTGTGGTAGATGACGCCGGGTGGCGTGCGCTCGACCAGATCGGCACAGATCTGGATGTAGGTCTCCAGGCTCAACGGCTCGTACTCGCCGCGACGCCACTGGATGGCCAGCTGGGTATGGCGCACCACATGCAGCGGATGGAGCTTGAGCCCTTCGACGCCCAGTTCCAGCACACGGTCGAGCGTGGTCAAGGCCGCATCCCGCCCCTCGCCAGGCAGGCCGATGATGAAATGGGTGCAGACCTGGATGCCCCGCCGATGGGCCGCCGTGACCGCTGCCCTGTATTCCGCGAAGCCGTGGCCGCGATTGACCTTGGCCAGGGTGGCATCGTCCGCGGATTGCAGCCCCAATTCGAGCCAGACCTCCTTACCGCGCGTGCGATAGCTGGCCAGCAGATCCAGCACGGCCTCGGGCACGCAGTCGGGCCGGGTGCCGACCGAGAGTCCGACCACGTCAGGATGCGTCAGGGCGCTGTCGTAGCGCTCGCGCAGCACCTCGACATCGTCGTAGGTGTTGGTATAGGTCTGGAAGTAGGCCATGAAGCGCCGGGCGCCCGTGCGCTTGGCCAGCACGCCGCGACCTGCTTCCAGCTGAGGGTCGATCTGCGGTGAGCGCTTGGCGTTGGGGCCGAAGGACACGTTGTTGCAGAAGGTGCAGCCGCCCTGTCCCTTGGAGCCGTCGCGATTCGGGCAGGTGAAGCCCGCGCTCAGGGCGAGCTTGTGCACCCGCTGGCCATAGCGCTTGAGCAGGTACTGACCGAAGGTGTTGACGCGATCACTGAGCGCGCGATGGGGCAGGGGAGAGGCAGGCATTCGAACAAAAATAACCGGGGTCGCGGATTAACCCTATGATCAAGATCAACTTCAAAGTATATCAGTCTCAGCCCGCCGTGCGTCTGGTTAGATTTCCCGCCCAGACCCGCGCGCCTGAGTCGCGCACGCGAGCCCCCCCGCTCACGGCATCAAGATCCCCGCAAGCGCGATCCGCCTCAGGCAGAGCAGGGCGGTGGCAGGCCGCTATACTGAAAATCGGAACTCAAAAAGTCTCTCTGTTTCCGCTCTGACTGCTGCCTGGTCGTTGTGCCGCGAATGTCTTGGCCTGGCTAGAGGGCGGCCTTCCTTGTCGATACGGGAGGGGGTCTGGGATGAAAGGCAAGCGTGGCTATCGCGTCCCTCGTTTCGGGATCATCGCCAGGATCCTCTATTTCTTCGTCGACTCGCCGCTGACGCCGCTCTTCATCGGGGCCTCCATCCTGCTTGGCGCCCTGGCAGTGGCACTGCTGCCGCGCGAAGAGGAACCGCAGATCGTGGTTCCGGTCATCGATGTCTTCGTCGAGATGCCGGGGTCCAGCGCCAAAGAGGTCGAGCAGCGGGTCACTCGACCGCTGGAACAGCTGGCGTGGGAGCTGCCTGGGGTCGAATACATCTACTCGACCTCCAGTCCGGGCCAGTCGCTCACCATCGTGCGTTTCCTGGTCGGCTGGGATGAGGAGCAGGCGATCGTCCAGCTCTACCAGAAGCTCTATGCCAACCTGGATCGGATTCCCGAGGGTGCATCCAGCCCGCTGTTGAAGCCGCGCCGTATCGATGACGTCCCCATCCTGGCCTTGACCTTCCATGGCGGCGGCTACGACAGCCATGCGCTGCGGCGCCTCGCGGCGGAGGTCGAGGACGCCGTGAAGCAGATCCCGGACGTCTCGGAGACGACCCTCATCGGGGGGCAACGCCGCCAGTTGAGAGTCGAGCTGGACGCCAGCCGGCTGACGGCCTACCAGCTGGACCCGAGCCATGTCCTGCGGTCGCTGCGCGCGGCCAATCGGCAGAACCGCGCCGGGAGCTTTCCGCTCGGCGATCGGGAGACCCTGGTGGAGACCGGGGGGTTCCTGCGTGACGCCTTCGACGTGGGTGCCGTCGTCGTCGGGGTCTATCAGGGGCAGCTCGTCTATCTGCGCGACATCGCGGAGATCCTCGATGGACCCGAGGAGGTCGAGGACTATGTGCTCTTTGGCCGGGGCGCCGGAGCCGAGTCCGCCGGCCAGGCCGCCGTGGAAGAGCCCGCGGTGACGCTTGCCCTCGCCAAGCGCCCGGGCACCAACGCGGTCGGCGTGGTCGGGGAGGTGATGCGCAAGCTGGAGCTGCTCCAGGGGCGGGTCATCCCCGCGGCGGTCGAGGTCACCGTGACCCGCGACTACGGCCACACGGCGCGCGAGAAGTCGGACGAGCTGCTGTTTCACATGGGGCTCGCGGTCATCGGCGTGAGCCTGCTGGTCGCCGCCGTCCTGGGGTGGCGGGAGGCGGGCGTGGTCGCCATCGCCATCCCGGTCACGCTGGCCCTCACCCTGACGGTCTTCTTCCTGCTCGGCTTCACGCTGAATCGGGTGACCCTCTTCGCGCTCATCTTCTCCATCGGCATCCTGGTGGACGACCCCATCGTCGACGTCGAGAACGTCGTCCGGCACTTCCGGCTGCCGGAGAACCGCAACCGTTCGCTCAAGGAGGTGACGGTCGAGGCGGTGAACGAGGTGCGCAGCCCCCTGGTGCTGGCAACGCTCACGGTGATCGCGGCCGTGGTGCCCATGGCCTTCGTGCAGGGCCTCATGGGTCCATACATGCGCCCGATTCCGGTCGGCGCGACCGCGGCCATGCTCTTCTCCATGGCGGTCGCCTTCATCGCGACGCCCTGGGCGGCTTACCGGATGCTGAAGTGGCATAGCCGCCAGGCGGGGCAGCGCGCTGACAGGGAGGACTGGACCACCCGCGCCTATCGGCGTGTCATGGGTCCGATGATCCGCAAGCCGAGGCTGGGGATGGCCTTCCTGGCCACGATCAGCCTCCTGCTGGTGCTCTCCTGCGGTCTGGTCGCGGTCGGCGCGGTCAAGGTCAAGATGCTGCCCTACGACAACAAGAGCGAGCTGCAGATCATCGTGGACACGGACGAGGGCAGCGCGCTGGAGTGCACGGCCAATTTCGCGCGCACCCTGGCGGCCGAGCTGCGCAAGGAGCCCGCGGTGCTCAACTATCAGCTCTATGCCGGCACCTCGGCACCCTACAACTTCAACGGTCTGGTGCGGCACTACTTCCTGCGGCGCGGCCCCAATGTCGCGGATATCCAGGTGAACCTGGTCGCCAAGGAGGAGCGCACCCGCCAGAGCCATGAGATCGCCAAAGGCATCCGCGCCCGGCTGCATGCCATCCCGACCCAATGCGGTGCGCGGGTGAAGGTCGCCGAGGTGCCGCCCGGACCGCCGGTCCTGCAGACGCTGGTGGCCGAGATCTATGGCCCGGACTATGACGAGCAACTGGCCATCGCGCGCCAGGTGGAGGCGCTGTTCGAGGAGACGCCCGGCGTGGTGGATGTCGATTCCTACATCGAGGCCGATCAGCCGCTGGCGCGTTTCCGCTTCGATCAGGAGAAGGCCGCCCTGCACGGGATCAGCGCGGATCAGGTGTCGGAGCTGATCCGCATCACCGAGAAGGGCGCCGACGCCGGCCTGCTGCATGCCGGGGCTGAGCGGGAGGACGTGCTCATCCGGGTTCGCCTACCCATCGGTCAACGCGCGCAGCCGGAGTCGATCACGCCCATCCCGGTCTGTGTGGACGACCACTGCGTCCCATTGGGAGAGGTGACACGGATCGAGGCGGATGTCGGTGAGAAGAGCATCTACCGCAAGAACCAGCTGCCGGTCGTCTATGTGACGGGCGACGTCGCCGGGGCGGAGGAGAGTCCCGTCTACGCGCTGCTCAAGCTCAACGAGCGCATCAACGCCTATGTTCCCGAGGGCCGGGAGGCGCCCATGGAGGTCTGGAACATCCGCCAGCCCTTCTCCACCTTCGAGCCCTCGATGAAATGGGACGGCGAGTGGCACATCACCTACGAGGTATTCCGCGATCTGGGCGCCGCCTTCGGCGTCGTCCTCATCCTGATCTATGCCCTCATCGTCGGCTGGTTCCGCTCCTTCCGCACGCCCTTCATCATCATGGCGGCGATTCCCTTCTCGCTGGTCGGCATCCTGCCCGCGCACTGGGCGCTCGGCGCCTTCTTCACCGCTACCTCCATGATCGGCTTCATCGCGGGGGCCGGGATCGTGGTGCGCAACTCCATCATCCTGGTCGACTTCATCAAGCTCAGGGTCAAACAGGGCATGCCCCTGGCCGAGGCCGTCGTCGACGCCGGCGCCATCCGCTTCCGCCCGATGCTGCTGACCGCGATGGCCGTGGTCGTCGGCGGCAGCGTCATCCTCTTCGATCCCATCTTCCAGGGACTGGCGGTCTCGCTCATGGCTGGAGAGGTCGCCTCGCTGCTCCTGTCACGGATGGCGGTCCCGATCATCTACTACCTGGCGATGCGGCATCAGTACCGGGGGGGTGTCGTCGAGACGGAGACCGTCGGCGGGTGAGCTGCGAGCGCCAACCGCACCAAGCGCAGATCGGCATCCATCGAGGATTCGCGTCAGGCGGGTGGATCCCGATCCTATGGATCCCGATCAGTAGTGCGGCGGCCGCTCCTGACTGCCGGAATCGGACTGGGCCATCACCGCAAGCAGTTCGCGCAGCCGCTCGATATCGCGACGAAGAAGGTCGATCTGGTCTTGCTGCTGCTTGACGACCTGGTTGAGCGCCTTGATGTCGTCGTCCTGATAGGTCAGACGCATTTGGAGGTCGGCGATGGCTTCGGCATGGCTCATGTCATCATGGCTCATGGGCGCTGATCTCCCGACTCAGATAAAGAGGAGGATGGCGAAATAGTGGCTCACGCTGCCGGCGAGCACGAAGAGGTGCCAGACGCCATGACACCATGGATAGCGGTCGTCGAGGAGGTAGAAGATGACGCCGACCGTGTAGAAGAGCCCGCCGGCGAGCAGCACCCAGAAGCCGGCCGGGGGGAGGGCGGCGATGAGTGGGTCGAGCGCCAGGAGCACCAGCCAACCCATGGTGAGATAGATCACCATGGACAGGATCCGCGGCCCTTTTCTGGGGAGCGAATCCAGCACCATGCCGGCCAGCGCCAGCGCCCAGACCCCGGCGAACATCCACCAGCCGGTCTGCCCTTTCAGAACCAGCAGGGTGAAAGGCGTGTAGGTGCCCGCGATCAGGAGATAGATGGCGTCGTGGTCCAGCACCCTGAAGACCTGCTTCGCGCGACCCCGGAAGCTGTGATAGAGGGTCGAGAACAGATAGAGCAGGAAGAGGGTGACGCCGTAGATGCTCATGCTGACGATGCGCAGCGCGCCGCCCTCGGTGCTGGCCAGCGTCACCATGACGGTGACGCCGATCAGGGCGAGGACGGCCCCGACGAGGTGCGAAATGCTGTTGAAGAATTCGCCCGCGTACATCCTCTTGACTACCTCGAGGCCGTATAGCTCCCGCTCAGCATCCAGTCACGCAACCGGTTCGAGTCGCCGACGGGTGTCATCTTGCCGTTCGCGCCGAGCAGGACGATGGTGAGTCTGCGGTCACCGATGCGTGTCTGCATGACCAGGCAGCGCCCCGCCTCGTTGATGAAGCCAGTCTTGCTGACTTCGATTTGCCAGTCCGGGTCTCTGACCAGCGGGTTGGTATTGCGATACTGCAGCGGCCGGTGATCCGCGAAGGGGTAGAGCGTCATTTCGCCGCGCGAGGTGGTGCTGCGGATGAAGGCGTAGCGCGAGGCGGCCTGCACCATCTTCACCATGTCCTCGGCCGTGGAGTGGTTGCGCGGATCCAGCCCGGTCGGGTCGACGAAGTTGGTGTCGCGCATGCCAAGCGCCTTGGCCTTGCGGTTCATGGCGCGGACGAAGACAGGGGTTCCACCGCGGAAGGTGGTGCGCGAGAGTGCGTGCGCCGCGCGGTTGTCCGATGAAATGAGCGCGGCCATCATCATCTGGTTGCGTGGCAACCGGGCCGCACCGATGCGCAGGCGCGAGCTGCTGTTCTTCAAGCGGTCGCGATCCTGCTCGACGATGCTGATCGGCGTGCTCATGGAGACGCCGGCGTCCAGAACGACCATGGCGGTCATGAGCTTGGTGACGGAGGCGATGGGGCGTGCCTGGCGCGTGTTCCTCGCGTAAAGGCGGTTGCCGCGATCATCGACGACCAGTGCGCTCGGTGTCTGCAGGCGCAGTCCCGGCGGGAGGCTGTCCGCGCGATCGCTGCGGTTGCCGTCGTCGAGACGGTTGAGCGTGTAGCTCGGCTCATAGGCTGACCGATAGCTCGAGACCGCCGGAGAGTTGGGGTTCGGGCGGTAGGACGAGTCATAGGCTCGGCTGTCGGAGTCCGTCGCGCAGGCCGCGCCACCGAGCACGATGCCGCCCACCAGAAGCGCCATGAGCATCAACCGACCGAGCCGAGCGGGCGTGTATTCGTAGAGGGATCGCAAAAGGACAAACAACGGTGGCAACCTCGGCGTTGGAGTTGGGTAGAAATTAAGCGGGATAGAATAAAGGTAGACGTATCGCACGGCTATGCTGATTTGCGATCTCTGACGCGAAGCTTGCACATCGAGGGTCGGAAGGAAACACGCTGTGCGCCGCATTTTCCAGCTGTCTTGAATTGGCAGTGCGGTTCGGAGGACCCTCGGGACTACAATCCGTCGCGGACAGGGCAGGTCCGGCGCGGCGTCGGTGAACCGCCATGCAGGCTGAACGCCCGGATATGCCGGATACGCCATTCCCGGATACGTCATTGACACTTCAGATGAGATGATCACCTCGGACGCGAGCACATGGCCGGGTCGCTGGCGCGGACTCAAGGAGGCGCTCCTGAGTCCGCGCGTGGACGCGCGGCGGCTGGAGACGGCCCTGAATGCCGCGCGGGCCGGCGCGGCGCTGCCTGTCGTCTGGCTGATCGGCAAGACCCAGGCCGGCAAGACCTCCATCATCCGCGCGCTCACCGGTAGCGAGCTGGCGGAGATCGGCAACGGCTTCCAGCCCTGCACGGCGAGCGCGCGGCTCTATGACTTCCCGAGCGAGGCCCCCGTGGTCCGCTTTCTGGATACGCGCGGCCTGGGTGAAGTGGCCTACGACCCGGAGGACGACATCCGCTTCGGCGAGTCTCGGGCGCACCTGCTGCTGGCCGTCATGAAGGCCGGCGACCAGGACCAGGATGCCGTGCTTGAGGTGCTGCGCACGGTGCGCCAGCGTCACCCCGAGTGGCCGCTGATCATTGCGCAGACCGGGCTGCACGAGCTCTATCCGGCGGAGGGGGAGCACCGGCTCCCGTACCCCTTCGAGCGCGAGCCCTGGCCCGCGACCATCCCGCACGACCTGGCGCGTTCACTGCGCTACCAGCGCGAGCGCGCCGGGGAGCTTCCGGGCAAGGCGAGGGTCCACTGGGTGGCGGTGGATCTGACCTTGCCCGAGGACGGCTATGAACCCGTCGACTATGGGCTGGAGGCGCTCTGGCGCGCCATCGACACCCTGTCGGCCTTGCGGCTGCACTGGGTGCTTGGGCGCGACGCGGGTGTGAAGGACGTTTTCGCGCAGGCCGCTCACCCGCACATCCTGGGCTACGCCCTGGCCGCGGCTGGCGTCGGGGCCTTTCCGCTGGTCGATCTGGCCGCGGTGCCCGCGATCCAGGCCAAGATGCTGCAGAGTCTGGCTGCCATCTACGCGCAGCCTTGGGATCGCCAGGCGATGCTGGATTTTCTCGGGCTGCTCGGCTCGGGCGTCGCCCTGACCTACGCGGCCCGCTACGCGGGGCGTACCCTGATCAAGCTGTTGCCCTATCTGGGGCAGACCCTGGGCGCGGTCTGGGGCGCGAGCGCGAGCGCTGCCACCACCTATGCCCTGGGAAAGGCCGCCAGTTACTACTTCCATCAGCGCACTCTGGGTCTGGACGCAGAGGCGCAGGTTCTGCGGCGGCTGTTCGCCGAGCAGCTCGAACAAGGCTCGGACATGCTGCGGGACCGCTTCAAGTCAGGTAAGACATGAAAAGAATCATGAGCCGAATCGACGGCCTCTGGCTCGGGTCGCTCTTGCTCTGGGTGCTGCCCTTCGCCGTGCTCGTACCCCTGGGGCTGCTCTGGCTGCAGCAGCACGGCGCCATGCTGGTCTGGCTCGGCTCCTTGCTGCTGCTCAGCGGGGCTGGCTTCGGCCTGCAGAGCTGGCTCAAGGAGCGGCAGCAGCATCAGCTCGATGAGGGGCAGACGCGGCCGGACCCGACCTGGCCGCCCGTGGCCGAAGGGGCCTGGGCGCGGGTGGAGTCGCTCGTCGAGCAGATCGAGCCGGACGATTGGCCCCTCGACGACGGAACCCGTCTAGGCGAGCTGGCCCAGCTTACGCTGGAGCGCGTCGCGAGCTACTTCCATCCCGAGGTCGAGCAGCCGCTGCTGGAGCTGCGCGTGCCGCATGCGCTGCTCGTGATCGAGCGGGCGAGTCGCGACCTGCGCGAGTCCATCACCCAGAACATCCCCTTCAGCCATCGGCTGACCATCGGCTCGCTCGTCCGCGTCTATCGCTGGAAGCCCTTTGCCGAGCGCCTGCTCGGCATGTATCGCGCGGGATACTGGGTGGTCAATCCGGCGAACGCGCTGCTGTCGGAGGCCTGGGGTCACCTGCGCAAGCGCGGCTTCGCCATGGCCCAGCAGGACGTCTACCGCTGGCTGTTGCAGGAGTACGTGCGCAAGGTCGGCGCCTACGCCATCGACCTCTACAGCGGACGCCTGCTGCTGACCGACGACACCCCGATCATGCGCCTGACCCAAGTCTCGCGCGAAGACGTGGAACGCGCCGTTAGCAGCGAGGTGGCCGAGGCGGAGCCCTTGCCGGGCGAGCCGCTGCGAATCCTGGTGCTGGGGCGCTCCAACACCGGGAAATCCTCTCTCATCAACCTGCTCTTCGGCCAGCTGCGGGCGGCGACGGATGTCCTGCCCGAGACCACCAGGGCGCTGATGCCCTACCGGCTCGAGCGCGACGGCCTCGACCTCGCGCTCATCTTCGACTCGCCGGGCGTCGAGCGGCTGGCGTACAAGACATTGAACGAGGCTGCGATCTCGGCGGACATGATCATCTGGGTGAGCGCCGCGCATCGCCCGGACCGCCAGTCCGAGCGCCAGACGCTCGATGCGGTGCGCACGGCGCAGGCCGCGCGGGTCGATCGCCGGCCACCACCCCTGCTGGTCGTGGTGACCTACATCGACCGGCTGCGGCCCTTGCGCGAGTGGCTGCCGCCCTATGACCTCACGGACTCGACCAACCTCAAGGCGATGAGTATTCAGGCCGCGGTCACCGCGCTGGCGACCGACCTGGAGGTGCCCATCGCCAACGTCATTCCGGTCTGCCTTGCCGAAGGCCGCCTCTACAATGTCGAGGACACCCTCTGGACCGCCATCCTCGACCAGATGGACCGCGCCCAGCGCACCCGCCTCCTGCGCTGCCAGGACGAGCGCCGGCGCGAGGAGAACTGGAATCTGCTGCGCCGTCAGTTGGCCAATGCCGGGCGTTTTCTGATCGCATTACCGCGACGCATGTCGCGGAATCAATAAGTTGTTCTGTCGCTCTGCTGACGGCTGGTTATGCTCGCTTCCAGGTTGCCCGTCGGGGTGCGACGCTCAGTGTTGACTCCGTCTGGGCTCGCAGCGAATGGGAGTCGCCATGCGCGTCAACTTGCCTGGCACCGACATCGAGCACGAGATGCGGGCCGACCGAATCATCGTGTCGAGCACGGATCTAATGTCGAGCACGGATCTAAAGGGCCGCATCACGCAGGTGAACCGCGCCTTCGTCGAGATCAGCGGCTTCCTGGAAGAAGAGCTGATGGGCGCGCCGCACAACCTCATTCGTCATCCCGACATGCCGGCGGCGGCCTTCGCCGACCTCTGGAAGACGGTCCAGGCTGGCAAGCCCTGAATCGGCATCGTCAACTAGAGGAGCGCGCAAGCGATGACGAGCGATGTCCAATCGATACCCTCCGCGCAGCGGTTTCCCGCCGAGCAGCGCCATGCCGATGACATCGCCGCGCTGCGCGCCTGGGATCGGCATCCGTGCCCCGCCGGTTGGCAACTGAGCCCGCGGGCCGTGCGTTCCTTCATCCTGGGCAGCGACGGCGAGGCGCTCGGCGGGCGTGTGATCGAGCGCAAGATCTTCGGCAACGACGTGCTCGTCGAGCGGTCCATCGTCACCCTGGCCGGTCAGCGCGGCCTGCTGCTCGCCGGTGAGCCCGGCACGGCCAAGTCGCTGCTCTCGGAGCTCCTGGCGGCGGCCATCTCCGGGCGCAGCACCCTGACGGTCCAGGGCAGCGCCGGCACCGTGGAGGAGGGCATCCGCTATAGCTGGAACTATGCGCTGCTGCTGCGCGACGGCCCGACGCCGGCGGCGCTGGTCGCCGGCCCGCTGCATCAGGCCATGGAGCAGGGCGCCTTGATGCGCTTCGAGGAGATCACCCGTTGCCCGGTGGAGATCCAGGATCTGCTGATCCCCGTGCTCTCCGATCGCGTGCTGCACGTCCCGGAGCTGAAGGGCGAGGGCAGCCTGGTGCTGTCCCGGCCCGGCTTCAACATCATCGCGACGGCGAACCTGAAGGACCGCGGCGTCAACGAGATGTCATCCGCCCTCAAGCGCCGCTTGAATTTCGAGACGATGCAGCCCCTGACCGACCCGCGCCTGGAGGGCGAGCTGGTGAGCCGCGAGGTTCAGCGCCTGCTCACGGCGGAGGGGATCGGCGCCAGCGTCGCGCCCGAGCTGACCGGACTGCTGGTCACGCTCTTTCAGGAGCTGCGCCAGGCCCAGGCGCTCGGCGTCGCGCTGGAGCCCATGAGCAATGTCCTCTCGACCGCGGAGGCCATCAACGTGCTGCACAGCGCGCTGGCCGATTGCTGGTACCTGGGCGATGGTTCGGCCGGCCCCGCTCAGCTGCTGCGCCACCTCGGCGGCACCCTGATCAAGGGCGAGGAAGACGACCGCCGACGGCTGCGGGACTATCTGCGCCTGGTGCGCGGTCACCGCGCGGATGAGCCGGCCTGGCGGGCGCTGCTGGAGGGGGAGGTGTGGCTCTGAGCGAGCCGCCAGTTCAGCCGCATGCCGCGCGGCTGGCGCGCATCCCCTTCGGCCCCGAGCTCTGGCTGATCCCGATCCGTCACCATAGTCCGGCCTGCGCGCTGCACCTGCGGACCCTGATCCGCCGTGTCCGCCCGCGCCGTATCCTGATCGAGGGACCGGCGGACGCCACCGCCCTCATCCCGCACCTCGCCGCCAAGGATGCCCGCCCGCCGCTGGCCGTCTACTGTTTCCACACCCCGCGCGGCCACCCCGCGAGCGGCGAGCCCGTCCGACATCGCAGTTTCTTTCCGCTGGCCGCCTTCTCGCCGGAATGGATCGCGATCCGCGAGGGGCGGCGGCTCGGCCTCGAGCTGCGCTTCATCGACCTGCCCTATGCGGCGCGCAGCGCGCTAGACGCCGATCCCGAGGCGCAACCCGAGGCGCAACCCGAGGGTGTGGAGCCGACCCTGGCGGAGGACCGGCGGCTGCAGCAGTCCTGGGCGACCGGGCAGCTCCTGGAGCGCACGGGGTGCCGGGACTTCAACGAGTGGTGGGACCGTCATTTCGAGTCGCGCCTTCTCGCCGACGACCCCGCCGCCTTCTTTCAGGACCTGCAGCTCTGGTGCCTGCTGCTGCGCGCGCCGGACGATCGCGGCGACGCGCAGACCGCGGCGCGCGAGCGCGCCATGGCCGCCGCCGTGCGCGGCGCCCGCGCCGAGGAGGGCGCCACCCTGGTCGTGACCGGCGGCTACCACTGCGAGGCCATCGCGGGGCTGATCGAGGACGCCGACGCCGGCGCGGTCGAGCGCGTGCCCGAGGCGCCGAACGGGGGCGAGCAGGGCAGCTACCTGATCCCCTACTCCTTGTCGCGTCTCGACGCCGCCAATGGCTATGCCGCCGGCATCGCCGACAGCGCCTACTACCAGGAGCTGTGGCGTCAGCGCCGTCAGCCGGCGCCGCACGCCGAGACCATCCGCCTCGCGGCCGCCCGCGTCGGACGCCGTCTGCGCGCGCGCGGCGAGCCGGTGACGCTGCCGGACGCGCTGGAGGCCACCCTGGTCGCCCATCGCCTGGCCGCCCTGCGCGGCTGTCCGCCGGGTCGCCCGGAGCTGCTCGACGCCATGGAGACGGCCTTCGCCAAGGGCCTGCAAACAGATCCGACCGCCTGGCGTCGGTTGCTGCGGGAGCTGACCACGGACGAGCACCTCGGGCGCGTGCCCGAGGGCTATCCGGTGGCGCCGCTGGTGGAGGACTTCCGCGCCCGCTGCAGGCACTTTCGTCTCGCCCATGGCGCCGCCGCCGAGCGCACGCGCGCCCTGGATCTCTATCGCTCGGCGCGGCACCGGGCGGTGTCGCGCTTCCTGCACCAGCTGTGCTTTCTCGCTGTCCCCTACGCGGCGCGGGAGGCCGGGCCAGACTTCGTCGGCGGCACCGGACTCGATCGGGTGCGCGAGGAGTGGCGCCTGGGCTGGCGGCCGGAGACCGAGGCCGTTCTGACCGAGCGCAGCCTCTACGGTGCGCGGGTGAGCGAGGCGGCCGCGGCGCGGCTGGCCGAGCGCCTTGCCGCCGGAGACGACGCCGCCGCGCTGCTGATCGCGGCGTTACAGATGGGTCTGCGCGACCTGATCGGGCGACTGCTCGAACGCCTGTCCGCCTGGCTGGGCCAAGAGGGCGACCTCGTCGGGCTGGTCGCCGGCCTGGCGCGGATCGAGCTCGCCCGCGGCGCCAGGCACCTGCTGGAGGCCCAGGACGCGCCGGCCCTGGACGCGCTGCTGGGGAGCGGATTCCGCTACGCCTGCCGGCGCCTGTCCTGGCTCGGCGAGCTGGAGCCGGAGCGGGATGCCGGCTGCGCCGAGTCCCTGGGGCTCCTCAACGGTCTGGCGCGAGCGGATGCGCCCTGGTGCGACCTGGATCTCTATCGGGAGACCCTGATCGGCGTCGCCGAGCGCGCCCCGGCGCCGATCCTGGCCGGCCGGGCCGCCGGCATCCTGAGCGCGCGCGGGCTGTGGCCGCTCGCGCGGGGTCGCGCGGCGCTGGAGCGGGCGCTGCGCCAGGGCGAGCTGACCCCGGTCAGGCTCGGCGGTTTCCTGCGGGGCTTCCTGCCGGCGGCCCGCGCCCTGCTGCTGCAAGAGCCCGAGCTGGCCGCGAGCATGAGCCGGGTGCTGCTGCGCTGGGATGAGGCGCAACTGCTCCAGGTCCTGCCGCACCTGCGGCTCGCCTTCACCGCCCTGACGCCCAGGGAGGCCTCGACACTCGGCGCGCTCATCGCGCGCCTGCTCGCGCCAGCGCGGGCCGCGCCCCCGGCCGAGTGGGGCGAGGCCGAGCGTGCCGAGGCCAGGCGGCTCTACGAACGCGCCTGCGAGTCCTTGCAGAGCTGGGGGCTCGCCGATGCTGACTGATCTGTCCAGCGAGGAGGGCGGCGAGCTGCTGCGGCGTTGGCGGCTGATCCTGGGACCAGCCGCCGAGGAGACGCTTGGCTCTGGCTTCGGTTCCGGCTCGGGCGCCGAGGATGCCGCCGCAGCCTCGGCCGGACAGGCCCGGCCACTGCTTGCCGACCGCGACCGTCAAAGGGACGCGCTGCTGGAGCACCTCTATGGCCGCGAGCACGCCCAGCGCGTCTTCGAGAGCACGGGCGCCCGGCGCGCCGGCCAGACCTCGTCCGGGCTCAGCGTCCCCCGGTGGCTGGCCGGGGTGCGCGCGCTCTTTCCGCAATCGACCGCGGAGACCCTCCAGCGGCAGGCCTTGGAGCGCTACGGCATGCGGGAGCTGTTGGTCGATCCGCGGGTACTGCGCCAGGCGCCCGCGGACCTCGACACGGTGCGGCTGCTGATCCAGTTTCGCGCGCTGCTGTCCGATCAGGCCATGGGCGAGGCGCGGCGGCTGATCCGCACGGTCGTCGCCGCCTTGGATGAGCGTCTGGCGCGGCGTGCGCGCAACAGCATCCTGGGTCCACGGCTGCGCCAGGAGCACGGCGGCGCGCGCATGCTGGCCAATCTGGATTGGGCGACGACGCTGCGCCGCAACCTCAAGCACTATCAGCCGGAGCTGGGCGTCGTGATCCCGGAACGGCTGTGGTTCTGGCGGCGCCAGCGGCGTCAGTTGTCCTGGGATCTGATCCTGCTGGTCGACCAGAGCGGCTCCATGCTCAGCTCCGTGATCCATAGCGCCGTGCTCGCCGCGGTCTTCCATGGCCTGCGTGTCCTGCGCACGCGCCTGGTCCTGTTCGACACCCGGGTGGTCGACGTGAGCGAGCGTATCGGCGACCCGGTCGAGGTCCTGCTCGGCGTCCAGCTCGGGGGCGGAACCGACATCGCGGCGGCGATGGACTATGCCCGCGGCAAGGTCGAGACACCGCGCCGGACCCTCATCGTGCTGATCTCGGACTTCTACGAAGGGGGCAACCCCGCGGCGCTCGTCGAGCTGACCGCACGGCTACATCAGAGCGGTGTCGCCCTGCTGGGTCTGGCGGCCCTCGACGAGCGGGGCACTCCCGACTACGACCGGCCATTCGCCGCGCGACTCGCCGCCGCCGGCATGGAAATCGGCGCCATGACGCCGGATCGCCTCGCCGATTGGGTCGGCGAGGCGATGGCTCGGCGGGGTTAGGACGTGTCCATCTTCGACGTCCCGACTCGCGCCTGGTGACGAAGCTCCGGCTTCGTGACCAGACAGGCGGAACTCACCTCAGCCTCTCGCTCAAGACACCGAGATGGCCAATCAGCTCGTTACGCGCCGCCAAGAGGCTCGGCAACTGCGCTCGCGCCGACGCCATCTCGCCCTGTTCCGCGAGCGCCGTGATGGTGCTCGCCAGCTCATGCACCTTGACGTGACGCTGGCCGACCGAATGAAAGGCTTCGAGTGTCCCATAGTGGGCTGATCCGCTGCCTTGGTACCAGCGGTCGAAGCGACAAGGGCCTCTCTCGATCTCGACCAGTCTCGCGATGTCCGCGTCGTTGAGCGCATCGACAAATTCGTCGATCCAACGGCGGTGATTCTGGATGGCCATCATCAAGGGAATGTCATGCTTGCTGATGCCCTTGTCGACGACCATGCATTCGCCTTGCTCTGGCCAGGTTGACACCCACGCCGGGATCGCATCCGCCAGCATCGGGCGGGCAATGCCGAAACCCTGGCCCAAGCGGCAACCGAGCGAGTTCAGTAAGGCCCCATGCTCGGGTGTCTCGACGCCCTCGGCAATGACCGATCGGTCAAAGGCGAGTGCCAAGCGAACGACGCTCTCGACAATCTCGATGTCCTCGGGGTCGTCGAGCATATCGCGCACGAAGCTCTGATCGATCTTCAGCACGTCGATCGGCAGGCGGCGGAAATAGGCCAGTGATGAATAGCCCGTGCCGAAGTCATCCAGGGCGAAGCGCACCCCGAGTGCGCGGCAGGCCTTGAGCGTTTGGCTGGCTCGTGCGATATCGCTCAAGGCAGAGGTCTCCAGGATCTCCAGTTCAAGACGACCCGGATCACACTCGGGGTGCGCGGCCAGCAACCGCTCCAGGCGTTGGGCGAAGCTGGGTTGCAGCAGATGTCCGGCAGCGATATTGACGCTGACCGACACGTTCAGGCCTTGACGCTGCCAGCTGGCCATCTGGGTCAGGGCCGCCGCGATCACCCACTCGCCGATGGCAATCTCCAGGTCGCTCCCTTCGACAATCGGCAGGAAGGCAGCCGGCAACAGCAAACCACCGTCCGGATGCGGCCAACGGATCAGCGCCTCGACGCCGATCACCTTGCGACTGACCATGTCGACCTTGGGCTGGTAGTAGAGCACCAACTCCTGGCCGTTCAGCGCTGCCTCGAGATGTTGCAGTTTCAGCCGACGGTCTTGAATCAGCCGGTCTTGTTCGGCGTCATAAAAGTGAGAGCGATTTCCACCGGCGTCCTTGGCGCGGTACATGGCCTGATCGGCATGGCGCAGCAAGCTGTCGGCGTTGTTGACATCAGGCGGACTCAGGGCCACCCCGATGCTGGCGGAGACACGGTGGGTCACGCCGTTCAAGATGATCGGACGCGTGACGGTGGCCAGCACGCGTTCCAGTAGCGCATGGCTGTCTTCCGATCGCGCCAGGTCGTTGAAGAGCAGGACGAACTCGTCACCGCCGAGTCGGGCCACCGTGTCCTGCGCGCGCAACAGCTGACGCAGCCGATTGGCAATGCCGATCAGCACCTGATCGCCCACCTCGTGCCCATAGTGATCGTTGATGGGCTTGAAGTCGTCGAGGTCGAGATAGCACACGGCCATGAGCCGGCCCGAGCGTCGGATTCCGGCCAGCGCCTGTTCAAGTCGGTCGCTCAAGAGCCGTCGGTTTGGCAGCGCGGTCAGAGGATCGTAGTTGGCGATCCGGTCCAGTTCCGCCTCGTGGGCCTTGAATGCGCTGATGTCGGAGAAGACGCCGATATAGTTCTGGACCGAGTCGTCGGCACTCCGAACGGTCGAGATCGCCAAGAGCTCGGCGTAGATCTCGCCATCCTTGCGCCGATTCCAAATCTCGCCCCGCCAAGACCCCGTGTGCGTGATCGCATCCCACATCGCGCGGTAGAAGGCCGCGTCGTGGCGGCCGGAAGCGAGGATATTCGGATCTTTGCCGAGCACACTGGCCCGCTCGTAGCCCGTGGTGGCGCTGAAGGCGTGGTTGGTGTCGATGATCCGATTCTCGGCATCCGTGACCAGGATCGCCTCGGAGCTGTGTTCGAAGACGCTGGCCGCGAGGCGCAACTTGTCTTCAGCCTGCTTGCGCTCGGTGATGTCTTGAAAGGTCCCGTAAAAATAGGTGACCTGGTGATTCGGCCCGATCTCGGGATAACCATGCGCGAGACACA
Source organism: Thiocystis violacea (assembly GCF_016583565.1). Classification (GTDB taxonomy): domain Bacteria; phylum Pseudomonadota; class Gammaproteobacteria; order Chromatiales; family Chromatiaceae; genus Thiorhodococcus; species Thiorhodococcus violaceus_A. Next base: position 37,616 of record NZ_NRRF01000005.1, on the reverse strand, counting down.
CACGCGTGGTGCCGTCGCGGCGTCGAAGATGCAGCTCCAGGGCGTAGGGTTTGCCTTGCTTGATCGCCGCGTCCACCACGGCCTGTTCGCCTGCCAGATCTTCGGGACTGAAGAGCCGGTGGTGCTCCGCGAACGCGGGCGCGCCCTTGGCCGGATCCATCTGAACGATGCGAAACAGCTGCTCGGACCAGGTGACCTTGTCCTTCGCCACATCCCATTCCCAACTGCCGATTTGGGCGAGATGCTCGGTCCGGGTGAGCATTGTTTGCAGTTGGCGCTGTTTTTCTTCCGCTTGCTGGCGGTCGGTGACCTCTCGAATATAACCGTGCCACAGGACACTGCCGTCCGCTTGCGGCTCGGGCGATGCCTCACCCTGGACCCAGATCAAGCGCCCCTCGGGAAATTTCACCCGGTAGGTGTCGTTCCAGGTGGTCAGTTGGTGCATCGACTCCGCGATCTTGGCCGCGACCCGGGAGCGATCGTCGGGATGTAGCACGTCGAGGATGGCTGTCGCGTCCGTCGCGACCTCAGCCGGTTCAACGCCATAGATGTCTCGGATGCCCGCGCTGGCATAGGGAAAGGCGGTGCGCCCGTCGGGCCACTGTTGGTACTGATAGATCACGCCCGGCACATGGGCCGCAATCTTTTCGAGGCGGTTCAACAGTTCCTCGTGCTCGGTGATGTCCTGAACGGTGCCGGAGAGGCTGACGACCTCGCCCTGGGCGTCCAGATGGGGCGTGCAGATGGCGATCATGATGCGCTCCTCGCCGTCGGGGCGGCGGATGCGCAACCTGAGCCGGTAGGGTTCTCCCCGCTCCACGGCCCGGCTGACGGTCTGGTCGAAGGCGACCCAATCGTCGGGATGGATGTAGCGACGATGCCCCTCGTAGCTTGGTGGTCCATCCTTGGGGTCCACGCCCCAGATCAGAAACATGCCCTCCGACCAGCTCGCCTGTTTGGTGCCCGGATCAAAGGTCCAGCTCCCGAGCTGGGCGGTCCGCTGTGCCCACAGCAACAGCCGTTCCTGCTCGGCGAGGTGCTGGTTGGTGCGCTCCAAGGCCCCGATTGCGATGGCAAGGCGCCGCCGAGCCTGTGTTTGAACAGCGACGAGCAGTGCCACCAGCAGGCTGGTGATCAGCCCGGTCAGCCCGATCCATGTCGCGATGTCGCTGCTCAAGGCGTGCTCGAACCGGGGGGCGACCGTGACGGCGAGGGACCATTGATGCCCCCCGAATGTCACCAACTGAATCTTGCGCACCGTCCCATCGGCATCTGGACGGATCCGCGCCGGCCCTGAGGTGAACAGAGGATTCTCGGGCGCCGGGCGGTTGCCATCGTAGACATCCAACCGGAGTCCGGGACGCGCGAGGTCCGACTGCAGGGGTCGCAGAACGTCTTGCATCAGATCGTGCATCCGCAGTGGCGAATAGACCCAGCCGAGCAGATTCGCGCGTCGCTCGGCCAGGCTGTCATGGGGGGCGTCGGCGCGATAGACCGGCAGGAACAACACGAAGCCCGGTTGGATATCGGTGGCGCCTTCCTGCATCAAGGTCACCCTCGCCGACAGGGCCGCCGTCGCCTGATCCCGAGCGCGGGTCGCCGCCTCCCAGCGCAGCGGCTCCGAGGCCATGTCATAGCCGAAGGCGCGCAGATTGCGACCGGAGAAGCCTTCGATATAGAGCACTGCGGCATAGAAGGCCCGTTCGCCCTCGGGGTGGATCTGGAACTGCGGAAAACCCTCCCGATGCACGGCGGCGACACGGGCGTCCTTCTCGTCATCGGGGATCAGCAGCAAGAAGCCGATCCCCTGGATGCCGGGATACTGATCCTCCAGTCGGAGCGTCTCGAAATAGCGGCGGAATCGCTCGTGCGTGATCCACTCGGGGACATCAAACAGGGCGGCCGCCCCGCGCAGCAACTGGATGCTGTCCCGCAGCCGCTCATCGATCAAGCCGGCGACCTTGCTCGCCAACACCGCGACCTCCTGCTCCCGTTGCTGTCGCACATGCTCCTGGGCGATCGACCACAGGAGGCCGGTCGTCGTCAGCCCGATGGCCAGGATCAGCGCTGGCGGCAGGAAGGGGCGCAGCCATCCGAATCGGCCGAGGGTGGACATGGCGGTGGACATCTTCAGGTCCTATCCGGGCCGACCCGCACGCCGACCGCGTGCGCCCGAGGCGGAGCGGTCATCGTGCGAGGGCTGTTGATCAGCGGTGTCATATGAAGAGCATAGCCTGCTGAAGAGCATGGCCTGTTGAAGAGCATCGTCTGCTTGCCCCAGGCAACGCCTGGGGCCGGGGAATGAACAGGCGAGGGATGGTGAGCTTCGGAACTCGTTCACCATGACCCCTTGGATGAAAGTCCCGAACCGGTCAGGGCTGGCGATCGACCGGAACCCAGTGTCGCCTGGACTGGGAGCGATCCCGGAAGACGGCTGGCGACTGATGAAGCGCGTTTCGATCGTGCTGTGTCGAGGGTCACGAAACGCGTCTAGATGACGGGCTAAGGTTCCAGTTTCTGACGCTGGCACGCAGCCGACTCTCGATCCGGGTCGGGGGCGCGGCCGTCCGGGCGATGCATTGCCGACGACAACCTAGAACCCACGACAACCGAGAACCGACCCGAGGAGACTCCGCCCCATGGAGACGCTGACGACAGCTATCCGGCAAGACGACACCCAGACCATCGTGCAGGCCCTGACGCCCGCGACCCTGGACATGCGAATCGATGGCCAGGGCATGACGCCACTCGCCTATGCCGTGGAGCATCAGTGCCCGAGCGCGGTCGCCCTGCTGCTCGCCAAGGGGGCGGATCCGATGCGCGCGGACGACGCTGGCCAGACGCCGCTGCTGCGGGCGCTGCGGGGTGGTCGTGAGACCGCCGAGCTGTTGTTGGACGCCAGCGTCGAGCGGGGGCTGATCAACGATGACTGTCGGCGGGTCATCATGCGCGTGCTGATGGGGCGCTGGGTCGAGGACCAGGACAGCCGCGCCTGTCTGGACCCGCTCGGCGTTGACCGGACGACGCAGGCCGCGCTGTTCAACCAATTCGACCGGCACGCGGCCCGACTCCACGCCATCGCGAGCGCCGAGCGCCTGCGGACCTTTTGCGGGACCTATGTCGACATGGCGAAGGGGCTTTCCGGTGCGGAGGACACGCCGGACGCCGAGACCCTCTTCGGCTTTCTGATGCACGACCGCGATGCCGCGCAGGTCGCCTCCTGGCTCCTGGCGTTGAAGGCGCGGATCGGAGCGGGCTCTTGCCCCGACTTTGCGTGGCAAGACTATCGTCCGCTGCTGGCCGAGGTCCGCAACCTGGGCGAGGACCAGCGCACCGGCGAGGTCTACGCCCGCTGGGTGATGCTGGAGGCGCCGTTCTTCTCGATCGATGCCTTGGTGGCTGGCCGTGTCGCGGCGGATGTGGCGATCCAGTTCGATGCCCAGGCGCGGGCGATCACGCGGGCGGCCCGGGCGGGACTGCTCGATCTGAAGACCTGGATCCTGACCATCGCCTCGGGCATCGACTGCGAGGAGCGCGTCGACCCCGACAACCCCTGGCTGGCGCTGGCCGACGAGCAGACGCGGGCCTTCATGCTGGAGCACCCCCGGCGGCTGCGCAACGACGCCTTCGAGCACCTGGCGGGCGTCATGGACATGCTCGGCTGCGCCTTCGACGACGTCTCCGACTTCATTGCGGCCTTGACGCCGTCGCGGCGCGCCGCGCTGGCCGCGCATCACCTCTCCGCCCGCCATGGTCAACCGGGTGGCTGGCTCGCGATGGCGCGGGTGCTGGCCAGGGACGGATTGCTGCCGGCACGCCTGCCCGCGCGCGACGACACCGCGAGCTGGGACGGCATGGCCGACTGGCTGAGCGCCGAGGTCGGCGGCGAGCTGACCCTGGAGGTGCTCGATCGCATCGGGCAGGACGGGTCGCGTCACCGCTATCGCTGGTCCGACACCCCGCAGGGCCAGGTTCAGGCACGGGTGTTGAACCATTGGGTTCAGACGCACCCCGAGAGGGTCGACCGACTCAGGGTTGCGCATCTCTGGTTCGTCGGTGACCGGGCCTTGCTGCGGCGGTTGATCTTCGACGGGCGCTGTGATCCAGAGCTGCAAGAGGCGGCGATCCGCAACCTGGGTTGGCAGCTCGACGGCCTGGCGCCGGACGAGGGGCTGCTGGCGGCGCGCCGGGCCGACTGCCTGCGCCTCTGGTGCGGGCAGTCATCGATCCTGCCGGACGACTGGATGGACTGGTTCTGGGCGCACCGCGTAAACGGCGACGAGCGGGCGCTGCTGATCAAGGCCTTCGCGCAGACGTCCTTGCTGACGGAGGGCGCGGCGGTCGCGGGGCCGGCATTCGAGAGGCTGCGCGCCTGGTATCTGCAGGACGCCGAGCTGTCCGATCAGGCGCTCGCGGCGATCGAAGAGGTCGACTACCGCGTCGCCATCGCGGCCTGGGACTGGCTCGGTCCCGCGAGCCGTCGCGCCATGCTGAACGCGCTCGCGACCGCGCTGAACCAGGCCGGCGACTACGGCACGGCCAACCTGCTCGGCCAGCCGGCGGTCCTCGCGCTGCTCGAACGCGGCATGACCGATGACCCCGATCCGCTGCTGGCACGTCGCGACGCCGCCCGATGGGCACTGAGGCATCTCTGTGACGCGGGCTTCGCGGCGAGCCTGCCTCGACTGCGGACGCTGGCGACCCAGAAGACGGTCGTGCCTCAGGCCGCCGAGGGGCTCGCCCGGATCACGCCCGCGCGTCTGCGCGACAGCGGCCTGCTCTCCGACAGCCACAAGGCCGTTCGCGACCTCGCGCTGCGCGGGCTCTGCGCGCGGGACGAGGCCGACGCCGCGCCGGTGCTCGAGTCCTGTCTCGGCCAGCGGGCGAGCCATTGGACCGACATCCAGCGTGGCCACATCCTCGATCGGCTGGAGCACTTCGGGCGCGACGTCGCGGCGCTGGACCCTCTGCGGGGGGCGGACGCCGCCGCCTTCGAGGCGCAGGCGGCCAAGGTGCTCAAGGGCAAGCGCAGCGATGTGCTGGAGCGGCTCTGGAACCCGCGTATCGAGGAGCTGGGCCTGCCCTTCTCCCGCGATGCCCTGCAATGGAGCGGCATGCTCGCGCGCGACGAGGAATGGGGATGCCTGCCGCGTGGCGTGCGCCAGCTCTGGGGGCTCCTCACGGTCGATCAGCGCGCCGAGCTGGCGTCCCGGCTGGTCGAGGCCTGGGGCCAGGGCGCCGCGGACAACAAGGACCGCTGGGTGCTGCGTCTGGCCGCCGCCTTCGGTGACGATCGGCTGGTCCCCCAGCTCAAGGAGCTGGTCACGCTCTGGAACAAGAAGCACTACCAGCGCGCCGGATGGGTGGTCGGGACCCTCGGGGAGCTGGATACCACCTATGCGCTCTTCACCGTCGATGAGATCCGCAAGAGCGGCAAGTTCCGCGACCTGGTGCGCGCGGACGCCTACCAGGCACTCAAGGGCGCGGCCGAGCGCCGCGGCCTCCCGCTCCAGGAACTCTATGACGAGCTGGTGCCGACGCTGGACCTGGGGCCGGACGGGCTGGTGCTGGACGTCGGTCCCCACGTCTACCGTGCCCAGCTGCTGCCGGACCTGTCGCTGAGGGTCACCCACGGCGCCACCGGCAAGCAGAGCAAGTCCCTGCCCAAGGCCAGGAAGGACGAGGATCCGACGCTCCGCGCCGCCGCCGAGAGCCGTTTCGCGCTGCTGAAGAAGAACGTCAAGCCGGTGGTCCAGCAGTTGGGGCCGCGCCTGGAGGAGGCCTTCGACTGCGGCAAGTCCTGGGAGGCCGCGCGCTGGCAACGGCTGTTTCTGGAGCATCCCATCCTGCGGCTGGTCGGCAAGAGCCTGATTTGGACCGCGACGGGGGAGGGGGCGGCTCGGAGCTTCCGCATCAGCGAAGACGGCTCGCTGATCGACCGCGAGGACGAGCCCGTCGCACTGAGTGGCGGCGAGGTCCGGCTGTGGCATCCGCTGGAGGCGAGCGACGAGGAGATCGCCGGCTGGCGCGACCATTTCGCCGACTATGAGCTGACCCCCTTCATCACCCAGGTCGAGGCGCCGGTCCACCGGCTCGACGCGGGCGAGCTGGGGCAGGAGGCGCTGAACCGATACGCGGGGCAAGAGGCGCTCTGGGGCGACGTCAAACGCCTGATGACGAGGTGGGACTACCGGGTCGCGGACCAGGACGGCGTCCATATTTTCGGCTATGAGCACAGCTATCTGATCAGTGGCATCAAGGTCGTGATCGACATGCAGGACTGCCAGGTCTCCATGCGCTTCGACGAGGCCTGCAGGCTCGGAAGGGTCGACTTCCGGCGCCTTGGCAAGGACTCCGGGTCCGGCGACACACTGAGGCTGCGCGAGGTGCCGCCGCGGCTCATCGCGGCCGTCCTCGAGAAGCTGCGCATCCTGACCAAGACGTGACAGGCACGGCGATCGACGCCTGGCTCGCCGAGATCGGCGACGGGGACATCGAGGACTGGGCCAACAAGGGCCTGCTGCGGCGCGGGCGCAAGCTGGCGGAGGCCGCGGGCGCGGATGGCGTCGCCGCCGATGGCGAGCAGTTGATCGCGACGCTCGACGGTCATCGCCAGAGGCTGCGGGGAGCGGGGTTCGAGCGGCTGGACTGCGGCTGCGCGGCCCTTGGACCCTGTCACCACCTGATCGCCTTCCTGCTGCTCGCCAAGTCGCGGCGGGTCGAGACGGCCGCCGCGCCAGCCGGGGCGGAGCCGTCCGCCCCGGACTGGCTGCTCGGTGACCAGGCCGCGCTGACCCGCCAACTGGGACAGGCCCATGTGGCGCGCGCCGGTCGCTGGATGCGGCTCGGGCTCGTCCCCGAGCTGGAGGAGGGGCCGGGCGGCTGGGTTGGCGAGGTCACCGAGCGCGAGTCCTACCGCGTGCGCATGGCGCGCTCCGCGGGACCGGAGGCCGCGACCTGCACCTGCGGGGGCGCGCGTTGTGCGCACCGGGCGCTGGTGGTGCTGGAACTGCGCCGCCGCCTGGGCCTCTTCGATCCGGCGTCGGTCGAGGATGCGTTGAGCACGGAGCAGACCGGGGCGCTCGCCGCCGTCGAGCGGTGGATGCTGCAACTGGCTACCGCCGGCCTGACGGGCGTGACCCTCGCGGCCACCGACCAGGGTCGTGTCCTGGCCACGGCCGCCCGCCAGGCCGATCTCCCGCGCGTCGGGGCGCTGCTGGCGGGCCTCCTCGACCTGCTGGAGGCACGGCAGCGTGGGCGCAGCTTCGCCGGCGCGCGCGGGATCGGCGAGCGTCTCGCGGCCTTGCGGCTGCTGACCGCGGGGCTCAAGAAGGCGTCGCCACGGGTGCCCTTGCTGCGCCTCACCGGCGTCAATCGCGCCCTCTATCGCAAGGTCAGTGGTCTGCGCCTGATCGGCGTCGCCGCCGAGCACTGGCAGGGACAGCAGGGGCAGGAAGGCATCAGTCTGCATTGCTATGCCCCCCGGGAGGCGCGCTGGTACCGCTTGAGCGAGACCCGCCGGCCGGTGCAGGATCAGCCGCGGTCATGGAATCCGGTGGAGAGCTGGAACAGGGGCCGTTGGGCGGACGGGCCGCTGCTGCGCGAGCTGCCGGCCGCCGAGGTGCTTCTGCACCTCGGCTGGGTCAGCGCCGAGGGCCGCCTGTCCGGGCGTCCTGGCACCCGGCTGGAGCACCGGGCGTTGCGCGAGCCCGCGGCGGAGCTGCCGATTCAGACCGACTTCGCCGCCGTGCGCCGACGCTTCGCCGAGGCCATGGCCGACGACCTCATGGCCCCGCCGCCGCGTCTGCCGGTGGTCATCCGCATCGCGGAGACGGCCGCCCCGCGACTGGACACGCAGAGCCAGTGGTGGACGCAGCGTCTGACCGACGCCGCTGGCGCCGGGCTGACCCTCGGCATCCTGATCCGCGACCCCGTCAATGCGCTCAAACGCCAGCGCATGGAGGCGTTCGGCGCGGGTCCGGCGCGAGGCCGGCTCATCTTCGGGACCCTGTACCGCTCGCCGAGCGGTCTGGTCCTCGACCCCATTGCACTCTTGAACGACGGAGCGGCGGCATGGACGAGCCTGACCTTGCGCTAGGCACGCGCCTGGACGCGCTGCTCGAGCGCTGGCGAGACTGCCTCGACCTGTGGCTTCAGACCGGTTGCGCCGCGCCGTCCGCCGCCGCGCGACTGGCGCTCGATCACTGCGCGGATGACGCGGGGACCGGCGAGTGGCCGCATGTGCGCGCGCTCGCGGACGCCTTGCGCCGCGCCGAAGAAGGCTCGGGCGCGGCCGCCTTGCTCGATCTCCTGGTGTGGCTGGAGACGCTCCAGCGGCTGCGCGATGCCGAACGGCTCGCCGGGGGCGTGGACGATGGGTGATGGCATGGTGTTGCAGGACGTCGCCGTGCTGGACACCCTGTCGATCCCAAAGATTGGCGGCCGAAGCCCAACGCGCAACGCGGACGCAGACTCCGGGATTCGGGCGCGATCCGATTGCGCTAGGATGCGAGGCGCGTGGATCGGCCAGCTCGGTAGGATGGGCAAAGTCCGTGCTCTGGCTTCGAAGGAGCACTCGGCACTGGGCGGACGTGCCCATCGTGCAGGTCTCGGCGCTGGGATGATGGGCATGTCCGTCGATCCTCAGCGCAGCGAACACAGCGCATCGCGCGGGCTTTGCCCATCCTACGGGTGCGCGTTGCGGCGAGGCGCGTGGATCGGCCAGCTCGGTAGGATGGGCAAAGTCCGTGCTCGGGCCTCGAAGGAGCACTCGGCGTTGGGCGGACGTGCCCATCGTGCAGGTCTCGGCGCTGGGATGATGGGCATGTCCGTCGATCCTCGGCGCAGCGAACACAGCGCATCGCGCGGGCTTTGCCCATCCTACGGGACGACGGATCGGTTTGCAGCGATGCGAGCCAGCTCGGTAGGATGGGCAAAGTCCGTGCTCTGGCTTCGAAGGAGCACTCGGCGCTGGGCGGACGTGCCCATCGTGCAGGGCTCGGCGTCGGGATGATGGGCACGCCCGTCGATCCTCGGCGCAGCGAACACAGCGCATCGCGCGGGCTTTGCCCATCCTACGGGAGCGCGTTGCAGCGAGGCGCGTGGATCGGCCAGCTCGGTAGGATGGGCAAAGTCCGTGCTCGGGCCTCGAAGGAACACTCGGCGCAGGTCGGACGTGCCCATCGTGCAGGTCTCGGCGCTGGGATGATGGGCATGTCCGTCGATCCTCGGCGCAGCGAACACAGCGCATCGCGCGGGCTTTGCCCATCCTACGGGAGCGCGTTGCGGCGAGGCGCGTGGATCGGCCAGCTCGGTAGGATGGGCAAAGTCCGTGCTCTGGCTTCGAAGGAGCACTCGGCGCTGGGCGGACGTGCCCATCGTGCAGGTCTCGGCGCTGGGATGATGGGCATGTCCGTCGATCCTCGGCGCAGCGAACACAGCGCATCGCGCGGGCTTTGCCCATCCTACGGGAGCGCGTTGCGGCGAGGCGCGTGGATCGGCCAGCTCGGTAGGATGGGCAAAGTCCGTGCTCTGGCTTCGAAGGAGCACTCGGCGCTGGGCGGACGTGCCCATCGTGCAGGTCTCGGCGTCGGGATGATGGGCACGCCCGTCGATCCTCGGCGCAGCGAACACAGCGCATCGCGCGGGCTTTGCCCATCCTACGGGACGACGGATCGGTTTGCAGCGATGCGAGCGGATACGCCAGGGAGGACATCAAGTCACCAATCAGACGCCCTTGACGACCCATGAAAATCAATCTGCCCGTCACCAACCGCGAGAACGACTACGCCGATTCCCTCGTCATCGTTTCCACCACGGATACCAAGGGGATCATCACCTACTGCAACAGGCCCTTCATCGAGATCAGCGGCTTCGAGGAGTCCGAGCTGATCGGCGCCAATCACAATGTCATCCGCCACCCCGACATGCCGCCGGCGGCGTTCAAGGATCTCTGGGCGACCGTGAAGACGGGCAAGCCGTGGCGCGGTCTGGTCAAGAATCGCTGCAAGAACGGCGATCACTATTGGGTGGACGCCTATGTCACGCCGGTCTACGAAGGCGAGACCCTGGTCGGCTACCAATCGGTTCGCACCAAGCCGACGCGGGCGCGCATCGATGCGGCGGAGCGCCTCTATGCCCGCGTGCGCGCGCGCAAGATGGAGGATCTGCCCCGGCCGCTGCTGCCCGCGCTCAATCATCGCGCCTGGCTGACCGGCGCCTTCGCCCTGGTTGGGCTCGGCGCGATCGCGGCGGGTTGGCTCAAGAGTCCCTGGGTGGGTCTGGGCGTCTTCCTCATCGGGCTCGTTCTGGCCCAGATCAGCGCCAGGAGCATCTTTCGGCACATCGAGGAGAGCGTGCGCATGGCGAAGAAGATCGCCAGTGGCGATCTGACCTCGCCGATCCATGTCGCGGACAACAACGAGACGGCCGAGGTCCTGCAGTCCATCAAGATGCTGCAATCGCGCCTGGCGACGGTGATGGGGCACATCCAGGACTCCGCGACCGGCGTCGCCGATGCCGCCGCTCAACTCGCCCAGGCGACCAACTCGACCCACGGGCTGATGGAACAGCAGCATCAGGAGACCGACATGGTGGCGACGGCCATGAACGAGATGTCCGCCACCGTTGCCGAGGTCGCCAACAACACCTCGGCCGCCGCCGATGCCGCGCACCAGGCGAGCGGGGAGGCGCGCAACGGTCGCATGGTGGTCCGCGACAGTGTCGAGGGGATCCAGACGCTGGCCAATGGGGTCATGGAGGCGGCGCGGACGATCACGCGGCTGGAAAGCGACTCGGTGAACATCGGCAAGATCCTCGATGTCATCCGCGGCATCGCCGGACAGACCAACCTGCTCGCCCTCAACGCCGCCATCGAGGCGGCCAGGGCCGGCGAGCAGGGGCGCGGGTTCGCCGTCGTCGCCGATGAGGTGCGGGCGCTCGCCCAGCGCACCCAGGAATCCACCCAGGAGATCCAGGAGATGATCGCGCGTCTGCAGGACGGCGCGCGCAGCGCCGTGGCCATGATGCAGCGCGGACGCGAGCAGGCCGAGCAGAGCGTGGCCTCCGGCGGCGAGACCGATCGCTCATTGGACGCCATTACTCAGTCGGTCGAGCAGATCAACGACATGAACGCCCAGATCGCGACCGCCGCCGAGGAGCAGAGCGCGGTGGTGGAGGAGATGAACCGCAATGTGGAGAGCATTCGTCACCTCTCGATCCAGACCCTCGAGAGTACCGACGGCGTGGTGCGCGCCACCAGTCATCTCGAGGACCTCGCCGGGCGACTCATGGGGCTGGCGCATCAGTACAAGATTTGAGCGACGGTGACAGGCGTCCGCCCGGACTAGGGGCGATTTCGATACCCAAGGTTCAAACCCCCGCCGTTCAGGCGGGCGGACTCCAGCGACTCGATGGCTCACAACCCGATGGCTCTCGTCGCACCGCTCCGCGCCCGGTGACGCCGATCCGCGCTCAGAGACACATGTTCCCGCCCGAGCAATCGGGATCTTCTGGTCACGAAGCTCCAGCTTCGTCTCGCGGGTGACGAAGCGGAGCTTCGTCACCAGGCCCGAAGCAGGACGTAGACGATGGACAGTTTCCTAACACAGGATCTCTGACGCCTGGGCGCCTGAAGGCGCGGATCGTGGCGACCGTCACAGCCCGCCGATGATCAGGGTGCTAGCGTTCGCCGGTCATGGGTTTCGCGTGACGCCTTGGCCCGCCAAACCAGGATGGTGGCGGCGCGCTCGGGCGCAGGCCCGCATCGGCCAGAACCCACGCCGTCCACCTCCCCATCGCTCCCGACCTCGAGGCTGCCGGATGAATACCTCGCCCGCCGCGCGCAACGCCTGCCCCAGCCGCCGATCACTCGTGCTGCTCGCGCCGATCGCCTTGGCGCTGGTCGGACTGCTGCTGCCGCGCGATCCGCTCTGGCCGCGGCTTGCGCTGCATACGGCACTCGAGGCGCTGGGGGCCGTTGTCGCGATCGCGCTGGCGATCCTGATGCTGACATTCCCGGCGCGGCGCGGGGAGCCGGGGATGCCCGCCGCCATCCCCATGGGATTGTTCGCGCTGGGCGTCCTTGCGGGTTGCTACGCGATCTCCGAACCCGGTCATGCGTTCATGTGGCTGCAAAGCCTTGCGCTCTGCATCAGCGGGTTGGCATTCGCGAGCATCTGGCTGCCATTCGGACAGGTACCGGCCGCGACGCATCGCGGGCGCGTCCTGGCGGTCGCGGGCGTCGCGCTCATGCTCGGGGTGTCGTCCCTGATCCTTGCCGGATGGGCTCCCGGGATGCGCGGGGGCATCGCCCTCGGCCCATGGGCGACAGGGCTCGACCTGCTGGGTGCCGCGCTCTTCTTTCTTGCCGCTGTGCGCCTGTGCATGCGCTACCAAGAGACGCGGGATCTCGGCGACCGGCTCTTTGCGCTGCTCTGTGCGTTGCTCGGGGCCTCGGGTCTGCTCTTCCTGCAGACAGGCGCATGGACCCCGGCCTGGTGGTGGCTGCATCTGTTGCGCTGGGGCGCCTATGCGCTCGTCTTCCTGGTCCTGATGATCGGCTTGGGGCGGGCGTTTCGCGCACAGATGCGCGCGGAGGACTACTGGCGCTCCATCATCGACTCCTCCAACGATGCCATCGTCGGCACCGACGCGCAGGGCACCATCAACCTGTGGAACCGCGCGGCCGAGGGTCTCTTCGGCTACGCGCGCGAGGAGATCATCGGCCAACCGGTCAGCCTGCTCTTGGCCACGCGGGAGCCGACGCGCCAGGCGGCGCTGCTCGAGCGCATCCGCCGGGGCGAATGCCTGTCCACCGATGAGGAGACGCTGTACCGCAAAGACGGCAGCGAGGTGACGATCGACATCACCTGCTCGCCCATCCGCGATCTCAAGGGGACGGTCCTGGGGGCCTCCGGGATCATCCGCGACGTCAGCGAGCGCAGGCGCACGCGGATGCGGCTGGAGTCTCTGCTGCGCTTCAATGAGATGCTGATCGCGCAATCGCCCGTCGGTATCGCGGTCTATCGCGAGGAGGGCCGCTGTCTGATGGCCAATGCGGCGCTTGCCGTCTCGGTGGGCGCCAGCGTGGAGCAATTGCTGGCCCAGAGCTTCAGAGCCATTCCCTCCTGGCAGGCGAGCGGTCTGCTCGCCGCCGCGCTCGACGTCCTGGCCAGCGGTCGGCCGCGCGACTGTCTGGCCGAGATCGAGACCAGCTTCGGCAATCAGGTGGTCTTGGCCTGTGCCTTCACGGTCATCGAGGAGGCCGAGCAGCGGCATCTGCTCCTCATGGCCAGCGACGTCACCGCGATGCGCAAGGCCGAGCGGGCGTTGCGGCTCAGCGAGGAGCAGTTTCGCCAGATCTTCGAGCGCATGAGCGGCGGCGTGGCCGTCTACGAGGCGGTCGACGAGGGCGCCGACTTCGTCTTCGTCGATATCAATCCCGCCGTCGAGCGGATCGAGGGCGTGCGCGGGGCCGACATCGTCGGCCGGCGTCTGACCGAGGTCTTTCCGGGGGTGCGGGAGTTCGGCTTCCTCGGTGTCCTGCACGAGGTCTGGCGGACGGGCGAGGCGCAGACCCATCCGCTCACGCTCTATCGGGACGAGCGCATCGTCGGTTGGCGGGAGAATGACGTCTATCGGTTGTCCTCGGGCAAGGTGGTCGCCGTCTATGAGGATCTGACGGAGCGCAAGCGTGCGGAAGAGGAGATGCGCATGGCCCATGACCGGCTGCTGCTGGCCGCCCGCGCCGCGGAGATCGGCATCTGGAGCTGGGACTTCGCGACCAATCGCCTCACCTGGGATGCGCGCATGTGCGCCCTCTACGCCGTGCCCGAGGGATTCGCGGCGAGCGGGGTCTTCTACGATGTCTGGCGCGCCCGTTGTCACCCCGACGACCTCGCCGACACCGAGGCGGCGCTCCGGGCGGCGCGCGACGGGGATGGCGATTTCGACCGCAATTTCCGGATCGTCCTGCCCGATGGCGGTCTGCGTTATCTCCACGCGGCCGCCTTGGTGGAGCGGGATGCGTCCGGGCGGCGATCGCGCATGGTGGGCATCAACCGCGATATCACCGCGCAGCGCGAGACTGAGCAGAAGCTCAGAGAGGGCACGCGGGCGGCGGACGCCGCAAGCCGCGCCAAGAGCGCCTTCCTGGCCAATATGAGTCACGAGATCCGCACCCCCATGAACGCCGTCATCGGTCTCTCGCAGCTGCTGCTCGACACCCAGCTCGATGCCCGCCAGCGCGACTATCTCGACAAGATCGAGCGCGCGTCCAAGGCATTGCTGCGCATCCTCAACGACATCCTCGACTACTCCAAGATCGAGGCCGGTCGCCTGGAGCTGGACGCCGTCGACTTCCAGCTCGATGAGATCCTCGACGCCACGCAAGGGGTGTTCGCGTTCGCGGCCGGGCAGAAGGGCCTGGAGCTGTTGTTCGACATCGATCCGGGGGTGCCAGCGGTGATGCGCGGCGATCCCTTGCGCCTTGGGCAAGTCATCAACAACCTGGTCGGCAACGCCGTCAAGTTCACCGACGCCGGCGAGATCCAGCTCCAGGTCGCCTGCGCGGCCATGACGCAGAGCGAGGTTGAGCTGCGCATCGCCGTGCGCGACACCGGCATCGGGCTGAGCGCGCAGCAATGCGCGCGGCTCTTCGATCCCTTTCAGCAGGCCGATTCCTCGATCAGCCGCCGCTTCGGCGGGACCGGGCTCGGACTGACGATCAGCCGGCGCCTGGTGGAGATGATGGGTGGGCAGATCGAGGTGGACAGCCGCCGTGGAGCGGGGAGCACCTTCAGCTTCCGGGTGCGTCTCGGTCGCTCGGCGGTCAAGCCTCCCGAACCCCATGCGGGACGGCCGCGCCCCCCGCGCACCCTGGTCGTCGACGATCAGCCCACCGCGCGCGCGCTCATGAAGAAACAGCTCGCGGCCTTGGCCTGCGAGACAACCCTGGCGGACAGCGCCGAGGCCGGCCTCCGGGCCCTGGTCGCGGCCGATCGCAAGGGCGCGCCCATGGAACTCCTGCTCATCGACTGGCGGATGCCCGGTCTGGATGGAATCGAGATGGTCCGGCGCCTCGCCGCCATGGTCGCGAACGGGGAGGTTGCGCCTGCCCGCGTGGTGATGATGGTCACGGCCTTTGGCCGCGGCGATGTCCAGGCGGCGCGCCGCGACATCCGTCTGGATGCCCTGCTCGAAAAGCCGGTGAAGCCGTCCGCGCTCCGCGCCCTCCTGAGCCAGCTCGAAGGACCCCCGAGGCGCGCGGACCACACCACCGCGCCCAGGGCGCTGCAAGGGTATCGGGAGCTGACCCGGGCGATTCACGGGGCGCGCATTCTGCTCGTCGAGGATCTGGAGAACAACCGGCTGGTGGCTCAGGATCTGCTGACGCGGATGGGTCTCTTGGTGACCACGGCGAGCAACGGCCAAGCCGCGCTCGAGCGGGTCGCGGCCAGTGGCTTCGACGCCATCCTCATGGATCTACAGATGCCGCGGATGGATGGCTTCGAGGCGACGCGCGCCATTCGTGCCATGGGCACGGGGGCCGACATCCCCATCATCGCCCTTACCGCCGCCGCCATGGCGGATGACGCGCGGGCCTCGGTGGCGGCGGGGATGAACGCCCATCTGGCCAAGCCCATCGATCCCGAGCGGCTCGCCCACACGCTGGTGCAGTGGATCGCGCCGCGCATGCGGGGGCGCGCCGCGCCGACCCTGGAGCGCAGAAGCGGCGGGCGGGCGGGCAAGCACGTCCAGGGGCGCGCTGACGGGATGGCGGAACCTGATCTCGCCGGGGTGTCACAGCCGGTGGATTGGGGCAAAATCCGCCCCCAGTTGCGCGAGCTGGAGGCGATGCTGCTGAAGAAGCAGGGCAAGGCGCGGCGTCAGGCGGAGGCGCTCGGCGCCGCGCTGTCCGCAACCGCCCTGGCGGACGCCTTCGAACAGCTGCACCAGCATATCCGCCGACTCGAGTTCAAGGACGCTGTTGTCCGATTGCGCGCACTGCTCGCGTTGGAGGGGAGGCAAACGCCATGACGCAGTTCTTCACCAAACGGCCCACGGTCCTGATCGTCGATGACGTGACGGCGAACATCGAGGTCTTGATCGGCGCCCTGGAGAGCGACTACGAGATTCAGTTCGCCACCTCGGGCGAGGAGACGCTCGAGCTGCTCGCGGCCGAGGAGAAGCCGGACCTCGTCCTGCTGGACGTCATGATGCCGGGCATGGACGGCTACGAGGTCTGCCGACGCTTGAAGGTCAGTCCGGCCACCCAAGACATCCCCATCATCTTCGTGACCGCCAAGAACGAGATCGAGGACGAGACCCTGGGATTCGACCTGGGCGCCGTCGACTATGTCACCAAGCCCTTCTCGCTGCCGAGCGTGCGCGCACGCGTGCGCACCCACGTCAGGCTCAAGCGGCAGGCCGATCTGCTCGAGTCCCTGATCTCCCTGGATGGTCTGACCAACATCCCCAACCGGCGCCGCTTCGACGCCGCACTGCACGTGGAATGGGGGCGCGCGGTCAAGGACCGGGAACCGCTCTCCCTGCTCATGATCGACGTCGACCACTTCAAGGGCTACAACGACCACTACGGGCATGGCCCCGGAGATATCTGTCTGTGCGCCCTGGCGACCTGCCTCACCGAGACCCTGAGCCGGCCCGGCGATCTCGCCGCGCGCTATGGCGGCGAGGAGTTCGCGGTGCTGCTGCCCCAATGCGACGAGCAGGAGGCCCGGCGGATCGCCGAAGCGCTGCGCGCCGCGGTCGAGGCCAAGGCGATCCCCCACGCCCAATCCGCGACCTCGCCGTGGGTCACCGTCACCATCGGCGCCGCCTGGCGGGTGCCGGCAGCCGGCGACCGGCCGCGCGAGCTGCTGCGTCTGGCCGACCAGGCGCTCTATGCCGCCAAGGGCGAGGGCCGCAATCGCGTCGGCGTCTTCTCCGCGCGGGCGGCGCGGCCTTGATCCTCAGCAGGATCGGTTTGGACCGGTAGGGTGGACGAGCGAAAGCGAAGTCCACCGAATCCCGCGCCCTTGTTGGTGGACTGCGCTGCGCTTGTCCACACTACAGAAAGCGACTGGCCCGAAGGATGGTCGGCGTCGGCACGTCCGTCCAACGTCGAGGCTGCATTCAAGCCTGGAGCACGGACTTTGCCCCTCCTACCCGCCACCGCTTCCTGGGTCTGTTCATTCCCGGAATTCACCTTAGCGCGATCGATCGCCGGCCCTCACCCATGACCGATAACACCCCGTCTTCAGAGACCACCGCCCAACTGCTCGCCATCCTGCGGACCTTCGTCGAGGACTCCCGGATCCCCTTGCCCCAGGAGGGAATCGGCTTGGACACGCGCCTGGAGTCGGACCTGGGTCTGGACAGCCTGAGCCGCTCCGAGCTGATCGCCCGCCTGGAGGCCGGGCTGGACAGGCGGCTGCCGGATGCGGCCCTGTTGGCGGCGACGCCGCGTGATCTGCTCGTGATGCTCGGCGCGGGGCAGGGCGTCTTGAGCGGTGTCGCATCCGCCGACTCGGGGGTAGCGAGCGCGGCGCAAGCGGGCGTGCCGACGGCGGCGCGGACCTTGCTCGATGTGCTTGCCTGGCACCGCGACCACCATGGGGCGCGGACGCATATCACCTACTACGACGGCGACGACGCCACCCATCTCATCAGCTATGCGGATCTCGCCACCGGCGCCGCGCGGGTTGCCGAGCGGCTGCGGCGCGCCGGTCTCAAGCCGGGCGCTAGGGTGGCGGTCATGCTGCCGACCGGGCCGGACTACTTTTACAGCTTCTTCGGCATCCTGGTCGCCGGCGGCGTGCCCGTGCCCATCTATCCGCCGGCGCGGCCGCAGCAGTTGGAAGACCACCTGCGCCGGCACGCGCGCATCCTCGAAAATGCCGGCGCGGCGCTGTTGATCACGGTGCCGGAGGCGCGCGCCGTGGCGCGGATCCTCAAGGCCCAGTTGTCCTCGTTGCGGGAGGTGATGACCCTGGACGGGGTGATGGACGAGCCGGAGATCGCCGTCTGGGCGGATCCCGCGCCGGAGGATCTGGCCTTTCTCCAATACACCTCGGGCAGTACGGGCAACCCCAAGGGCGTCATGCTCTCGCACGCCGACCTGCTGGCGAACATCCGCGCCATGGGCGAGGCCATCGCCATCGATACGGACGACGTCTTCGTCAGCTGGCTGCCGCTCTATCACGACATGGGGCTCATCGGCGCCTGGCTCGGCAGCCTCTACTTCGCGGTGCCGCTGATCTCCATGTCGCCGCTGGCCTTCCTGGCGCGGCCCAGCCGCTGGCTGCGCGCGATCCATCGGCATGGCGGGACGCTCTCCGCCGCGCCCAACTTCGCCTACGAACTCTGCCTGACGCGGCTGTCGGACAGCCAGCTGCGGGGACTGGACCTGAGCTGCTGGCGGCGGGCCTTCAACGGCGCCGAGCCGGTGAGTGCCGACACCCTGCAACGCTTCGCCGAGCGCTTCGGCGCCTACGGCCTGCGCGCGGACGCCCTGGCGCCGGTCTACGGACTCGCGGAAGCGGCGGTCGGACTGGCCTTTCCGCCACCGACGCGCGGTCCGCGCATCGACTGCATCGACGCCGTGCGCTTTGCGAACTCCGGCTATGCGCTGCCCGTGCCCTGCGATGACCCCGACGCGACCCAGGTCGTGGCCTGCGGTCGCGCCTTGCCGGGTTACGCCGTCCGCGTGGTGGACGCTCAGGGCGGGGCGCTTCCGGAGCGGCACGAGGGACTGCTGCAGTTCCAGGGACCCTCCGCGACGCGCGGCTATTACCACAACCCCGAGGCCACCGCCGCGCTCATCCGCGACGGCTGGCACGAGACCGGCGACCGCGCCTATCTGGCCGGTGGCGACATCCACCTCACCGGCCGTGTCAAGGATCTCATCATCCGCGGCGGGCGTAACATCTACCCCTACGAGGTCGAGCAGGCGCTCGGCGAACTGCCCGGCATCCGCAAGGGCTGCGTCGTCGCCTTCGCGGCCAAGGATCCCAAGCAGGGCAGCGAGCGGCTGGTGATCGTGGCCGAGTCCAAGGAGCATGATCCGGCGCGGCGGGCGGCGTTGATGCAGCGGGCGCGCGCGTGCGCGACGGACATCCTCGGCCTGCCGCCGGACGAGATCGTGCTGGCCCCGCCGCGCGCGGTGCTCAAGACCTCAAGCGGCAAGCTGCGGCGGGTCGACACCCGCGAGCGCTATCTGGCGGGCAAGCTCTTTCAGGGGGCGCCGCGGCCGTCCATCCAGGTCCTGCGGCTGGCCGTCTCGGCCGTGCCCCTGCGCGCCGGGCACTTCCTGCGGCGTTTGCCGGGGCGGCTTTATGGCGCCTATGCCTGGGCCGTCTTCTATCTCATCGCGCCCTGGTTCTGGATCGGCGCCATGATCATGCCTCGGCTCAGCTGGCGCTGGAGTCTGGTGCGCTTCGGACTGCGGCTGATGCGGCGGCTCACCTTCGTGCGACTGTCGGTGAGCGGGCGCGAGCGGCTGCCGCCGGCGGGGGCCTCCTATGTGCTGGTCGCCAATCATCAAGGCTATCTGGACGCCCTGGCGCTGATCGACGCCATCGCGCATCCCCTGAGCTTCGTCGCCAAGCGCGAGCTGACGCGCAATCCGCTGGTGGGTCGGTTCCTGGCGCGCATGGGCACCCTGTTCGTCGATCGGTTCGACCTCCAGCGCAGCAGCTCGGAGTCGGCGCAGCTCGATCGCGCCCTGGCGCAGGGCCGCTGCCTCGCCTTCTTTCCCGAAGGCACCTTTCGCGAACAGCCGGGCCTCATGCCCTTCCGCATGGGGGCCTTCGCGGCCGCTGCCCAGGCCCGGGTGCCGGTGCTCCCCGTGACGATCCGGGGAACCCGCGAGATCATGCCGGGCGACAGCTTCAGACCCAGGCCCGGCCAGGTCAGCGTCCGCATCGGACCCGCGCTGGAGCCGACAGGCAAGGATTGGGAAGCGGCGGTCGGGCTGCGCGATGCCGCGCGCGATGTCATTGCCGCGCAGCTGATGGAGCCCGCATGTGGAGCCCAGCCTGAGTGACGCCGCAGCGCGGTGTCACGAGCACGCGAGATGTGGTTGTTTCGTGCGCGACGCAAAGCCACCGGCTGTCTGCCGCTGGTTGCTTTTCCGAACCCTGACGATCAAATTCGATGCGTTGCGCACCCAAGCCTTGGCCAGCAACGGATCGACAGTACCTCTGGGGTACACTGCCAGGTAGATGCGTCCTTGCCCAAGGAGGGCACCCGCGATGGCACCGATGAATGCAGCTCCTCACCCAGGACTCAGCTGGATCGCACTCGGGATCGGACTGCTCCTGACCCTGTTCGCCACCCTCGATGTGCGCTCCGGCGAGGAGGCCAAACGCGACCAAGCGCTGCGGCTCATCGGTCATGACCTCGTGTATGAGCTGCATCAGCAGGTCCATGCCCAGGCACTCTTTCTGCGCGCCGCCGCCGCCTTCTTTGCCGCTTCATCGGAGGTGACGCGGCAGGAGTGGCAGACCTTCATCGCGCAGAGCAAGACGCACCGGGGTCTCCCCGCCATCCAGGAAGCAGGCTTCGCTCAGCTGATCCAGCCGGACCAGCTCGACGCGCATCAGCGGGGGCTGCGCGCCGAGGGCTTTCCCGGGTATCGGGTCTGGCCGGCGGGGCGGCGGACGCTGTATTCCGCCATCGTCGATCAGGCGCCTGTCTCCGCCGACAGCCAGGGCAGGCTGGGCTACGACCTGCTCACCAACCCGCGCTGCCGGGTCGCCATGGAGCAGGCGCGCGATCAGGATCTGGTCGTGCTTGCCAACCATGTCCTCTTGGATCGGGAGACCAAGGGGGACGTGCCCCCGGCCAATCTGATGTTCGTCCCCGTCTATCGGGCCGGTCTGCCAACCGCCAGCGTGACGGAGCGCCAGTCGGCCCTCATGGGCTGGATCTACGGCGTCTATCGGCTGCCCGATCTCATGCGGGGCATCCTGGGCGGCAGGGATCGATCCGCCCCCCTTCAGGTGCGGCTCGCGGTCTACGACGGTGTCCGAATCAGCCCCGAGAGCCGCTTGTACCCAGACCCGACGGGCGACAACGGCCAAGGCGAGACCTCGGGTCGCGCGATCGAGCTGCCCCTGGACTTCAATGCACAGCGCTGGACGCTTCAGGTGACGCCCATGGCCGATGCGCCGCCGGCCATCATGGCCTTTCCGGTGCTGCTGGTGGCCATCAGCGGCGGTCTCATCAGCCTGCTCCTGGCCGGTCTGCTGCGGGCGCTGAGCAGATCCCGCGAGCACGGTGCCGAACTCGCGCGGGAACTGCATGCCAGGCAGCGGACCGAGGCTGAGGTCAAGCAGCTCAATGCTGCGCTGCTGGAACAGGAATCCACGCTGCGGGCCGTGATCGACAGCCTCCCCTTCGAGTTCTGGGCGCGCGATCTCGAGGGGCGCTGTTTCATGGAGAACGCGCTGCTGATTCGGCATTGGGGCAGCCAGATCGGCAAGCGTCTGCCGGAAGCGGCGGTCTCCGAGGAGGCGCGGAACCTCTGGCTGAGCAACAACGCGCGCGCCATGGCGGGAGAGGTGGTGGATGAAGAGGTCTCCTATGCGCCGGAGGGTGAGAGACGGATCTTCCGCAACATTCTTGCCCCCATCCGCCAAGGGGAGCGCATCCTGGGCATCTTCGGCCTCAACATCGACATCACCGAGTCTCGGCGCGCCGAGCAGGCGCGCGACCTCGCCCTCGCCAAATATCGCGTCCTGTTCGAGAGCTTTCCACTCGGGATCACGGTATCCGACGCTCAAGGGTGGATCCGCGAGACCAACCAGGCCGCCGAGCGCCTGCTGGGTCTTGCGCGCGACGCGCATCTGAGCCGCGCGCTGGACGGCGCGGACTGGCAGCTGCTGCGACGCGACGGCACGCCCATGCCTGCCGAGGAATTCCCCGGCGTGCGCGCGCTCCGCGAGGGCGGCAGTCTCTACAGCGGGGAGTTCGGCTTCGTGCGGACCGATACCGAGGTCACCTGGCTTGAGGTCATCGCGGCGGCCCTGCCGCCCCCGAGCAGCGGGGTCGTCCTCACCTACGGCGACATCGGCGAACGGGTCGCGAGCGAACGCAGACATGAGACGGTGAGCGCCGTCGCGCAGCTCGCCAGCACCTGCGACAGCTTGGATGGTTTCCATCAGGCGCTGCCGCCGCTGCTGGCGGCGCGGCTGGACTTTCCCATCGCCGCCATTGCGCGCCTGGATCCTGACCATGAGGACATGGCCTTTCTGAGCAGCGTCGGATTGGCCGATGTCGTGCCTGGTCGGCTGGCACCCGTGGTGGCGAGCGAGAGCGCATCGGCAGACAAGGGCGTGCAATCGTCCCAGGAGCCGGACGGCCGACCACCCGCCGAATCCATTCCGGCTGCGCTGTCCGCGCTGGGCGTCGTCACCTGCATCAGTGTGCCGCTGCAGCTGGGCATCGACACGGCCGGCTGCTTGCTGCTCGCCGATACACGCCATCGCTCGGAGGTGGCGCGTGTAAACGAGGCATTGATCTCCGTGGCCGCGGCGATCGAACGGCTGGAGACCCAGCACGCACTGCGCGATGAGGCGCGGCGGCGTCGCATCCTGTTCGAGCAGTCAAGGGACGGCATCGCGTTACTCCGCCCGGATGGCTCCCTGGTCGAGGCCAATCCGGCCTTTGCCGCCATGTTGGGCTATGCGCTGGACGAGCTGATGGAGCTGTCTGTCTGGGACTGGGACGTCGCCATCCCGCGCGCGCGACTGCAGGACTATTTCCGGCGTGCGGATGAGTTACACCGCATCGCCGAGACCCGTCACCGCCGTAAGGACGGGAGCGAGTACGACGTCGAGGTGAGTGTGAACTGCGTGGAAGTCATGGGGCAGCGCTATCTGTTCTGTCTGCATCAGGACATCACCGCCCGCAAGCGGGCGGAGGCCGAGCTGGAGCGGCACCAGCAGGACCTGGAGCGGCTGGTGGGTGAGCGCACGCGCGAGCTGGAGCGGGCCAACGCCGTCCTGTCGCGCGCCGACGAGCGGCTCAGGGCCATGTTCGAGATCAGCCAGTTGGCCGATACGCTGGACGAGCACGACCTGCTACAGCAAGGGATCGACGCGGGGGTGCGTCTGACCGAGAGCGAGGTCGGCTCTCTGTATTTTCTCGACGCCGAGCAGAAGGCCATCCGGCTGGTGATCTGGTCGAGCGGGACGCTGGCCCGTTGCGGCGTCGCCCCTCAACCGCACGCTCCCATCAGCGAGGGCGGTGTTTGGGCCGATACCGTGCGTCTCGCACGTCCCGTCATCCACAACGATTTTCAGCGGTTGAACGAACGACGGGGTCAACCTCAAGGCCATATCGAGCTCGTTCGCTACCTTGGGGTTCCCGTGATCGACGACGGGCAGGTGCGTGCCCTGCTTGGGGTCGGCAACAAGTCCAGGGATTACGACGAATCCGATGTGCGCCAACTCCAGGCCATCGGCAACGACCTCTGGCGGATCTACCGGCGTCGCCGCGCCGAGATCCAGCTCGTGGCCGCCAAGGAAGAGGCGGAGGCCGCCAGCCAGGCCAAGAGCCGCTTCCTGGCGAACATGAGCCATGAGATCCGCACCCCCATGAATGCCATCATCGGGCTGACGCATCTGCTTCAGCAGTCGCGCCTGAGCGAGGCGCAGCACGAGCGCCTGGGCAAGATCGATGCATCGGCCCATCACCTCTTGGGCGTGATCAACGACATCCTCGATCTGACCAAGATCGAGGCCGGACACATGCAGGTGGAAGCGCGTGATTTCGCGCTGCCGGAGGTCCTGGAGCACACGCGCTTCCTGATCGCGGAGTCGGCGGCCGCCAAGGGACTGCGGGTGGATGTCGATGCGCGCGGTCTCCCCCGATGGCTGCGCGGCGATCTGACGCGCTTGCGTCAGTGCCTACTCAATCTCGCCGCCAATGCCGTCAAGTTCACCGAGCGCGGCCGGATCGTTCTGCGTGCGCTCTTGGAGCACGAAGACGGCGAGCAGCTCCTCGTGCGCTTCGAGGTCGAGGACACCGGGATCGGCATCGAGCCGTCGACGCTGGCGCGCGTGTTCGAGGCCTTCGAGCAGGCCGATGAATCCGTCTCGCGCAAGTATGGCGGGACCGGACTGGGACTGGCGATCACGGGCCGTCTGGCGCGCTTGATGGGCGGTGACGCCGGCGCCCAGAGCGAGCCCGGCAAGGGCAGCTGCTTCTGGTTCACCGCACGCGTGCGGCAGGGGGCGGCCGTTCATCCCGAATCGCGCGCGACGCCTTCCCGGCAGGTGGCCGCCGAGATTGCACAGCACTACAGTGGCGCGTGCATCCTCCTGGCGGAAGACAACCCGATCAACCAGGAGGTCGCGCTCGAGATTCTGAAGGCCGTCAACCTGAGTGCCGAGACCGCCAGCGATGGTCGCGAGGCGCTGGAGCGGGTGCGCGCCAAGCACTATGACCTGGTTCTGATGGACGTGCAGATGCCCGTGCTCGATGGGCTGGAGGCGACGCGCGCGATCCGCGCCTTGCCGGGGTGCGCGGAATTGCCGATTCTCGCCCTGACGGCCAATGCCTTCGACGAGGACCGCCGGGCCTGTCTGCAAGCGGGCATGAACGACTTCGTCCCCAAGCCGGTGGAGCCGCAGGCGCTCTATGCGGCGCTGCTTCGCTGGCTGCCGCGAACACCGGGCACGCCTCTGGAATCCCTCGCCGAGATGCGCGATGCCCCCGTGGAGACCGCAACCGCGCCGTCAGCCTCGGCGGCATCCGCGCTGGACCGGTTGGCTGGGCTTTCTGGCCTCAATGTGTCTCGCGGACTCGCCGCGCTCAACGGGAATTCGGACAAGTATCTTGCGCTGCTGCGTCGCTTCATCACCAGCAGCCGGGAGCAGCCCGCCGAAATCTCGGCTCACCTCCATGCCGGCGAGCAGGAGCCGGCCCGGCGGATTGCGCACAGCATCAAGGGCGTGGCGGGCACCCTCGGCATCAGCGCGATGGCGCAGGCCGCCACCCGCCTTGACAGCCTGCTGCGCCAGACGGAACCCCCCGATCCTGCCTTGATCACGCCAGTGATCGACGAGATGGAGCAGATGCTCGGGGTGCTCTCGGCCGCGTTGGAGCCGACCCAGCCGAGGCCCTTGCCCGAGCCGGTCGAGGCGCCGGGCGACCCGGCGGCCGCCGCGGCCATCCTGAGCGAACTCAGCACGCTGGTCGCGGAGGCGGACACGGCGGCCCTGCGGCTGTGCGAGACCCATGCGCCAGTGCTCAGAGGCGTCCTTGGCGACGGGTTCGACACACTCATGGAGTCTCTCGAAGCCTTTGATTTCGACGCCGCGCTGGCTGTCTTGCAGACCGAGCGGCCGGCTTCGGCGGGATCCTGATGGACAGCGAGTCTCTCGGACGTCGGCATAAGGTGATTTCCGGGAAACAACAGACCCGCGGTTCCGATCCGGTAGGATGGGCAAAGCCCTGGCGATGCGCTGCTTTCGGAGTGCCGAGGGTCCAGGGGCGTGCCCATCATCCCAGCTCGGCGGCTTGCACGATGGGCACGTCCGTCTGGCGTCGAGGTTGGACGCGAGCCCAGAGCGCGGACTTTGCCCATCCTGCCCATCCTGCCGATCCGGGTCTATTTGGGTAAGGTCATTTCCGGAAATCGCCTAAACAGAGAGGTCCGAAGGCGCGGAGCGGTGCCACGAGACGGTAGAGTTTTTCAGACAGCTTCTCAATCTTTTTGCCTCATCCGCCGTCTCACTCATCGCCATCGCACTCTTCGTCTGGCAAGGCGCGATCGCGTGGCGGGAGGGGCTCCTGGTTCTGCTCGGCACGCGCGCGGGCGGCTACGCCGCGGCGCATCTATCGCGCAAGCTCCCGCAGGCACAGGTGAAGACCTTCGTCCTGATGGCGAGCGCGGCGATCACCGGCTATTTCTTTTTCGAGACGCACGGAGCTTGACGCGACGCATGCTGTAAATGCCCCGCACAGAAGGCGGGGAGCGCGCTCCGGGATCGTCTCTCCTGGCACCGCTCCGCGGTGACCTGTTTTGCCTCGCGCAGCACTCGGGATTGGGTGGTCCATACTTACAGCAGCTCAGACTGCTTGGGGATCGCCGCGATGAAAGAAGCGCGTTTCTACGACCGGCTCGAGAATCACCGGGTTCAGTGCAGACTCTGTCCCCACGATTGCGTCATTGCCGACGGGGCACGCGGGGTCTGTGCGGTGCGTTACAACGCCGGGGGTGTCCTCTACACCCTGGTCGCCGACCGCGTTATTTCGCGTCATCTGGATCCGATCGAGAAGAAGCCGCTGTTCCACTTCTATCCGGGCTCGCAGTCCTATTCGATCGCGACCGTCGGTTGCAACCTGCGCTGCGACTTCTGTCAGAACTGGGAGATCAGTCAATGGCCGCGCGAGCGGCTGCCGAAGCACCTGGACGCCGGTCCGGTCGGGGAGGGCGCCGAGCCGCTGTGCCCGCGTCTGGCGGACCTGGATAACACAGTGCCCGGGGAGCCGGTGACGCCGGCGCAGATCGTCCAGGGCGCCCTGGCCAGCGGGGCGCGCTCCATCGCCTACACCTACACCGAGCCGACGATCTTCTACGAGCTGGCCTATGAGACGGCCTGTCTGGCCAGGGAGGCTGGCCTGGCGAATGTCTTCATCACCAACGGCTACATCAACGAGGCCCCGCAGCACGAGCTGGCGACCGTGCTGGACGCGGCCAACGTCGATCTCAAGTTCTTCCGCCAGTCCAGCTACAGCCATCTGAGCCGGGTGAAGCTGCGGCCCGTGCTCGATGCCATCGCCCGCTATCAGGCGTTGGGCGTCTGGCTCGAGGTGACGACCTTGATCATTCCTGGCGTCAACGATTCCGACGCGGAGCTGCGCGATATCGCGCGCTTCATCGGGTCGGTCTCGCCGGAGATTCCCTGGCATGTCTCCAGGTTCCACGGTGCCTACGAGATGACGCGGGTGGCATCCACGCCGGCCGAGACCCTGCGACGGGCGGCCGACATCGGCGAGGAGGCGGGGCTGCGCTACATCTACCGGGGCAACCTCCGCGGCGCGGGCGGGGAGGACACCTTGTGCCACCAGTGCGGCAAGCGGTTGATCCAGCGGTTCGGCTTCCAGCTGGTGGCCAATGAGATCCGTGGCGGGCAGTGCCCCGCGTGCGGGACTCGGGTGAGCGGGGTCGGCCTGGGTTGAGGATTGGGTGGCGTTGCGCGGGCTGTTTCCAAAACGATTGCGTCGCGAGTTGAAGATGCCCGCCTCACGGCGGATGACCGACCGTCCGATGAGACGGCTTCGCCGCCCGCCACCTCCGCCGCGGGCGCGCGAGGCGGTCGAGACGCGGGGGCGCGGGATTCAGCCGCTTTGCTCGGGGAGCGCCGGCTGCCTGTAACCCAGCAGGGACACCGCCTTGCGGACGAGCGCTCGCCCGAGCGGGATCGGCCTGCGCGGCCTGAGGCGTTGCTCGAATGAGGCCATGACCTCCGCGAGCAGCGCCTCGTCCGGGCTCCATGCCGCGCGGGTGTCGGCTGCCTCCGATCGGTCCGCGCAGGTGGAGGGTTCCTTGAAGAGCGTGCCGCGGCTCAGAAAGTCGCGGGCCAGGCGGGTGTTGACGTCACTGAAGCGGTCGAGGAGCTGTTGGCGTTCCGTGCTCGATAGCAGCGTTGACAGGGGAGGTGAATGCTCGAACATCCTGGCGGCGCGTGTCTCCGCGAGTAGGGTGCGACGCACGCGCTGTGCCCGATGATAGATCTGCGGGCGCCTTCTGCGGCTGGCCTCCTCCCAGGTCGGCAGGCGCTGGTTGAGTCGGCGCATCAGCTCGGCCTCCGCGACGTTGAGGGAGCGGTTGAGGGGTGGCGACTGCTTGAACAGGCCAGAGTTGCGAACGCCAAGCGTGGCGAGGAAGTCCGTTACCACATCGCCATCTTGCATGTGCGTGCGGTCGAACAGGCGCACCCGTATCCGCTCGTATCCAAAGGCGTCGGCCCAGGGGACGAGCAATTGGAGGTAATTGAAATAGCGTAGGTGGGGTCCGACGCCACGAGGGCGCATCCATTCTCGCCCGCCACAGAGCAACCGCGTCGAGAATGCCGACAGGACCATCTCGTCCTGAGGGCGCAAGTAGACCAAGACCTCGACCGGAAATGGCGCAAGACATTGCGCCAGCCTGGTGATCGCCTCGGGTGTGAGCCGGGACGAGAAGTGCTCGGAGCTCAGCACGATCTGCTCGGCATAGGTGTCGGCCGCGTCATCGATCGCCGCGATGACGCGATCGAGTCTCGGCGTATCACCCCCTGTGACGAAGTCCTGTGCGCCGGAGCCAAGCAATGCGGCTGCCACGACCGAGTGTGTCTCGTGCCGAAAGAGCTCCGGGGCTGTCGGATAGAGAATGCCATGGCGCGCGAGCAGGCGGGCGCGATTGGTCGTGAGAAAACGCTGGATGCTGGTCGTGCCAGTCTTTTCCAGTCCGATATGCAGAACGATGCGCGGTGTGGTCATGTCGAGACCTTGTTGAGGACGGCGGATGCCGCCGTGATCGGAACGATGAAGTGCCGCTGCCAATGAGGGCGCCATTCGACGCGCGCGGATTGGGAGCAGCATGAGACGGCGGCGGCGTGTGCCGATGCCTTTGAAGCGTTGGAGCAGGCCCTAACCGGTGCCGAGACTTGGTGAATCGCCTTGGCCGGCACTCAGCCGAACCGAGATCTCCATGCCGTCGGGATGCGCCTCGTAGTACTCCAGGCGGCTTTCGACGTAGTGAGATCGGTAGGGGTTGTACGGATTGGTACGCACGTACTTCAGGTACTCACGCGCATCGAAAAGCGGTCCCACATTGTCGGCGACGATCTTGCTGCCGGGCTCGAGGAGGCCCTTGTCCTCGATGCGCCAGAGGTCGACGAGATACTCGTCCTTGTTGTGGTCCATGAGGACCAGGTCGAAGGGACCGGTCAGCGTAGGGATGATCGTGCCGCTCTCTCCCACCAGGATGCGCACCTGATCCTCCACGCCGGCGAACTGGCAGATCGCCTGGGCGATCCTTGCGTGACGCCGATTCGCCTCGATCGAAACGACCTGCCCGCCCCCTCGGAGCAGGCGCGCCATCCGGACCGCGGAGTAGCCGCAATAGGTTCCAAGTTCGAGCACATGGGCGTTCAGGGGCAGTTGGGCCACAAGCGCATCCAGGACGCGCCCTTTGTCGTCTCCCAGATTCATCATGAAGCGCTGCTCGCGTGCAAAGCGATCGAGGGCGCACAGGACGGACTCGGCATCGCCCTCGACCGCCTCTGCGCGCACGAAGTCCAAGGCCGCCCGCTCCCGACGCGGCTGTCTCCCGAGCGTCGCCCGTGCCGAGCGGCCCAGCTCGCGGAAGATCGCGCCGATCAAACCG
Organism: Thiocystis violacea; assembly: GCF_016583565.1. Taxonomy (GTDB): domain Bacteria; phylum Pseudomonadota; class Gammaproteobacteria; order Chromatiales; family Chromatiaceae; genus Thiorhodococcus; species Thiorhodococcus violaceus_A. The sequence goes on along the minus strand of NZ_NRRF01000005.1, from coordinate 8,230 downwards.
AGCCGTTGCGGGATCGGCCGAAAGTCCGCGGCCAGCGTTGTCGAGATGCTCATGGCGAGCGCGGTGATGGTCTGGTTCATGAGTCGTCTCCTCGTGATTCATCGGGGTGTCGAGGCGAAGGCGGCGGCGTTCGTTTCCGGATTGCCATCGCTCCTCTCCCGCGCTCCCGAGATCCAGGCACGGAGACTCCGCGGTCAGCGACAGTTGCGCATTGACCGGATCGGCGAGACCGGCGCCCAGGGAACAGGCAAGCAGGGGAGGCCCCTCAACACGAACTCAGAGTACGTCGCGACCTTGAAGCGAGGATGGGGCGAATGTGAGCAGTCCATGGGGATGGATGCGCCGCGGCGGACAGGCCAGGAGAGCGGCGGCGGGCGTCGAAGACTGGAGTTCGTGCCGCGCCGCACCCGAGTCCGGCATTCTTGAGTCCGGCGCTATTTCGGCAGCGTTCCTTTGGGCGCCGGGGTCATCGGCGAACCGATGCTGGACTGGACATCAAGGCTGTCCTCTGTCCGTGGCGGGCGAACGGCAACGATGCCGTCGAGCATGAGGTAGAGGCTCGGCACCAGCAGCAGCGAGATGAGGGTGGCGAAGAGAATGCCGTAGCCCAGCGAGATGGCCATCGGGATCATGATCCGCGCCTGGATGCTGGTTTCGAAAATCATCGGCGCCAATCCGCCGAAGGTGGTCATGGTGGTCAGCAGGATGGGGCGGAAACGCCGGGTGCCGGCGGCGACCATGGCGGCCTGAGCGTCGAACCCCTGGCGTCTGAGCCGGTTGGCATAGTCGATCAGCACCAGGCTGTCGTTCACCACCACACCGGAGAGCGCGATCATGCCCATGATGCTCACCACGCTCAGGCTATAGCCCATGATCAGGTGGCCGAGTAGGGCACCCACCGCGCCGAACGGGATGGCTGCCATCACCAGAATCGGCTGGACATAGCTGCGGAAGGGAATGGCCAGCATGGCGTAGATGATGACGAGTGCCGCCAGGGCGCTGTTGCGCAGGCTGGTGACGCTGTCGCTGGTGTCGGCTTGCTTGCCCTGGAAGCTATAGGTGAGTCCCGGGTAGTGGCGCAGCAGGTCGGGCAGTATCTGATCGCCCAAGACCGCGACGACCCGATTGGTCTGGTCCACCGGCTCGACGTTGGCGGTAACACTGACCGTGCGTCGGGCGTCACGCCGTTCGATGCTGGTATAGGCCCGTCCCCGTTCCACCTTCGCCACCTGCATGAGTGGCACCCAGGCGCCGGCCGGCGTGTGCACCTGGAGCTGCTCCAGGTCGTATTCGCTGATGCGCTGCGACTCGGGCAGGCGCACCATCACCTTCACCTCGTTGCGGCCGCGCTGCTGGCGCAGTGCCTCGGCGCCGTAGAATGCGTTGCGCACCTGTCGGGCCAGGTCGCTGGCGCTCAAGCCGAGGCTGCGTCCTTCCGGCAGTAAGGTGAAGTCGAGCTGCTGCTTGCCGCGGGAGAATCCGTCTTTGATGTCCGTCACCAGCGGCAGTTCGCCGAGCCGTTCCGCCAGCGCCGCGCTGGCGCGATCGAGTAGATCGATGTCGTCGTGGCTCAATTCCACCGTCAGCGCGGCACCGCGGCCCGGTCCGCCCAGATCCGACTCGAAACGCAGCGACTCCACCCCCGGCAGCACCCCGCTGGCTGCGCGCCAGCGGCGTGTCAGCTCGCGCGTACTTAGGGGACGGATGGCCTCGTCGGTGAGGGTCAGCCGAATGCTGACGACATTCTCCTGGATGTTGGTGTCGATGCTCTTTAGGAGCTGATCGCGGCCGATCTCCGCGGCCACTTGTTCGATGGCGGACACCAGTCGCGCCTGCACTTGCTCGACCTGTTCCATTGGCGAGCCGTAGGGGAGGGTGGCGGTGACGATGGCGCGATCCCCTTCCACCCGTGGCATCAGGGTGAAGCCCATGCGCCCGCTCAGGGCGTATCCCAGAACGATGGAGAGCACGGCGATCCCGACGGCCAGGGTGAGATAACGCTGGCGCAGGCACAACTCCAGCAACGGTTGATACCGGCGTGTGATGAACTGGTCCAGTGCGGCCGACACCCGTTGCTGGCGTGTATGCGCCCAGCGCGCGAGGGGGTTGCGGTGCTCCGGATTGGAATGCCCCAGATGGGCCGGCAGGATCAGCAGGGCTTCCACCCAGGAGATGAGAAACACCGTCGAGACCACCAGTGGGACGACCTGGAACACCTTACCCATGGTGCCCGGCACGAAATAGAGGGGCATGAAGGCAACCAGATTGGTCAGGATGCTGAAGGCGATGGGCATCGAGACCTCGCGCGCCCCGACGATGGCCGAGCGCAGGTATCCCATGCCCTGCTGGCGCAGCTCGTAGATGTTTTCCCCGGCGATGATGGCGTCGTCCACCACGATGCCAAGGGCGACGATGAAGGCGAACATGGAGATCATGTTCAGCGACACATCCATCAGCGGCAGGAACAGAAAGGCGCCGAGAAAGCTGGTCGGGATGCCGAGGGTGACCCAGAAGGCGAGCTTGAATTCCAGAAACAGCCCTTGTAGCACCAGCACGAGCAGGAGACCCAGGAAGGCGTTCTTGAGCAGCAGATCGAGGCGTTGCTGGTAGACTTCCGACATATCGTGGTCGATCTCCAGGGTGACGCAGGGAGGCAGCTCGGAGGCAAGTTCGGCCATGACTGCGCGCGTGGCTGCGGCGACCTGCGCTGGCGTCTGGTCACCGACCCGGTCGATCTGCAGGACGATGCTCGGGTTGCCGTTGTAGTGCTGGGCGCTGTCGTCGTCCTCGAAGCCGTCACTGATCCGGGCGACTTCACCGAGAGACAGATAGCCGCCGTTGCCGGTCGCTACGACCGGGATGGTGGCAAACTCGCTGGCCCAATCGCGGCGCTGCGTGACCCGTAGCAGGATCTCTCCGCCCTTGGTTTCGAGGCTGCCGCCGGGCAGCTCCACGGAGCTGTTGTCGATGATGGTGGCGATATCGCCGAGCGTGAGGTTGTAGCGGCGCAAGGTGTCACGGTCGACGTCGACATGAACCTCATAGTCGCGAGCGCCACGCATCTCCAGCTGGCTGATATCCGGCTGTTGCAGCAACCGATCCCGAACCGTCTCCGCGACTTGGTGCAGCGTCCACTCACTCACTGGCCCCGAGACGGCCAGTCCCAACACCTCGCGCTGGCGGCTGGCCAGGGTGACCCGAGGTGCTTCCGCGTCCTCGGGCAGTGTGGTGATGGCGTCGATCTCTTGCTGGATCTCCTGATAGACGCGCATGGCCTCGGCGTCACCGCTCAGCTCGGCGCTGATGGCCGCGCTTCCCTCCCTGGCGGTCGCGGTGATCTCTTCGATCCCATCGATCCCGCGAATGGCCTCTTCCACGGCCAGCACGATGCCTTGCTCCACTTCCTCCGGGCTGGCGCCGGAATAGGTGACTGAAATGTCGACCTGGTCGAGGGTGAAGTCGGGGAAGACCTCTTCCTTGATCGTCCAGGAGGCAAACAGGCCACCCACCAGGAACACCAGCATCAGCAGGTTGGGGGTGACCCGGTTGTGCACCATCCAGGCGATCGGGCCACGGTCTTTGTCGGCCTCGATAGTGGGGGTGCTCATGATCCGGCTCCCGGGCCTGGTTTGCGCTGACTGGGCGGTGCCTGATCTTCATGCGTCACAGCGCCAGAATCGCGGCGCTCGCGCAGCGGAGTCCCGGCGACGGGCGTGTCCATATCCGCAGTGATCACCCGGTCATCGCGACTGATCCCCGCCTTGATCAACACCTGATCACGGCCGCGGAAAGCCACCTCGACGGGGCGTATTTCGAGTGTGTCGTCCGGCGCCATGATCCAAACCTGGTCGCCATCGCGCAGCAAACGGCGCTCCATGGCCACAACATCCTCAAGCGGACGGCCGCTGATGCGCACCCGCAGGAAGTCATTCACCATCACCGGCGGCAGGCCGGCGTGCTCCGGTTTCAAGGCCAGGGGGTCGGGGACCTCAACCAGCAGACGCGCCATGCGGCTATCGCCGTCCAGCTCTGGAATTAAGCGCAGGACGTGCCCGGTGCGACGTGTGCCCGCGTCCCAGCCGGTTTGCCGCAACTCTACGCTTGCCCCCCTGCCAGCGTCGCTGGTGGGTATGGTAATCCAGCGCAGATCGGCGACCGGCACGCTGACGTCCACCCAGACGTTTTCGATACTCACGAGCGAGAGCAAGGCGGTGCTGGGGTCGACACGGGTCCCCAAGTCGACGTTTCGACTGGTGACCATACCGAGGAACGGTGCGACGACCTTGGTTCGCTCAAGCGCGAGCTGGGCTTGATCGCGGCTGACCTCGGCACTTTCCAGCGTGGCACGGGCGCTGGCGAGCTGTGGCTCGCGCAGCACCAGGGCCTGGACGACTGAATCCAGTTTCTGGTCCAGCAGTTCATACTCGCGACGTGCGACCACCCGCTGTCCCAACTCCTCCTGCAGGGCGGCCTGAGCGCTCGCGACGTTGGCCTCTTGCTGGCGCAGACCGAGACGGTAGTCGGCTTCGTCGATCCGCAGGATCTCCTCGCCGGCCTGGAACAGGCCGCCGGGAATCAGCTGACGGCTAACCGACACGATCGGCCCACTGACCTGTGCATAGAGGGTGCTCTTACGGGCGGCGACGACCGTGCCCATGGCCTCGAGCACGGGTGTGCCCTCGGCTGGCGTGAAACGGAGCGTCTCCACCAGCCGGGGCTGTTTTGCAGGGGCGGCAAGCCGCGCCCGAGGTCCGCTATTGACAAGGATCTGGGCAATCGCCAAACCGACGCCGATCACGACCAGGGGCAGCAGCCAGCGCGCGATTTTCCAGTTGCGGCCGGGCTGGCGCACGCGCGAGGAGGCGTCCGGGTCGGGAGGTCGTCTGGAGTGTGGCATTGATGCTTGAGTCCCATCGGCAAACTACGCCGGCCAGCGATCGAATGGCTGCTTCTCCAGCCGCATCCGGCCTTCGGCGTCCTGGTGAATGTTGATCCAAGCCCGCCAGTTTGCGTCGTCCATGTCGGGGTAGTCGAGCCGGAAATGACTGCAGCGGCTCTCCGTGCGCATCAGCGACGCCTTGAGCTTCATCTCCGCGCTGACGATCATGTTCGCGGTCTCATGGGCCAGCCTGAGTTCGTGCAGGTCGCTGGCCCGCAGCATCGGCAGATGGTGATCCCGCAGCTCTTCGATATAGGCCAGCGCCGCCTTCAGCATGGACTCCTTTTTGATGTAGAGAACGAAGTTCGGAATCATGATGCCCTGCAGGGTTTGCGTGACCCAGGCCGGGCCGTAGCCTGCCTCCCGCCGCAACGGCGCCAGCATCTCGCGCTCCACTTGAGCCAGCTTGTCCGCCGGCACGGACGGCATCTGCACACCCTTGCTGTACTCCGCGGCGGCCTCGCCGGCGACGGCCCCCTGGACCGCGGAGCCTGCCAGGGAGGAGCCGATCTGGGTGTAGATGGCCCCGGCCATGTAGGATCCCAGGGCATCGCCCGCCGCATAGAGTCCGGGGATGTTGGACGCGCAGCGGTCGTTGATCGGCACCAGCCCCTCTGACTTGTGGATCGCCATGCCCGCCGAGGAGCCGCCGACCGGCGCTCCGCGCATCCCGGGCGGACCCTTGTCGCCGCCGGGTCGATCGCCAGGCCCACCCCCAGGCCCACCCTTGGCGCCAGGGGGCGGCGGGCGATGATCCGCACCGCCGGCCAGGGGTCGACCTCCAGGCGGTGGAGGTGGCCCGTGCGGATGGTCGAAGCCCTGCGGCCTGTAGGGACCACCTTCCAACGTTTCCGCCATCCTGTCCGGTGGACCCGGTGGCAGCGACGCGCCATGGATATAGGCGGCGTAGTTCAGCTCCACGCCGAGATCGTGGCGAATGCCGACACCGGTCACGTCCGGCTTGCGCTCGAACATGCCGTGCCAACCGTCGAAGCAGGCGGCCGGGTTTTGCGCCTGGCCCGGATGGCCGTCGTTCCATTCCTTTCCGGTGACCTTGGCGCCAATCCGGTAGGCCATCACGCTGCCGTCATGGGTCAGGTCGCAGATCGGAAAGCCGTTGGGCTTGAAGCCGCCGGCACCGGTGCAGAGGATCACGCTCTTGGCGGCAACCTGGATCAGCTGCCCGTCGTCCAGGGTGAAGCCCGCGGCACCGGCGATGCGGCCCTCGTGCTCAATGAGATGGGTGACCATGACCCGTTCGATCAGGGGGATGCCGCGCGTCTCCATGGGCCGCGAGAACGCCTTGTTGTAGAGCGGCGAGTCGAAGAAGCCCCACTCCCGCAGCTCCGCGACCCTGGCCGCCGAATGCTCCGCCATCTGGCGCGTGTAGACCGGGTTGTTGGTGCCGAGCGCGGAGCGCGACACCTCGGCCACGAAGGCATCGAGCGAGATGCCCGCCTCGCGCGCGTCGAACGCGAAGATGCCCTTGGCGAACGGTGTCTGTCCCGAGGCGCCGAGCCGCCCCTTGGACAGCACCATCACACGGGCGCCGGCGTCGTGCGCCTTGACCGCCGCGAACAGACCGGCCATGCCGCCGCCGATCACGAGCACATCGGTCTGGAGCGCCCGCTCGTCCATGTCATCGGGGTCGAAGGCGGCCCGGTTCTCGCCCCATCCCGGGGCCAGCCCCATGGCCGCGAGCGTCGTCAGCCCGGCGGTTCCGCCGGCTAGCGTCAGGAAGCGGCGGCGTGACATGCCGTTGTTCTCATGCGGATCCTTCATGGGCGGGCACCCTGGGTTCGTGTTAGGGGGTTGTGCGTGTCGGAGAGGGTTTGCCGGATCACCACCAGCACCGCCGTCGAGGCCAGCGCCACCACCAGGAGCGACATGGCCGCGTCGGTGTGGCGCCCCAGCGCGATGGCGTGCCAGGAGGCGGTGACCATCAGCAGGATCGACAGCAGCGCGTGCACCAGCTTCCAGGTGCGATAGTCCAGCCCCAGCCTCGCGCGCAGCAGGGCGGTGGCGCCGATCACCAGCATCAGCACCCAGGAGATCATCCCCAGGACGACGCCGAGGCTGTCGAGGGTGGTCAGGATCTTCGTCAATGCCTCTAGGGGAGAGATGCCGCCTTCGAAGGCGCGCGGCAGCACGATCAGCAAGGGATGAACGAGCAACAGGCCCGCCACCGAATAGCCGATGATCTTGTGCAGGCTCAACAGCCTGCCGAGCCGAATCCCCGCGTTGACGAAGCGCGCGCCGCGCCCGAGCAAAAACTGCCCAAGCAGGAGAAAGAACGCGGCCAGGGTCAGCATGGAAAGCGTTTCCTTCAGCAGCGAGCGCCTGGGGGTGTCCCCCAGGGCGAGGAGCACCAGCGGCGGAAGCAAGAGCATCAGTGCCGCTGCAATCAACCGGCACTTGTTGGTATCGGATTTCACGTTCACCCCCAGGAGACGACAACGGGTATCGACTTGTCCGGCGTGATGGTGATGGCATCGACCGGGCAATACATTCGGCACAAATGGCAGATCTGGCAGTCGGCCACGTATCGAATGACGGCCTTTCCGGTGCCTGGGTCCATGCGGATGACGTCGGTCGGGCAGGACTGAACACAGGTCCCGCATCCGATACATCCATCGATGCTGCTGATTGCCATCTGGTTTGCCTAGTGGTCTAGAGTGAAAGTCCTAATACTGTTTCTGGGCGATCGATGGCATCCTACTCATCTGTCTTGAGTTTCGCCGACGAGTTGATGACACGATGCCACGCTGCACCCCGATTCCCGTTTCCTTCACCGACAAAGAACGTACCCAGTTGGAGGCGTTGGTGCGTCAGCACACCACGGCGCAGCAACTGGCGATCCGAGCCCGAATCATTCTCGCCGCCGACGCCGGCAAGGGGATGCACGAAACGGCCGCCACGTTGCAGGTCAGTCGCTCGTTGGTCCAACGCTGGCGCCGCCGCTGGCGCGAGCGCGCGGATCACCCGGTGCTCGAGCGTCTGAGCGATGAGCCGCGTTCGGGGACACCGCCGACCTTCACCCCCGAGCAGATCTGCGCCATCATCGCCCTGGCGTGCGAGCCTGCGGTCCGCGAGGGAGTGACGCTGGCGCGCTGGACCCATGAGGACTTGGCTGAAGAGGCCAAGGCGCGCGGGATCGTCGACGCCATCTCCGCGCACTCCATCGGACGCTTCTTACGCGAGATCGATCTCAAGCCGCATCGCGTACAGGGCTGGATCAACACCCCGCGCGATGGTGATTTCGCCAAGCGCTGTCGCGATGTCTGCGAGACC
>NZ_NRRF01000004.1 GCF_016583565.1 Thiocystis violacea | reverse complement strand
TTGTTTATTAAGGAATAATGTCCTCAAAAATGGTAAAATGTCATGTGCTTGAATCATGACAACCACTCAAGAGGCCACGATGAAGACGCCCACATCCCAGACGGCGCTGCCAAGTCTCACCAGCGGTTTCCTGAGCGAGACGCAGACCCTGGCGGATAACCTGTTCGCCGATCTGTGGCGCGACTTGGGGCTCTCGGCGCTGCTCACGAAGCTAGGCTTTCACAAACGCAGTGGCCTGGCGGCGGCGCAGATCGTCTATCTCCTGTTGATGTGGGTGTGGGTTGGGCGCGAGAGCATCGCCCTGTTCGCACGCCAGTCGCTGCGCCGTTTCACCGCGGCCAACAAGGACGCGCTCTATGATGTCCTGGCCCGCGAAGATCTCAATTGGCGCGCCTTTCATGGCGCGGTGGCGCTCAAGGTCTATCGCGCCGGTCGCTTCAAGGACAGCCGCCTGCGTGCCTACGTCTTGGACGACTCGGTGAAGACGCGCCGAGGTAAGCGCCTGGAAGGGGTCTCGCGGCACTTCGATCATCTCAGCGGACGCACCGTCAAAGGCCAGCAGATCCTCACGCTGGGCGTGGCCACGCAGGAGACGTTCCTGCCCCTGGATAGCGACATTTACATCAGCAGCAAAGGCGCACATCCGCTGAAGGCTGGCTTTCGTGATGGACGCAGCGTCGAGGCGCGTCGCTACGCCGACGCGCGGGATCGCACCAAGCCGCAGTTGGCCGCGGACATGCTGCGACGCGCGCAGCGCCAGGGATTGGATGCCGATGTGCTGTTGGCCGATGCCTGGTTCGGGACCAAGACCATGATCAAGACGGCGTTGGATCTCAACCTCACGGCGATCGTGCGGATGAAGAAAAACACGATGAAGTATCGCCTCACGACCTGGAAGGACGGGGCACAACACACCCAACTCTTGGACGCCCAAGGGCTGTACCGTCACAGCGTGCGCAAGCACTGGCAAACCCTCAAGGGCGTGCCCTATCAAGCCTATTGCCTGGATGTGGAGCTGAGCGTGGACAGCGACGGCGAGGTGGCGTGGATCCCGGTGCGTCTGCTCTTTGTCCGCGGCCTCAGCCAAGACGCTGACGGCCCCGCTGGGGCGAACCGTTGGGCACTGTTCCTGAGCACCGATCGCGCCCTCTCCCCGGCAACCATCTTGGAAACCTACGCCTTGCGCTGGAGCATTGAGGTCTACTTCAAGGAAGCCAAGCAGTATTTGGGCTTGCTCTGGGAGCAAACCGAGACCTTCGCCTCCCACGTGGCCTCGATTCACTTGACCGCCGTGCGCTATTGCCTGCTGGTGCTCGGACAACTGCAGGGCGCCGGGGGGCGCGTCTGCGAGGTCCGCGCCGCCATCGGCGAGCAGCTCACTCACCTGGATTTCGCCAAGCGACTGTGGGGGTTTTTTCGAGCATTGATCGCCGAGGCCGTCGACGGACTCCAGGAGACGCTCGGGGACGCCACCGCCGTGGTGATGAGCGCCATCGATGAGCAGGTGCAGCGCTTCTTTGTCCAGGCATTACAACTCGATGACTTCACCCTCCAGTTGGAGGGCGCAGAGCCTGATTCTATGGAGGCATGAGACCGTCACTATGGCGAATTTCAACTCCGAAACGTGAGATAGAGTTCTCAGCGGCCAAGCAGGTCCGAATGGAACATGGAAGACAGTGTTTTCCGAGGCTTCAGGCAAGCTCTCGAGGAAGCGCGACGGGCCAAGTCGATGTTTCGCCGCAGTCACGCGGATAACCGCTTCGAATTGGATCGGCGCGGTTCGTCCATCAGGTGTCGCCAACCTCGGCGATTCGCAAGGGGCCGGAGTGGCGTCTCTTATGGCATGCGCGCGGGGGTTGGTAGAGCCAATGGTGAGCACGGGGAGCGCCACCATGGCTCGCGGCTCGGGGTGCTGTCAGCACTCAGCAGGAATGAACGGGATCCTTCGAAGGCCATCAGCTCCACTCTCAATGAATGACCTAAGGAAGCGCCTCATGATCAATTGCAGGATCACCCGTTCGGTCGCGCTGCTGTTCGCAGCCGGCGTGGTCGGAATTCAGGCGCCCGTCCAGGCGGGCGGGTTCATGCTGCCGGAGACCTCGGTGGCGGGTATCGGCACCACCAATGCGATGGTCGCCAATCCCGAGGAGACCGGCGCCTTCAGCTATAACGCCGCGGCCATGGGCTTTCACGACAGCTCCAGCATCGCCTTGGGGGCGCTGCTGATCAGCCCCGACTTTTCGGTCGAGACGGCGAGCGGAACGCACGACAGCCAGGGCGCGGATTGGCTGGTCTTGCCCATGATCCAGGCCGCGCTCAAGGTCAACGAGCAATGGCGTCTCGGCTTTGGCATCAGCACGCCCTTCGGTCTGGAGACACGCTGGCGGGACGGCACCTTCCCCGCGGTGAGCGGGACCCGAACCCTGGCCGTGCCCGCGCCGCTGGACCCCCAGGTGCCGCTCGGGCACCCGACCACCAGCCAGCTCGAAGTGCTGGACTTCAGCCCGACGGCAACCTACCGGGTGAACGCGGACCTGAGCCTCTCGGCCGGCATGGACGTCTACTGGACCAAGACCGCGAAGCTCAATTCGACGGCGGGCTCGATGAGCGGCGACGGCACCGGGCTGGGCTTCAACCTCGGCGCCCTCTATCGCCATGGAGCCTGGAGCTTCGGTGCCTCTTACCGCTCCAGCTCGACCGTCGCGCTGAGCGGGGACTACGTCGCCTACAGCAGCACGCTCGTCTATCTGGGGCGCCAGGCGCCGAGCCAGAGGGCGGAGCTGGACTTCGATCTGCCTTGGCGGTTGCAGCTCGGGGCGCGCTATGCGGTGAACCCACGCATGGCGGTCGAGGTCGACGTGAACCGCACCGGCTGGAGCGCCTTCAATGATCTCAAGGCCACGGGGAACAACACCGGTGCGGTCATCTTCGCCGACCAGAACGATTGGGACGACGCCAATGCCTATCGGCTCGGCCTGACCTACCAGGTCCAGCCCCAGACCCAGCTGAGGTTCGGTTATACCTATGACGAGACCGGCCAGGGCGATGACCACTTCAGCGCCCGTGTGCCGGACAACGACCGGCACCTCTTCGGTCTTGGTCTCGCGCAATCGCTGGGTCAGGGCTACACCCTGGAGGCTGCCTACCTCTATGTGATGGCCGTGGATCGCGACTACCGCGGCAGCCGCGTCTATACCGGCTCAGACCTCAACGGCAGCACGGCGCTCAATGGCGACTACGCCATGGACGCCCACCTGATCGGCCTGCAGGTCACCAAGACCTTCTGAGGCGATGTGCGGGCAACAACAGCCCGCGCGATGCACCTTGTTCGCGGCGCCGAGGATCGGCGGGCGTGCCCATCGTCCCAGCGTCGAGCCTTGCGGGATGGGCACGTCCGCCCGGCGTCGAGGCCAAGGGCGAATCACCAGCGCTGACTCGGCCCATCCTGCCGAGCTGGCGGGTTTGCCTGGGTGTCAGGATGCGCCATCCGTCATGCCTGAGTCCCGCTGGTTCGACTCAGTCAGACATCTTCATCGAGGCCGGGTCGACTTCGCGCGGGTGCGGATCCTTCAGTGATGCCGATAGGCCGCGACCGGCGCCTGGAGGCGCATGTCTAAGCATGTCGAGGCTATCTGATCCCTGGCTTTGGGCGTAACCTGTCTTTGACCGAGCCCGTCATCGTTCCGATCGATGCCCTCCTGTTCAGGGGGTAGGGCCGGGCTGGGATGGTGAGCATGAAGGTGGTTCTGTTTCATGCCACGGCCTCGTGCCCCAGATGCGTGACTGCGATCACGACAGAGCCAGGGTGCCTTGGGCGAGCATGCTGCGATGCTGGTCTCGGCTCGCTTCCGTCTCTTTGACTCCTTCTCTCCATCATGACTGACATCTTTCTCGGCGTTCAGCCCATCTTCGATCGCGAGCGGCAGGTCGTGGCCTACGAGCTGCTCTTTCGCGACCAGCAAGGCGGTTTCGAAAGCAGCGGCGTCGACGGCGACTCGGCCAGCTCGCATGTCATTATCAACGCCTTCTCGGACATTGGCGCCGAGCGCCTGGGGCACGACAAGAAGCTGTTCCTGAATCTCACCGAAGGTCTGCTCGCCAGCGGTCTTGTCGAGACCCTCCCGCCCGATCGGGTCGTGTTGGAGATCCTGGAGAACGTGCGGATCACCCCGGAGCTGGTCGCCGTGGTCCAGAAGCTGGTGCACGCGGGATTCGAGATCGCGCTGGACGATTTCGTCTATCAGACCGAATGGGAGCCGCTGCTCAGGCTCAGTCACATCGTCAAGATCGACGTGCTGGGTGACGACGAAGATGCGATCCAGGCCAAGTTCGATTCCGTTGCCCAGCGCTTCCGGCCCAAGCTGCTGGCGGAGAAGGTCGAGAATCGCATCCAGTTCGTGCAGTGCCTCAACATGGGCTTCGATCTCTTTCAGGGGTATTACCTGGCCAGGCCGCACGTCATTTCCGGCAAGCGTCCTCAGGAGAACCGCTTGCAGATCCTGAAGATCCTGGCGCGTCTGCAGGATGACACCATTGGTCTGCAGGATGTCGAGCGCCTGATCAGTCAGGATGTGAGTCTCAGCTACCGGCTGCTGCGCTTCCTCGGCAGCGCGGGGATTTCGCAGGGGCGGCCCGTCCATACCCTGATGCAGGCCATCTCGCTCGTGGGACTGCGGACCATCCGCCAATGGGCGGCGCTCATCGCCCTCGGAAACCTGGGCTCGCACGGGCAGTACAGCTTCACGCGCGCCCTGACCTATGCACGCTTCTGCCAGATCGTGGGTGAGCACAATCTGCCCAAGGAGAAGGATGCCCTCTTTACCATTGGCCTCTTCGCCAATCTCGACGAGATCCTGGAAATCCCGCTGGCCTCGGCGTTGGAGCACCTGCCGCTCGACGCCGCGGTCAAGGGTGCCATTCTCAGGCATGAGGGGCCGCTCGGGCAGGTTCTGGCGAATGCCGTCCAATTCGAGTTGATCGATGAGCAGGGCACGCCGCCCCCGCCTGGGTTGGACCGGCAGCTTCTCTCCACCTATTTCCTCGAGGCCTTCGCTTGGGCGCAGGACGTCCAGTCTCAGATCTCCACGGCGACCCCCGCAAGCGCATGACGCTGGCTGCAGTCTGCCACGATAGCGGCAATGCCCCGTTGGTCACGGTGAGAACTGGTTCAAGTTTTGTCGTCATTCTGCCCGCTATAAAAACACCCTGAAATCGTTCGCGGCTCCGACCAGACTTACCGGTCTGGCGGTGGCTTGCGCATCAGACATTTGGTAGCTGAGCAGACGGCTTCCCTTTGAATGGGCGCCGATATTCGTCTTCGAGCAGAACCGTCGAGGAGCAGGCCGGAGCGGCTGGATGTGCTCTCGCGGCGGTGACCATGCGTTGCGAGGGATGATGCACATGGATCGGCTGGGACTGGGGCGATGCGCGGACGCTCGCCTGGAACACTCGATAACGGACTGGTGCGCGCCCATGGCAGGTGCGTCTCCACACCGCATCGCCGGCCTTGCCGGCGCAGACCCATGACCGGGTCCGGCGCTCCCGAGGGACCGGCCGACGCGCAGCCCGCGGCGCCCGTGACCGGCGGCCTGGATCTGCTCGGCGACCCCGTGCTCCTGCTCGATCAGATGCTCCAGCTCGCCCAGGTCGGCGGCTGGCGGCTCGACCTGGCCTCGGGCTCCGTCGAGCCGCGGGCCGCCTGGTGCCACCTTCACGACGTGTCGCCTGGGGATCTGACGCTGGAGTGCTGGCTGGGGCTCGTCCATGCGGAGGACCGCTCGGGTCTGCGGCGCGCCATCGATCAGACCCTTGCACAGGGCACGACGCTGTCGGCGCGTTATCGCCTGCCGCACCCCGAGGGCGGCGCGCCACGCAGTATCGAACTGATCGGCCGGGTCTGTCGCGATCAGGATGGGCGGACCGCGGCGCTGTTCGGCACGGCCTTGGACGTGACCGAGCGGGTGCGGATGGGGGAGGCGCTCAAGGACTCCAAGGAGCACCTGCGCCTGGCCCTGAGGCTCTCGCGGACCGGTGTCTGGGACTGGAATCCCGCGACCGGCCAGGTCCGCTGGTTCGAGGGGACGGAGGCGTTGTGGGGGCTGCCGCCCGGTGTCTTTCGCGGCACCCATGAGGACCTGGTCTCCATGATCCACCCCCAGGACCTGCTGGCCTGGAAGGCGGATGTCAGCGCCTGCGTGGAGCAAGGAACGGAGCACAATCTCGAATTCCGTATCATCTGGCCGGACGGCTCCGTCCGCTGGCTCGGATCCTATGGCAACGCGGTGCGTGACGCGGCGGGCAAGGCCGTCCGCGTCGCCGGCGTGGTGCGCGACATCACCCGGCTCAAGCAGGCCGAGGATGAGCAGTCCAGGTTTTTCAGCCTCTCGCTGCATCTCTTTCTCATCGCCGACGGGGCCGGCGCCATCCAGAGGATCAATCCGGCCTGGACCGAGATCCTGGGATACGGCAAGGACGCCCTGGTTGGGCGCTCTTTCTTCGATCTGCTTGCGCCGGCTGACGTCGAGGCGACCCGCGCCGAGTTCATGGCGGTGGCGGACGGGCGTGACAGCCGCTGCTTCGCGACCCGTATCCGGTGCGCGGATGGCCGCATTCGCACCCTCGTCTGGTCGGCGACCGGGCAGCCCGAGTCGGGCCTGGTCTATGCCACCGGGCAGGACATCACCGCGCGGCGCGAGAGCGAGACCCAGCTCCTGCATGCGGCGGTGCGCTACCGCGAGCTGATCGATCACATGAACGACGGCGTTTGGGTCTACCGCGCGCTCGATGGCGGTGAGGATTTCGCGCTGGTCTCGCTCAATCCGGCGGCGGCCGAGATCGCTGGCGTCCGCGCGGAGCAGGTGGAGGGCCACCGGGTGCGCGAGGTCTTTCCCGGCCTTGCCGGCAGCGGTGTCTTCGATGTGCTCAGGCGGGTCCATCGCACGGCGCGGGCGGAGGCGGTACCGATGGCCCGCTATGTGGACGCGCAGCGCGATCACTGGATCGAGGGCCACGTCTACAAGCTGCCGTGCGGCGATCTGGTCGGTGTCTTTGCCGATGTGACCCAGCGCAAGCTGGCCGAGCAGACGGTGCGGGATGCGCACGCGCGCCTGGAGTCCCTCGCCTACTACGACCAGCTCACCGGGCTGCCGAACCGTCGTCTGCTGCTCGATCGGCTCCAGCAGGCCATCGCGGTGGCCGAGCGCGAGCACTCCCACCTTGCGATCTGCTACCTGGATCTGGACGACTTCAAGCCCGTCAATGATCGCCTTGGTCACGAGGTCGGCGATGCCCTGCTGCGCGCGGTCGCCGAGCAGCTGGCCGCGAGCGTGCGGCCTGGCGACACCGTGGCGCGCTGGGGTGGTGACGAGTTCGCCCTGCTGCTCACCGATATCACCAATTTGGAGGTCTGCGCCCAGACGCTGGACCGGGTCCTGCGCAACCTCTCCGAGCGCAAGCTCATCGCGCCCCAGACAACGCCCATCTCCGCCAGCATCGGCGTCACGCTCTACCCGCGCGATCACTGCGATGCCGATACCCTGCTGCGTCATGCCGATCACGCCATGTATCTGGCCAAGCAGCGCGGCCGGAACAACTACCAGTTCTTCGACCCCGACGAAGACCGTCTGGTCGCCGCCAATCGGGCGCTGCTGCGCGGCATCGCCAAAGCGATCGACACCCATGAGCTGCGGCTCCTCTACCAGCCCATCGTCAACATGCGCACGGGTGCGGTCGAGGCCCTGGAGGCGTTGGTGCGGTGGCAGCATGCGCAGCGCGGCCTCCTCCCACCGACCGACTTCATCCCCTCCATCGAGGGGATCGAGCTGGCGCGCCGACTCGACCGTTGGGTGCTGCGGCAGGCCCTGGCCCAGCAGGCGCGTTGGATTGCCAGCGGATTGCGGCTGCGGCTCCTCATCAATCTCTCGGCGCACTCGCTCATGCGACCCGAACTCATGCAAGAGGTTTTGGCGCTGATCGGAGAGCATCCCGGGGTTCAGGCCAGGGACATCGCGTTCGAGATCACGGAGACGGCGGCCTTGGACGATCTGGAGGTCGTCAGCTCGGTCATTCGCCAGGCCGAGCTCCTCGGCATCGACTTCGCGCTGGACGACTTCGGCACTGGCTATTCGTCACTGACCTACTTTCGGCGTCTGCCTGCTCGGGTGCTCAAGATCGACCGCAGCTTCGTGCGCGACATGCTGAACAACCGGGAGGATCGGGATATCGTCGAGGGCGTCATCGGGCTCGCGCGGGCGTTCGGCCGGGAGGTCATCGCCGAGGGCGTGGAGAGTCTGGAGCACGGGCGTCTGCTCATGCAGCTGGGATGCGAGCGCGCCCAGGGCTATGGCATTGCGCACCCGATGCAGCCGAACGCGGTCCTCGATTGGGTGCGCGGCTATTCCCAGCCCGTCGCCTGGCGCTCGCCTGATCGGGATGAAGTGCCCGGTCCGGGAGACCAGCCGTGAATGCCGCCGGCCTGCCGTCGTCTTGGCTGTCGCTTGTGGCCTCGCGATCCCTTTCAGCTCGGATGGGGCAAGGTCCGTGCGCGTGGCTCAGCTCCAACCTCGGCACGGGGATGATGGGCGCGCCTGTCGATCCTCAGTGCCCCGAGCAGAGCGCATCGCACGGGCTCATCCCATCCCACGGGATCTTGATTGTCGGTCTGTTGTTGCCCGGAAATCGGCTCAGTTCGAGATGCTCAGACCCACCTTCGGACTGACGATGGCCTTCTGCATGCCGATACGCTTCTCGACGTTGATAAGGATGGGCGCTGAAATGTTCGCGTGCAGCCCAGGCTTGGCGTCGGGGTCCGGCGCGTCCTGCTTCCAGAGCATGAGCAACACCACCACCTCGTCCGACGTCTCGACCTCGATGAGTGCCTGCTCCTCGTCGGAGAGTTCCAGCTCGTAGGTCAAGGAATAGAACCTCGGATCCACCAGCGTAAAGCTGATTTCGGGAGCTTCGACCGACTCCATCCAGTAGACGCGTCCGGACTCGGTGTCCGAGTAGAGCACGCGGTAGCGGGTCAGATCCTCGAATCCGGGGAGACCGCGGGGAAAGGTCACCTCTTTCGAGGCGTCCGAGTCGGAGAGGATGTTGGTCTTCTCGGTCATGCTCCGGTCCTCTTTCGCTGCTGTTGGTGGGTCGAATCGGATGGTGAGTTGCATCGGATCGATGAGTCGAATCGGACGTGCGCGTCGAAAGGCTTGCTCGGGCCGAGCGCCTTGCCATCGCCGCACCTTGCGCCAGGGGGAGTATAGGAGGTGCGCCCCGCTTCGACCATGCCTGTCGTTCACGCCGCGTAACACGCCTTGGTCCTCTTGGGGCGCTTCGCGCATGGCATTGATTGGGCTCGTGAAATTTCTCCGCGGTCTTTTCTGCGCCGCCAGTCTGTGCATAATGGAGCGCGAACAGGGGGGATACGCGATGAATATGGAAACGCGCGGCGCTCAAGAGTCGCTTCCGAACGGTGTCATGTTGAACGCCTATCCGGACAGCATCGGCGGCAAGCTGTCCGATATCGTTGGTCTGCTCAAGCGCCCGGAACTGGAGAAGGCGTTCGCGCTCTTCTACATCCTGCCGACCTTCTTCAACAGCGATCTGGATCGCGGGTTCTCGGTCATCGACTACGACCACAATCCGGAGCTGGTGTCACCCGAGGATCTAGAGGAGCTGAACAGGCTCGAGATCCTGTTCAAGTTCGATCTCGTGCTCAATCACCTCTCCGTGCGCTCGCCGCAGTTTCAGGATCTCCTGCGTCACGGGGACGACTCCGAGTACCGCGACTTCTTCATCGACTGGAACGCCTTCTGGGCGGAGCATGGCGAGCCGACCGCGGACGGGCATCTCATGCCCAAGCCCGAGTATCTCGAGAAGCTCTTCATGCGCAAGCCGGGCGCGCCCATCCTCAAGGTGCGCTTCCCGGATGGCTCGGACCGCCCCTACTGGAATACCTTCTATCAAGAGGTTCGCTACCGCGAGGTCTCGCCCGAGGACTTCCTGAGGGTCGAGGGTCTGTCCGACGCGGATGCCGCCGTGCTTGCTGACATGGTCAATGCCGCCATCCGCGAGAAGGCTGACCTCAATGGACTGCAGCTCAATGGCTACGCGAGTCTCAAGGACTCTGTGATCGCGATCGTCGAGCAGAAGCGGGACTATCTCGGGCAGATGGACCTCAATGCCCGCTCCGAGAAGGTCTGGCGCTTCTATGACGAGACGCTGCGCAAGCTGAGCGAATATGGTGCCAAGATCATCCGGTTGGATGCCTTCGCCTACCTGCACAAAGAGCCGGGAGAAGCCAACTTCTTCAACCGCCCCGGCACCTGGGACTATCTCGACCGCCTGCGGGGCCTCGCCGAGAAGCATGGTCTCATCGTCTTTCCGGAGATCCATGCCGAGTACGGCTGCGGTCTGCACGAAGAGGTGGCCGAGAAGGGCTTTCCGATCTACGACTTCTTCTTCCCCGGTCTGGTCATCGACGCCATCGAGCGCGGCACCAACGCGCATCTGCTGCGCTGGATCCAAGAGATCCGCGAGAAGGGTCTCAAGACCATCAATATGCTTGGCTGTCACGATGGCATCCCCGTGCTTGACCTGAGTGGCAAGGAGATCGATGGGACGGCGAGGCCGGGTCTGCTGGACGAAGAGCAGATCGAGGCCGTGATGCGCCGCATCATCGCGCGTGGCGGCCGGGTCAAGAGCCTCTATGGCCCGGACGGCAAGAAGATCTCCTACTACCAGGTCAATGCGACCTTCTTCAGCGCCCTTGGCGAGGACGAGCGCAAGCTCCTGCTGGCGCGCGCCATCCAGCTCTTCATGCCGGGTATTCCTCAGGTCTGGTATCTGGACCTCTTCGCCGGCAAGAACGACTATGCCGCGGCGGACAATGGAGGGGCAGCTGGACACAAGGAAATCAATCGCACCAACCTGACGGTCGAACAGGCCGAGGCGAGCCTCCAAGCGTCGGTCGTCCGGCAGCAACTGACCTTGATCCGGCTTCGCAACACCTCACCAGCCTTCCAAGGCGTCTTGGAGATCGCTCAAACCGAGCCGCATCTGCTGGAGTTGCACTGGACCCGCGACGGTCATCGCGCGAGCCTGCGCGCGGACCTTTGCCAGCACAGCTTCAGTGTCGAGCACGCGAGCCCATCCGGTTTGGAACGTCGACATGCGTACCTCTGATCGAGGCCGATTCGATTCCGCCGCGCACCAGCCGTCTTCGATGATGGTCAGGTGCGCGCCATTGCCACTGGAGAATGAGCATGAAGATCCTCGCGACCGACCTGGACAGGACGTTACTGCCGAACGGCCACTGGGAGAGCGATCCAGGCGCGATCGATCGCTTCAACGATCTGACGCACACGCAGGGCGTCACCGTCGTCTACGTCACCGGCCGCAATCTGGCGCTCGTGGAGCGGGCCATCGCCGAGTTCGGCGTGCGGCGCCCGGATTACCTGATCGGTGACGTCGGAACCTCGATCCGCCGGCTGCAGCAAGGCGCCTGGGTGCTCGACGAGGGCTGGGTCGCGCATGTGCGCGGGACCAGTCCGCGCTGGGACGCCGAGGCGGTTCGCGCGGCCGTGGCGGACATCCCCGGCATGGTCGAGCAGGAAGCCGAGCATCTGAATCCCTTCAAGCAGAGCTACTATGTCGATCACGCGCGCAAGGACGAGATCCTGAATCTGGTGCATGCGCGCGTCGAAGGCCGCTTCGACGAGGTCGTCGTCTATAGCTTCGATTCGCAGAACGGCAAGGGGTTGCTGGACTTTCTGCCACGCAGCGCGACCAAGCAGACGGCGCTCGAATACGTCGCCGAGGCGCTTGGCGTCGCCAAGGAGTTGGTCGTCTTTTGCGGTGACAGCGGCAATGACATCTTTCCGCTGACAGCCGGGTTCTCGGGTGTCTTGGTCCGGAATGCGGACGATCAACTCGTCGAGCAGGTGCGGGAGGCCATGGCCAGGAATCCGGCCCTCAAGGTCTATTTCGCCAAGGGCGACTTCATGGGCTTGAGCGGTTACTACACCAGCGGCGTCATCGAAGGTGCCTATCACTACGGACTCTTCGTCTAGACGCGCCCCGGTGCTTTGCACCGAGCGGTTTGAGTTCAGGGCTCAAGGTGTTGGATTGTCCCTGCAGTCCCTGCAGTCAGTGGCGTAATACGCGCCTGCATCACCCGCGAGCCTTGGCAGCGCGGCAAGGCGCCGCATCTTGACTGAACACACCCAAGAACCGGAGTCGCCCCATGAAGATCCGCCACATCCTCGCCCTTGTCCTCGGACTGCTCATCGCCTCGACCGCTTCGACCGCCTCAGCCGTCGACGGCGTGCTGACCGTCAAGAGCCCCTACAGCGCCAAAGCGACCATGGACCGCCTGGAGCAGATCGTCACCGAGCGCGGCCTCAAGGTCTTCGCCCGCATCGATCATGCCGCCGGCGCGGCCGCAGTCGGCAAGTCCCTGCGACCGACCGAACTCATCATCTTCGGCAATCCCAAGGGGGGAACCCCCTTCATGGCCTGCGCCCAGACCGTCGGCATCGATCTCCCGCTCAAGGCGCTGGTCTGGGAAGACGCGCAGGGTCAGGTCTGGCTCGGCTACGAGGATCCCGTCTACATCGCCCAGCGGCATGGCGTGCCGGACTGCCCGGTCGTCGAGACGCTGGGTCAGGCGCTGTCCGGTGTGGCGCAAGCCGTGGTCGCGGACTGATCCGAGCCCGCTGACGCGGCATCCGACGACAGGACGTCCGGCGCCTTGCCCCGTCAGCGGCAATACTTTCGCAGCAGCGCATTGATCTCATCGAGATCGAGCGCGTTCGGGTCGAAGGCGCCGCCCACCCATTCCAGGTAGTCCGCGTGCTCCTCGTGCTGCGGATCGGCGATGGCCTCCAGGAATCCGTAGTAGCCCCAGAGCCCGCCGACGTCTTCCGGCGGGCAGGCACCCTTGCCCTTGATGCACTGCGGCAGGGTGGTTTCGGGTCCGACGAACAGGGCCTTTTCCAGCGTGATCTTGTGGCGCCAGCCATCGCCGAAGTCGTACTCGTAGGTGATCCAGTCCTTCTCGTGCTCGAGCAGGTGGCTGAGCTTGTAGCGCGTCTCGTCCAGGATTTCCTCGAAGCCGAAGTCAGGATCCGGCACCCCGTAGAACGCGTTGTCCGCAACGAACTGATGGAGGTGCGCGCCGGTCCAGCCCATCGCGATCTGGATGGCGCGATGCACCTCTGGCAGAGGCGTGGCGCTGGCGATCAGTAAACGCCGCCAAATCGGCGGCTTGGCCCCGACAAGGCCGATCTTGAGCTGATAGGCTTTGGTTCGCGTTGCGGTCACGCTACGTTCCCCCTTTCGATTTGATGCCAGTGGTCTGGCGGTGTGTTATCTGCGTCATGATCGAACGGATCAGGATTCGGAGCCCTGCTCCAGGATGGCGGCCCGGAATCGGGGCCAGTCGAAGGCAGGGCCGGGGTCGGTCTTGCGGCCGGGTGCGATGTCGCTGTGCCCGGTGATTCGCTCGGGCGTGACTGCTGGATAACGGCCCTGGATGTGTCGCGTGCAGTCGATCAACGCCTGGTACTGGAGGTGCGTGTAGGGGATGTGGTCGGCCCCCTCCAGCTCGATCCCGATGGAGAAGTCGTTGCAGCGCTCGCGATCCTGAAAACAGGAGACGCCGGCGTGCCAGGCGCGCTCCTCGAAGGGCACGTATTGGATCAGCCGCCCGTCGCGGCGAATCAGCAGGTGCGCGGAGACGCGAATCTGCGCGATGGGGGCGAAGTAGGGGTGGGCGCTCGGGTCGAGGCGGTTGAGGAAGAGGTCGTCGATCCAATCGCCCGCGAACTCGCCGGGGGGCAGGCTGATGTTGTGGATGACCAGGAGGTCGATCTCGGTCTGCGCCGGACGGCTGTCGAGGTTTGGCGATGGGCGTCGCTCGGCAGTGGCGAGCCAGCCCGCCGGGTCGATCGGGTTCGTGTGCATTTCAACAAGGCAAGGCCGCTGGGCCTGATGCCTCTCCTTTGGCGGATGGGTGGCCCGACTGTCATGATCAGGGCGGCGCAGGCTCGGCAGGCGATCGCCTTGCCGTCCAGTCTGTCCTGACCCCTCTGTCGTTGTGTCCGCGGGCGGGGGCCAGCGGTCCGCGGGGCTTGGCGCATGCCCCTCGTCGGTCCGCGCAGCCACCCCGGTGGCTATGCTAGCGCAGTTCGCGCCCAACCGCGCAGGTCCGTGGGATCCAGGTCCGCTCCAGTGCGGCGCCTGTCCTCGACGTCGTGATGCCCTGGATCCTCGGGCGCGCCTCGTGACACACCGCCCGTCCGCGGAGCGTCGATAAAACCTAGCTGCGTACTCTGATGTTTATCAATGCGCCCCGCGCCCTCGTCGGCATAGACTGCGCCGTAATCCAAACCCTATCCGTCAGGCTTTCACGGCTGTTCTGCGTCTAGTCCGCCGACAGCGGGATCGCCGTTTCGGTGTTACCGGAGCTCAAATGACAACACCAACGCAAGCGACGGCGCGCGTCGCCTTCTTCCCCATCTCCTTCTTCGCCATGGTGATGGGGCTTTCCGGGTTGACCATCGGCTGGGAAAAGGCTCAGTCGATCCTGAAGCTCGATCTGGGCATCAGCCCTTGGCTGGTTGGCGCAACGGCAACGCTCTTCCTGGTGCTCGCCGCGCTCTACGGCACCAAGCTCGTCTTCTATCGGGAATTCGTGATCAAGGAGCTGAGACACCCGGTCAAGCTCAACTTCTTTCCGACCATCTCCATCAGCCTGCTGCTGCTCGCCATCGCCTTCTTGGGGCTGATGCCTCAGGTCAGCCGGGTGCTGTGGATGCTGGGAACGAGCCTGCACCTGCTCTTCACGCTCTACGTGGTGAGCGTCTGGATCCATCACGAGCACTTCCAGATCCATCACATGAACCCGGCCTGGTTCATTCCCGCGGTGGGCAATGTGCTGGTGCCGGTCGCCGGGGTGCCCCTGGGGTTTCCGGAGATCTCCTGGTTCTTCTTCAGCGTCGGCATGCTGTTCTGGCTCATCCTGATGACCATCATCTTCAATCGGGTGCTCTTTCATCACCCCATCGAGGATCGTCTCATGCCGACCCTCTTCATCCTGATCGCGCCGCCGGCGGTGGGCTTCATCGCCTACATGCGGCTCGTCGGCGAACTGGATACCCTGGCGCGCGTGCTCTATTTCAGCGCCTTTTTCCTGACCCTGCTGCTCTTCACCCAGGCCGGGAGGTTCCTCAAGCTGAAGTTTTTCCTCTCCTGGTGGGCCTATTCCTTCCCCCTGGCGGCATTCAGTATCGCCAGCATGGTGATGTTCGAGCGCACCGGTACGGCCGTCTATCTCTATCTGGGGGTAGGCATGCTCACCATGCTGACCGGCATCGTGCTGATCCTGCTGACGGCGACGGGCATGGCGGTCCGCAAGCACAACATCTGCCTTCCCGACCATTGAAGCGCCAGGAGCCGAAGACATGTCAGAGAAAACAGAAAACCTCATGAGCGATACCGCGCCGGCGCCGCGGTCCTGGGCGCCCCTTGTGGTCGTCTATCTCCTGTCCATGTTCGCCGCCGGGCTTGGTCTGGTGTACGTCGTCGGCGTCGAGCGGCCGGCTGCGGCGGGTGAACAGGCCGCTGCGACTGAGGGCGAGCCTCCGGCGTCCGCCGGCACGCCCGCGACGTCTGCGCAGGTGGTTTCCGTGAGCGCTGAACAAGTCGCCGCGCTGGACGAAAGGACCCAGTTCTTGGGGGCCGAGCTGACGGCGGCCCGGGGTCGCATCCAGACGTTGGAGCGGGAGCTGGTCTCGTTGAAGGAGCAGCAAGTGGGTCTGCTCGAGACCGAGCGGGCGCGCATCGCGAAAGAGCTCAAGACCCTGGCCGCCGAGCGGACGACCACTGTGACGGACTCGCGCCAGGCGGTCGATGCCACGCTCGCGGCCGCGCTGGCCAAGCTCGGCGCTGAGTCCACCGCCGAGGGTGTGCGGATCACGCTGGCCGAGTCCGAGCTGCGTTTCCAGCCCGGCAAGGCCACGCTCGGCTCCGGCGAGCCGGCGGCCTTGGGCGAGGTCGCCCGAGTGCTCCAGCAGCGTCCCAATCTGAGGGTGGTGCTGCGCGGTCATACGGACAGCTCGGGTGATGCCGAGGCCAACCTCGCGCTCTCCGAGCGGCGGGCGCTTGCGGTGCGTGACGCCCTCGTCGGCCTGGGTGTCGGGGAGGTGCGCATCCGGGCTCAAGGGGTCGGCGAGGCGAGCCCGATCGCCGCGAATACGAGCGCTGAAGGCCGCGGCCGCAACCGTCGCGTCGAGGTCTTCTTGACGCAACCCTGAGCGACGCGGGAGGGAAGCGGCGCAAGGATGTGCCGCCGACGCCGTGGCGCGCCTCGGGTATGGCGCGCACCCGCGCGCCTCGGACCGCTTATGAATCAGGTCGCTGCTGTGGTTTAATGCGGGTTTAGGGCAGCAGACGACACTTCGATGGCTCTCGAACACTCCCGCCGACGGGTCGAGGTCGAGCGCAATACGCTCGAAACCCAGATCCGCATCGCGCTCGACCTGGACGGTACCGGCCGTTCCAATTTCCAGACCGGTGTCCCCTTCCTGGAGCATATGCTCGACCAGGTCGCCCGTCATGGCTTGGTCGATCTCGACATCCAGGCGCAGGGCGACCTGCACATCGATGCCCACCATACGGTCGAGGACGTCGGCATCACCCTGGGTCAGGCACTGAGCAAGGCGCTTGGCGACAAGCGCGGCATTCGCCGCTACGGGCATGCCTATGTCCCGCTCGACGAGGCCCTGTCGCGTGTCGTCATCGATCTATCCGGACGTCCCGGTCTGACCTACGGGGTCGCCTATACCCGCGGGGTCATCGGCACCTTCGATGTGGACCTCTTCCAGGAATTCTTCCAGGGTCTGGTCAACCACGCGGGCATGACGCTGCACATCGACAACCTGCGCGGCACCAACGCGCATCATCAGGCGGAGACCATCTTCAAGGCCTTCGGCCGAGCGCTGCGCATGGCGGTCGAGCCGGATCCGCGCATGTCGGGCATCACGCCCTCGACCAAGGGCGCGCTCTGAGTCCGCGTCGCGTCTTGCCCCTTCACCGAAGAGCTTAGGAGAGTACTCACAGGTGCTGTTGATTCCCGCGATCGATTTGAAAGACGGCCGCTGCGTGCGGTTGCGCCAGGGCCGCATGGACGACGAGACCGTCTTCTCGGACGACCCCATCGACATGGCCGGGCGCTGGGTGCGCGCCGGGGCGCGTCGTCTCCATCTGGTCGACCTCAATGGCGCCTTCGCCGGCGAGCCGGTCAACGGGGAGGCCATTCGCGGGATCGCTGCCGCCTATCCCGATCTGCCGATCCAGGTCGGCGGCGGCATTCGCGACGAGGCGACCATCGAGGCCTATCTCGCTGCCGGCGTGACCTTCTGCATCATCGGCACCCAGGCGGTGAAGGAGCCGGAGTTGGTCGGGCGCGCCTGCAAGGCCTTTCCCGGACACATCATGGTCGGTCTCGACGCCAAGGACGGGCAGGTGGCCATCAAGGGCTGGGCGGAGATCACGCCCTATCGCGTCGAGGAGCTGGCCAGGCGCTTCGAGGGCGACGGTGTCTCCGCCATCGTCTATACGGACATCGGCCGCGACGGCATGTTGAGCGGACCCAATGTCGAGGCGACCCGGGCGCTGGCCTTGGGCATCGAGACGCCGGTGATCGCCTCCGGTGGTATCACGAGCATCGAGGACGTGCGCGTCCTGGCCGAGGCCGCGGCGTGCGGCATCACGGGCGCCATCACCGGACGGGCCATCTACGAGGGCACCCTGGACTTCGCCGCGGGGCAGCAGCTCGCGGATCGTCTCAGCGCCGGTGCCTGATCCCTTCACGACAGAGTCGAGACGAGACCCCCTATGAGCGACGATTGGCTCGATGCCATCAAGTGGGACGCGCACGGCCTGGTGCCGGCGATCGCCCAGGAGACAGCCACCGGGACCATCCTCATGATGGCCTGGATGAATCGCGAGTCGCTGCGCCTCACGCGCGAGACCGGCCACGCCGTCTACTGGTCCAGGTCGCGCGGGCGCCTTTGGCACAAGGGCGAGGAGTCCGGGCATCAGCAGGTCGTGCATGCGCTGCGCATCGACTGCGACGCCGACGTCGTCCTCATGGAGGTCGAGCAGAAGGGCGGCATCGCCTGTCATACGGGGCGGCACAACTGCTTCTATCGCGAGCTGGACGCCGAGGGGCGCTGGGTCGAGATCGCGCCGGTCCTGAAGGATCCGAATGCCATCTACAAGAAGACTTGAGCGGGGAGCGATGACATGAGCGATATCCTCGCGCGCGTTGCTGCCATCCTGGAGGAGCGCAAGGCGGCCGATCCTGGCAGCTCCTATGTCGCCAAGCTCTACGCTAAAGGCCTCGACGCCATCCTCAAGAAGATCGGGGAAGAGGCGACCGAGACCGTCATGGCCGCGAAGGACGGTGAGCCCGACAAGATTGTCTACGAGGTCGCGGACCTCTGGTTCCACACCCTGGTTCTCCTGGCGCACCAAGGGCTGGGGCCGGATCAGGTGCTCGCGGAGCTGGAGCGGCGTTTCGGCCTCTCCGGCCTGGCGGAGAAGGCTGGTCGCGGCGAGGGCGCCCGCTAGGTCTCGCCGCGCGAATCCGTGATCGGCCCGAACCTGCGCGACGACCGCGCCGCCAAGGTGTTTCAACGGGCGGCCGAGTCCGTCCAGCTTCGGGTGCGTCGATTTGTCGGGTTTTGCTGCCGAATCCGGTGTAAATAGGGTATTATTACCTATTGGCATCTCGGATGCGCGGATCCCCGAGTTTGCTTTTAGGGTACCTGTCCCGCTTGCCCAGCATTGGCATGGCCGCCGATCTCCTGTTTCTATCCCACGGATTGTCTTGGTCGGTTTCTCTCTGAGCGTCGTGGCGACGTTTCGAACGGCGACCGCTTGGCCGAGCCGATCCCTCAAACCAATATAAATCAACGAGAGCGTCAGCCATGTCCCCTGCGATGCAGCCTGATGATCCGGGTGCCGAGCAGCCGTTTATCTCGCACCTGGTCGAGCTACGCGATCGTCTGATCCGCATGCTGATTGCGGTCGGTGTCGTCGTCCTGGTGCTCTTCCCCTTCGCCAACGACCTCTACGCCTACGTTGCCGCTCCGCTCCTCGCGCAGCTGCCGGAAGGCAATACCATGATCGCGACCCAGGTCGCATCGCCCTTCCTCACGCCCTTCAAGCTGGCGTTGGTGGCGGCGGTCTTCCTGTCCATGCCCTATTTGCTGTACCAGCTCTGGGCCTTCGTGGCGCCTGGCCTCTACCAGCACGAGAAGCGCATGGCGACGCCCCTGCTGGTGTCGAGCATCCTGCTCTTCTATCTCGGGATGGCCTTTGCCTACTATGTCGTTTTCCCCCTGGTCTTCGCCTTCCTGAGTGGGACGACACCGGAAGGCGTCCAGATGATGACCGACATCTCGGCCTATCTGGATTTCGTGCTGACCCTCTTCTTCGCCTTCGGTGTCGCCTTTCAGATCCCCATTGCGACCATCCTTCTGGTCTTGATCGGCGTGGTCACCCCGGAGGATCTGTCCAGGAAACGGCCCTATGTGATCGTCGGTGTCTTCGTCGTCGGTATGTTTCTCACGCCGCCCGACGTCATCTCGCAGACCCTGCTGGCGGTGCCGATGTGGATGCTGTTCGAGCTTGGCGTGCTCTTCTCCAAGCTGCTCCTGCGGCGCCGAGCCGCGCGGGCGGATGATGGGCTCGCCGCGGTGTCTCCGGGCAGCGGCGGCGGTCCAGCGCCGTCCGCCGGATCCCTTGCCGATAC
The DNA here is from genome assembly GCF_016583565.1 of Thiocystis violacea. GTDB lineage: Bacteria > Pseudomonadota > Gammaproteobacteria > Chromatiales > Chromatiaceae > Thiorhodococcus > Thiorhodococcus violaceus_A. Next base: position 146,613 of record NZ_NRRF01000004.1, on the reverse strand, counting down.
GAGGCCGGCCAGCGCCGCGGTCGAGGTTGGGAAGGCGCCCGCGTCCGAGCCCGAGGATCAGGATGCCTGGCATCCTCTCAGCGACGCGGACATGGAGGCCGAGCTGGATCTGATCGATGAGGAGGAGGCGCGCGAGCTCAAGGCGTCCGCGCAGGCAACCAAGGAGGAGACCGATCCCGTCGAGGATAAGATTCGGCGCGCGAATCAGTTACGCGATCTGGACAACGAGCTCGCGGCGCGTCAATTGCTGTATCAAGTCCTCGAAGAGGGCGATGCCGATCAACGGCGTGTCGCGCGCGACATCCTTCGGCAGATGGACGTCCACTGAATGCGAACTGAGTAGCAAAATCGATCGTCATCCAGTCCATGTGTCAGTTCGGCTGTCGGATATTGCTTTTTTCAATGGCATTCATGGTCTACTATCAAATACATTCATGGTGCCAGCGATAGGACTGAACGTGGGCTCAGGTTCCCAAATTCACTACAAGCAAAATCGACTCAAGCAGCTGCGTGCCTTCTGTCATGCCGCGAGAACCGGCAGCGTCAGCGCTGCCGCGGAGAAGATCTTTCTCAGCCAGCCGACCGTATCGCTGCAGATCCAGGCTCTGGAGCGGGAGTTCGGGACCGTCCTGTTCGAGCGCCGCGGCCCCAAGATCAAGCTGACGCCCGAGGGTGATCTGCTCTTCCAGATGGCTGAGCCGCTGGTGGAAGGCATGGATAAGCTCCACGAGGCCTTTGCGACCCAGTGTGGCCGAGTCGATCAGGGTGTCCTCAATATCGCGGCGGGAGAGTCCACGATCCTCTATATCCTGCCGGGTCCGGTGAGCGCCTTCGTCGATCAGTATCCGGGGATCGAGCTCAAGCTGCACAACGTGACTGGCCGGGATGGACTCGCCATGCTCAGGGCCGACGAGGTCGATCTGGCCGTCGGCTCCATGCTCGAGGTGCCGGACGACATCACCTATCGGCCCTTCGTGACCTATCAGCCGACGCTGATCACGCCCAAGGACCATCCGCTCGCCAACAAGACATCCGTCACGCTGGAAGAGATCGCCCCCTATGGTCTGATCCTGCCGCCGCGGCATCTGAGCACCTGGCGACTGGTCGACCTGGTCTTCAAGCAGCACAACCTCGGCTATCGAGTCACCATGGAAGCGGGTGGCTGGGAAGTCATCAAGAAATATGTCGAGCTCGGGCTCGGCATTTCGATCGTGACCGACGTCTGCCTCACCGGGGAAGAGAACCTCGGGGTCACGCCGATCGGGCAGTATTTCCCCAAGCGCAGCTATGGCATCGTCCAGCGTCGCGGGAAGTTCCTGTCGCCGCAAACCAAGTGTTTCATCAAGACACTGGACAAGGCCTTTGCTGATCGCGTGGTCGAGCCGCAGCCGCAGACCGTCGGCGACGCCGAATGGGAAGACGCCTACCTCGGCTGACTAGCCGCGGGGCATCCGCAGCCAGACCCCGCCGACGCCTTGGGCGTCTGCGCCGGATGGCAAGGCGATACTGACGCTGAGGCGCCAGGGATGCGTGCCAGGTCCCGCTCCTGCGGGCAGGTGTCGGTGTCGTCCATTACACATCGTGCATGATTAACGAACAGGCTTTTTAACCTCAACACCACTATGGATCTCACAAAACGCATCGGTCAGCGCTTGCGCGCGGCCAGGCAAGAGCAAAAGCTCAGCCTCTCGGACCTTTCGAGTCGAACCAATTCGCTTTCAAAGTCCCGCATCAGCAACTACGAGCAAGGAATCCGTAGGATGGGACTCGAAGAGGCGCAAGAGTTGGCGCTCGCCTTGGGAACCGTTACACCCACCTACTTGCTGTGTCTGGACGATAAGGACCCGCTGTCGTCAGAGGAGCGGGAACTCGTCGACTTCTTCCGTCAGACGGATGATCGCGGTCGGGAGACCATCTTGAGGCTTGCGGCTCGCGAGACGGATTTCGGGACTGCCAGCGAGGCGGTTGAGTCGCTGGATGACTCGGCGGAATAAGGCTTAGGATCCCTTGGATCCAGTCTTCAAGAAGGGAGATAGACCAGAAAACACCGCATCAGGCGGTGTTTTCTGGTTTTGGAGGGGCGATTTTCCCGCGGGCTACTTGTAGGCGCCGACGCCGCAGAAGAAGCCTTCGTTGTTGGTCAGCACGTAGCTCGTCTTTTCGCGGATCTCGTCGCTGCCCGGGTAGGGCCATTTGTAGTCGACCCAGCCTTCGCCGGATGCCTTGGCGACAGCGATCATGTTCTTGAAGAGCTCATCGCCGTACTTGTTGAAGTCCAGCAGGTTCTTGCCGACCAGCTCGGGCTTCATGGCGTGAGAGAGCATGACGCCATCCATGTCCATGCAGAAGACGTAGAGATCCTTCTCCTTGAATCCGCCATCATCGGCGGCGAAGGCGACGAAGGCCTTCTCGCTGCCCATCTCGTTCACCGCGGCCTGTGCCTTCTGCGACATGGCCTTGGCTTCGTCCGGAGTGGCCATGTCCGAGGCCATCGCAACTGTCATGCTGGCGCCCAGCAGTGCCGTTGCCAGCGCGGAGATGAAGCGTTTCTTCGTCATGCAGGTGTCCTCATGGTGTCGTTGTTTATCGTCGTGCGCGGCTGACGATAGTACAAAAGGGGTCGGCAGATCCACTCATGGATGCGATCGCGAACTCCCGCGCCCTGACTCAGCAGATCCTTGGGAGCTGCTCGCCCGCGAGCCAATCCAGGATGCGGCTGCCGCCGAAGGCCGTTTCCATCTGCACGAACCGCGATGCATCCTCGACGACCTCGCCGATGATGGCGGCATCCTCGCCCTTGGGATGCGCGCGCATCGCGGCCAAGAGCGTGTCGGCCCGCGCACGCGGACAGATGGCGACCAGCTTGCCCTCGTTCGCGACATAGAAGGGGTCCAGGCCGAGTAGCTCGCAGGCGGCGGCGACTGCCGGCCGCACGGGCACGGCGGCCTCGCGGATCTGCATCCCCACGCCCGACTGATGGGCGATCTCGTTCAGGGTGGTGGCGAGTCCGCCGCGGGTCGGATCGCGCAGGCAATGGATGTCCGGCACGGCCGCGACCATGGCGGCGACCAGGTCATGCAGGGCGGCGGAGTCGGATTGGATCTCGGTGCCGAAGCCGAGGTTCTCGCGTTTGGAGAGGATGGCGACGCCGTGGTCGCCGATCGGTCCGCTGAGCAGGATGGCATCACCGGGCCGGGCGAGGTCGCCCGAGATGCAGACGCCATCCGGGACCACGCCCACGCCCGTGGTGGTGATGAAGACCCCGTCGCCCTTGCCGCGCTCGACCACCTTGGTGTCGCCGGTGACCACCGGCACGCCGGCCTGGCGCGCGGCGCCCGCCATGCTCTCGACGATGCGCGCGAGGTCGGACAAGGGGAAGCCTTCCTCCAGGATGAAGGCGGCGGCCAGGTAGAGTGGGCGTGCGCCCGCCATGGCGACGTCGTTCAAGGTGCCGTGGACGGACAGCGAGCCGATGTCGCCACCCGGGAAGAAGAGCGGCGAGATGACGTGCCCGTCCGTGCTCATGACCAGACGGCCCGGCGGCGGCAGGAACTGCGCCTGGTCGTTGCCCTGGGCGAGCAACGCATTGTCGAGAAAGCGGCGGAAGAGTTCATCGATGAGCTGCGCCATGGCGCGCCCGCCCGAGCCATGGGTCATGTCGATCTTGCCGTGCTCCAGGTCGAGACGGACGGGGAAACGTCGGTCGTGCGTCATATCGGTATCCAGGTCCAGTCGGTATCCAGGTCCAGGGGATCGGTCCGCGCCCAACCGCCGTGGCTAGGCCATTGCCGGTTGCGGGGATGGTGCGCGGTGTCGGCCGTAGCTCCAATAGGCGGCGCAGGCACCCTCGGAGGAGACCATGCAGGAGCCCATGGGGTTCTCCGGTGTGCAGATGGTCCCGAACAGCTTGCAGTCCGTCGGCTGCTTGACGCCGCGCAGGATGGCCGGGCACTCGCACCCCTTGATCTCCTTCGTCGCGGCGAGGCTGACGGGGAAGCGTCGCTCGGCGTCCAGGTCGGCATAGGCATCGGCGAGCGCGAGCGCGCTGTCCGGGAGGAAGCCCAGTCCGCGCCATTCGAACTGGTCGCGTGGCTTGAACACCTCGGCCATGAGCGCCTGGGCCTTGAGGTTGCCTTCCTCCGTCACCGCGCGGCTGTATTGATTCTCGACCTCGCAGCGGCCTTGGTTGAGCTGGCGGACCAGCATGAGTGTCGCCTGCATCACGTCCAGCGGCTCGAAGCCGGCAATGACGACCGGCACGCCGAACGCCTCGGGCACGAAGGCGTAGGGGCGGCTCCCGATCAGGGTGCTGACATGGGAGGGACCCAAAATGCCGTCGAGCTGAACGCCATCCGGTCCGGCGGTTGCCAGGATGGTCCGCAGTGCCGAGGGCGTGAGCACATGATTGCAGAAGAAGGAGAGGTTGGTCAGCGTCTCCGCGCGAGCGGTCTTGATGGCGACCGCGGTCGGGGGCGTGGTGGTCTCGAAGCCGATGGCGAAGAAGACCACCTGCCTGTCCGGCTCCTCGCGGGCGATGCGCAGCACGTCCTGGGTCGAATAGATCATGCGGATGTCCGCGCCCTCCGCCTTGACCTTGAGCAGGCTCTTGCGTCCGCTGGCCGGGACGCGCATGAGGTCGGCATAGGTGCAGAGCGTGACGCCATGCTCGGTCGCCATGGCGATGGCCTGGTCGATGCGGGCCATGGGCAGGACGCAGACCGGACAGCCGGGTCCGTGGATGAAGCGCAGATTGGGCGGCATCAGGTGCTGCACGCCATAGCGGAAGATGGCGTGGGTGTGGCCGCCGCAGAACTCCATGAGGCGGTATTCCCGGCCCGGATCAGCCTCGGCGGCGATCGCCGCGGCCAGCTTTCGGGCAAGCGCCTGATCGCGGAACTCGTCGATGTATTTCATCCGGCGCCCCCGGTTTGCGGGGCATCCGCGTCGGCGTCCTCGAGCAGGCCCATCTCACGAATGAGCTCCAGCGTGCGCTCGGCCTCTTCCTCGCTGAGCTTGTTCAGCGCGTAGCCGACGTGGAGGAGGACGTAATCACCCACGGCGACGTCGTCGACCAGGGCGAGCGACACCTCCTTGCTGACGCCGCCGAGGGACACCTGGGCGCTCTCTCCGGTCGGGTCGATCTGCGTGATTCTGGCGGGTATGGCGAGACACATGGCGAAACCTCTGCGAGATCATCTGTTCGGTCGGGTGCGCACGGGGTCGCGCGCCAAGTCTACTCTTGGGCCGGCGTGGCCTGCGATCCAGCGCATGGGGGCGATGTCCTGAAATCGCCTGCTGTCCAGCATGTCGATGGGAAATCCCTCTCCTTTCCGGTTCAAGATGGCGTCTTCCCACGCGGCGCCGTGACGGGGTCAAGGTCCGGCGCCCGCGTCGGCCGCGACGTTCGCGAGGCTGAGGTCATAGGCGACGCAGGGATCCGTCGCCATGATCAACAGCTCCGCCAGGTGTCGCACGTGCCTGTCGTCCGTAACCGGGAGGGCGGCCAGACCTTTAGCAAGGGATCCCCGTGGATGGAAGTTCCACTCCGTTGGCGCCAGGATCCGGTAGTCGAGGACGCGCGCGCCATCCAGCCGAACCAGATGGACGAGTCTTCCGCGCGCCGCCTCGACGCGGCCCAAGCCGATGCTGGGCGGGAGCACTGTGCTCGCGGTCGGAGGCTCCGCGTCCCGCGGCTGTCCCTGGCGAATCTCCGCCGTGAGGCGCGCGACGTCCAGGAGTTGAGCGGTCAGGCGCGGCAGGAGTCCGTTGCCGAGCGCCCCGCTGAGTGCCTGCAGCAACTCGGTGTGCCGATTGCGCGTGAAGGGGCTGGTCTCGCGGGGGGCCTCGTCCCAACTCGGTTGGGCCAGGAAGTCTTCGTAGTCCGGGGTCAACAGCCGCTCGATCAGACGACCTTGGTCCATCTCGGGGAGGGCTGCGACGTCCGACTGGCCAACAGCCGCGGTGTCCGAGCGCTGCACGGCCCGCAGGAGCCGGGCAGGGCGCGTGACCGCGCCCTCTGCCCAGGCCGCCAGGGAGGATCGATCCGCGGTGCGGTGGATCCAGGCATCGGCCGGACAGCCGAAGACCAGTTCGGAGACGAGTACCTCGAGCTCCGCAATGGCGAGCGACAGAGCGCGCTCGTCGCACGTCGCCTCCCGAGTGCCAGGGCGAAAGAGGCAGCCTTGTGGATCGATGAGTGCGAAGAGCTGACTGACCCGTTGCAGGATGGCCGACATGCCGTCTTGCTCCGGCGTCGCGTCGGCCATCCGGGGCCAGTCGAGCAGCATGCGCCAGAGGTGCTCGCGAATGGTTTCGAGCTTTACCGTCAGGTGGCGCATTCGCCATACTGACGCCGGCGCGTGCATCCCGGTGGCGGACTCCAGCGCCCCGACGCAGGCGAACGCCTGGGCCTTGGCGCAGATCGAGTACAGCATGGGCAGCATCGCGGCCGTCTGGCTGGCCGAACGCCCCGCAAAGGTGGCGGCGGCCTTCACGGGGCGCGTCGACTGGATGTCGCAGAGGAGTCCCTCGCGGCCTCGTCGCAACTGGATCTTGAGCCTACCGGCCGGATCGGACATGCTGATTGCGCTCTCCTGGCTGCGGTCTCGTTGGTCTCGATTGCAGCGTCCCAGTGTACCCGCATCCCACGCGCGTCAAACCCCGAAGGTCTCAGGCGCATTCCAACGGATGCGCTCCGATCCATTGCTCAAGCCGATTACATCGAGTCTCAACCATGCTCACACCGCAACAGCTCTCCCACCTGCGTCGCGATATTCAGTTTTCCGCGGAGCTTGGTGGTCGCACACTGATGCTGCAGAGCACCTGGGGGCTCTTCTCGCCACGCGAGATCGATGAGGGAACGCGGCTCCTCCTGAGCCATGTGGACGTGGCCGCCGGCGACGACTGCCTGGATCTCGGCTGCGGTTATGGCCCGATCGGTCTGGCCCTTGCGGCCATGGCCCCGCGGGGGCGCACGCTCCTCGTGGACAAGGATTTCGTCGCGGTCGACTACGCCAACCGCAATGCCCGCCTGAACGCGCTGACGAATGCCGAGGCGACACTCAGCAACGGCTTCGATCAGGTGGAGAAGGGGAGGCTGTTCGATGTGATCGCGAGCAACGTGCCGGCCAAGGTCGGCAAGGAGCTGCTCGCCATCCTGCTCCATGACGCCCACGCGCACCTCAGGCCGGGCGGGCGGCTCTATCTGGTCACCATCAATGGATTGCGCCAATACATGAAGCGCAATCTTGGCGAGGTCTTCGGCAACTACGACAAGCTGAAGCAGGGTGCGCACTATACGGTGGCGTTGGCGAAGCGCTAGGTGCCTCCGTCGGAGCGTACCCTGGGCGCGTCGGTCACCCGATCAACGCGGCCTCGTCCATCGCGCGCCGCCGGCCGTCCCATTCCGGGCGGCTGACGGTCGAGTCCTTCAGCCTTCCTCGAGCAGTCCCAGGAGCCGCTGGGCCTCCTTGCCGATGTCGCTCTCCGGATCCAGGTCGCGTGCCCGTTCCAAGGCCGCTTTGGCCTCGGCCACCTTGCCGGCCTGAAAGCTCAGAAAGCCCAGCGTCAGCCAGGGTCGCTGTAGCTCCGGGGCCTGCGTCACCGCCATCTGGAGCTGCTCGAAGGCGCCCGCGGTGTCGCCGGTGTAGTGCAGGGCGAGGCCGAGATCGTTGTGCGCCTCGGCGTCCGCCGGATTGAGCTCGAGGATGCGCTGGTAGACAGCGGCAGCTTCCGCAAAGCGGCGCTCGACGAAGAGGTTGTCCGCCTGCTGGTGCAGCAGGACGGGATTGCTCTCCGTGATGGACGCAGGAATGGCGCTGGTGTTCGGCTTGGGCGCGACCGGCTGGGACGCCGTTGCCGCGGGGCGGGTCGCCTCGGTCGCGGCGAGGGGGCCTGCGGGATGGCGCAGATAGTAGTCCCGCGTCAGCGCGAAGACGGTGAATCCGTAGAAGAGGAGAAAGAGGATCAAGGCGATCCAATGCAGGGGCGAGAGTCTAGGCATGAGGGGTCGGGGTTGGTGGCACGAAGTCCGGCGATGCTAGGAAGCGCGCCGCGCGCTGTCAAACCGTATGCCAGGCGCACAAAAAATGGCCGCGACGACAGGGTGTGTGGCTGCCGTGGCGACCCAGTTGGCTTGCTGCTCGGAAAACTGACTTGTTCGGAAAGCTGATTGGCTCGGAAAGCTGACAGGACGCTACGGCCGCAGATCGACGGACTTGCTATCCTCCGGGCCGGTTTTGGCCTTGGCGCGCGGTCTCTTGGACTCATTGCGATTGACGAGGGCGATCAAGAAACCGCCACAGAGGACACTGGAGGAAATCCCCAGGATGGTGAGTGCGTCGAAGCTCATGCGGGTGTCTCCGTCTTCCAGGGGTGAATGATTGCTCCTTGACCCTTCAGGCAGAGGCGCCTATCGAGAGAGGTGCAGGCAAGGGCCGCGACCCCGCTTTGCGAGTCTGTCTCCATCATGCACCAAAGGCATTAACGGAGTATTTCGCTATCTGCTAATGTTGTAACAAGTTGTATCTGAGATGCAGCCAGCCGAACGGGGTCTGGATGAAGATGTCTGATGGCGAACATGTCTGACGATGCGATGCGAATCCTGGTCGTGGATGACGATGCCGCGCTGCGCGCGCTCTTGGGCGACTACCTGGCGCGCGAGGGCTTCGCCGTGGCGGGCGCCGAGGATGGCCGGGCCATGGATGCCTGGATGGAGGCGAACGAGACCGATTTGGTGATTCTCGACCTCATGTTGCCCGGAGACGACGGTCTCACCCTGGCGCGGCGGCTGCGCGCCCGGACCGACATCCCCATCATCATGCTGTCTGCCCGCGGCGACGAGGTGGATCGTATCGTCGGGCTGGAGGTCGGCGCGGACGACTATCTGCCCAAACCCTTCAATCCGCGCGAACTCCTGGCGCGAATTCGCGCCGTGATGCGGCGACACCAACCGGCGCGGGAGGAGGAGGGGCGCGACCAGGACATCATCCGCTTCGGCCCCTACCGGCTCGATCTGGCCCAGCACGAGCTGCGTCGCGGCGATCAGCCGGTCGCGCTGACCGGCGGCGAGCTCGACCTGCTGCGCGTATTGGTCGAGCATCCCGATCGGGTCCTGGATCGCGATCGTCTGCTCGATCTGCTCAAGGGCTACGAGCGCTCGCCCTTCGACCGCAGCATCGACGTGCAGATCGCCCGTCTGAGGGCGAAGATCGAGCCCGAGACCAAGCATCCCAGGTTCATCCGCACCATTTGGGGTAAGGGCTATATGTTCACGCCCGCGGGCGATTCATGAGGTTCATGCGTCGGCTGGTGCCGGCGACCCTCTTCGGGCGCGCGCTCCTGACCCTGATCTTCACCTTCGGCGTCTTCGCCCTGGTGACCTCGGCCGCCCTGGTGTTCTATGCCCTGATCCCCCTGGCGCAACGCTCGGCATCGGACCTCGCGAGCATCATGGTGCTGTCGGCGCGTACCCTGCGGCAGCTGCCACCCCAGCTGCGCGATGAATACAGGCAGCGGCTGGTGACCGAATACCAGATCCGGCTTGCCGATGAGCGTCCGCTGGCGGACGCGCGCCGCTATTTCTTCCCCTATCTCCAGCGCGTCGAAGACGCCCTGTCGCGGCGTCTCGGGCGCAGGGTCGAGATGATCGCCAGCGTGGCCAATGGCGAGCGTTGGTTCTGGGCCGCGATCGAGGTCGGCGGCGAGACGCTCTGGACCGGGTTCCCGCGCAGCCGCGTCGGGACGCGCCCCCTGGAGGGCCTGGCGGTGATCCTGACCGTCGCCGTCGTTCTCATCATCTTCACCACGGTTATCCTCGCCGGGCGGGTCTCTTCGCCACTGCGGCGGCTCGCCAGCGCGGTCGAGCAGGTCGCCCTCGGCTTTTCCCCCAATCAGCTGCCGGAGACCGGGCCGCGGGAGCTTGCCAACCTGGCGCGCCAGTTCAACGAGACCAGCCGCCAGATCCGTGAGCTGTTGGCCAACCGCACCCTGCTCCTGGCCGGCATCTCCCACGACCTGCGCACGCCGCTGACGCGCCTGCGCCTGGCCGTTGCCATGCTGCCCGAGGAGACCTCGCCCGCCCTGGTCGCCCGCTTGGAGCGCGACATCGAAGAGATGAATGCGCTCATCACCCAGGCGGTCGAGCTTGGCAAGAACCTGGGCGCCGGACCTCGGGAGGAGGTGGATCTGCGCGCCCTGGTCGACGAGCTGATCGCCGGGCGGCCCCGGATCCTCGCGGACGGCGGCCCCTCTTGCCGCTACCGGGTGGACGCCCTGGCGCTGCGGCGGATCGTCGGCAACCTGGTCGAGAACGCGCTCAGATACAGCGCGGACCAGGTCGAGGTTTATCTCGACTGCCAGCCGTTGCGCCCGGTGATCTTCGTGCTGGACCGCGGTCCCGGCATTCCAGAGGCCGAGCTGGAGGCGGTGCTCCGCCCTTACTACCGCCTCGAGGGGTCGCGCAACCGCGAAACCGGTGGGGCGGGGCTCGGATTGGCCATCGCGCATCAGCTGGCCCTCGCCAACCATATCGAGTTGCGGCTCGGCCGCCGCCGCGGCGGCGGCACCATTGCCAGCGTGCGCCTGCCGCGCCTCGAGACGCAGGAAGAACGCCTTGCGCCGTTCGCCATGGTTGACGGTGACGCCTGGCATCCCTAAATTCGGTGCTCCACGATTAGCGACCACCGGAGCACTCCGCAATGCTGCAAAACGGCGATCGAGCCCCCGTCTTCTCTCTGCCAAACGCCGACATGGAACGGGTCGATCTCGAAGAGCGTATTGGTCGCCGAAACGCCGTGATCTATTTCTATCCCAAGGACGACACCCCTGGCTGTACCATGGAGGCACTGGAATTCACCGATCTGCAGGGTGAGTTCGACGCCGCCGAGACCGAGGTCATCGGTATCAGCCGCGACAGCTGCGGCAGCCACGGTGCCTTCCGCGACAAGTTCGGGATCACCGTCCATCTCCTCTCCGATACCGACGGGGAGGTCTGTGAGGCCTATGACGTCTGGCGCGAGAAAGAGGCCCACGGCGAGAAGCGCATGGGGATCGTTCGCTCGACCTTCGTGATCGACAAGGCAGGCGTGATTCGGCAGGCGATCTACGACGTCAAGCCCAAAGGCCACGCCGCGCAGATCCTCGAGATGGTGCGAGCGCTCTGAGGCGCGCGCCGGTCCGACGGCTTGCGGCGTGAAGCTGCGCGCTTACATCCTGCTGTTCCTGCTGGTTTTCGGCCTGACGCCGCTGATCCTGGCGGCCATCATCAATCTTCCGCTGGTGCTGGATCGTACCTCGCTCTTCTATCAGCGCGCCTACCTGCAGAACCTGCGCGCCGATTTTCGCGACCTGGATCAGCACCTGGCCAGCCGCCACGAGATGATCCGGCTGCTCTCGAAGCTGCCGGAGCCTGGGTTGATCCTCGGCCAGCAGGGCGACGCGGATCAGATCGATCTCGCCCGCGCACGCTACACCTCCTGGATCAATCAGATCCTCGCCGACCAGCGCGACGTCATCCAGATCCTCTTCGTCGGCGCGGACGGGCAGGAGCGCTTCTGGCTGGCGCGCGATCCCCGCACCCAGGAGTGGCGGCCCACGGAGCAACCACCCCAGGTCCCGAACCGGCAATTTCTCGCGGCCGGGCTGGAGAGTCAGTCACCCACCGTCATGGTCAGCCGTATCCGCGTGGACCTGGCCGCCGGGAACGGCGATCCGCGCCAGCTCATGACGCTCAATCTGGTCAGCCAGATCGGCGGGGACAAGGCCGAGGACGCCAAGGGCGTGGTGGTGCTGACCATCGACGTCGGCGGCCTGGCGGAGTTCTACCGCAACACCCTCTGGGTCAATCACGACGGCAGCTACCTGCGTCCCGGGCAGCCGGCTAGTGGCAAGCCGGAGGCCTTCGAGGCCTTTCCTGGCCTGGCGGAGATCTTCGCCGAGGACAAGCTGGCGTTGTGGAAGGGTAGCCAGGGCAGGCAGATGCTCTGGGTCCCCATGTTTCTCACCGAGGACGGCTTTCCGCTCTGGGTCGGTCGTCCGGTCGATCCCTCGCCCATCGATGCCTTCCGGGACGCGCTCATCGTGCGGGTGCTCTCCATCATCTTCCTGCTGGTGCTCTTCGTCATGGTGCTCGCGCGGTGGATCGCCGCGCGGCTGGAGCATTTCGGGCAAGAGCTGACGGGCGGCATCGGTCTGATCCTCAGGGAGGGGCGTCCGCTGCGCTTCCGTTGGCGGGGACCGCGCGAGATCCGCGAGTTGGGCCGGCAACTCACGGCCCTGGCCGAAACCCACGCCGAGCATCTGCGCGCGGCCCAGGCGCACACCCGTGAGCTGGAGAAATCCAACCGTTACAAGTCGCAGTTTCTGGCCAACGTCAGCCATGAGCTGCGCACCCCGCTGAATTCCATCCTGCTCCTGTCCAAGATGCTCGGGGCCGACGGCAGCGGACTGAACCCGGGGCAGCGTCGCCAGGCGCAAGTCATCCATGAGGCTGGTCGCGACCTCAGAACCATGATCGACAACATCCTCGACATCTCGCGGATCGAGGCGGGGCATGTCAGCCTGTCCCTGGAGTGGGTGGAACTCAAGCCGATGCTGGAGGAGCTGATGGAACTCTTCGTGCCCATGCTGGCGGAAAAACCGGTGGAACTCAGCCTGAGTGTCGACCCAGGCGCGCGGCAGCGGCTCTTCAGCGACCGCGACAAGCTGCGCCAGATCCTCAAGAATTTCCTCGCCAATGCGGTCAAGTTCACCGAGCAGGGGCATGTGCGTATCAGTGTCGAGGCGCGCGACGATCGCGAGCTGCCGGTCGCGTTGAGCGTGAGCGACACCGGCATCGGCATTCCGCTGGACAAGCAGGAGATCATCTTCGACGCCTTTCAGCAGGCGGACGGCTCGACGCGGCGCCGCTATGGCGGTACCGGCCTGGGCCTCTCGATCAGCCGGGAGCTGGCGACCCTGCTCGGCGCCGCCATCGTGGTGGAGAGCGCTCCGGGCGCGGGCGCGTGCTTCTCGCTGCTGCTGCCCTTGTCCGCCGATATGACGCGGACGGCGCGCCAGCCAGAGCCGGCGGTCGCGGCGACTCGCGTGGTCGACACGGCGCTGGAGGAGGACTGCGCGCAGACGCTTGCGGGGAATCCGCGGGACGCCGACCTCGCCGCGGAGCAGACCTGGGTCCTCATCATCGAGCGGGACGTCAAGACCCTGGTCCGGCTCACCTCCGATCTCACCCATCGCGGGCTGCATGTGCAGACCGCGGCCGACCTGGACGAGGCGCTGGAGACGCTGGCCGAAGAAGGGGAGGGCTGCGGGCTGGTGTTGCTGGCGGCCCGGGTGCCAGCGGAAAAGACCTGTGATACGATCCGGTCTTTATTGGCGCAAAGTGCTGTCCATCCCGCCGTCGCGGTCATGGGGCCGCCCGGTATGGAGGAGTCGATCCATGCCTGCCTTGACGGCGCCTCCGTGGGGTTCCTGTCCACGCCCGTCGATCCCTGTCAACTCACGGTGTTGCTGTCCGAGGTGCTGAGCCACAGGCTGCTCCTTGAGCCGCTTCAGGTGACGCTGGTCCGCGCGGGCGAGAGCCAAGAGGGTGAGGCTGGCCCCACCAGCCAGCGCCACCAGGAGGAGACGACATGACTCGCTATGCCGGGTTCAAGCTCCTGATCGTCGACGATCACGCGCACAATCTCTTCACCTTGCGCACCCTGGTCGAGACGCACATGGACGTCAGGGTGTTGGAGGCCAACTCGGGCCAGGAGGCGATCGACTGCACCCACAGGGATCCGGATATCGATCTGATCATTCTGGACGTGCAGATGCCGGAGATGGATGGTTTTCAAACGGCGTCCTTGCTCAAGATGCGCAAGCGCACGCGCGATATCCCCATCATCTTCCTGACGGCGGCCTTCAAGTCGGAGGAGTTCCAGCAGCAGGGCTTCGCGGTCGGGGCGGCCGACTATCTGCTCAAGCCGATCGAGGACAATCAGCTGATCAACAAGATCAGCACCTACTTTCGCCTGATCGAGAAAGAGCGCGAACTCAACCGGACGCTGGAGCGCAAGGTCGCCGAGCGCACCCTGGAACTGGCCGAGGCGCGTCAATATCTTGAGAATATCCTCACCTACATGGGCGAGGCGCTCTTGGTGCTGGAGCCGGATGGGACCATCAAGCTGACCAACCCGGCCGCGCGCCAGATGCTCGGATACAATGCGGAGGATCTGATCGGCATGTCCATCGGCGATGTCTTCGAAGAAGAGGGCGACGAGCAGGCCGGCGCCTTCATGGGCACCTGGCTGGAGGCGCTGATCCGCACCGGGGCGCTGAGCAAGATCGAGGCGCGCTTCATCGCCAGCGACGGGCGCCGCGTGCCGATCCTCTTCTCCAGGACGGCGGTGAAGAACGCCGCGGGCCAGATCAGCGATATCATCTGCATCGCGAAGGATATGACAGGCTACGTACGGGTCGAAAAAGAGGCGGAGCCGGCTATGCATCGGGCCGCGCGTGACGTGTATTAGGAGGATGGATGATGATCGAGCCACTATCACCGGAATCGTCGGAGGACGAGGACACCGCACTGACCGCCAACGCCCTCAAGGCGATGGCGCATCCGCTGCGCTGGAAGATCCTCTGCTCACTGGGTAAGAGCGAACTCTCCGTTGGCGAGATCGTCGACCGGACCGGGACCTCGCAGAGCAATATCTCGCAGCATCTCGAGCAGCTCAGGAACAAAAATATCGTTGTCGCCCGCAAGGAGGCGAACCGTATCTACTACCGGATCCGCAACACCCAGCTGCTCGACTTGATCGGCATCATGCGCGAGGTGCTCTGCCCGGCGAATCTCGACGACCGCGCGCCCAAGTAGCCGTCCGCGCCGAGTCCGGAGGTCACCGGCGATGCCGGTCGCGCCTTCTCCCTCAAGATCCGTGCAAAGCTCCATGAGGAGCAGACGCCCTATCAGCTGATCCAGATCCATGCCACCGAGCGACGTCTATGCCGACTGCTGGTGTGCCCTCGCCGTCGGCGGCATCCTGGTCCAGCAGAGCGAGTCGCCCCTCTTTCACATGCAGATCCTGCGGGGCTTGCATGGGGCAATGCGCCAAGCGGGCTGTTCAGCCTCGCACCTTGGCCCAATCGACACCGCGCATCGGTCTTTTTCTGGTCACGAAGCTCCAGCTTCGTGACCTCAGCGATGAAGCTTTGCTTCACGACGTCGGCGGCTTCCGGCCCTTGATTGGATCGATCCAGACGCTGATCCTCGAGTTCGCGACGCGGAGCTTCGTCACCAGCCTCAACGCGGGCGTCCATCGCGCCGCGCTCGCCCAGCCGGAATTCTTCCGGCGGCAACTCGCCGAGCGCTGAGCTGAGTCGCCTCGGCGCACACAAAAAATGGGGCCCGAGGGCCCCAAGTCGATTCACAGGGTGCAAAGCATGAATCGGTCGAGCAAGTGGTGAGCCGTCAGCATGCATTGGCGCTCGCCGGCGCCTCGGTCCTTCGCATGCTTCACCGCCTGAGGCGGGCGGCTCCTCAAGCCGCGCCGCGCGAGCCGACGAACTCGGGGTAGGCCTCGAGCCCGCATTCGCCAATATCGACGCCTTCGTATTCCTCTTCCTCGCTCACGCGGATGCCCAGGGTCAGCTTGAGCAGGAACCAGACGGCGAGGGAGGTGAAGAAGACCCAGCCCAGAATGGCGCCCAGACCGATCGCCTGGGCCGCAAGGCTGGCGCCGTCGTTGGTCATGGGAACCGCCATGAGACCCCACATGCCGACCACGCCATGTACGGAAATGGCGCCGACTGGGTCGTCGATGCGCAGCTTGTCGAACGTCACGATGGCGAAGACCACCAGGACGCCACCGACGCCGCCGATCAGTGTGGCCATGATCGGCGAGGGTGTCAGCGGCTCGGCGGTGATGGCGACCAATCCCGCCAAGGCCCCATTGAGCACCATGGTGAGATCGGCCTTGCCGAAGAGCAGACGTGCCGTGATGAGGCCGAGCAGTGTCCCGCCCGCGGCGGCCATGTTGGTGTTGACGAAGATGGCGGCCACCGCATTGGTGTTGTCCAGGCCGGTCAGCGCCAGTTGCGAGCCACCGTTGAATCCGAACCAGCCAAGCCAGAGCACGAAGGTTCCGAGCGTGGCGAGCGGCAGATTGGCGCCTGGAATGGCGTTGATGGAGCCGTCCTTGCCGTACTTGCCCTTGCGCGCCCCGAGCAGCAGGACGCCGGCCAGGGCGGCGGACGCGCCGCAGAGGTGGACGACGCCGGAGCCGGCGAAGTCGTTGAAGCCCAGCGATTGGAGCCAGCCGCCGCCCCATTTCCAATAGCCTTGCACGGGATAGATGAAGGCCGTGAGGACCACGGCGAAGAGCAGGAAGGACCAGAGCTTCATGCGCTCGGCCACGGCGCCGGAGACGATGGACATGGCGGTCGCGACGAAGACGACCTGGAAGAAGAAGTCCGACATCCGGGCGTGGTTGATGCCCTCTGCCGCGACCTTCGCCGCGCTGTGATCGCCGCCGAACATGAAGTCGAAGGCGACCTTGGGCAGGACGCCGTTGCCCTCGGCGGGGTACATGATGCCGTAGCCGACGATCATGTACATGATCGAGGCCACGCCAAAGAGGGTGATGTTCTTGGTGAGGATTTCCGCGGTGTTCTTGGCGCGGACCAGGCCGGCCTCAAGCATGGCGAAACCCGCCGCCATCCACATGACGAGTGCGCCAGTGACTAGGAAATAGAAGGTGTCGAGCGCATAGGTGAGCTGCGTGGTCGCGTCCACGGGTGTCGCCTCCTGAAGGGGGGGGGCCGCGGGAGCGGCCCGGGATAGGGTGGATGGCGGCCGGGGATGCCGGCCGCCCAGCGGGCTTCAGAGGATGTAGCCGCGCTCGTCGTGCTGGGAGATGTCGAGACCTTCGGTCTCCTGCTCTTCCGTCACGCGCAGACCGATGGTCCATTTGATGAGGAGGAGGAGGATCAGGCTCACGCCGCCGCTGTAGATCAGGGTGGCCATGACGGAGATGAGCTGGACCCAGACCTGAGAGCCGATGGTCATGCCGTCCGCCAGACCGGCGCCGCCGAGGCTGGCGTCCGCGAAGACACCGGTCAGGATGGCGCCGACGATACCGGCCACCCCATGCACGCCCCAGACATCGAGCGAGTCGTCATAGCCGAGCCAATGCTTGACCTTGGTGGCGGCGATGAAGGCGAAGAGCGCGCCGGCGAAGCCGATCGCGATACCACCCATGGGGCCCGCGGTGCCGGAGGCCGGGGTGATGGCGACCAGGCCGGCGACGGCGCCGGTGGCGATACCCAGCACGGACGGCTTGCCGTGGTTGACCCACTCCGCGAACATCCAGGTCAGGGCCGCGGCGGCGGTGGCGAGTTGGGTGACCGTCATGGCCATGCCGGCGGTGCCGTCCGCGGCGAGCTCGGAGCCCGCGTTGAAACCGAACCAGCCGACCCACAGCATGGAGGCGCCGATGACCGTCAGGCCCAGGTTGTGCGGCGGCATGGCCGTGCCCGGATAGCCTTTGCGCTTGCCGAGCACCAGCGCCGCCATGAGGGCCGCGATACCCGCGTTGATGTGCACCACGGTACCGCCCGCGAAGTCCAGCGCGCCCTTCTCGGCGATCCAGCCGCCACCCCAGACCCAGTGCCAGATCGGGACATAGACCAGCGTCAGCCAGAGGACCATGAAAATCAGCATGGCGGAGAACTTCATGCGTTCCGCGAAGGCGCCCACGATGAGGGCGGGGGTGATGATCGCGAAGGTCATCTGGAAGGTCATGAAGAGCGATTCTGGAATGGTCCCGTTGAGGGAGTCGACCGTCACGCCGGACAGGAAGAGCTTGTCGAGGCCACCGATGAAGGCGTTCATGGGGCCTTCCGTCGCCGCGAGGCTATAGCCATAGACGGCCCAGAGGATGCTCATGACGCCGGTGATGGCGAAGCATTGCATCAGCACGGAGAGCACGTTCTTGGAGCGCACCAGGCCGGCGTAGAAGAGCGACAGGCCCGGGATGGTCATGAAGAGCACCAGCGCGGTTGCGGTCAGCATCCAGGCGGTGTCGCCGGCGCTGAGCGTAGGCTCCTCCTGCGCCGAGGCCAGCATTGGTAGCAACAGCAGCGAGGCCGCGAGCAGCGGCTTCATGAAGTCTAGCGTGCGGATCGATTTCACCATTACATCTCCCGGTCTAATCAGAGCGCGTCCGCGCCGGTCTCGCCGGTGCGGATACGGATGACCTGGTTGAGTTCGAAGACGAAGATCTTGCCATCGCCGATCTTGCCGGTTCTCGCGGCCGCGCTGATGGCCTCGATCACCTTTTCGACCATGTCGTCGTCGACCGCGATCTCGACCTTGATCTTCGGCAGGAAGTCCACGACGTACTCGGCGCCGCGATAGAGCTCGGTGTGGCCCTTCTGGCGACCGAAGCCCTTGACCTCGATGACGGTGATGCCGGAGACGCCGATGTCTCCGAGGGCTTCACGCACGTCGTCGAGCTTGAAAGGTTTGATGACGGCTGCAACCAATTTCATTGCGTTCTAGCTCCTGTGAGGGCCAGGGCGAGGCGGCCCTGGTCGATGGGTCTCAGTTCACGAATGCCTGCTTGGTCTGAACCCGCTTGCTCAGAACTCTTTGTTCCAGCCCACCCAGATCTTGGGGTCTTCGTCGTAGGTGTTGCGAAGGACTTGGTCGTAGTTGAAGCTGAAGGTGCCGAACTCGCCTGCCTTGCGGCTGATCGAGGCGCCCACGTGACCGTAGTCGTTGCCGCCGTCGTTGTAGCGGAAGTCGTAGTAGCCGCCGTGGATGTTCAGACCGAGGTCGTAGGGCAGCTCAAATTCGAGGGCGGCGTTGTAGTAAAGGTCGCCCTGGATGAACATGGCCTGGCCGTTGGCGACGCCGGGGGCGTCGTCGGCTTGGCCGTAGACGGTGTAGGCGACGCCGGCCGTCAGCCACTTGTAGGTCGCGCTGGCGCCGATCTCGGAGAAGTCTAAGTCGCGGCCATCCGGGTAGGCGTAGTAGATGGCGTTCAGGTTATAGCTGAAGTCGTCATTGATGGCACCGCCGAAGCCGGCGTAGAGATCCCACTCGTAGTTGGTGCCGTCGCCGAAGTCGACGTTGGAGGCCCAGGTGCCGGCGGAGAAGCCGCTCGAATGGGCGTAGTCGACACCGCCTTGCACGGCCGGCTTGTTGTCGGTTTGGGTCTGGCCGCGCCAGATGTAGTTACTGACGACGCCGAGGTTGGCGCTGACGGAATTCGGATCCTCCGCGGCCGCCGTCTGCAGCGCGCCCGCGCCCAGGGTGGCAGCGCCGAGGACCAGAGCTGCGCTGATAGGTTGCATTTTCATAGGGACTTCCTCATGACTTTCCGGACGACGATGTGAGTTCTCGGTGGGCCAGCTCGGAGCCCGGAACAAACCGGCGGGCCGCGATTACCTGTTGTCGTCAACTGCACGTAATATGCCAGGGTGGATGCGACGCACGGATTACGACGTTTTTCGGCACCATGTGCCAAAGTCGCCACATCCGCGTGCGCCAAAAAAGGGCGCTCTTTGGGCTTGCGTGATTTCTTTGCACGATTTTGGTGCGTGCTCCGGCGCAGACGGCGTACTGCTTCACGCCTATAATGGCCGGCCTAGACTCACGGGCGAGCCGGATCGCGCCGGGGTGCGGCACCCCGCTGGCGTGCCCCGAGACGGATCCGCGAGACCATGTTCATGGGTCGATTCAGACCCGATTGCGGAGGTATCCCCATGCTGGACCCCAAACAACTCGACGACCTCATGCAGCGGCTCTCCTCGGCCGTGCCCAAGGGCTTTCAGGTGTTGCAGGAAGACATCAATCGAAACCTGCGCGCCTCGCTCGAAGCCGGCCTGTCCCGGCTCGACCTGGTGACGCGAGAGGAGTTCGATGTGCAGGCGGCCGTGCTCTCGCGCACGCGCCAGAAGCTCGCGGCCCTCGAGGCGCAGGTCGCCGCTCTTGAGGGGGCGCTTGCCGCGAGTCGCGCCGCATCTGATTGACGACGCGGCCTGGAATTGGCCCTCTGTGTCCTCCATAGCCGCGCCCGCGTAGGCATTCATGCCCCATTGGTGACGGTCGAAGTCCATCTGTCCGGTGGGCTGCCCGCGCTATCCATCGTCGGGCTCCCCGAGATGGCCGTGAAGGAAAGCAAGGATCGCGTGCGCGGTGCCCTGCTCAACGGCCGTTTCCGCTTCCCGGATGGTCGCGTCACCATCAATCTCGCCCCGGCCGATCTGCCCAAGGATGGCGGGCGCTACGACTTGCCCATCGCGCTGGGGATCCTGGGCGCCTCGGGTCAGGTGCCATCGGCCGGGCTCGACGGGATCGAGCTCGTCGGCGAGTTGGCGCTCTCCGGCCGGCTGCGGCCCGTGAATGCCGTGCTGCCCATCGCCGTTGCCGCGCGCGATGCGGGCAGGGAGCTCGTCCTCCCGCGGGAGAACGCCGCCGAGGCCGCCCTGGTGAGCGGTCTGACGGTGCGCCCGGCGGGTCATCTCCTGGAGGTCTGCGAGCATCTCAGCGGCACCCATCCGCTGCCGATCCAACCCCGCGAGGATCTCTGTCAGGGCGCGCCGGATTACCCGGACCTGGCGGACGTCCGCGGTCAGGACCACGCCAAGCGCGCCCTTGAGGTCGCCGCGGCGGGTGCGCACAGCCTGCTGCTCATCGGCCCCCCGGGCACCGGCAAGTCCATGCTCGCCAATCGGCTGCCGGGTCTGTTGCCGCCCTTGACCGAGGAGGAGGCGATGGAGACGGCGGCGATCCGCTCGGTCTGCGGTCACGAGTCCTTCGATCCGGCGCTGTGGCGGCTGCGCCCCTTCAGGGCACCTCACCATACGGCGTCTGGTGTCGCCCTGGTGGGCGGCGGTAGCAATCCCAAGCCAGGCGAGATCTCCATGGCCCATCAGGGTGTCTTGTTCCTCGATGAGCTGCCCGAGTTCGACCGTAAGGTGCTGGAGGTCTTGCGCGAGCCACTGGAGTCGGGCGAGATCCACATCTCCCGAGCGGCCCGCCAGGCGCGCTTTCCGGCGCGCTTTCAACTGGTGGCGGCCATGAATCCCTGTCCTTGCGGCTACCTCGGCGACAGCGCCGGGCGCTGTCGCTGCACGCTTGAGCAGATCGCGCGTTACCGCGGTCGTATCTCCGGCCCCTTGCTCGACCGGATCGATATGCATGTCGAGGTGCCGCGTCTCGATAGCATCCACTTCGGACCCGCGTCTCAGGGTGCGCGAGAGGGCTCCGCCCCCGTGCGCCAGCGCGTGGCCGTGGCACGGGCCCGCCAGCAGGAGCGCGCCGGCAAGGCCAACAGCGCCCTCGGCTCGCGCGAGATCGACCGCGACTGTGCTCTGGACGATGCCGGCCGTCGGCTGATGGAGCAGGCGCTCTCGCGTCTTGCGCTGTCGGCCAGGGCCTACCACCGCATCCTCAAGGTGGCCCGGACCATTGCCGATCTGCAGGGCGTGGCGGCGATCGACAGGGTTCATCTCAGCGAGGCCATCGGCTATCGTCGCCTCGACCGCGGCGCTGCCACGTCGTGATGCCTGATCGCGCCGCGAGCGCCGCTCAATCCGGCTGGCCTCGTGCCTACCTTCATCGCTTCGACCGACCGCTATGTTGCAATTTCGAGACCTGAGCTTTCGCCGCGGCCCCAACCTCCTGCTGGAGGGGGCCACGCTCACGATCTACCCGGGCCAAAAGGTCGGGCTGGTGGGGGCCAATGGCTGCGGGAAGTCCAGCCTCTTCGCCCTGCTGCTCGGCGATCTGCATGCCGACACCGGTGAGGTGCTGATTCCGCCGGGTTGGGAGGTCGCGCACGTCGCCCAGCACACGCCGGACACCAACCGCCCGGCCATCGACTTCGTGCTCGACGGGGACCGCGAACTGCGCCTGATCGAGGCGGAGCTGGCCGAGGCCGATGCCGCCGGCGACGGCCTACGGCACGGCGAACTCCTGGGGCGTCTGGAGCATATCGACGGCTACGGCGCCGAGAGCCGCGCCGCCCGTTTGCTCCACGGACTGGGTTTCAAGCCGGGCGACGAGCGTCGGCCGGTCAACAGCTACTCGGGCGGTTGGCGGATGCGCCTCGCGCTGGCGCGAACGCTCATGTGCCGCTCCGACCTCCTGCTGCTCGACGAGCCCACCAATCACCTGGATCTGGATGCCGTCATCTGGCTGGAGAGCTGGCTCAAGGCCTATCCCGGAACCCTCATCCTCATCTCGCACGACCGGGACTTCCTGGATGCCGTCGGCGGACACATCCTGCACCTGGAGCGTCAGCGTCTGACGCTCTACTTGGGCAACTACTCCGCCTTCGAGCGTCAGCGCGCCGAGCGGCTCGCCCAGCAGCAGGCCGCCTATGTGCGCCAGCAGCGCGAGATCGCCCACATGCACAGCTTCGTCGAGCGCTTTCGCGCCAAGGCGACCAAGGCGCGTCAGGCGCAGAGCCGTATCAAGGCGCTGGAGCGCATGGAGCTGATCGCGCCGGCGCATATCGATTCGCCCTTCCATTTCAGCTTCGAGGGCGCCGAGCAGCTGCCGCGGCCGCTGTTGCGACTGGACGAAGCCAGCGCGGGTTATGGTGAGGTCGCCATTCTCAAGGGGGTCGGTCTCAGCCTGGAACCGGGCGATCGCATCGGACTGCTTGGCCGCAACGGCGCCGGCAAGTCCACGCTCATCAAGATCCTCGCCGGTGAGCTGGCCCCGCAGTCGGGCCGCTGCGAGCGCGCTCAAGACCTCCGGGTTGGCTACTTCGCCCAGCACCAGGTGGATCAGCTGCGTCTCGACGATACCCCGCTCGGCCATCTGAGGCGCCTGGATCCGCAGGCCACCGAGCAACGCCTGCGCAACTACCTGGGCGGTTTCGGCTTCGCGGGCGACCGCGCCCTGGATCCGGTCGCACCCTTCTCGGGCGGCGAGAAGGCGCGTCTGGTCCTGGCGCTCATCATCCGTCAGCGCCCGAATCTGCTCCTGCTCGACGAGCCCACCAATCACCTGGACCTGGAGATGCGTCACGCACTCAGCGAGGCGTTGATGGGGTTCGACGGCGCCCTGGTGCTGGTTTCGCACGACCGCCACCTGCTGCGGGTGACGAGCGACAGTCTCTTGCTGGTCGATGGCGGCAAGGTCGAGCCCTTCGACGGCGACCTGGACGACTATCCGGCCTGGCTGGCGCGGACGGACCCCGACGCAGGGGGCGCCGCGCAGAGCGCGCCCGTGCGCGATGGCGTCGATCGCAAGGAGCAGCGCCGGCTCGCCGCCGATGCGCGCAAGGCGCTGCAGCCGCTGCGCAAGCGCGAGAAGGCCTTGGACCAGCGGCTCGCCATCTTGAGCGAGCGGCGCGCGACCCTGGAGCAGGCGCTCGCGGCGGCCGATCTCTACGAGCCGGACGCCAAGGGGCGTCTCCTCGCCCTGCTCGCCGAGCAGCGCCAGGTCAGTGCCGAGCTGGAGCAGGTGGAGGCAGAGTGGCTCGAGGTCAGCGAGGCCATCGAGCAGGCCCAGGCGGTCGAGTCGTGAGCGCTGGCGTCGCATGAGACTGTTCAGGTTCAGGGTTCGCGATCACGAGATGGCGCTGGTGGGCCGCGCCTGGCGGCGGACGCGCACCCCGGTGCTTCGCGCGAGCGTGGTGTTGCTTGTCACCCTCCTGCTCTATGGTGTCTGGCCCTATGCCACCCTCTGGCAGCTGCATCTGGCCGTGATGCATGAGGATCAGGCGGCGCTTGCGGTCCTGGTGGATCTCGACGCGGTGCGTGAGGAGATCGCGCGCCGCCTCAACAAGGAGCGCGAGAGCCTGATCGGGGAGCTCTCCGACCCCTTCATCGAGTGGCTGGAGACTGGTCTGCGTCAATCCGGCCCCGGCGTCCTTCAGTCTCAGGTGACGCTGGACTGGGTTCGCGACCAGTTGATTGCGGCAACGGCCCCTGGCTTCGGCTTCCTGTCCGCGCTGTCCTATTGTTTCTTCGATAGTGTGCGGGGGTTTGTCGTGAGGATGGATCGGGGCGACGGTACGCCTGTCACCCTGAGGCTGCATCTCGACGGCCGGGGCTGGCGGGTCAGTGCCGTCTATTACTGACGATGACTGACGCCAAGCTCAAGGCATCGGCCCGGGCACGCGCCGTCATCGCCCCCTTGCTGGCGTCGAGTCAGACGCCGTTCAAGGACTATCTGAAGGCGACTGACTACTGCACAGCCATCATGCATTACACCAGTCTGCAGGACGACCGCGAGTTCATGGCCCAATGGCGTGCCGCCTTCGCTGCCCTCATGGTCGCCAACGATAGCGAACGTGTCAGACTCCTGCATCGGCTGCGCGCTGACTTCAAGAACGGCCGATCCCCGCTGCCGAGCCTGATGCCGGATCGGCACTAAGGCGCCGCTGAGGTGGGGCCTTAGTCCGGCACGATCGGGATGGCGTCGCGCCTGGTGGTGGAGCGGTTCGGGGGCGCCTGTTCGAGCCTTGACCCGCTCCAATGTCAGGCGAAAATTCAGTCGCGACCGCTCGAAGATACCCGTCGAACTCGCGCCGAAAGGCGTTCCCCGAGCACGGAACCGAGTATGATTCTGTCGTCTATTTTGAAACTACGTAAGGAATTCAAGGCGTATGTCCTCTCTGACCAATCCTATTAAGAATCATCCGAACGACCACGTCTTCGATCTGCCGCCGCTGCCGATGGACGCCGAGGGGTTGGCGCGCGACTTCAAGCGCTACTACGCCCACACCTTCGGGCGCGACCGGGACTGTCAGTCGGCCTACTACCCCTATAAGGCGCTTGCCATCACCTTGCGCGACCGCCTGATGGAGCGCTGGAAACGCACGCGCCAGGCCTATGACGACGCCGGCGGCAAGCGCGCCTACTATCTGTCCCTAGAGTTTCTGATGGGGCGGACCCTGTCCAACGCCATGCTCAATCTCGACATCGACAACGCGGTCGAGACGGGGCTCTACGACCTCGGGCTCCTGCTCGAGGAGATCGCCTCCAGCGAGCCGGATCCGGGTCTGGGCAACGGCGGTCTCGGTCGTCTCGCGGCCTGCTTCCTGGATTCCTGCGCCACGCTGCAGCTGCCGGTTCGCGGCTATGGGTTGCGCTACGAGTACGGCATGTTCCGGCAGCTGATCGAAGGCGGCGAGCAGGTCGAAGAGCCGGACCACTGGCTGCGCGACGGCAACCCCTGGGAGCTGGAACGTCCGGAATTCACCCAGCGCATCCAGTTCGGCGGGCGCACCGAGAGCTACAGGGATCATGCGGGCCGGATGGCGGTTCGCTGGGTGGACACGCACGACGTGCTCGCCGTCCCCTACGATATCCCTGTCCCCGGCTACCGCAATGAGACGGTCAACACCTTGCGCCTCTGGAAGGCGGCGGCGACCGATGAGTTCGATCTCGACGAGTTCAACGCCGGCAGCTACCCGGAGTCCGTCGCCCAGAAGAACGCGGCCGAGCACATCACCATGGTGCTCTACCCCAATGACGCCAGCGAGAACGGCAAGGAACTGCGCCTGCGCCAGCAGTTCTTCCTGGCCAGCGCCAGTATCAAGGACGTGCTGCGCGATTGGATCCGACTCCATGGCCCGGACTTCACGCGCTTCGCTGAGCTGAACTGCTTCCAGCTCAACGACACCCACCCGGCCGTCTCGGTCGCGGAGCTGATGCGCCAGCTGATGGACGAGCACCATCTGGAGTGGGAGGCCGCCTGGAACATCGCGCGCCAGACCATGGCCTACACCAATCACACCCTCTTGCCGGAAGCGCTGGAGCGTTGGCCGGTGCGCCTCTTCCGTCAGCTCCTGCCGCGGATCCTGGAGATCATCTTCGAGATCAACGCGCGTTTCCTCGCCGAGGTTGCGCTGCGCTGGCCGGGCGACACCGACCGTCAGCGTCGCATGTCGCTCATCGAGGAGGGGTACGAACCACAGGTTCGCATGGCCTATCTCGCCATCGTCGGCAGCTACTCCGTCAACGGCGTGGCGGCTCTGCACTCGGAGCTGCTGATCGAGGGGCTCTTCCGCGACTTCCACGAGCTCTGGCCGGAGAAGTTCAACAACAAGACCAACGGGGTCACGCCGCGCCGCTGGTTGTCGATGTGCAACCCGGAACTGCATGGTCTGCTCAACGAGACCATTGGGTCGGGTTGGGTGCGCAATCTGGAGGAACTCGCCAAGCTGGTGCCCTTCGCGGAGGATGCCGCCTTTCGCGAGCGCTGGCATGGCATCAAGCAGGCGAACAAGGCGCGTCTGGCCGAGGTCGTCGCGCAGCTCTGCCGGGTCGAGTTTCCGGTGGATGCCCTCTTCGACGTTCAGGTGAAGCGGATCCACGAATACAAGCGTCAGCTGCTCAACATCCTGCACGTGATCCATCTCTACAACCGCATCAAACGCGGCGACACGGAGAGCTGGACGCCCAGGTGCGTGCTCATCGGCGGCAAGGCGGCGCCCGGCTATGTGATGGCCAAGCAGATCATCCAGCTGATCAACCGGGTCGCCTGTGTCGTCAACAAGGATCCCGCAACCGCCGGTCTTCTACGCGTCGCCTTCGTGCCGGACTATCGCGTCTCGCTCATGGAGGTGATCGCGCCCGGCACCGACCTGTCCGAGCAGATCTCCACGGCCGGCAAGGAGGCGTCGGGGACCGGCAACATGAAGTTCATGATGAATGGCGCGGTGACCATCGGAACCCTGGATGGCGCCAATATCGAGATCCGCGACCAGGTCGGCGCGGATAACTTCTTCCTCTTCGGGCTCACGGCGGCCGGTGTCGAGTCGCGTCGTCACCACTATGACCCCAACGGCATCATCGCCAACGATCCGGAACTGATGGACGTCATGAATCTGCTCGAGTCCGGGCACTTCAACCAATTCGAGGGCGGTCTCTTCGACGCCGTCATCATGTCGATCCGCAACCCCCATGATCCCTGGATGACCGCGGCGGATTTCCACGGCTATATCGAGGCCCAGGAGTGCGCGGCGGCGGCCTATCGGGATCGCGAGCGCTGGTTGCGTATGAGCGTGTTCAACACCGCCCACAGTGGCTATTTCTCGTCCGACCGCACCATCGGTGAGTACAACGAGACCATCTGGCACCTCACGCCGACTCCGCCCGCATCCCTCTAGACCGGGAGCCGGGCGCGCTGGGCTCGCTCAGAGCCCGGAGCGCGTCGGCGTTCTTCCCCGAGTCAACACGGCCGGCGGCGTCCCTGGACTCGGGGCACGCCAGCCGCTCGACACCGCAAGCGCCCGACGGGTGGACGGGGGCACTTGCGGCCCACCGCGTTTCAACGAGACCGATAAAGTTCCGGCAGCCGGCGCTCCAGCTCGGTCAGTTTCGGCTGGTCGTTGATGAGGATGTAGGGCTGGGTCGGATGCCTGGGCAGGTAGTCCTGGTGGTAATCCTCGGCCGTGTAGAAGCCTGCGAGCGGGGTGATCTGAGTGACGATCGGGTCGGGGTAAACGCCCGCCGCATCGATCTGCCGGATGTACGCCTCCGCAATGCGCTTCTGCTCCTCATTGGCGTAGAAGATGGCCGAGCGGTATTGGGTTCCGCGGTCCGGGCCTTGGCGGTTCAGCTCGGTGGGATCGTGCGCGACCTCGAAGAAGACCTTGAGCAACTGGCCGTAGGTCACCTGTGAAGGGTCGTAGGTGATGCGTACGGACTCCGCGTGACCGGTGC
Source organism: Thiocystis violacea (assembly GCF_016583565.1). Taxonomy (GTDB): domain Bacteria; phylum Pseudomonadota; class Gammaproteobacteria; order Chromatiales; family Chromatiaceae; genus Thiorhodococcus; species Thiorhodococcus violaceus_A. The sequence continues at coordinate 118,938 of NZ_NRRF01000004.1, read as the reverse complement.
GCCCGGAGCTGACCTCCCGGTAGGTCGCGCTATCCGCATCCCCGCCTGCATAGCCGGATATCACGTCGCTCACGCCGCGGACATGCTCGAAGACGGCCTCCACGCCCCAGAAACAGCCACCGCCGAGCACGGCGGTCTCACTGCCTGGTGTCGGTGTCTCGTCGACCTTGGGGTCAGGCAGGGCGTTCGCCCCGGACGCTGAGGTTAGCACCATCAGGGTTGCCGCGGCGGCCAGTGCGGAGAGGGCCATACCCACTCGATTCGGTCTCATCAGATGATTCCTCGATCCTGTTGCATTGCTCGATGGGGCGGCGACGCTGGTGGTGCTCGGGCGAGCCGCCGCTGCCCCGGCTCTCGACTACTTGGTCATGGCGTCCTTCGCCATGTCGCCCTTGCTCATCGCGCCTTTGCTCATTGTGTCCTTGCTCATGGCGTCTTTTGCCATGCTGCCCTTGCTCATGGCGTCCTTCGTCATTGAATCCGTGCGCATCGCATCCTTCGCCATGTCACCCTTCGACATGGCGTCGTGCGACACCTGGTCCTTGGCCATGCCTTCCATCGACATGGCGTCCTTGCCCATGTGGCTGTCGGCGGAGGCGGCGCTGGCGCCGACGAGGAACAGGAGGGAAAGCAGTGCGGTGCTGGTGCCTTTGATCATGATGATCTCCCGAAGGTTGCGTGAGTTGGGTGGCCCGAGGGCCGGTGCGTCAGGGCGCCGAGCTGGGCTCAGCTGCCGCCGAACCAGTTGTACCCCTGGTCTTCCCAGTAGCCGCCGGGGTAGCTGTTGGTGACGAAGATCGCCTGGACGTGCTTGGGGTTCTTGTAGCCGAGCTTGGTCGGGATGCGGATCTTCATCGGGAAGCCATAGCGCGCGGGCAGGGTCTCGCTGTCGTAGGTCAGGGTGAGCTGGGTCTGCGGGTGCAGCGCGGTCGGCATGTCGATACTGGTGTGGTAGCCGTCCGCGCACTTGAAGCCGACATACTGGGCGGTGAGGTCGGCGCCGATGCGCTTGAGGAAGACATGGAAGGGCACGCCGCCCCACTTGCCGATGGCGCTCCAGCCTTCCACACAAATGTGCCGCGTCACCTGATCGGTCTGCGGCAGGGCGCGCAGTTCCGCCAGCGTCCAAGCGTGGCGATCGGCGACCAGGCCGCTGACCTCCAGTCGAAAGCTGTCCGCATCTACCCGCGGTACCCGGTCCAACCCGTAGAAGGCGTTGAAGGGGAATGGCCGGGTCATCATGGATTCCGCATAGGTCGGCGCGAGCCGCTTGGGGTCGAACAGCCAGGCCTGGGCCTTGTCATTGAAGCGCGAGATGCGCTCCAGCGCGGTCTCGACACCCTGCGAGTTCGTCAGGTCGCAGCCGGTGAGCAGGGTCAGGCCGCCCAGCGTGAGTGAGCCGGTCAGGAAGCGGCGGCGCGCCGGGGACGCGATCTGCCCGATGGCCTCCTTGAGAATGATGTCCTGGTCGGGATGGTGAAGGCGCTTGCGCATGGGGATCTCCTTAGCGGCCGCGGATCATGGTCAGGAGGGTGCGTGGCACCAGGGCGACCATCGCCAGGTGCACCACCACGAAGCCGACCAGGCCGGTCATGGCGAAGAAGTGGATGTAGCGGGCGGTGTCGTAGCCACCCAGCAGTTCACGCAGCAGCGGGAACTGGACGGACTTCCAGATCACCAGGCCCGAGAGCACCAGCAGCAGGCTGTCGAGCATGACGAAGAGATAAGCTGCGCGCTGCACGGCGTTGTAGCGGTGCGGATCCGCGTGGGAGAGCCGGCCGCGTAGCGCCGCCTTGATGTCGGCCAGAAAGGCCCGCGGCGAGACCGGAAGGAAGCGGCGCCAGAGCCGTCCGCTGACGACATTGAGCCCCAGATAAATCAGCCCGTTGGCGGCCAGCAGCCACATGGCCGCGAAGTGCCATTGGATGGCGCCCCCCAGCCAGCCGCCCAAGGTGATGTCATTGGCGAAGCGGAAGTCGAACAGCGGCGAGGCGTTATAGATGCGCCAGCCGCTCATCACCAGGATCACCACGGCCAGGGCGTTGAGCCAATGCGTCAGGCGCAGCCAGAGCGGATGGACGAGCGCACGCGCCGGGTCTGTCATGAGTCAGCCTCTTGGGTCGCCAGGCAATGGTCCGCGCCGAGCGCCTGTAGGACGCGGCCCGTGCGCGGGTCTTGCACGAAGGCGCTCACCTCCAGTCGGTCCAGAGCCCAGCCCGGCGAGCGTTCGATGCTCCGCTCTAGGTCGAGGCGGCCATCGCGGAGCGCAAGCGGTCCGCGCCAGCCCAGGTCGTCCCAGTAGCCGACGTGCAAGGCGATGAGGGGGTGGGCGTCATGCATGGGGTGTCACCTCGGGTTCCTGGCTTGGCTGTGGCGAGCAGGGTTTCGTCGCTCTGTTCTCGCCGTCTCTGCAAGCCAGTTCGCGCCGAGGTGGTGATCGGTTACAGCCGCGGGCAGAATTTCTTTTCGGCCGGTTCTGACTCTCGATGTTCAACCAAGGCTGTAACTAAAGGCGGCGATGGAACGAATGAATGACGAAGGCCGGGCAGACCGCCTCGAGACCGAGCTGCGGGAATCCTTCCTGCGCGGGCGCGAGGGCGACGCAGCGGCCTATCACTGGCTCTTGAAGGTGCTCGCCACGCATCTGCGCGGCTACTTCAGGAGGCGTCTGAGCGGGCTGCCGGACGAGGTGGAGGATTTGGTGCAGGAGGCCCTGCTCGCCATCCACAATCAGCGTCACACCTATGACGCCGGCCAGCCGCTCACGGCCTGGGTGCACGCCATCGCCAAGTACAAACTGATCGATCGGCTGCGCCGGCGCGCCACCAGGGAGCGGCTCACGGATTCGCTCGACCTGGTCTCGGAGCACGCGGCCGAGCTCTTTTCGACGGCCGACGCTGAAGCCGCCGAGGCCAGCCGTGACCTGCACAAGCTGCTGGATCAGCTGCCCGAGCGCCAGCGGCTCCCCATCGTCCGCACCAAACTGGAGGGCTTGTCCGTTGCCGAGGCCGCACAGGTCACCGGGATGTCCGAGTCGGCCATCAAGGTGGGGGTGCACCGTGGGCTCAAGGCCCTGGCCGCGCTGATACGAGGTGAGACATGAAGACCGAGGATCTGATCACACTGCTCGCGACCGGCGTCGAGCCCGTCGAGCGACATGCCGTCGCACGCCGCTATGCCGTGGCCTTGGGGTTTGGCGTGATCGGCGCGGCGGCGCTCATGGTCAAGCTGCTCGGCGTGCGTCCCGACCTCGCGGAAGCGGCGCGCCTGCCGATGTTCTGGGTCAAGCTCGTCTTCGTCGCCAGTCTCGCCTGGGCCAGTCTGGCCGTGACCGCGCGACTTGCCCGGCCCGGCGTGCGTCTTGCCTGGGTGCCTGCCGCGCTGCTGGCCCCCGTGCTGGCAATCTGGGGGCTCGGTGGTCTGGCCTTGGCCGATGCCGATCCGCTCGAACGGTCGGGCCTCATCTACGGTGCAACCTGGGCGTCTTGCCCCTGGCTGATCGCCATGCTTTCCGCCCCCATTCTCATCGCCGCCTTCTGGGCGATGCGCGGGCTTGCGCCGACCCGGCCGGGGCTGGCCGGGAGCGCGTCGGGTCTCCTCGCGGGAAGCGTCGGCGCGCTCGTCTACTGCCTGCATTGCCCCGAGCTTGGGGCGCCTTTTCTGGGTACCTGGTATTTGATCGGAATGCTGATTCCGGCGGGGCTGGGGGGGCTGCTGGGGGCTCGCTTGCTCCGCTGGTAGCCGGTGAAGTCCGGACATGGCAAAACCCCAGGCCGCGAATTCGGGCGGCCCGCAGGTCGCTGTACAGCGATCATCCTGGGGTCGTGGCCGGGGCAAAGCGTCCAGAGAGGACGCGCGCAAGGGGGGGCGAGCACTCGTCAGGGTCGGCTCAGGTGGATCAGACGCCGGCCATCACCTGTTAGGCGGGCGTCTGCGCGCTGAGGGCTTGCAGCTCAACGGTGTCCTAGACGTGTTCACTCGTCAACGGCTACTGAACGAGAGTTCCCCGGCAGCGAGCAGGTGCATGGGGGAATCTCTATCCGATGGCCTGGCGGACTTCGCGCTGCGTCTTGTTGTCGATCATTGCGACCATCTCCAGCACTTGGCGTTGACTCTGTGGGTCCAGTGCTCGGAAGTCTCTGACGAGCTGCATTTCTTCGTCGCTCAAGGGGTGCTCTTCATCCAGCAGCAACAGCCATGCGGGCGACACGGTCTCAAAAGCTGCGGCAAGATGTTCCGCGGCCTCCAGCCCCATGCGACGGATCCCTTGCTCGTAGTTGCTGATCCTGGACTTGGAGAGTAGGCCGTTGGTGCGAGCGGAGAGCGCGCTCAACGACCAGCCGTGTCTTTGTCGCTCGGCCCGAAGGCGAGCGCCTATCTGCTGGGAACGTTCGGCGAATTCAGGTTCCACAGTTGAGTGACTCCGAAAGGTGGCTGGATATTGCAATCCTGATCACTTTACTCTAGCAAACGGAGCGGGGGATGTAAGGTGCGTTTCGCGTTCTGCGCCTCGCTTGGTGGTCAGGGTGCCTCATCCTTGCCGCTGCGCGGTCATCGGCGCAGGCGCTCCCGTATCCCTCCCTGGGTGTCGGCAGGATGCCTGCTGCCTGTCTTGTGACCGTTCGGCTGAGCATGCGTCCGGTTCGCTTCTGGCTGAAGCGCATGGCGTAGCGAAGCCGGTTGATGCGGTATGCTGTGCGGTGACTCAAAGCTGGCCAGCGCAACCCATGGCGGATGCCTGGTGCGTCCCCGACCGGCTTGTTCTCTTCGCTGACAAGGTGCCAAATGCTAAAAGACTGGTCTGACGTCTATTCGATCCGGATCGATGAAATCGATGAGCAACATCAAGGGTTCTTCGGTGCGTCCCATCAACTCTACGAGGGGATCCTCGGGCGAGACGGCAAGAACGCTGTCGTGGACGCTATCGTCTTCATGAGGGAGTACGCCGAGAAGCACTTTCGGACGGAAGAGGCCTTCATGCGAAAGCACCAATATCCCGGGCTCAAGGAGCACCTGCTTCAGCATGCCGCCTTCTTCAGGCGTCTGGACGAGTTGGAGAACGATCTGATGATTTTCGGTCCGAGCCAGGACCTTGCGGATCGTGCGCTCGACATCACGCAGGATTGGTTGATCGATCACATCGCCGACGAAGATATGCTCTACGCCTTGCACGTGAAGGCGAGGGCGGAGGGCTAGCGTTGAACGTGCGGTGGTTGGGGAGGGCGCTCGGCTGGAGGCCGCTTGTCCGAGCCTAGCGTTGAGGCAGTATGGGTTGGGCTTCTGTTCCGTTGAGCCGGCAGCCGTTAGAAACGCGACGCCGGCTCAGGTGGTCTCTTAGCTCGCCTGGGTTTCGGAGAGGCGTGACTTACGCCCTCTGCGCGCCACGGATGCGATGCCGATGAGTGCCGAGCCGAAGAGCCAGCCGGCGGCGGGGATCGGGACGGCGGTGTTAGATGTCGTGAAGAAACCGATCTCGCCGTTGAATGTGTTGAATGTGAGCTTGAAGAGGCTCGGGGTCGGGTCGAAACTTACTGCCGTCAATAACCCGGTGCCGATGAACGTCGAGAGGCCTGCTGGGTTGATCGACGAGCTGATCACATCCTGCAGTTCGAACGCGAAACTGGGGTTCGTGGTCGACGACCACACATTGACAGGCCCGGTGAAGGGATCAATGGTTAGCGACGGGATGAAGTTGATGTTGGTGTTGTTGACACTCGACAAATCTCCGCCAGAGTTGACGAGCGTTCCGCTCCCGAATGTGATCGTCGTGACGCCGCCGGTCGTGGCAAGCGATCCCCCGCCTGCCACGCCGAGGAAGCCGTCGATCATAGCCGCGTTGGCCCCGATCGTCGCCGTAAACAGCACGGCGGCGCCGAGAATTCTTGGTAGTAGTTTGCTCATTTCAAGCACTCCTGATTTTAAATTGAAGACTCATAACACACGAATTGCGAGAACACTTTAGCGGTGTCGTCTGCCGCCTGAAAGCTACTGCAAGCACGAAAGATACCAAGTTCTCCAGTCGGTCATTCTAGCGCGGTATTTCTGAAATGCGGCCTAAATTGTTGCGTATTTCGCGTGTAACGCTAGTGAGACGCCCGTGCGGCGGCCCCGACCGCTCTTTTTGTCATTAAGCGTTTGTTTTTACGTTTTTTGTCGTTTTTCATGCGCGCGATCGACTCCTTGAATTGTGTTCGCATGTAACAAATGAGTGCGGTCCATCAGGTTTACTGCCCTCGGTTCCCGTTCGTGAGCCGCTGCCTTGCGGGTTTGGTCGCTGCGTATTCGCCTGCTGCCGCCTACTCGGGAGGTACGTCGCGTGGCGCTGTCTCGACCTAGCGATCTCCGGCGTGTGGTCGATTCCCGTTCCAACGGTTACGTGTAAGATGCGGCGTGGCCGGTTCGGCGAGCGGATGGCCGGTTCTCTCGGTGGCTGCGGGTCGGTCGGCGTCAGGCAGCGGAGACGCGGTCCCCATGCGCTAGAGGTTGGACCTAAGAGGTTGCACCTGAATTCTGCCGACGGCTGCCAACTTTCCATGATCAAGCCCAGGAGGCACTGTGACTCGGTTGAAATCGCTCGTAGCGACCTTGATGCTGCTGGCCGTCATGATAACGCTGGTCGCTTGTGGGGCGGAAGACCGCAAGCAGGCCTACTTCGATCGCGGCATGGCACTGTTGGGGCAAGGTGACCCGGTCAGGGCGCGCCTCGAGTTCAAGAACGTGTTGCAGATCGATCCGCAGTTCGCGCCGGCCTGGTATCAGGTCGCTGAGATCGAAGCCGCCAAACAGAATTGGTCGGCGGCCTTTGGTGCCTACAACCGGGCGGTCGAGCTGGATCCGCAGTACGTGGAGGCCCGGCTCAAGCGCGGCCAGCTCCTGTTCGACGCGGGTCAGCCCGAGGACGCCCTGAAGGATGCGGAGGCGATCTTGGCATCGGATCCGCGTAACCCGAATGCCCTAGCGCTGCGCGGCGCCGTGCGCGCCAAGCAAGGGAAGCTCGACGAGGCTGCGAGCGATGCCAAGGCGGCGCTGGATGTCGATCCGACCCACCGTCACGGGCTTCTGCTCCTGGCCGAGATCCGACGCTCTCAGGGTGCGCCCGAGGAGGCTGTCGCCTTGCTGGAGCAGGCCGTTCAGGCGCATCCGGAGGATGCTCAGCTGCGGCTGACGCTGGCGGGTATCTACCAAGAACGCGGGAATTCGGACAAGACGCGTGAGCAGCTGGTGAAGCTCACGGAAATCGAACCGGCGCAGCTGTTGCACGTCGCGCGCCTCGTCGTCTTTCTGAAGCAGCAGGGCGACACGGCGGCGGCGGAAGAGGCGCTGCGCCAGGCGGTCGACCGTAACCCCGACCAACCGCAGGCCAAGCTGCTCTTGGTCGAGTGGACGGTTCAGGAGCAAGGTCTGGATGCGGGGGTGAAGCGTCTCGAGGCGCTCATCGACGCAAATCCGCTCGACTATCCCCTGCAGTTCGCCCTGGCCGAGATGCTCGGCAAGGCGAATCGACTCGATGAGGCGACCGCCACCTATCGGGGCATCATCGAGCGCGATGGTATTGGCACCGAAGGTCTGAAGGCGCGAAACCTTCTGGCCACGCTCCTCTTCGCTCAACAGCGCAACGATGATGCCTTGGCATTGATCGGGGAAGTGCTGGACGCGGATTCCCGTAATTCCGATGCCTTGATGTTGCGCGCCGCAATCGCGCTGACGCGCGACGACGCCGACAAGGCGATTCCGGATCTGCGCGACGCGCTCCAGAACGAGCCCAATTCGACACGGGCCCTGCGGCTTCTGGCGCGCGCCCATCAGATGCGCGGCGAGACGCCACTCGCTCAGGATGCGCTCGATAAGGCGATCGAGGCCGCGCCCGCGCAGTCGTCGGCTTACCTGGATCTTGCGCAACTCAAGGCGGACAGCGGCGACATGCAAGGGGCGGCTCGGGTCTTGGAAAGCTTCCTCGAGCGTGCACCGGACGATGCGAATGTGCAGAGTGCGCTGGCGAAGATCCAGCTCAGCCAGCAAGACTGGTCGGCGATGGAGAAGACGGCTCAGCGGATTCTCGAAGGTCGCCCGGATCACCCCCTGGGCTACTATCTGAAGGGGTTGTTGCTCCAGCGTAATGGCAAGTACGAGGAGAGCGTCAAGCAGTTCCAGCTGGCGCTCGAGAAGCGCGCGGATGCGATCGAGCCCCTGTTGGCGATGGCGAGAAGCTACCTGGCCTTGAAGCAGGCCGATAAAGCCGAGCAAGGCGTCAAGCAGTACCTCCAACAGCAGCCGGCCAATGGGGACGCGCTGAATCTGCTCGGAGAGATCTACGTCGCTTCCGGTCGAGACGCGGAGGCGCTCGCCCAGTTTCAGCAGGTGGTCAGTCTCTATCCGAAATCACCAGGCGCCTACGTTCGCCTCGCTGAGCTCTATGCCCAGTCTGGCGACCAGGAGAAGGCGCTTTCCACGCTGCGCTCCGGGATCGCCGCCACCGACGGAAACGCCTTCCTGCAGTTCCGGCTCGGCGTTGCCCTTCAGGAGGCGGGCGATGACGACGCCGCCATCGGGAATTATGAAGAGGTTCTCGCCCGCAACCCCGAGGCGCAAGCCGTCGCTAACAACCTGGCGATGCTCTTGGTGAATCGTCGCCAGGACGACCCGGTCGGCCTGGCGCGGGCGTTGGAGCTGACCCGAAGTTTCGCGGAATCGGACCAGTGGGTCCTGCTCGATACCCTGGGTTGGGTGCAATTCAGGAATGGCGATCTCAAGGGGGCTGCGGCGACCTTGGAGAAGGCGGCCGGGCTTGTGACTCCGACGCCGCCCGAAATGCAGTACCACTTGGGCGTGGTCTATGCGCGTCTCGGCCGGGTCGAGGAGGCGAAGGCTCAGCTGTCCGCGGCGCTCGCTGCGAAGACCCCCTTCCCTGGAGTCGAAGAAGCCCGCCGCGTCTTGGAGACCCTGTAGTTGCGGGAGTGCGGCGCGCATGCACAGTCGTCTGGCCGTTCCGTGCATGTCTCGGTGTTACGCAGATCTGACCGGCGCCGCTGCGGCTCGATGCCGTCTGGAGCGCTCGCCTTTGACATGATCGGGCGCCGCGGCGGATGCGGGCGCGCGGCGGCGCTGCTCGCCGCCTTCCTTGCCTGCGTGCCCTGCCCTGGGCTCTGTCAAGCGGGCGATCTCGAGCCATCGCCACCTGTGGTGTCCTTGCCGAAGCAAGCCTTCGGGCCTGAGGACATCGCCGTCATTGTCAATGACTCCGATCCGCAAAGCCTGCGGGTCGCGAGCTACTATGGTGCGAAACGCGCCATTCCCGCCAGCCATCTCATTCATGTCGCATTCGCGCCCGGCAAGTCCAAGATGGATCCGGTCGAGTTTCAGACGCTTTACGAGAGGGTTCGTCGACAGACTCCGGCCGATGTCCAGGCCTATGTGCTGACCTGGCCCGCGCCTTATCGGGTTGGGTGCCTGTCCATCACCATGGCCTTCGCCGTGGGCTATGACGAATCCTATTGCGCCAAGGGGTGCCGTTTGACACGCCCGAGCCCCTACTTCGCCTCGGACTCCGATCGGCCTGATACCGACTACGGTCTCAGGCCGACCATGGCGCTCGCCGGGCGCGACTTCGATGAGGTGCGTCGCTTGATCGATCGGGGCGTGCAATCGGACGAGCGTCGCCCGACGGGGACGGCCTACCTGGTCGAGACACCGGATACGGCACGCAATGTCCGTGCTGGCGGCTACCCGATGGTGACGAAGGCGTTTGGATCCGTGATCAAGGTGGAAACCATCAAGGCGGAGTCTTTGACGGGGCGCCCGGATGTCCTCTTCTACTTCACGGGCGCTGTCGATGTGCCGGGTATTCGAACCAATGCGTTCGTGCCCGGGGCCGTTGCGGACCACCTGACCTCGACTGGGGGGCAGCTGACCGACAGTCGCCAGATGAGCAGTTTGCGCTGGCTTGAGGCGGGCGCAACCGGGAGCTACGGGACGGTCGTCGAGCCCTGCAACTTCATCTCGAAGTTTCCCGATCCAGTCACGCTCATCGGGGCCTATGTCACGGGATCGACCTTGATCGAGGCCTATTGGAAGAGTGTTCTCATGCCTGGCCAGGGCATCTTCATCGGCGAGCCGCTGGCACGGCCTTACGGTGGCTATGCCATGATCAAGGATGAAAAGGGCTGGATGCTCTCGACGCATGCCTTGAGGCTAGGGGGCTACCAGCTGGAGCAGGCCGAGAGTCCGATCGGCCCGTTTCGCGTGGTGGGCACCTTGGTCAAGGCGTCCGCGGATGCGACCGAGTTTCGCTTGCCTCTCCCTGTCGCGCGCTACTACCGCTTGATCGAAGCCGCGGTTCAGCAGTAACGGCGCTCAGGAAGTCACCACGGCTTCCGTGCGGGACGCAATCCTGCGTGGGGCGTCACTCCGGCTCGGAGGTCATCAGAAAGTCATCGTAGGCGTCGAATCCGACGATCTGACGCAGTTCGCCGAAGGTGACTCGCTGATTGCAGGTGCGCCCGGCGGCGAGGTCGTCGAGGGCCGCTTGCATCGCATGCACCGCGGAGCTGAGCAAGGTGAGGGGATAGGCGGCGACGCGATAGCCGATCTCGGCGAGCTGGGCCGGCGGCAAGACGGGCGTGATGCCCTCCTCCAGCATGTTCGCCATGCGGATGCCGTCCACGGTTCGGCAAAACCGCTCCATCTCGGCTAGGTCGCGCGGGGCTTCGAGGAAGAGAATATCGGCGCCGAGGTCGGCGAAGGCCTGCATGCGCCAGATGGCCTCATCGAGCCCGACGGCGCTGCGCGCATCTGTGCGGGCGACGATCACCAGATCCGCCCCGCGATCTCGCGCAGTCACCGCGGCTTGGATCCGCCGCCGTGCCTCCTGTCGATCGACCACCTCCTTGACGCCCGTGTGGCCGCAGCGCTTGGGGGCGAGCTGGTCCTCGATCATGATGCCCGCGAAGCCCGCGGCGGCATACTGCTCGACGGTGCGCCGGACGTTGGCGGGGTTGCCATGTCCGGTGTCCCCATCGCCGATCACCGGGATATCGACCGCCTGGCAGATGTTGCGGCCTTGGTCGAGCATCTCGGTCACCGAGATCAGGCCGGTGTCCGGCAGGGCGAGCCTTGCGGCGGAGACGGCGAAGCCGCTCATGAAGGTGAGGGGGAACCCCGCGCGCTCGATGAGGCGCGCGGAGAGGGCATCGAAGCAGCAGGGCATGATGCGCAGCTCCGTGCTGCTCAGCAGCCTGCGAAGTCGCGCGGGTGGCGTTTCAGGCGTTTCCACGACAGTCAGCTCCTTCGGCGGTGAGCGTCAGCCCGCGGAGACGCTGTTCCCACTCTGTGACGCGGGTCACCGGACGCGTGTCCCCGGCGTTCTACACTGAAATCATGCGAAGCTCGCGAACCGTGTCCGTCAGCGCACATTCTCGGAGACGCCTATGAACCGGTCGAAAGCGTTACTCATCATTCTCATCATCATGGCCCTGCCGGCGATCGCCTTGGCGTAGCCAGCTGGCCGCAATCCCGTCGGCACTCCTCCTCTGCCGCCTACCCGCACGGCGATCTGTCTGGTCGAGGGCACCTTCTCCTGGCCTGAGCCCGTACACGCCGAGCGTGTCGGTGGTGTTTCCTGCAGCGGGCATTGCCTGGCCATCTTGGGAACACCGGTCAATCCGCGGCGTTTGGATCCCAGCGCGGGTGTGCGCATCCGCTCCGAGCGCCGCGCGCGCCAGGATCGCGATCACTGCTCCTCTGTCACGGTCCCAAGCGGTCGATCGAACAACTGCTCATAGTGGTCGGCGTAAGGCTTGAGCGTCTCGTAGACGTGATAGGGCACTACGCGCGACTCGAAACGGGCGAATTTGCTGCGCACATAGTTGAGGTTACGTAGGAGCTTCATCTCGATGATGGCGCGAGCGAATTCCAAGCCCTTGGTGCCCTTCTTGCGCTGGAGATGAGCGACCAGTTTGCGGATCAGGAAGGGCGGGCGCTTAGCGCCAGGCGGCAAGGTCAGGCGCTCCATGTAGCGCGGCATGCCGCGGGAGCGATCGCCGCTTTCCGTGAGTTGCGTGAACTCCAGGTCTGGCCGCAAGGTCTCCAACAGCTCCTCGCCCGTCTGCGTGCGCACCAGCAACCATTGCCAGCCCAGCTCCGCGCCCATGTAGCCGACGCTCAGGTCGCTGAGGGTGTTGGGGTAGTCGAAACAGGAGAGACAGGCGGACGGGAAGATGCCGTGCAGCTTGTCCATGGGGAAGTCGACATAGTTGACCCGCTCCACCTGCCCGCCCTCGTGACGGAGCCAGAGGCTGAAGTCTTGCATGAACTCGTGATGCACGACGGTCTTTGGCGAGCGTGAGATCTGGGTCAGGAAGTACTCCAGATCCGGATAGGTCACGTTGTCGCTGCAGGGGATGCCGATGACGTAGAGCTTTTCGAGCCCTAGCTCGGCCTCGACGGCGCGCAGTTGATGGACCTGGCAGCTGGTGCCCACGAAGGCGAGGCGCTTGATGCCTTGATCGCGGACGGCGTCGATGAGGTTGAGGTTGGGCGACAGACAAGGCTTGTTGCCGGCTGTCGCGAGAACCTCCGCGGGGGTGCGCGCGAGGATGGGCTCGGCCTTGAAGCGGGTGCCGGGCGCCGCGCCCGTGGTGATGACGGCGTCGACCTTCCCTTGCTCGAGCAGGCGCGCCCCCAGCGAGGTGACGATGCCGGACCATTGGGCCTTGGGATTGGGGCGGCGCATGCGCGCGGCGTATTGCGCGCGGAAGATGCCGAAGCGCAGCTCGTCGTCCGGGCGTCGATTGCGGCCGTGAAGACGTTGCTCGATCTCTTGCGTCTGATTGCGCACGAAGACGCAGGACTTCGACATCAGCGGGCTCAAGGCGCTGTCGCAGAGGCCGCAATCGCTGCAGAGAAGCGGGCGGCCCTGGAGACGGTCGTCGCTGCTCAGCAAGGAGATGGTATCCAGACCCTTGGACGGACCTGTGGTGGAGTATTCGATCTCCAGCTCGCTCATGCGGGCACGCCCCCAGCTGGAATCGCACGCCGTCCGGTGGCGTTCATGACGGCCGAAAAGGTAGGCATGATGGGCTCTCCTCAGTGGATCTGTTGCTTATCGTTGTGCGCGGCGATGGTATTCGAAACCAGGCTGGACGTCGCTGTCCTTGGCGCGGACTGGGTTCCTCAACGCGGCGCTCGCGAGCCAAGAGCCGGGCGCGCCTGTCCGTCGTCGGGGTGTCGCCGCTTGCATGCCGGCTGGGATTCTTGTCGCGTGGGCGGCGACTCTAGCATGTCCCTCGCATCGGCCGAAGACCAAGGCTGACGCGGGGCGGCGGATCTCAGAGGTCACTCGTGCCTCTCCCTCGCTCTCGCCATGGCGGCTTCGACGCCAGGCAAAGGCCGGTGCCCCGCATGTCTCGGGGGCGCCTTCCTCGGGCGATCGTCGAGCCCGAACGATGGCCGCGCGCCCGGATTTCGTCTCCATTTGACACAATAGGCTTGACCTCGCTCGCTGATGGGCGCTACGGTCGCGGGCTTGATTTGAGGTGCCCCTGGCGCAGTCCGCCTTCATGGCTGTGCTAAACCCGAATTCCCGGCGTCCACGCGCCTCTGCGCGAGTTGAGCAGGACGCTACCGAGCTCACAGGCCCAGAGTGCCTCTCAGAACCAACAGCAACCAGGTCCGCCGCGTATGCCCATCCCGTTTCCCTTTTCCGCCGTCGTCGCCCAAGAGGAGATGAAGCGCTCCCTGCTGATCGCGGCCATCGATCCGTCGATCGGCGGTGTTCTCGTCTTCGGTGACCGTGGTACCGGTAAGTCCACCGCCATTCGCGGACTCGCCGCGCTGCTGCCTAAGATGCAGGCCGTCGATTGCACCTACAACTGCGACCCAGGAGCGGGCGACGACGCCCTCTGTGCCGACTGCCGCGACAAGCGCAATAAGGGTGTTGCGCTCAAGAGCCACAAGGTTCCCGTGCCGGTCGTGGATCTGCCGCTCGGTGCCACCGAGGACCGCGTCATCGGCGCCCTGGATCTGGAGCGCGCCCTGACCAAGGGCGAGAAGGCCTTCGAGCCCGGCCTGCTCGCACGCGCACACCGCGGCTTCCTCTACATCGACGAGGTCAATCTCCTGGAGGATCACCTGGTCGACTCCCTGCTCGACGTGGCCGCCTCCGGCGAGAACCTGGTCGAGCGCGAGGGTCTGAGCGTGCGCCATCCCGCCCGTTTCGTCCTGGTCGGCTCCGGCAACCCGGAAGAGGGTGAGCTGCGGCCGCAGCTTCAGGACCGTTTCGGCCTCTCGGTCGAGGTCAAGACCCCGCAAGATCTGCCGACCCGCATGAAGGTCGTGCGGCTGCGCGACGAGTTCGAGCGCGATCCCACCGCCTTCGTCAAGAAGTGGAAGCGCAACGACGGCAAGGTCCGCCGCCTGATCGAGAAGGGGCGCGAGGTCCTGCCCGAGGTGGTCGTCCCGGACGCGACGCTGGAAGAGGCCGGCAAGCTCTGCATCAGGCTTGGCACCGACGGCCTGCGCGGCGAGCTGACCCTCATTCGCGCCGCGCGCGGCCTGGCCGCCCTGCAGGGCGACAGGGAAGTGACCGTCGAGCACCTCAAGGCGATCGCGACCTCCGCGCTCCGTCATCGTCTGCGCCGCGACCCGCTGGACGAGTCCGGCTCCACCAGCCGCGTCGAGCGTGCGCTGCAGGAGCAGTTTGGCGAATGAGTGCCGCAGGCCCGAACCCCGCCGTCGCCGACGGCAGCGGACCGGTCCAGCGCCAGGCAGGTCCTGGTCCCTCTCCTTGGGACGATGCCGTCCTCGCCGCCGCCCTCATGACCGTCGATCCGGCCGGTACAGGTGGTGTTTGCGTGCGTGCCCTGCCGGGTCCGGTGCGTGACCAATGGCTCTCCGTCATGCGCGACCTCCAGCCCGAGGGCACGCCCATGCGGCGTGTCCCGCTGCATGTCTCCGATGGACGCCTGCTCGGCGGTCTCGATCTGGCCGCGACCTTGAGCGCCGGTCGTCCGGTAGCCGAGCGCGGTCTGCTGGTCGAGGCCGACGGTGGGGTCATCGAGCTGGCGATGGCCGAGCGCATCGCCGCAGGCACGGCCGCCCGTCTGACCATGGCCTTCGATTCTGGCGAAGTGGTGCTGGAGCGCGACGGCTTGGCCATGCGCACGCCCTCCAAGTTCGCTGTCGTCGCCATGGACGAAGGCGTCGGTGAGGACGAAGGGCTGCTGAATGCGCTGCTCGACCGGCTCGCCTTCCACCTCGAGCTGACCTATATCCGTGTTCACGAGGCGATCGCCTGCGATTACGACGTCGACGATATCCTCGCCGCGCGCGGGCGGCTCGCCACCGTCACCATCAAGGAAGAGCAGATCGAGGCCCTGTGCGGGATTGCGCTCGCCCTCGGCATACCTTCCCTGCGCGCGTCCATCTTCGCCTCCCGAGTCGCCTGCGCCCACGCGGCGCTGGAAGACCGCGCCGAGGTTGCGGAGGAAGACATGGCGGTCGCCGGAAGGCTGGTGCTCGCGCCCCGCGCGACCCAGCTCCCACCCATGGAGCCGCCGCCGGACGCCGAGCCGCCGCCTCCCGAGCCGGAGGAGCCGGACCAGGAGCAGAATCAATCCAACGAGCAGCAAGAGCCGCAGGAGCTGGAAGACAAGATCATGGAGGCGACTCAGGCCGCCATTCCCGCCGGCCTGCTCGCTCAGCTTCAAATGGGTAAGTTGCGCCGCTCGCGCTCGCGCGCCACGGGCAAGGCTGGCGCGGTGCAGAATGCGCCGAACCGCGGTCGTCCGGCGGGCGTTCTGCGTGGCGAGCCGCGCGCCGGGCTGCGTCTCAACGTTGTCGAGACCCTGCGCGCAGCGGCGCCCTGGCAGCGCCTGCGTCGCGAGGAGCGCGCCCGCTTCGGTCAGCACTCGACCCGCATCGAGGTGCGTCAGGACGACTTCCGGATCACCCGCTTCAAGCACAAGTCCGAGACCACGACCATCTTCGTCGTCGATGCCTCCGGTTCTTCCGCGCTGCACCGTCTCGCCGAGGCCAAGGGCGCGGTCGAGCTGTTGCTGGCGGATTGCTACGTTCGGCGCGACAAGGTCGCCCTGGTCGCCTTTCGTGGCAAGGAGGCCGAGATCCTGCTGCCGCCAACCCGCTCGCTGGTGCGCGCCAAGCGCAGTCTGGCTGGCCTGCCTGGCGGCGGAGGCACTCCGCTTGCCTCCGGCATCGACCTGGGTATGATTCTCGCGGACACCATCCAGCGACGGGGCGGCACGCCGGTGCTCATCGTGATGACGGACGGTCGGGCGAATGTCGCTCGCGACGGAAGCGGCGGTCGTGCCCGAGCCGGGGAAGAGGCGACGTCCGCGGCGCGCGCCGTGCGGGCGCTGGAGATCACCGCGCTGGTCATCGACACCTCACCCCGACCTCAGCAGCAGGGTCGCGATTTGGCGCAAGAGATGGGAGCGGTGTATCTCCCGCTTCCGCATGCCGACGCGACCTCGCTCAACCAGGCGGTGCGTGCAACGACCCAATAGGTGCTGGCGGTTGCATCGCGCAGCTTCGCCGGCCCCCCATCGCGACGCGGGACTGGACGACGTGGAAGATCGACCCAATTGGGAGCGTGAGGGGCGGGATTGGCCCAATCGGGAGGCGAGCCGTTTCGTCTCGGCGGCGGGGATACGCTGGCATGTCCAGGAGATGGGGCGGGGCCCCGTGCTCCTCATGCTGCATGGGACTGGCGCGGCGACGCATTCTTGGCGTGACTTCGCCCCCGTCCTGGCCGAGCATTTCAGGCTCATCGCGCCCGATCTGCCCGGCCATGGCTTTACCGCGCCCCCGCCGTACGACTCCATGTCATTGCCGGGCATGGCGCGCTATGTGGCCGAGCTGGTCGATACGTTGGGTGTCCAGCCGGATCTGGTGCTGGGGCATTCGGCGGGTGCCGCGATCCTGATCCGCGCCTGCCTGGAGGGTCGCTTGGCACCGCGTGGGCTGATCAGTCTGAACGGCGCCCTCATGCCCTGGCGCGGGCTGCCGGGCCACGTCTTCTCGCCAGCGGCCAAGCTGTTTGCCAAGAACTCGCTGGTGTCGCGGCTCTTCGCGCTGCGCGCCGCGAATCGCAAGACCATCCAGCGCCTGGTCGACAGCACCGGCTCCACGCTCGATCCTCTGGGCGTGGATCTCTATCAGCGCCTCATCCGATCCCCGTCGCATGTGCGTGCGTCCTTGTCCATGATGGCGAACTGGGATCTGACGCTGATCGAAGAAGGGCTGCCGCGGCTTGAGACGCCTCTCTTCCTCGTTGTCGGCGAGGCGGATTCCACCGTGTCGCCGCGCGAGGCGCGGCGGGTGCGGGAGCGCTTGCTCACGAGTGCCAAGGTCACTGGTCTGCCGGGCCTTGGTCACCTGGCGCATGAGGAGCGTCCGCGGGAGGTTGCGGAGGTCGTTTTTCAGATTGCACATGGGTTGGGCGTGCTTGCGACGCCTTCTGTTTGATTCCTGTCCGGTTTTGTTGATCGGTGTCAGGGCGCCGCGTATGTGGCATCCTGCTATACTGTCAATCAATCTTGACAGTTAGCTGAGTAATAAGAAATTGACAGCCTTAGCTCCACAGGTCTCTGGTAGCAATCTTGGTCAGGTCAAGCCGCACGCCGTCGTGGTCGGTAGTGGTTTCGGCGGTCTGGCCGCCGCCATTCGTTTGAGCGCGCGTGGCTACCAGGTCACGGTCCTCGAGAAGCTGGACGCCCCTGGCGGGCGGGCCTATGTCCACGAGCGTGATGGCTTCAGCTTCGATGCCGGCCCCACCATCATCACCGCACCCTTCTTGCTCGAAGAGCTATGGGGTCTGTGCGGTCGGCGGTTCCAGGACGATATCGATCTGAGATTGATGGATCCCTTCTATCGGATCCGCTTCGATGACGGCCGTGTCTTCGACTACAGCGGTGACGCGGACAAGGTGAAGGCGCAGATCGCCCAGTATTCGCCGAGCGATGTCGACGGCTACGACCGCTTCATGAAGATGAGCGAGGCGGTCTTCAAGGTCGGCTTCGAGGACTTGGCCCACGTCCCCTTCAACTCCGTGATGGACATGGCCAAGATCGTGCCGGACATGACGCGGCTGCAAAGCTATCGTACCGTCTACGGCCTGGTGTCCAAGTACATCAAGGATCCCTACATCCGTCAGGTGCTGTCCTTCCATCCGCTGCTGATCGGCGGCAATCCCTTCACCGTCACATCCATTTACGTCCTGATCTCTTTCCTGGAGCGTAAATGGGGTGTGCACTCGGCGATGGGTGGCACGGGCGCCATCGTCAAGGGGCTCGTCGATCTGGTCGAGGGGCAGGGGAGCGAGATCCGCTACCAGGCCGAGGTCGAGCAGATTCTGGTCAAGAACGGCAAGGCCACCGGTGTTCGCCTGGTCTCCGGCGAGGAGGTTCCGGCCCATGTGGTCGTGTCCGATGTCGATCCCGCGATCACCTACGGCAAGATGCTGTCGCAGCACGCGCGTCGGCGCTGGACCGACAAGAAGATCGAACGGTCCCAGTATTCCAATGGGCTATTCGTCTGGTACTTTGGCACCAAGCGCCAATACCCGGACGTGAAGCACCATACCATTCTGCTTGGGCCACGCTATCGCGGCCTGATCCAGGATATCTTCAAGCACAAGAAGCTCTCCGACGACTTCAGTCTCTATCTGTACCGTCCGACGGCGACCGACCCGAGCCTGGCTCCGGAAGGTTGCGATACCTTTTATGCCTTGTCGCCGGTCCCGCATCTCGGAAGCGAGACCGATTGGGAAGCCCAGGCGGAGCCGTACCGCGCCAGGATCGCCCGTTACCTCAGCGAGACGGTGCTTCCAGGATTGGAAGATCAGATCGCGACCTCCCTCGTGACTACGCCCCTGGACTTCAAGCACCGCTTGAATTCACATCTGGGCGCCGGTTTCAGTCTAGAGCCCCTCTTAGTGCAGAGTGCGTGGTTCCGCCCGCACAACAAGAGCGAAGAGGTGGATGGTCTTTATCTGGTCGGCGCGGGGACCCACCCTGGGGCAGGTGTGCCTGGGGTGCTCTCTTCCGCGCGGGTCCTCGATACGGTGGTTCCGGATGCCTCAAGCTTTGTCTAATCAAAACGCCATGAAGAACAAACACGCGTCGGCAGCCGATGTCGTCGCTTGCCGCGACCTGCTCCGCTGCGGCTCGCGCTCTTTCTATGCCGCGTCCTTTCTGCTACCGCAGCGTTTCCGCGATCCGGCCATGGCGCTCTATGCCTTCTGCCGTATCGCGGACGATGCCATCGACTGCGTCGGCGACGATCCGCTGCTGCAGGCCGCTGCGCTCGAGATGCTTCACGATCGCCTCGATCGCATCTACGCGGGCCAGCCGACCGACGATCCGGCTGATCGAGCGCTCGCCGACGTGGTTGTGGAGTTCGCGATGCCGAAGCGCCTGCTGGAGGCCTTGCTGGAAGGCTTCGAGTGGGACGCTCAGGGTCGTCGCTACGAGGACATCTCGGGGATCTATGCCTACTCGGCACGGGTCGCGGGGACGGTCGGCGCCATGATGGCGGCGCTCATGGGCGCGCGCTCGGAGGAACTGGTCGCGCGCGCCTGCGATCTGGGCGTCGCGATGCAGATCACCAATATCTGCCGCGACGTGGGCGAGGATGCGCGTAACGGTCGACTCTATCTGCCGCGCGAGTGGATGCGTGACGCTGGGATCGACCCCGATGCCTGGTTGGAGAATCCCGTGTTCAACGAGGCTCTCGCCTCGGTCGTTCGGCGCATGCTACAGACGGCGGACACCCTCTATCAGCTCTCGGACGCCGGGATCGCCGGTCTGCCGATGGGTTGCCGGGCCGGGATCAATGCCGCGCGTTATCTCTATGCCGAGATCGGTCGTCAGGTCGAGCGTCAGGGGCTGGATTCCATCTCCAAGCGCGCCGTCGTTCCCGCGCCGCGCAAGCTGCAACTGCTTGGGCCGATCCTCGGCAAGGCCATCCTACCCTCGCGTTATGTCGCCGCCCCCGCCCTCGAAGAAACGCGTTTCTTGGTCGATGCGGTCGTTGCTGCGACACCGCAACCTAAGAAGGATTCGGCCTTGGGTGGCACTGGCGGTCGCGTGATGTGGGTTCTGGAGTTGTTCGAGCAACTCGAAGAACGCGAGCGCGCGATCAGTTTGCGCTAACGCTGCATCGTTCATCCGAGCGAGCCAAGGATGGCGCGCGAGTTCCTGCCTGCGGCTGTAGCCCACCGCGCGTTCCCATCATGATCTGTGTCGGGTTTGCTGGATTCGTCCATCGTTTTGGTCGATGGGTGCGAGTCTAGACGGCCCTTGTCTCCGTGGGTTGTCCAGACGGCGGGACAGAACCAGTTGGCAGCCAACCCCGCTGGACAAGGGATGCCTTTGCGCGGCAGATCGTCACGCGCAAACCCGCCGCCGGTCTCGCTGGCTGTCCCATCCACGACCTCAAGATCCTCCGACTCAGCCGCAAGTCGTTTGCCCAGTGCTCTTGGCGCGGCTACGATCGGCGCCATATCGGCTTTTCGATGAGTGAATCTCTCGTCCTGCTGTCAATCGGGTCCGGGGTCAAGCCCTGCCGGGGTTGAGGTCGTCGACCCGACGGACCGACATCGGCAACCAACCGCCGGTTCGGTTCGGTTCGGTTGGTCAGCGGTTGTTTCGGCTGAACCGGGGTGACTTCGACTCAGTTCCGTCAAGGAGGGCGTCTGTCCCTGTCGGAAGGCGTAACGCAAGACTGTATCCTAAGGAGGTTGCTGTGAGTGAATCCAAGGGCGCATTCGGTGGCGGTGCTGGGATGACAATCCCGCCCCTGCCGGCGCGCTGGCTCTACCGGATAGCGTCGACCCACGCCTTCAGCGAGCGTGGCTTGTACCTGAATCTCGGCTATTGGGACGGGGCGCGGACTATCGACGAGGCCTGCGAGGCGATGGTTGAGCTGGTCGGCCAGACGGCCGGCCTCACCAGTGCCGACGAGGTCGTGGATGTCGGCTTTGGGTTCGCTGAGCAGGATATTTTCTGGACCCAGCGCTTCGCCCCGCGGCGGATCATCGGCGTGAACGTCACGCCTGAACAGGTGCGGGTGGCACGGGCGCGTGTCCAGAAACTCGGCCTGGAGGGGCGAATCGATCTGCGCGAAGGCTCGGCCACCGCGACCGGGCTGCCGGATGCGTGTTGCGACGTCGTCATTGCGCTCGAGTGCGCCTTCCACTTCGATACCCGCGAGCGCTTTTTCGCCGAGGCCGCCCGCCTGCTGCGGCCGGGCGGGCGTTTGGTGCTCGCCGACTCGATCCCGACCGGGCCCGACCCCGATCCGTGGCGGCAACCGCTGCTGGCGTTGCTGTCCGGCATTGCCCTCTTTGCGCTCGCGGTGCCGCGCGCCAATGTCTATCCGCGTGATGTCTACGCCGCGAAGCTCGCCGCAGCCGGATTCGAGGGGGTGCGGGTAGAGTCGATCCGCGACCGGGTGTTTCCGGGCTGGTTCCGAGCCTTGGCGGAGGACCCCGGGTTGCGCCGGCGGCTTGGACCTGTGGGATGGCTGCTTCGCCGCATTCCAGAGGCACAGTATGAAGCGTTCGATTACGTCCTGGCCGTGGCGCATCGGCCAATGACAGAGACGGTCGACTAGCGGCCGTGCCACCCGGCTGAGGCTGGTTCGCCGAGCGGAACAGCGCCATGTTCATGCAGGACTGTTGGTGCTCTGCGATCGCAGCAGTCGTCAAAGAGGGGGTTGCTGTGCTGGAGACCGCGCTCTACGCAGGCGTCTGGATCCTGATCCACTTCGGATGTGGTTATGTGGCGCATCACCTGCCCGCTGGTGTGCTGGCCGCATTCCCGCTCGTCAATCAGAGCTATCGCTGGGAGGACTCTGGAGGTCTCTATGAGCGGCTAGGGATCCGCGCCTGGAAGGACCGTCTGCCCGAGGCCGGCGCCTTCTTCGCGGGCGGTTTCTCCAAGCGTTCCCTGCGCAGCCACGACCCCGCCTATTTGAGCCGCTTCGTGCTCGAGACCGCTCGCGCCGAGTGGTCGCACTGGCTGACTTGGGGCATGGCGCTGACCTTCTTCGTCTGGACGCCTTGGCAGGTGGGCGTGGTCATGCTGATCTATGGGGCGGTCGTGAACCTGCCTTGTATCCTCATTCAGCGCTACAACCGCGCCAGGTTGCAGCGCGCCGCACGGGCGCTAGCCCGGCGTTCGGACCGGAATGGAGCGACCCTTCCAGCGAACGCTGTTTCGCACTAGTGTGCGGTAGAGCGATCTCATAAAGACGACCGTGAAGAACACGATCGACAGAGGGTAGCTCAAGGCCGTACCCAAGCCAAAGTTGCCCATCTTGCGTAACAGCCACCACTGCTGCAGCACATAAGCGGAGTAAGCCGCCGTGCCCGCCACTGCCCAGACGGAGAAGCCGTCACGCGGCCACTTCAGCATCGCGTCGACAGAGGCGCACGCGCCGGAAATCCAGCAGATCATCATCACCAGGATCAGCGGGTCGGTCGACATGGCTCCACGGGCGAAATTCTTCGTCCAACCGTCGGTCAGGTCCCTCAATCCACCCGGATACATGCGGAAAGAGATCGTCCCCTCCCCGATGAAGTTGCTCGTACGCACGCCTCGCTTAGCCATCTCTCGTGCCAGCGCCACGTCGTCGACGATCTCGGTGCGCACCAGCCGATGGCCGCCGGTACGAAAATAGTCCTCCCGCGAGCACACCATGCAGGGGCCGAAGCTCCCGTTCGACTTGACCGAATCGCCCGCGAGGGTGAAAGATCGGATGCTGCCCATCATGACAATGGAGAAGATTCCGGAGAGTCGCTCATAGGCCTTGACCATGCGGTGGTAGGGCTGAATCGAGACCAGACCTCCATGCTTGGCGTGGGTGCCGATGATTCGCCGCAGCCCTGTCGGCTCCAACTCGGTGTCGGCATCGAGAAAGATGAGTAGATCGCCCGTCGCCTCTTGAGCGCCGGCCCAGCAGGCGTGCGGTTTGCCCAGCCAGCCATGGGAAAGCTCGGTCAAGGTGAGCGTCTTGGCGCCCGCGGCTCGGGCCAGCTCGGCCGTCGCATCCGTCGAGTCGTCGTCGATGACGATGACTTCGTGGTTGCCATGATCCTGCTCCCGCAGTGATGCGAGTAGCGGCGGCAGACGCGCCTCCTCGTTGCGCGCGGGGATGATGACCGACACCTTGATGTCGTCAGCGCGCCGGGGTAGCGGCGGACAGGTACGCATCCGCCCGAGAAAGACGAACGCAAGGCTCCATGGCAGGAGCAGCCAAAGTAGCTCGGTTGGCACGGTGGGCGGACTCGTTATCTGGCGTTGAAAAAGGGGTGGTGGACTTGCTGAAGATCGGAACACCACGCATGACCTAGCAGGTAGCCGCAGTATGGCGGCCTCTCCACCAGATGGCAAACTTCCGCTGCAGATTCAGTAGGCTGCGTCGCTGTCGCTGGGGTGGATGCTTCGCCCCCCCCCCCACTGACCCCTGGGCGCCGAGCATGCGTTTGCGCGAATCTGGTCTTGGCGTGCATCCGCTCGACAATGCTCGAATCATCCAAGTCGACTCGCTGGCGAACTTCGCCCTCAAACCCTTGGTGCCGGCGACGGGCATCCTGGCGGACCTCGCCGAGCTGACTCAAGCGTTCGTCCACCGCCGGCTCGCTGCGGCCGCTGTGCTTCCGTGCTGCTCCAGGCCGCCACCAGCACGCACTCCTCAGCCTCAACCGCCTTGTCCTCAGCCCTCGTCGGGGCTTATTATTGGGCCACTGTTCGGCATCGGGTCGTTGAATTTCTTGATTTTTCAACGCTTTGGGCTGAGAGGGCTGGCGGCAAGCTGGACTATGGTCTGGGCTAAACGGGCGCTTACCGCGGAAACACCGAAATAACCAAGCCAGCATCGAGTCACGTTGCGCGCGCTGCGTTTCTGGCCGACTCCGTTCAGGGCAAGACCTCGACGGATTTCCACGGCTGGGTCGTTAGGCGCCTCGCATGAACAAGCGCCTAGTGCGCAGCAAACTGGCCGGGCATGGACGTGCCTTCTTCAAGGACCTGGAGTCTGCCCGGCATCGTCTCGACAACATCATCACTCAGAAGGCAGAAGGCGCAGACCATGACCGAATTCCTTGCAAGCGGGCGCTCCATCGATTTGGTCCTGTTGCTGATCGGCCTGGAGGCGATCGTGCTCATGGTGCTGTGGCGGATGCGCCGCTGCCCCTTGCCGCCGCTCGCAACCCTGCTCATCCTCGCCCCCGGTACCTGTCTGTTGCTGGCCGCGCGCGCGGCCATCACTGGTGCCTCCTGGGTTTCGGTCTCATCCCTTTTCCTCGTTGCGCTCGTCATACACTTGGTCGATCTGCGGCAACGCTGGCAAGAGCGGAGTCGCCAAGGCGCGGTCAAAGGTTGATGAGTCCAGTCGTTTTCTAGAGCCGCTGGCATCTCGGCACGGTTGTTTCGCCATGCGAAACGCCAAAAATGTCAATGCAACGCCCATCGGCTCGCCGTAATTTGGCACACCTCGTATCTATTCGTTGGGGGGCACTGGTCGATGAGCTGGACAACTGCCGATATCCCGTCGCAAGACGGACGGCTTGCTGTCATCACCGGGGGTACCGGTGGGCTTGGTTACGAGACGGCGCTCGCGCTGGCGGCGGCGGGGGCCGAGGTCGTGCTTGCGGGGCGAAACGACAGCAAGGGTGCGAATGCGGTGGCGCGCATCCGCGCGGCCCATCCTGATGCGACAGCGCGCTTCGAGCGGCTCGACCTGGCCTCGCTCGCCTCGGTTGCCGCCTTTGCTGAGGTGCTGCTCGCCGAGAATCGGGGCATCGATCTGCTGGTCAACAACGCCGGGGTCATGGCGCTACCCGGCAGGCAAGTGACGGTCGACGGCTTCGAGCGTCAGTTCGCCACGAACTATCTCGGTCATTTTGCCCTGACCGCCCGACTGCTGCCGCTGCTGCGGCGGGTGGCCGGGGCGCGCATGGTCAACGTCAGCAGCCTGGCGGCGAGCTTGGATTCCATCGATCTCACCGATTTGCAGTCGGAGCGAGGCTACGTCCCGTTCAGATCCTATGGCATGACCAAGCTGACGATGCTGATGTTGGCGTTGGAATTCCAGCGCCGCAGCGAGGCTGCGGGCTGGGGAGTCGATGGCCTGGCGGCTCATCCGGGCTATGCCCGCACTGACATCATCAGCAACGGACCCGCCTCGCGCGGCTTGAGGGCGGGGCTATGGCGGATCACGAAGTCGTTCTTGCTTCCGCTCAGCCCGGCGGCCGAGTTGGCCGTACTGCCGATCCTATTCGCGGCGACGTCGCCGGATGCGCAAGGCGGCGGGTTTTACGGGCCGACGGGATGGCACGAACTCAAGGGTCCGCCCGGAGCGGCCGCGATACCAGCCAAGGCGCTGGACGGCCCGGCCGCCGCTCTTCTGTGGGAGACGTCGGAGCGACTGGCCGGGGCGAGGTTCGCGTGAGGGTCGTCGCGTTCGGCGCGATCGTCGGTGCCTGGCGCGCGAAAGAATGCGTCCAGGCTGCCGAGCGGCGGTTTAAGTGGTATGTGCCGTCGTCGTATCTGTCGCGAAATCTCGTTCGGATATGGTGAGTTGCGACAAGACGACCGTCTTCCGCAGGTAGTGGCCACCCTCTAGGACTTGGGCAATGAAGTCGGCGAGATCGACCCGGCTGACGGTTCGCTTGCGTCTGTCGCCCGAGGTGCTGGCAACCCAGCGCCCCGTGGCGGCGCCGTCGGTCAGGCCAACGGGTTGGATCAGTGTCCAGTCCAGGCTGCTTGCCTTGACCAGCTGTTCCTGCCGCTCCTTGTCGGCCAGCTGTTCGCCCAGCTGCAGTGCGCGGAACCACAGCTTGAACACCTGCGACAACCTGTCGCGCGTGTCGCCGACGCCGTAGGAGGTGACGCAGATCAGGCGCTTGACCGAGGCTGCTTCCATTGCGGCGATCACATTGGCTGTGCCGACCTCGCAGATGTTGGGCGGGGTGTTGCGCTTGATTCCCAGTCTGGCTCCCAGCTTCAGGACGATGGGGTCGAGGGAGTCACCCAGGCTGACGATGACCGCGTCCTGACCGGTCACGGCTGACGCCACATCGTCGGCGTTCAGGGCATCGCCCTTGATGATGGCAAGCCCTGTGTAGGTGTGCGCGGAGAACTTCGCCGGATCGCGGGCAAAGGCGGTTACCTCATGTCCGGCGGCGAGCAGGTTCAAAGCTACCGTGCGGCCGGCCTTGCCGGTCGCCCCAAATACAACAACTTTCAAAACAGGCCTCCTAATGTGCTGGCCGATCCGCGATGCCCAACAGCGCACCGATGACCGCCGATGCGGAAGCCACTGATCCGCCTCGGCGCTGCAAATTCTCGCGGGCAGGAGTCTAGCATAATGACGCCAACCGCTATCGGAGTGCTGTGGGTAACGCCTATACAACCTGGATACCCAGCACTATAATCCGGCCGCAACGCAGTGATTGGCCAGGCCAAACGAAGTAATCTGCTCGACCCGAGGCCGACAGCGCCTCCTAACTGGGCATGCCTGATAGGCATCCGACTCGCTCCGGTTTAACCCCAGCCACTGACGCTTCTTCATGAGAGCGTGGCATGTGTCTGCTTGCCTGGAGAGTCGGAAACCCACTCTGTCCTCCAGCCTAAGCGGTGAGTTTGAATCATGTTGTATGCGTTTTTTAAGTCTCTGCATATTCTAGGGTTGATTCTGATGGCGGGAAACGTAACCGTCACGGCTCTGTGGAAAGTGTTTGCGGATCGGACGAACAAGACGCAGATCATGGCGTTCGCTCAGTGGCTGGTGACCGTGACTGACTATTCGTTCACTCTGGCTGGCGGTTTTCTCCTTGTCATCGGCGGTTATGGTGCCGCCCTCGTGGGTCACTGGCCTCTGTTCAGCACACCCTGGCTCGTTCTGGGGCAGCTCGCGCTAGCTGTGGCGGGAGCCGTGTGGCTAGGTATTCTGGTGCCGCTCCAGATCAAGCAGGCTCGCCTCGCGCAGGAGTTCGCGGTCATCGGCGAGGTGCCGCCAGAGTATCGGAAGTACAGCCGCACCTGGCTGGTTTGGGGGCTCCTCTCGACGGTGCCGCTGCTGGCTGGACTCTATTGGATGGTGGCCAAGCCAACCTCATACTGGTGGTGATATCGCATCAGATGGTGATGCCGCATCGGAGATGGCGCTATGCGAACAATAGACTTTCAGCAATCCGGAGCCTTGCGGGCTGACAATGCACCGCCTGTTAACGGCGATGAGGACACTCTGATCCGCGCCTGCGAGCCTGGACTCGGGCCACGCTTCGATGCGTCGGTCATGCCGGAGGGGTATCTTTGGTGGTATGTCGATGCCTTGAGCGACGACGGACGGCATGGGATCACGCTCATCGCTCAGCTCGGGAGCTGCTTTTCCCCCTACTACGCCAAGGCGCGCCGGCTCGGCGACAGTGATCCGCTGAACCACAATTCGCTGAACGTCGCGCTGTACGGCGAGTGCAAACGCTGGAGCATGACCGAGCGGGGCCACTCCGCGCTGCGGCGAGACGCCTCCAGGCTGGAGCTCGGGCCGAGCTCGTTGTCCTGGGACGGAACCAGTTTGACCATTCAGATCGATGAGGTGACGGTGCCGCTGCCCTCGCGCATCCGCGGAACGGTGCGGGTCTATCCGAGCGTGGTGGCGGGCCAGCCGTACAACCTCGACAATGCGGGACACCACTACTGGGCGCCGATCGCCCCGCGCGCGCATGTCGAAGTCGAGTTCGATCAGCCCTCTTTACGCTGGTCTGGCAGCGGATACCTCGATTCCAACTGGGGCGTTGAGCCGTTGGAGAGGGCGTTCCAGCGTTGGGAGTGGTCGCGCGCGATGCTGAAGGATGGTGGTACGGCGATTCTGTATGACGTGACGCAGCGCGAGGGGGATAAGCCACCGCTAGCACTGCGCTTTGCTCCGACCGGTGGCGTCGAGCATTTCGAGGCGCCACCGCGCGTGCGGCTGCCCAATACGGCCTGGCTGATGCGGCGCGGCACGCGGGTGGACCCGCACCACACCGCACGCGTGACCGAGACCCTGGAGGACACGCCGTTCTATACGCGCTCGGTGCTGGAGACCCACCTGCTCGGCGAGCCGGTGACGGCGATGCATGAGAGCGTCTGTCTTGACCGCTTCAGCTCGCGCTGGGTGCAAACGCTGCTGCCGTTCCGGATACCTCGGGCATTGAGCTGAAGCAAGCTGGGCTCCGTGCGGGCTGGAAAGGGTGGTTGTGACCACGGCGGATGTTGGAGTCGGTTGGGCCGAGGGGCGAGGCCCGACCAAACGGCGCGTGGTGGGCTCCTGACGTCCGCCCAGTCTGCAGAAGCTCTCCGGCGCGCATTGCTCATGGCTACGCCCAGAACGGGCTGGACGCTCCAGCCCGAACCCCGACCGACCTCTTCAACTCGAATCGAGATCCTCGATCAGGCTGGCCGCCGCCAGTCGACCCGACACCGCCGCCATGGGAATGCCGGCCCCCGGATGCGTGCTCCCGCCTGCTAGGTAGAGGCGTGGGATGCGCGTGCGCGAGGCTGGGCGCTTGAACGCCGCTGTCCATCCGTGATACGCCTGCCCATAGAGTGCCCCTCCTGTCGCGGGAAAGAAGCGCTCGAACTCGGTGGGCGTCGTGACCTGGCAGTTCTCCGGCGTTCTGAGCACGCGTAGGCCGCAGTGCTCCAGGTGAGAGAAGACGCGTTCCTCGCTTTGAGCGATCTCGGCTGCGTCGAACCTGTGCTTGTCGCCGATTGGGGGGGCGTTGAGTAGGAGTAAGAGGCGCTCGGTGCCGTGCAAGCTGCTCGATTCGCCAATGCCGCGGTCTTGAGCGCAGACATAAACCGTCCCGTTGCGTGGCAGTCGAGCGTGCTTGAAGACGTCGTCGAGCTCGGCGGCGTAGTCGCGCCCGAAGAAGACGTTGTGCCGAGCCAGCGGGAAGCCCTGGGTCTCGGCGCTCAGGCACCAGGTCATGGCGGACAGGGAGCGGCCGGCCGGTCGGATGGGTGGCACGGCGCGGCTCGCTCCCTTGCCGAGCCGGCCTTGGGAGAGGGCGGCGGGGTCCGCGTTGACGACTACGGCGTCCGCCGCGCGGACATCGCCATTCGCAAGTCGCACTCCGCTGCTGTGTCCGTGCTCGGTGAGGATCTCGACCACCTCTTGGTGGTACTCGATGCTTGCGCCATGCTTTTCCGCGAGCTGGGCGAGCGCGGATGCAACCTGCTGCATGCCGCCGGCGACGGACCAGACGCCTTGCTGCTCGGCATGCGCAATCAGCATCAGCGTTGCGGGTGCCTGGAAGGCCGAGGAGCCGCAGTAGGTGGAATAGCGCCCGAACAGCTGGCGCAAGCGTTGATCCTTGAAGTAGTCTCCGAGTATGTCCCAGAGGCTGTCGTAGGGCTTGACCCCGCTCAGTCCGCCGAAGCCGCGCAGCCCGCAGCGTTTCATGAGTCCGAAAAAGCTTGGGCGAGGGGCGTGGATGAATGTCGTCTCGAGCGTTTCGTAGATCATGCGCGCGCGATCGCGGAAGGCGCGATAGCCCTTGGCTTCCGCCGCGCCGGCGAAGTCGCCGATCGCATCGACGGTGCGCTCGTGGTCCGCGAAGAGGTCCAGGCGCTCATGCTCGCTCCAAGCGTGCCGTGCTATGATTTCCAGCGGCTCCAGCGTTAGATAGTCTTCGAGCGTGGCGCCCGCGTCGGCGAAGATGTCCTCGAAGATTCGGCGCATGGTGAGCACCGTGGGTCCGGCGTCAATGCGGTGTGTTCCAAGGGTGATCTCGCGCATCTTGCCGCCCGGTGTGCCGGCGCGCTCGAGCACCTGGACCTGGAGCCCTCGCGCGGCGAGCTGGACGGCGGCGACGAGTCCGCCGATGCCAGCCCCGACGACGATGACATTTTTCCTGGACATACGATCATGGCCTCCTCCCGATTCGCGTTGACGCATCGGGTGTAGATGTCTATTGTACGTGACACACTTAAGTGTCCATTATTCCTTACATTCGACCGCGGTTAGCGAGGGAGCACCGATGGATGCCACAACTAGAATCGAGCAGGCCTTGGCCGCTGCCATAGATACCGTGGCTGTCCCCGGTTGTCCCCCGCGCTTGGCTGAGGCAGTGCGACACGCAGTGTTTCCGGGCGGTGCGCGCGTGCGTCCCCGGCTCTGTCTGGCGGTGGCCGCAGCCTGTGGTAGCACCGACTATGCGGCGGCTGATGCCGTGGGGGCCTCGATCGAGCTGCTGCACTGTGCCTCCCTGGTGCATGATGATCTGCCCTGTTTCGATGATTCGCCGTTGCGCCGCGGCTTGCCCTCGGTGCATCGTGCCTTCGGCGAGCCGCTGGCCGTTCTGGCTGGTGACGCGCTTATCATACTCGCCTTCGAGCACCTCGCTCGCAGCCTAGCGTCCACGCCTGAGCGTCTGGCGCCTCTGTTGCTGACGGTCGGTCGCTCGGTTGGTATGCCTTACGGCATTACGGCCGGCCAGGCCTGGGAATGCGAGCCGCGTGTCTCGGTCGAGGACTACCATCGCGCCAAGACAGGATCGCTGTTTGCGGCCGCGACTGCCGCGGGTGCGCAGGTCGCGGGTGAGGACGCCGACGTCTGGCGCGTGGTGGGTGACCTCATCGGCGAGGCGTATCAGGTTGCCGACGACCTTCGCGACGTCGCCGCCAGTGCTCAGGAGGTCGGTAAGCCAGTGGGTCGCGATGCCGTGCTCAACCGCCCAAGCGCTGCCGGTGAACTCGGCGTCGATGGGGCCATCGATCGGCTGCGTCAACTGGTCAAGGGCGCGATCGACGCCATTCCTCCCTGCCCAGGTCAGGAAAAATTGGCCGAGGTCCTAATGGCGGAATCGCGCCACATCATGCCGAAGAATTTGGCTCAGCGCGCGGCCTGACGGCTCTGCTCTGACTTCGGCGGCTCTGGAAATATGCCAAGGTCGCCGAATGCGGCTGCCTGAGGCAAGACTCGGTCGTAGCATGTATGTGGCTCCCTAGTTCCCTCCTTTCCTTGCGCAATCGTGTGCTCTCGAATCCTGGTTTTCAACGCTGGGCCGTTGCATTCCCCCTGACGCGTTGGATCGCGCGGCGCCAGTCGCGCGAGCTGTTCGATATCGCCGCCGGGTTCGTCTACTCCCAGATCCTCTACGCCTGTGTGCAGCTGCGGCTCTTCGAGATCCTGGCCGAGGGCGTGCAGTCGGTCGAGCAGCTGGCCGGTCGGTTGGATCTCCCGCCCGAGGGTGCGCGCCGACTGCTGCGTGCGGCAGTGAGTCTGAGGCTGGCCGAGGCGCGCGGGCGTGACCGCTTTGCGCTCAGCCAGTTGGGGGCCGCCGTGCTCGGTAATTCCGGGATCACCGCCATGGTTTCGCATCACGCCATGGCCTATGCGGATCTGCGGGATCCGGTCGCCTTGTTGAGGGGCGAGGTCGGCGAGCGCGAGTTGCTGAAGTACTGGGCCTATGTCGGCACCGAGCATCCGGCCGCGGTGGCGGAGCAGGCGGTCGGTGGCTACAGTGAACTGATGGCCGATTCTCAGCGGCTGCTCGCCTTCGACGTGGTCGATGCCTACTCCCTCGCGGATCATCAATGTCTGCTCGACGTGGGCGGAGGCGATGGCACCTTCCTGGTGACGGCCGCCAAACGCTGGCCGCATCTGCGGGTGATCCTCTTCGACCTGCCGGCCGTCGCCGAGCGCGCGCGGGCGCGCTTCGAGCGCGAGGGTCTGTCCGATCGGGCGACGGCCATCGGCGGGGACGCGCTGCGCGATCCGCTGCCGGAAGGCGCGGATGTCGTCTCCTTGGTGCGCGTGCTGCACGATCACGACGACGATGTCGCCCAGGACTTCCTCCGCTCGGCGTGTCGCGCCCTGCCAGCGGGCGGGCGGCTGCTCGTCGCCGAGCCGATGTCTGGAACGCCCGGTGTCGAGCGGATTGGCGACGCCTATTTCGGCTTCTATCTGCTCGCCATGGGCAGCGGTCGGCCGCGCGCTCCGTCCGAGTTGAAGCAGATGCTACGCGCAGCGGGCTTCGGCGGGGTGCGCCAGCTGCCGACCCGTCTGCCGCTCTTGACGCAAGTCATGGTGGCGCGCCGCTCGGACTGACCTGAGTCCGCGCTCGCGGCATCCAGCTCAGTTCAACATCCGCACCGAGTGCCCTAGACTGACAGTCAACTTTCGTTAAACTGTCGCGCTTACTAGATCCAGCCTGTGTGAGTCACGCCTTGAACGCTACTATCCCGAATCTCGAAGCCCTGGCGGTCGTGCTAGAGGAGCCGGAGCGCCTCTCACTGCGTCGGCTCGCGCTGACACCGCCAACCGACGCCGACGTCGTGGTCGATATCGAGTGGAGCGGCATCAGTACGGGAACCGAGCGACTGCTCTGGTCTGGGCGCATGCCCGAGTTTCCGGGGATGGGCTATCCGCTGGTGCCCGGCTATGAGTCGGTCGGCCGCGTCGTCTTCGCAGGGGCGGAGTCCGGTCTGCAGGTCGATCAACGAGTCTTCGTACCCGGGGCCGTCTGCTACGGCGAGGTGCGCGGCTTGTTCGGCGGCGCGGCCTCGCGGGTCGTGGTGCCGGGCAAGCGTCTGCTGGTTGTCGAGGATGCGCTGGGCGAGCAGGCCGTTCTCTTGGCGCTGGCGGCGACGGCTTATCACGCGATCGCCGGGCCGGCGTCGCCGCATGTCGAGCTGATCGTAGGGCATGGCGTGCTGGGGCGCTTACTGGCGCGCATCGCGGCCTTGGGCGAGGGTTCGCGCCCCGTCGTTTGGGAGACCAATCCGGTTCGCCGGTCGGGTGCCGATGGTTTCGGCTATGACGTCATGTCGCCGGATGAGGATCAGCGGCGCGATTACCGCAGCATCTGCGATATGAGCGGTGATCCGAAGATATTGGACAGCCTCGTCGCGCGGATGGCCCGGGGCGGAGAGATCGTGCTCGGTGGCTTCTACAGCCAGCCGGTGTCTTTCACCTTCCCGCCCGCCTTCATGCGCGAGGCGCGTTTCCGGATCGCGGCCGAGTTTCAGCCGGCGGATCTCGCCGCGGTTCGGTCGCTCCTGGAGTCCGGCCGTCTGTCCCTGGATGGGCTCATCACCCATCGTGTGCCCGCGACCGAGGCCGACGGCGCCTATCGCACGGCATTCGGTGATCCCAGCTGCCTGAAGATGATTCTTGATTGGAGATCCATTTCGTGAATGTACCCGTCAAAGGTCCGGCGCTCGCAGCGTCGCGGCAAGCAACCACGGATCCGGCTGCGGCGCCGGCGGTCAAGGAGACGCAAATCATCGCCATCTACGGCAAGGGTGGCATCGGCAAGAGCTTCACCCTGGCCAACCTCTCTTACATGATGGCCCAACAGGGTAAGAAGGTCCTGCTGATCGGCTGCGATCCCAAGAGCGATACGGCGACGCTGCTCTTCGGCGGGCGTAATTGCCCGACGATTCTTGGCGCCTCCAGCGAGAAGAAGCGTGCTGGCGAGGTCGTGACCATCGGTGATATCTGCTTCAAGCGCGACGGCGTCTTTGCGATGGAGCTGGGTGGTCCCGAGGTTGGGCGCGGCTGCGGGGGGCGCGGCATCATCCACGGCTTCGAGCTGCTTGAGGGGTTGGGCTTCCACGAGTGGGATTTCGACTACGTGTTGTTGGATTTCCTCGGCGACGTGGTCTGTGGCGGCTTCGGTCTGCCCATTGCGCGCGACCTCTGTCAAAAGGTCATCGTCGTCGGCTCCAACGATCTCCAGTCGCTCTATGTCGCAAACAACGTCTGCTCGGCAGTGGAATATTTCACCGGTCTGGGCGGCAACGTGGGCGTGGCGGGCATGGTGATCAACAAGGACGACGGCACGGGCGAGGCGCAGGCCTTTGCCAAGGCCGTCGGCATCCCGGTCCTTGCGACCATCCCGGCGCATGAGGAGATTCGGCGCAAGAGCGCGAACTACGAAATCATCGGCCGCCCGGATGGGGAATGGGGCCCCTTGTTCGCGGAA
Source organism: Thiocystis violacea (assembly GCF_016583565.1). Classification (GTDB taxonomy): domain Bacteria; phylum Pseudomonadota; class Gammaproteobacteria; order Chromatiales; family Chromatiaceae; genus Thiorhodococcus; species Thiorhodococcus violaceus_A. The sequence continues at coordinate 84,944 of NZ_NRRF01000004.1, read as the reverse complement.
CTGGCGACCAATGTCGCCGAGGCGCCTCCGGTACGGCCCAAGCCGCTGGAGCATGAGGATCTGCTGAACCTCTTCAAGGGTGATGAGGTCGGCCGGCATGTCGTCCTGGAGCCGGCGCGGCCGGAGGACATGTGTGACGCGGCGGCGATCGCCAAGCCATCGCTCGAAGTCGTCTATGACGACGTCTGAGTCTGCAGCGGGAGCCTTCGATGACCGACAATGATCAAGCCCCAGAGGGGGGCGGCTGTGCGAGCGCCGAGACGCTGAAGTCCGCTGCGGCGGCGTCCGGGAACGCCGAGCTGCTCCAACGGCTGGCGGCCGACTATCCGGCCGGTCCGCACGACCAGCCGCAGACCATGTGCCCGGCCTTTGGCGCCTTGCGCGTCGGGCTGCGCATGCGGCGCACCGCCATGGTGCTGGTTGGCTCGGGATGTTGTGTCTACGGCCTGACCTTCACCTCTCACTTCTACGGCGCGCGTCGCTCCGTCGGCTATGTGCCCTTCGACTCGGAGTCGCTGGTCTCGGGGCGGCTCTTCGAGGATGCGCGCGAGGCTGTCCTCAAGCTGGCCGATCCGGAGCGGCTCGACACGATCGTCGCCATCAACCTCTGCGTGCCCACGGCCTCCGGCGTCCCCTTGCGGCTGCTGCCCAAGGAGGTCAATGGCGTGCGCATCCTTGGGATCGACGTGCCGGGTTTTGGCGTGCCGACCCACGCCGAGGCGAAGGATGTCATGGCCGGTGCCATGCTCCAGTACGCGCGCCATGAGGCGGAGCAGGGGCCGGTGCAAGCCCCGCGCGGTGGGCGCAGCGAGCGTCCGACCGTCACCCTGTTGGGCGAGATGTTTCCGGCTGACCCGGTCGGTATCGGCATGATGCTGGAGCCGCTCGGTCTGGCGGTCGGGCCAGTGGTGCCGACCCGCGAGTGGCGCGAACTCTACGCGGCGCTCGACTGCCGCGTCGCGGCGGCGATCCATCCCCAATACACCGCATCCTGCCGCGAGCTGGCGGCGGCCGGCCGACCCATCGTGGGTTCGGCGCCCGTGGGGCGCGATGGGACGGCGGCGTGGTTGGATGCCATCGGCCAGGCCTGCGGGATCGCGCAGGAGAAGGTCGATGCAGCCAAGAACAAGTTCCTGCCGGCGATCGATGGCGCTTTGTCGGCGATGCCGGTCAAGGGGCGAATCATCGTCTCCGGCTACGAGGGCTCCGAGCTGCTGGTCGCGCGCCTGCTGATCGAGTCGGGGGCTGAGGTGCCCTATGTGGGAACGGCCTGTCCTCGAACGCCTTGGAACGAATCGGATCTCGCCTGGCTGGAGGCGCGCGGTGTGCCGGTGCAGTTCCGTGCCTCGCTGGAGCAGGACCTGGCGGCCGTCAAGTCCCTGGAGCCGGATCTGGCCATCGGCACGACGCCCGTCGTTCAAGCGGCCAAGGAAATGGAGATTCCGGCGCTCTATTTCACCAACCTCATCTCGGCGCGGCCGCTGATGGGGCCGGCAGGCGCTGGCTCCCTGGCACAGGTGATCAATGCGGCCCTCGCGAACAAGGAGCGGTTCAGTGTGATGCGCGCCTTTTTCGAAGGGGTGGGCGAGGGCGATACGAGCGGGATCTGGCAGGAGAAGCCTGTGAAGCGCGTGCCTAAGCCAAGCCGCAGGGTTGTCAAACAGCCCGAGTGAGGGCCGCTCCGACCCCAGGCGTCGCTTTCCAGAGCGGCTCGGCGGGATGACGGCATGGTGAGAAGCGCTGAAACCACGGCAAGAAGAGGCCATTCATTCTGTTGTCCCGTCCAATCTCGGGGCGGGCGGCACGACCGCTTCGGGCTAGTTCCGGCGCCTCTGGCGATGCCGATCGTACGGCGCTCGCCGCGTCGCCGTCTCCCAAGGTTTCTGGTCCCTGATAGAGGACGTTTTACCGATGTTGATCAATGACCTCGACCGCGCGGGCGGTTACTGGGGCTCTGTTTACGTGTTTACCGCCATCAAGGGGCTGCAAGTCATCATCGACGGCCCTGTCGGTTGCGAGAACCTGCCCGTCACAGCCGTCCTGCATTACACCGACGGCTTGCCGCCACATGAGCTTCCGGTTGTCGTCACCGGGCTCGGAGAAGAGGAGCTGGGGCAGAGCGGGACCGAGCAGGCGATGCGGCGGGCCTACAAGACCCTGGATCCGACGCAGCCGGCGGTGGTGGTGACGGGGTCGATCGCCGAGATGATCGGTGGCGGCGTCACGCCGGAGGGGACCAATATCGTCCGCTTCCTGCCACGCACCATCGACGAGGATCAATGGCAGAGCGCCAATCGCGCCATGTATTGGCTCTGGACGCAGTACGGACCCAAGAAGGCTGTGGTCCCGAAGCGCAAGCGCGGCGCCGATGAGCGACCCAAGGTCAATCTCATTGGCCCCATGTACGGCATGTTCAACACGCCCTCGGACGTGGCTGAGATCCGTCGCTTGATCGAGGGTATCGGGGCCGAGGTCAACATGACCTTTCCGCTTGGCAGTCATCTGGAGGATGTCGGCAAGCTGGCCGACGCCGACGCCAATGTCTGCATGTACCGCGAGGTGGGGCGCACGCTCTGCGAGGCGCTCGAGCGGCCCTTCCTGCAGGCGCCCATTGGTCTTCACAGCACCACTAAGTTCCTGCGTGCGCTCGGCGAGATCCTCGAGCTGGATCCAGAGCCTTTCATCGAGCAAGAGAAGCACACCACCATCAAGCCCATCTGGGATCTGTGGCGCTCGGTGACCCAGGACTTCTTCGGCACGGCGAGCTTCGGCGTCGCCGCCACCGAGACCTACACGCGCGGACTTAAACATTTCTTGGAGGGCGAGCTGGGTTTGCCCTGCAATTTCGCCTTTGCCCGCAAGGCGGGGGTGAAGCCGGACAACGACATCATTCGCCAAACGGTGCGTGAGAAGACGCCCTTGATCGTCTTCGGCAGCTATAACGAGCGCATGTATCTCTCCGAGATCGGCGCCCGCGCGACCTACATCCCGGCCTCTTTCCCGGGGACCGTCATCCGCCGTCATACGGGGACGCCGTTCATGGGGTATGCCGGGGCCACCTATCTGGTCCAAGAGGTCTGTAACGCCCTCTTCGACGCCCTCTTCAACATCCTGCCGCTGGGGACGGACCTGGATAAGGTCGACCCAACGCCGGCTCGACTGCACCGAGAGCTGCCGTGGGACGAGGATGCACGGGCCATCTTCGATCGCATCGTGGATTCTCAGCCCGTGCTGGTGCGTATCTCGGCCGCGAAACGCCTGCGCGACGCCGCCGAGCGCGCCGCGCGCAATGCCGGGGAAGAACGGGTCTCGGTCGAGCGTGTCTCGGCCACACAGGCATCCTTGGCGGGCTGACGCCCTCTCGCGCGCGCGGCTGCCGCAGCGCGCTGTCTGGAACGCGCCTGTCGCCGCTTGTCGCGACAGGCGCGCGCGACAGGCCGCACAGGCGGCCATCTCCCCTCTCTGATCGGTAGGCGCTCATCGGTCTTCGCGGGCCGACTGCGCTCTCTTCACACCGAAACATCAACAAAAATTGCCATTTCCTGACGGGGCGCAAGTGAAGCCTTATCAGGCACTGTCGGGCATCCGGCGTCCTGTGTCAGGATTCCGCCCGGTCTGATGCCTGTCACACCTCGGCGGTGGCGCATCAATCGCTGGTTCGCAAGGCAGGATTTCGGTAACGGGCGCTCGGTTTCGTCAACTGGCCGGGCGCGAGTGTTCGAGCGGGTGGAGTGGCGTCCGGACAGAGACTTTGGGTCGGTTCCGGTGTTTTGCGCAACCACCCTGTCCTCGATCAGTTCTCACTGAAATTCAGGTGTAAATGTAGATTGACATCTGTGTCAGTCAAGCTAGACTGACACCTCAAATGCAGCCACCCCGTTTCGGTACTTGGCGCAATGGACATGAGTCGTGACGAAGAGCAATGCGTGTCGATGCACTCTTCGACAGATCGTCACAGCCTCATCGAAAAGGATCGGCGTCAGGGATCATCGCTCTGCTGAGCGGTCGTTGAATTTGATCGGGGGCCAGGGATTGGCGCTCGCAGGGTTTCGAGCCCGGAAGGGCTCAGTTTGAAGAGAGTGTGCCCGCGGTTATCGGGCGGCTTCTCAGTCGTGGTCGGGTGTGGGCCACGGCGCCCCCATGCCGCACGGGCTAAGTGCGGCTTAACTAAGGCTTATCCCCAGATTCGGAGGATTAACAAATGGCTGACAAGAGCATGACTGGTCTGACCGAGCAAGAAGCACAAGAGTTCCATGGCATCTTCGTGCAGAGCATGACGGCATTCTTCGGGATCGTCATCATCGCGCACATCCTGGCTTGGCTGTGGCGCCCCTGGCTGTAATCAGATTGGGTTGAGCGTTGATCCGAATCGTGATCAACCTTTCTGTATGAGTCCCGTATCTATTTATCTCTAGGAGAATAATGATGTCACCTGATCTCTGGAAAATGTGGCTGCTGATCGATCCTCGCCGTGTCCTGATCGGTTTGGCCGTGTTTTTGACCATCCTCGGTATCGCCATCCACATGATTCTGTTGAGCACGGCTGAGTTCAACTGGCTCGAAGACGGCATTCCTGCCGCCACGGTCCAGCAAGTGACGCCGGTTGTCCCCCAAAGGTAATCGCGTCCTTTTTGGGGAGTGGTAGGTGAGGCCTGTCGGCTCGACAGGTCTTTCCTGCCGCTGACAGTGCTAAGAGGAGGCAGCCATCTGGAATGCCTCCCCAGCAGAGGATTTTACGATGGCCATGCTCAGTTTTGAGAGAAAATACCGCGTCCGTGGCGGGACGCTGATAGGGGGAGACCTATTCGACTTCTGGGTGGGGCCGTTCTATGTCGGCTTCTTCGGGGTCGCGGGTTTCTTCTTTGCCTTGTTGGGTGTACTCCTGATTGTTTGGGGTGCGACCATCGGACCGAACGCCGAGCTACAAACCTATAATATCTGGCAGATCAGTATCGCTCCCCCTGATCTTAGTTACGGCCTTGGAATGGCGCCGCTGACCGAAGGCGGCCTTTGGCAGATCATCACGATCTGTGCTGCTGGCGCTTTCGTCGCTTGGGCGCTGAGGGAAGTCGAGATCTGTCGCAAGCTCGGCATTGGATTCCATGTTCCCTTTGCATTCGCGTTCGCGATTGGCGCCTATCTGGTTCTCGTGTTTGTTCGTCCGATCCTCCTCGGTGCTTGGGGTCACGGTTTTCCCTATGGCATCCTGAGCCACCTGGACTGGGTCTCGAACGTGGGATATCAATTCCTGCACTTCCATTACAACCCGGCCCACATGCTCGCGATCACCTTCTTCTTCACCAACTGCTTGGCGCTCTCGATGCACGGGTCGCTGATTCTGTCGGTGACGAATCCGCAAGAGGGTGAGGAAGTCAAGACCAGTGAGCATGAAAACACCTTCTTCCGCGATATCGTCGGCTACTCCATTGGTGCCCTCGCGATCCATCGTCTCGGCCTCTTCCTGGCGCTGAGCGCGGTTTTCTGGAGCGCAGTGTGTATCGTGATCAGTGGCCCCTTCTGGACACGTGGTTGGCCGGAATGGTGGAACTGGTGGCTTGAGCTCCCGCTCTGGTAGGATCTAGGAGACTACAATGCCCGAATATCAGAATATATTTAACACCGTGCAGGTGCGCTCTCCAGCGTACCCCGGGGTGCCGCTGCCGAAAGGCAGTCTGCCCCGGATCGGCAACCCGATCTTCTCCTACTGGCTTGGAAAGATTGGTGACGCTCAGATCGGCCCAATCTACCTAGGCTTCACCGGAACGCTGTCGCTGATCTTTGGTGTTGCTGCCCTGTTCATCATGGGCTTCAACATGCTGGCCTCGGTCGACTGGAGTGTCATCCAGTTCGTGAAGCACTTTTTCTGGCTCGCTCTGGAGCCGCCGGCGCCACAGTACGGTCTGTCGATTCCTCCGCTCTCCGAGGGTGGTTGGTGGCTGATCGCTGGTGGATTCCTGACTGCGTCCATCCTGCTCTGGTGGGTGCGCACCTACAAGCGCGCTGAAGCACTTGGGATGAGCCAGCACCTGTCTTGGGCCTTTGCTGCGGCGATCTTCTTCTACCTCAGCCTTGGGTTCATCCGCCCGATCATGATGGGCAGCTGGGCAGAAGCGGTTCCTTTCGGCGTCTTCCCTCACTTGGACTGGACGGCTGCCTTCTCGATCCGGTACGGCAACCTGTACTACAACCCCTTCCACATGCTGTCGATCGCGTTCCTCTACGGCTCAGCCCTGCTGTTCGCCATGCATGGCGCGACCATTCTCGCCGTCAGCCGCTTCGGTGGTGATCGCGAGATCGACCAGATCACCGACCGCGGTACTGCGGCGGAGCGTGCGGCACTCTTCTGGCGCTGGACCATGGGCTTCAATGCCTCCATGGAATCCATCCATCGCTGGGCATGGTGGTGTGCGGTCCTGACCGTGATCACGGCTGGTATCGGCATCCTGCTCACGGGCACCGTGGTCGAGAACTGGTACCTCTGGGCCGTGAAACATGGTGTTGCTCCGGCCTATCCGGCGCAGGCGCCCATCGTGGATCCGTATGCAGCGGGGGTGGCGCAATGAAAATCGGTAAGAATGTAGCGATCCCATTAGCCGCTGTCGTCGCCTCTGTCGTGCTGCTCGGCTGCGAGCGCCCACCACCAGAAGTCGTGCAAGGTGGGTACCGGGGCCTCGGTATGGAGCAGAACTACAATCCGCGTCTGCTACAGGCGAGCCTGAAGGCGAATTTGCCGCCAGCGGCAATCCCGGCCGCGGCAGAGGGTGGGGCCAAGGTCACGGATGTCTACGAGAACGTGCAGGTTCTGAAGGATCTGTCAGTGGCCGAGTTCACCCGGACCATGGTCGCTGTGACGACCTGGGTGTCTCCGAAGGAAGGCTGTAACTACTGCCACGTTCCGGGGAACTGGGCGTCCGACGACATCTACACTAAGGTCGTTTCGCGTCGCATGTTCGAGCTGGTTCGTCAGGCCAACACGAATTGGAAGGACCACGTTGCTGAGACGGGTGTGACTTGCTACACCTGCCACCGCGGCAACCCGGTTCCGAACTACGTGTGGACGACCGATCCGGGTCCGGGTCAGCCGTCGGGTATGAAGCCCACCGGTCAGAACTTTGCATCGTCGACGGTTGCCTATGCGTCGCTGCCCTATGATCCATACACGCCTTTCCTCGATCAGGCGAATGAGATCCGGGTCATTGGTCAGACCGCGTTGCCCTCTGGCAATCGGACCTCGATCAAGCAGGCGGAATGGACCTACGGCCTGATGATGCAGATCTCCGACTCGCTCGGCGTCAACTGCACCTTCTGCCACAATACGCGGTCCTTCTTCGCTTGGGATCAGAGCACGCCGAAGCGCACGACGGCTTGGTACGCCATCCGTCACGTACGCGAAATCAACCAGGACTACATCTGGCCGCTGAACGACGCACTTCCCGCGTCGCGTAAAGGGCCTTATGGTGACCCCTTCAAGGTTGGTTGCATGACCTGCCATCAGGGAGTGTACAAGCCGCTCTACGGTGCGCAGATGGCGAAGGACTACCCGGCCCTTCACGGGGCGGTCGAGGCTGCGGCACCTGCTGCAGAGGCGGCAGCGGTAGAGCCGGCTCCAGTTGAGAACGCAGCACCTGCTCAGCAAAAGCTGTAGCCATAGGATAGACGCTGGGCATGGACGCCCGCGCGGTTGCTACAGGGAGCGAAGCACCGCATGACAAGCCATCTGCAGGTTGCGTCGACGACGTCCTGCAGACGGCGAAGTGAGATGACCGAATCGTTTGAGCCATCCTGACGATCTGTGAGGAACATCCAAATGGCTAGCGAGAACCGCTCGATGTCTGGACTCAGTGAAGACGAGGCCAAGGAATTTCACGGCATCTTCGTGTCCAGTTTCGTCGCGTTCACGGGGATCGTCGTCGTTGCACACGTCCTCGTGTGGTTGTGGCGTCCTTGGCTGTAATAGCCTAGGGTTTTTGTGTTAGTGACCGACCGGGCGATTGTTGTAAACAGCAGCGTCCAACAGTAAGAGACCGGAGAATACACATGCATAAACTTTGGCAGATCTTTGATCCGCGTAGAACCCTGGTTGCCCTGTTCGGGTTCCTGTTCGTGCTGGGGCTTTTGATTCACTTCATCCTGCTCAGCAGCCCGGCCTTCAACTGGCTGAGTGGCTCCTGAAGTCGCTGGAGTAATGGCTGCGTCTAGAGGCACTCCTAACGGGGTTCTCTGACGCACCGAAGTGATCCTTGCCGCGGGGACATTCGCGGTAACGGCCGACAGGTCAAACACAAGTTTTTGAGGGTAATTCTAATGGCTGACAAGAGCATGACCGGACTGACCGAAGAAGAAGCGAAAGAATTTCACGCCATCTTCGTGCAGAGCATGACCATGTTTTTTGGGATCGTGGTTATCGCGCACATCCTTGCGTGGCTCTGGCGTCCCTGGCTGTAATTGCCAAGCATCCGCCAGCCGGCGGATATAAGGACGGGAGGCCGGCGCCAACATCGCCGGCGTCCCGTGCTTCGTTCAGGAGACATCTAGATGCACAAAATTTGGCTGATCTTCGATCCGCGCACCGCGCTGATCGGCCTGTTCGCCTTCCTCTTTCTGCTCGCGCTGGCGATCCATTACATCCTGTTGTCCTCGGATGGGTTCGACTGGCTGCAAGGCCCGAATTACGCGCCCGTGGAAATGACAGCAGGCATGACCGCTCTTCCGTCAGGCAAATAAGTCTGACAGTTGACAGTGCCGACGGGCGGGGGGAGAGTTGTTGACTCGCCCCGCCCGTTCCTATTTGAGCCCTGCCGAATGCGATTTTATTGCGAAAGCCTGACCATTCCGACGACGGCCCCGATCGAGATCATCGACGTCTCGGATCGCATCAGGGGCCTGTTCGAACGCAACCGGATTCGCAACGGTCAGGTGACGATCACGTCGTCGCACACCACAGCCTTCGTCGCCCTCAATGAGCGAGAGCCAAAGCTTCAGCAGGACATGCTGGACTTTCTCGGATCGCTCGCCCCGCCCGGGCGCGGCTATCGCCACGACTTAGATCCCGTGGACGGGCGGCCCAATACGCACTCCCATCTCATCGGGCTCTTTATGAACGCCTCGGAGACGATCTTGGTCTCTGAGGGAAGGCTCCTCCTGGGTGAGTGGCAGTCGGTCTTCTTTGTCGAGTTGGATGGACCCCGTGTTGAGCGCACGCTGCGCGTGCAGGTCGCGGGAGAAGACTGAGCGATGAAGAACGCCGAATGGTCGGGCTTTTTCGCGGATGCCAAGACCCTGGATCCCGACGCTTACATCACGCTGGACTATTCCTTCGAATGTGTTGGCGCGCCTGATCTCGCCGCGGCGCATTTCTGTGCGGAGCAGTCGACGGCCCAGTGGCGGCGTGTCGGCCTCGACGAGGATCTGCGCCCAAGGTTCGGGGCGCGCGTGCTGGATCTGGAGGTCGTGGACTCGGGGCGCACCGCGTTCAGCTATGACGCGGGCAGGCGACCCGATGGCCCTGTGTCAGCCTGCCGTGTGCGTGTCGCTCATCCGCACGGTAACTTCGGGCCACGCATTCCCAATCTTCTGAGCGCCGTCTGTGGGGAAGGGACCTTCTTCGCGCCCGGCATCCCAGTCGTCAAGCTGCTCGACATCCATTTCCCCGACGCCTATCTGGCTGCCTTTGAAGGGCCGAGATTCGGCGTCCAGGGATTTCGAGAGCTTCTCGACATCTACGATCGTCCGATCTTCTTCGGCGTGATCAAGCCCAATATCGGCCTCCCGCCGGAGGCGTTCAGCGACCTCGGTCTTGAGAGTTGGCTCGGTGGGCTGGATGTCGCCAAGGACGACGAGATGCTGGCGGACACTCCCTGGTGCCCCCTGGCGCAGAGATCGGCGTTGCTGGGCGCTGCGCGACAGCGCGCCGAGTCTGAGACGGGCGTTCCGAAGATGTATCTCGCGAACATCACGGATGAGGTGGATCGCATGGTCGAACTCCATGACCTGGCGGTCGCGAATGGGGCGAATGCGCTCTTGGTGAATGCCATGCCCGTCGGGCTCAGTGGCGTGAGAATGCTGCGTCGGCATGCCCGGGTTCCCTTGATCGCGCATTTTCCCTTTATCGCCCCCTTCAGCCGGTTGGAGCATTTTGGGATCCACACCAGGGTGTTTACCAAACTCCAGCGGCTCGCGGGATTCGACGTCATCATCATGCCGGGATTCGGTGAGCGCATGCACACGAGCGATGACGAAGTGCGGGAGAATGTGAATGCCTGTCTCGCGCCCATGGGTCCAATCAAGCCAAGCTTGCCTGTCCCTGGCGGGAGCGATTGGGCCGGCACCCTGAAGAGGGTCTACGACAACGTCGGCTCGACCGATTTTGGGTTCGTGCCTGGGCGAGGCGTCTTTGGTCATCCCATGGGTCCGCGCGCCGGCGCACTGAGTATCCGTCAGGCGTGGGATGCCATCGCGGCGGGCGTGGATGTCGATGCGCATGCCCAACACCACGCGGAGTTGAGCGCGGCCATTCGCGCCTTCCGACCGCCAGCGGATGCGCCGGCCGTCGCGCCCTCGGCTGACAATCCCGCAGGTGAGAACCGCACTGGAGAGAACCGCACTGGAGGTGAACGTTGAGTGCTCAGATCGTCCCGCCCCTGGCAGCAGAAGACCTAGAGCGGGCCGCGCGGCGCGACGCCACGGAGCAGGTCATCATCGTCGATGAAGGGGATCAAGCCATGGGCGCGGCGGGTAAGCTCGAGGCCCACCGGCTCGGGCAACTGCATCGGGCCTTCTCGATCCTCGTCTTCAATGCGCACGGAGATCTTCTGCTCCAGCGTCGCGCAGACAGCAAGTACCACTTCGCAGCACGCTGGTCCAACACCTGCTGCGGTCACCCAAGGCCCGGCGAGATGACCTCAATCGCGGCCGGCCGGCGTCTGAAAGAAGAGTTTGGCATTCGGGTACCGCTGACGGAGCGGGCCGAACTCGTCTATCGCGCCGACGACCAAGAGACCGGATTGATCGAGCACGAGTATCTGCATATCTTCCACGGCGTTTACGCGGGCGACCCCAGGCCCGACCCGACGGAGATTGGTGCATGGCGCTGGATGGCGCCGGCGGCCATCCGTCGCTCCCTGGCGCTGCATCCGAGCTGGTTCACGCCCTGGTTCCATATCCTGGTTGACCGTTTGCTTCCCGGATGAGCATCGCTTCCTCCTTGGCTCCGCCGATTGCTGCCCCGAGGGCGTGCAAGCCCGTCTTCCAGACCCCATAACCAGCGCTTCACACAGCTGGACGAGACGGGATCCATGACCGAACCAACCTCTTTGACCGCCCCCTCGCGGGCGACACCAGACACCCATCAGCGCGGCAAAGACAAGGTCTCGCGCATTCCCGTCAAGGTCGAGACCAAGGCCCCGACGCTGCGCAAGCCGAGCTGGATCCGCGCTAAGGCGCCCGTTGGCCCTGGGGTGGCCCGGATCAAGAAGCTGCTGAGAGAGAGCAAGCTCGCGACCGTGTGCGAGGAGGCCATGTGCCCCAATCTCGGCGAGTGCTTCAACCATGGCACCGCGACCTTCATGATCCTCGGCGACGTCTGCACCCGGCGCTGTCCCTTCTGCGACGTCGCCCATGGACGACCCGAGCCGGTCGATGCGCGCGAGCCCGAGCACCTTGCCGAGTCCATCGCGGCGATGGGGCTGCGCTATGTCGTCATCACATCGGTCGATCGGGACGATCTGCGTGATGGCGGCGCGGGCCACTTCGCCGCCTGCCTGCGCGCGGTCCGGGCCAGCAATCCGAGCACGCGGCTGGAGGTCTTGGTCCCGGACTTCCGCGGTCGTGAGTCGGTTGCGCTGGCCCACTTCGTGGGTGAGGCGGTGCCGGACGTCTTCAATCACAATCTGGAGACGGTTCCGCGACTCTACCGACAGGCTCGGCCTGGCGCTGACTACAGCGGCTCGTTGCAATTGCTCCGGGCCTTCAAGGACGGCCATCCTGATGTGCCAACCAAATCGGGTCTGATGCTTGGTCTTGGTGAGACGCAGGCCGAGGTGCTGGACGTCATGCGCGATCTCAGGGCGCATGGCTGCGAGATGCTGACGCTGGGCCAGTACCTCCAGCCCACACGGGATCATCTGCCCGTGCTGCGCTATTGGACGCCGGATGAGTTCGAGCAATTGCGGGTCATCGGCGTCGAGATGGGCTTTTCGAATGTCGCGAGCGGTGCCATGGTGCGCTCGTCCTACCACGCGGATCGGCAGGCGAGCGACGTCATTGGATGATGCTCTATAGCCTGATCAAGAGCTTCCTGATCCCGCCCGGCATCATCATCCTGATGCTGGTGGTCGCCTTCTGGCTGGCGCGGGGCGTCGCGGTGCGACTGGCGATCTTCCTCGCCTTGAGCTCAGTCACGCTCATGAGCCTGCCCGTGGTTGGGACGAGTCTCATGGAGCCGCTCGAGCCCTATCCGGCGCTCGATCCCCGCGCCATTCCGACGTCCACCCAGGCCATCGTCATCCTGGGCGCGGGCCGCCGGAGCGATGCGCCTGAGTACGGTGGCGACAGCCTCGACGATGCCAGCCTGCGGCGCGTGCGCTACGGGGCCTTCCTGCACCGGGCAAGCGGTCTGCCCGTCTATGTCACGGGCGGGAGGCTGGGCGACGAGGGCGAGGCGATCGGCCGCTTGATGGCGGATGTCCTCCAGTCGGACTACGGGATTGGCGTGGCGGACGTGGAGACCGAGAGCCGGACCACTTGGGAGAACGCTACCGACACCGCGCCCCTGCTCGCGCGAGACGGCGTCCAGCACATCCTCTTGGTCAGCGATGCCTGGCATCTGCCGCGAGCCGTCGAACTCTTCGAGGAGGTTGGCCTCAGGGTCACCGCGGCGCCGACAGCCTTCGTGCATCATCCGGGCTGGACGAAGGACCTGGACTACAGGGATTGGCTCCCCTCCATCAAGGCCTTCTCGGAGAGCGCCTACGCCATCCATGAGCATCTTGGACGCCTGTGGTACCAGCTGCGCGCCTGGATTCAGGGCGAGCCCCGCGGCGTGAACCCGCCGGTGAGCGGCATCACCCACCAGGGCTGAAGCCAGCCGTCCCCGCCTGTTGTGCAGAGCGGCCGTCTGGCGCTGACAGGCGTGCTGCTACCCACCTATGCGCCGCGCCGCGGGACATGATCCCCGTAGCGCTCCATCAGATAGCAGAGGCAGTCTTGCCGGATGACGGTCTCGTCACGGGTGAGCATCGAAGGCATCACGGCCTGCCGCAGCCTGAGTTCGCCTTGATCGAGGCTGAAGAAGCGCTCGCTCACATCCTCTCCAAGCTCGTCACGCACATCCAGCTGGATCGCGCCGCCTTCGGGGCATGTCGCAAACAAAGTCCCCCGGGGTAGCTCACAGAAGTTCATCCGCTCCAGTTCCGGGTCGAGCATGAGGTCGCCCGCGTCGGTCGAAAAGCTGAACGCCACGTCCTCCGGCACCTTGACCTGGGCGACCGTGTGGAAGAGGTCGATGTCTTGGGGGGGCAGATTGTGGTCCGGGATCTCCGTCAGGTGCAGCGCGGCGTCGATGAATCGCCGCGCGTGATCGACGCCATGCAGATCGCCAACCTTGCCGCACTCGACGGTCACGGCCGGGCAGAGGGAGGCCATCGCCATCGACTGCACCCCGGCGGGGCGGATGAAGTAGACGACGGTGCGGCTGAACAGGGTTGCGAGGTGGAGGAAGCGGTTGTCGATCAGGTTCACGCAGGCATAGTGCGGATTCAGACCGGTGTTGTTGTGCAGGTCGAGGCTTGCGAAGACGCCGCGGTCGGCCATGATCGCCACGACCCGCGACATGAGCGCATGCTCCAAGGTGGGCGCGAGCGGGCTGCCCGGCCAGACGCGATTGTAGTCCGGCTGTCCGGGGAGGCGTCTGACCCCGCTCGCCGCAGCGGTGACGTTGCCGATGAAGAGGCTGAGCGAGCGTGGCAGCCCGAGCTCCCCGTCGCGCCTGAGTCGCTCTCGCAGCAAGCTGCGAACGGCGTCCCAGCCGACGGTTTCGTTACCGTGCATGAGCACCGAGACGAAGAGCGGCGGCTCGCGCGCGCCTTCCAGGTGGATGAGCGTGGGTGCGCCGAGAACGGCGCCGAGGTCGCGGCTGCCTGTTTCCAGGAGCGCGTCGGGCAGTCTGTCCAGCTCTTGCAGCATGTGGGTCCGTGCCGGATGTTGAGTCGAGAAACGGCTTCGATCAACCTGGAGATGGGGGCGAGTGGCCGAATGGTCGGCGAGGCCCCTGGTTTCCCGGTCGCCTGGCTTCATGGGGCGCGACGCGGACGGGGCGTAACAGACCTGCCGGCGCGCGATCCTTCCCGAGGATAGCACAGACCCCCGCGCGCTCTGGGCGAGGACCATCCAACTCGGCGACCAGATCGCCACTGGCGCCGCCGCGCAAGTGGGCGCTCTTGACGTCTTCCTTGTGCGCCCGGTCCCTGTCGAGACGCTGGATTCGCTCCTGCAGCGTCTTGTCGGGCAAGGGCGTAGCTGGAGGTCGCTGCCCCTCTTACTGGGTCGACAGCCAGTCGGCCAGGATCTGGAACTCCTCGTCCGTGATGCCGCCGACGACGGCCCTCATCGCCATCGAGAGCCCGTTGCTGCGCTTGCCGTCACGGATGTCTTTCATCTGTTGCAGCAAGTAGGGGGCAGTTTGGCCAGAGAGCTTGGGATAGATGGGTAGGACCGGCTCGTTGGGGCGATCGCCGTGGCAGGTATGGCAGATCTTCGCCTTGTACAGCGCCTCGCCGTCGACCGCCAGGGCTGCGGCCGGGGTGCCGATCATGAGCCCCGCGGCGAGCAGCCAGCTCAGGCCCCGCTCTTCTCTCTTACCCATCATGGATACCTCCGCGATGCGTTTGTTTCGGTCTTCGGTGAGCATCAGAAACAGCGCGGCGTGCATTCCGCCTGGACATCCTCGAAGCGCGCCATTGCCAACCTCGCCCAGGTCAATCCCTTGAAGGCCGAGGTGATGAAGGGGGCGAGGGTGCCAGTCAAAGTGGCACCGTTCCTCCGCTGCCTGCTCGACCCCGATCGCTAGCGAGCCACTGATTTGGCTCAACGCAAACACTGTGTCGATCTGCGTCCTGTGCTGTCAACGCATTGGTCTGCCGCGGGTGCGACCATCAGTGACGCGGGCCGGCCAGCTTGCGAGGTTGGGTCGACGCTGCGAGGCCCAAGATACGCCGTCTCGTTGGACCTCGTCCCCCGGCCCAACCTGGTCGAGATATCCGTCTTGGTCACACCCCTATGCCTTGATCTTTGCTGGCGTCTTGGCGTCTCTGAACAAAAACCGACGTCATCTCATCGACCGCATCAAGCGCTACTCGCGCGATCGATCCCGCCGCGCCGAAGCGATCGGCACGGAGATCGATGTGCTTGTGGGGTTTGGCGCGGGACGGCTCGGAGGCATCCGCCGCGTAGGCCGCCGCGCTGCGCAAACGCATGGCCGTGGACGGAGCCTGTCTTTGGCGTGCGCGAGCGCGCCATCCAGTTCCTCTGCCAGCGGCTTGTTGGTGACGGCTAACTCCGCCACACAGCGACAACGCTGGAGGGCGACGGGCAAGGTGGGACATCAAGCGTGAGCGGCCACCCCTTGCAGACAGCCTGACTTTCCGGGGCATTCCAATTCCAGCGACTGGAACTTTGTCGGTCCGAGTCCGCAGTCGCCGGCACAGCCGACGCTGGTCCGCGTCACGCGTTGCATAGACTGTCACCGGAAGTCTCAGTCTCAACGATGAGCCCCTAATTGCCCCCTCTCAGTGTCCGGGTCTAATATCACGCCGTGTCCGCGGGCGTCGATCATCCTTCGGGCCAGTCGTCTTCGGTAGGGTGGACAAGCGCAGCGCAGTCCACCAACAATGGCGCGGGGTTCGGTGGACTTCGCTCGCGCTCGTCCACCCTACCGGTCCAACGGACGACCAAGTCCTTGTGTTGTTTCGATGGCGCGAATCCCAAGGCGGCGCGGCTTGCAGCGCTGTCATGGCCTGGTGGCTCCAGCCCCCTTGATAGGATGCGTGCGACGCGGAAGCATGCGTTCCCATCACCCTCGATCCGGCTGTTGAGCGTTCGTTGCGGCGCGCCAGGCACCGGGCTGGACGCATCCTGGAGACCGTCCAACCACTGGATCTAGGATCACTAGGTGGGAGCCCCTTCGAGCAGCCACGCCCATCGATGCACGCGAGCGATTCACTGCTGAGACGTCTTGACGCAGCCGACGCCCGCGGCGTGCGCGAGACGCTGTCGGGCGTCAGGAGTCCGGGCCGCATGACCATCCCTCAGCCGGCGAAGCTCGTTCACGTCTTTCGCCGGTTTACCACGCTCGGGCTGATCGGTTTTTTCGGCGTTGTCGTCCTCGTCCAGGCCTACGGCTATTACGCGGCCTTCCCTGAGATCTCGGCGGGCGCGGCAAGTACCGCATCGGTGCGTCATGTTCAGCACGCTCCACACCATCGCGAGCGGCGAGGCGCCGCGGCCAAGCCCCCCGACCGGTCGGCGGCTTGCGCTGCCAGTTGTCGCTTGGGTTGGTCTAGAATCGGCCGGCTGGAGCAGCGCGCGCGCCGCGCCAGGTGTGCAGCCGGCGCGGGCGACGCCGTGCCGCACTGAATCGCGGCTCGCGCCCTTGGCGACCCTCATCCGTTGCGACCTAGACCCGTTACGACCTCACCAGCTTCCGGATGCCTCATGCATGACAGCCACGTTCAACTCCTGGATGCGCTCGCCGAGGCGCCGCTGCTGACCATCCTCGGTGCGTGGCGCGCGCGTGCGCCCGGCGGCCTGGTGGTGGCCCTGGTCGCTGAAGCCGAGCGCGCGCATCTGCCGACCCTGCAGGCCGCTTGCCGCGCTCAGGGGCTGGGGCTCTTGGGGGCGCTCTTCCCCGGTATCCTGCGCGAGCGACGCTTTGTCGCGCACGGAGCCTGTCTGCTCTATCTGCCCTGGACACCGCCGAATGCGTTGATCGATCGACTGCAGGATGGCGCGCCCGCCACCCGGATTGCCGATGCCTTCGCGCCCGAGCTTGGCGATGAGGCGCCGCCGATCCTCTTCATGATCTTCGACGCCATGGTGCCGAACATCGCGAGCATCCTGGACGACCTCTATCTGGAGCTAGCCGACGGCGTGCGCTACTTGGGCGCCAACGCGGGGAGCGAGACCTTCGCGCCCATGCCCTGCCTCTTCGACGGCGAGCGACTGCTCGGCGATGGCGTCCTCTGTCTGCTGCTTCCGGCGACCTGGGCGAGCGCGCTGACGCATGGCTATCGCGCCCCGGAGGATGCCGTGACGGTCACGGCGGCGACGGGCAATCGGATCGTGAGCATCGATTGGCAGCCGGCCTTTCCCGTCTATCGCGAAAAGGTGCTGGAGCACTATGGCGTCGCGCTCGATCGCGAGAATTTCTACCGGTTTGCGGTGCACTTCCCCTTCGGGATCGACCTCGCCAATGGTCAGACCTTGGTGCGTATCCCGGTCGCCTTGAAGGATGACGACAGTATCCTGTGCATCGGGGAGGTCCCGGAGAATGCCCTCCTGACCCTGCTGCAGTCGCCGCACGTGGATTCAAGCGACACGGCACGGGCCTTGGCGGCACGCTTGGGTCGCCCGCCCGCCAATCCCTGGATGCCCGTCTTCTACTGCGCTGGCCGGCGTCTGCATCTGGGCGAAGGCGCGGAGCGGGAGTTGGCGGTCTGTGAGCGTGAGCTGGGGGCGTCGCTGGTCGGCGCCCTGTCGCTCGGCGAGATCGGCGGTGCCGGGGAGGGGGTCTACCCGCTGTTCCACAACGCCGCGCTGGTGGCGATCGACTGGGATACGCGCCGACGCGGACCGGCATGAGTCAGGGGATGCAACAGGTCCGTTTGCTCTCGATGCTCTATGACCTGGTCCGGGTCATCGGCGGACAGTCCCACTTGCAGCCGCTGCTGGTGCGGACCATCCAGCGTCTGCTGTTCCATACCGGGCTTCCCGCGGGGATGGCCCTGAACGCCGTGGAGACCGATGCGGATGCGCCCGTCGTGCGCCTCCTGGCGGTCGTGGGAAGCCGGCGGTTGATGAATGCGCGCGGTGAGCCGCTTGCCCTGGCGGCGTCCTGGCTGGAGGGCGAGATCGCGATCCTGAGCGGGGAGGAGATGCCGCGGGCGATGCGTGTGCTCTGCGCCGGCTATGACTATGTCCTTCGCCTGCCGATCCGCGGCTTCGGTGCCATCGTGCTCCTGGGGCCGGCCAGCTACGCCTCTGATCTGCCGCTGACCGAGCTCTTTCCGCCGGTTCTGGAAAATCTGGCCAGGGCCGTTCAGCTGTGCAAGACCAATGAGGCGCATGCGCACCGCCTGGAGCAAGACCGCGATGCCGCGCAGTGCGAGCTTGCGCTGAGCAGCAGGCTGCTGGATGCGGAGCGCGCACGCCTGCAGGCGCTGATCGAGGCGGTGCCCGACGTCATCTGGCTCAAGGATCCCAATGGCGTCTATCTGCTCTGCAACCGCATGTTCGAGCGGCTCTACGGCGCGCCGAGGCGTTTGATCGTCGGCAAGACGGACTATGACTTCGTGGGTGCCGAGCTGGCCGATTTCTTCCGCGCCCATGACCGCAAGGCGATGGAGAAGGGCGGCCCGGCCATGAACGAGGAGTGGCTCACCTTCGCCGAGGACGGCTATCTGGGGCTCTTCGAGACCATCAAGACGCCCATGTATGACGTCGACGGGCAGCTCGTCGGCGTGATCGGGGTCGCCCGCGACATCACGGCGCGCAAGGCGGAGCAGGTCGAGCGTCGGCGTCGTGAGGAGATCTATGAGGCGATCGTCAGCCAGGCCGTGGACGCCATCGTTCTGATCGACAGCGTCACCCACCGTTTCGAGGAATTCAACGATGCCGCTTGCCGCTTGCTGGGCTACAGCCGCGGCGAGCTCGCCGAGCTGCGCTTGGACGATCTGACCGGATTGTCGCCCGATGCGATTGCTGCCCGGATGGCCAGCATCCTGGAGGCCGGCGAGGCCGTCTTCGAGATCCGCCATCGCCACAAGGACGGCCGGATGCTGGATATGCTGGCGAGCAACCGGACCGTGCAGATCGGCGAGCGAACCTATGTCGCCGCCATCTGGCACGATGTGACCGAGCGCAAACGCCTGGACGCCGAGCTCGAGCGCTATCGCCAGCACCTCGAGGAATTGGTCGCGGAGCGCACCGCCGCGCTGCAGGCGGCCAATCAGGCGAAGAGCACCTTCCTCGCCAACATGAGCCACGAGATCCGCACCCCGATGAACGCCATCATCGGTCTTACGCATCTGCTGGGGCGCGTTTTGGAAACCCCGCGCCAGCGTGAGCAGCTCGGCAAGATCTCAGGCGCCGCGCAGCACCTCCTCGGGGTCATCAACAATATCCTGGATTACTCCAAGATCGAGGCCGGCAAGCTGGTTCTGGAGTCGGATGATTTCGATCTCGACGAGGTCATCGGCGACGCTGCCAACCTGCTGGCCGACAAGGCGGCGGCCAAGCATCTGGAGTTGGTGGTCGATAGCGCCGGACTGCCGCCGGCGGTGCGTGGCGATGGCCTGCGGCTGCGGCAAGTGATCCTCAATTTCGGCGCCAACGCCATCAAGTTCACCGATCGGGGCTCGGTCGTCATTCGGGCGCGTGTCCTGGTCGATGGGCTCGACCAGCCGCTGATTCGGATCGAGGTCGCGGATACCGGCATCGGCATGACCGAGGAGCAGAAGGCGCGTCTTTTCCACTCCTTCGAGCAGGCGGATGCCTCCACCGCGCGGCTCTACGGCGGCACTGGGCTGGGGTTGGCGATCAGCCGCCGCTTGATCGAGGGCATGGACGGGCGCATCGGCTGCGACAGCCTCGCGGGGCGGGGCTCGACCTTCTGGGCTGAGATCCCCTGCGTGCCGGGCGCGGCTGTCGCGGTGGCGGACGGGCTGCCACCCGACTGGCGTGCCTGGAAGGCGCTGGTGGTTGATGATCTGCCCGATGCCGGCGCCGCCCTGGCGGCGATTCTGCGCGAGCAGGGCATGCGGGTGACCTGTGTCGGTTCTGGGGCGGAGGCGCTCGAGTGTCTGCGCAACCTCGCGGGCGATGGCTACGATCTGGTCCTGCTCGATGCCGATATGCCGCGGTTGGACGGGTTTGAAACGGCGCGGCGGCTGCGCGCGCTGGGGCTCGCTCCCGAGCCCCGTGTCATCTTGGTCGATGCCTGGCCTGGACGGCGCCTGGATGATCCGGCGAACGCGGGTTTCAATGGGGTGATTATCAAGCCCTTCACGCCACGGACGCTGCTGGCTCGGCTCAGGGGCGCGCTGGTCAAGGGCGGCAAGCCCAAGGCGGCCGACACCCTGGGGGGCGTGGCGCCGCGTTTCAGGGCGCTACGTGGGCGCAAGGTGCTCCTCGTCGAAGACAACCCATTGAATCGGGAGGTTGCCGTCACCCTGCTCCAGGAGGTCGGGGTGGATGTCGACGAGGCCGAGAATGGCCTCATCGCCTTGCGGATGGTCGAGGAAAGACGCTACGACCTGGTTCTGATGGATGTCCAGATGCCTGAGCTGGATGGGCTGGAGGCCACGCGCCGCATGCGTGCCCGGCCGGCCTGCGGTCAACTTCCGATCCTGGCCATGACGGCGAACGCCTTCGCCGAGGACCGTGAGACCTGCCTGGCGGCCGGCATGAACGATCATGTCTCCAAGCCGGTCGATCCGGAACTGCTCTACGACGTCCTGCTGCGCTGGCTACCCAAGTCCGAGCAGCCCCTTGCGACTGAGCCGGTTGATCCGGCGGCGATCGCCACGGAGGCGAGTCTGGAGTCTGTGCGCGAGCGCCTGGCTGGCGTGGAGGGCTTAGATCTGGCTGCCGGACTCGGATACGTTTGCGGTCGCCTGGCGCTGTTCCTTCGGCTGTTGCGGCAGTTCCGCGACCAGAGCCGCGACGACATGCGGCGTCTCTCGGGTTTGCTCGAAGAGGGCGATACGGACGCCATCCGCCGGGTCGCCCACTCGCTCAAGGGCACCGCGGCGACGCTGGGGATCACCGGCATCCAGGCACGCAGCGCCGCCCTGGAACAGGCGGTTCGTGATGGCCATGACCCGGTCGCCATCCGTGCCGAGGCCCAGGCGCTCCGCGACGCCCTCGCTGAGCTAGAGGCCGCGCTCACCGATTGTCTGGCATGAGGGGGGCGCTCTAGGGCACCACCTTGACCACGCGCCCGCTGGAGCAACTGTGGCTGTTGGCGGAAACGGACGTTGGAGGCGCCGCTTGAATGAGGCTCTCCAGGTTGGCGGGATCGGTGATGTCGCCCTTCAGGCTGATCCAGATCTCGGTGATGATGTTTTCGCCCGTGATCTTGGTGCAGCGCATCTGGATGCGCTCTCCAGCGCCGCGGCCGAAGGCGTCGTTGAAGGTGTCTTCGATCTGGCTCCGTGTCAGGACGCTGTCGAGGTGCGCCGCGAAGAGGTCGCGGACGGCCGAGGCGTTGAGGGCATTCAGGACGGCCATCGCCTCGGTGAAATACTCGTCCGGGGTCGCGCCGGCGTCCGGTCCGGTCTTGTCGTCCTCGTAGCAGGCGCCATGCTTGGGCCATTCGTGCAGGTGCAGGCCGGATTGCACGCCGGGCATGACGACCTGGAGTCGCTCCAGGACGTCTGGCGACAGGTCGATGCGGGTGTCGCGGTCCTGACTGGAGGTGCATTTGATCGGGGCGCCGCGATCGCAGTAGCAGGGGAAGATGGCTGTGTCGTCGAGATCGTCCGGCCAAAGACCGTGCAGTGAGAAGTGGGTCGCGTCGTAACGCTCCGAGGTCTGCGTGCGGCATTCCGCCTTGTCCTGGCCCGCCGCGGTGGCGCAGAAACCCGGCTGCCAACTCGCGGCCAGGACGTATTCGATGCTGTCCGGGATGAGTCCGCCCGTGACGCCGCTGCCCGTGGCGCCGCCAGCCTCTGGCGTGCCGCCCTCGCCGACGACCAGGCTGGTGCTGGGCGCGAAGGCGCCGCAGCTCATGGGCACCCAGCGGGCCTCGGTCACGGGTGCGCCCGGCACCTGGATCTGGTAGTGGGTGCCCGGCGTGGCGTTGCGGGCGATGACGTCATAGGCGTGGCGGACCTGGAGCCGGATGTTGCCGGGGTTGTCGCTGTCCTTCTTCTTGGTCGCCTCGCAGGCGGACAAGGCGATGAAGTAGCCGTCGAGATTGGCCTGCTGGGCCTGTGTCGGCAAGGCGACGATCGCCGCAAGCAGGAAGGCGGTTAGACGAATCGGTTCCATGGCGGACCTCCTGGTGATTTCCGGGAAACGACGGATAGGTCGGCGCATCCGACCGATGATCGCCTCTCGGGTCGGGTCGTTTCCGGAATTCGCCCGTTCGCGTGGGCGAAGTGAAACGCTGCCCAAGCCGGGCGAGCGCGGGGCGCCCAGTGTGCCTTGCAGGCACGTCTGACGCCATGGAGAAATCTTGCAATCCGAGTGCCCGATGCGCCCGCGCGTTGGCGCGCACGCCAATGCGCCTGAGGGTTGTCCAATCCGCCAATCGATCATCCGCTCCAGGCAAGGACGCCTCCGAGGTCTGCCTGATTGCGGGTCATTTATTCCTGTTGGTTATAAAAAAATTCTTACATATTCTTTTTGTTCGGTTCGCATCGTCGCTATCGTCCAGCCATCTGATCCGGCATGAGCGGATCTGGTCGTCGAGTCACAGACCATCACAGGAGCGAGCGCCGCCATGGCTAGATCGAACATCCTCGAGTTCCCGCACTATTCCACCCTCATCGTCCCCGGTTATCAGGGCAGCGGCCCCGGTCATTGGCAGACCTGGCTGGAGCAGACACTGCCGGATGCCCGCCGGGTCTCCGGCATCGATTGGAGCACCCCGGCGCTCGGGCAATGGGCGGATGCCATCGGCGTCGCGATACGCTATGCGAGCAGTCCGGTGTGGCTGGTCGCGCATAGCTTCGGCTGCCTTGCGGCCGTGACGGCGGCGAGCCGTGCCGCGTCGCGTGTTGCCGGTGTGCTGCTGGTCGCCCCCGGCGATCCCGGTCGGTTCTCCAGCGAGGGCTTGCGCGCCGAGACGGGCGGTGACTCGATCGCCTCACAGCTGCCGCGGGGGCTGCTCGCCTTCCCTAGTCTCATCGTCGCCAGCTCGAACGATCCCTGGATGAAGCTGGCCCATGTCGCCTATTGGGCGGACCGCTGGGGGAGTGGCGTCGCTCGGATTGGCAAGGCCGGCCACATCAACGAAGATGCGGGCTTCGGTCCCTGGCCCGCGGGGCTGGCGCTGCTGGATGCCTTCAAGGCGGCTCGGGAGCGGGGGTTGGCCGTGCCGACGCGGCTCGCGGCCGCCCCCGAGTGCGATGGCGTCCAGGGCTGGGGCGCGGGAGCGATCCCCCGCCGCGCCGCCGTCGGCTGGTGAACCGCTAGCCGCCGGGTGACCGGCGGTCTCCACGAGGTCTCAAGGCTCATTCGATGCCCAAATGGTTCGCAGACAACGCCCTCTCGATCGGCCATACCCCATTGGTCGCGCTCAGTCGTGTCACCGACGGCGCGCCGGCGCGCGTCCTGGCCAAGGTCGAGGGCCGTAACCCGGCGTATTCGGTCAAATGTCGGATCGGCGCCAACATGGTGTGGGATGCCGAGCAGCGCGGCCTGCTCGGTCCGGGCAAGGAGTTGGTCGAGCCGACCAGCGGCAACACCGGCATCGCGCTCGCCTTCGTTGCCGCGGCGCGCGGCATTCCGCTGACCCTGACCATGCCGGAGACCATGAGTCTGGAGCGCCGCAAGCTGCTCCTGGCCTATGGCGCGCGCCTGGTGCTGACCGAAGGGGCCACGGGCATGAGCGGCGCCATCGCCCGGGCCGAGGAGATCGCGGCCTCGGACCCTGGCCGTTACATCCTCTTACAGCAGTTCAAGAATCCGGCGAATCCGGCGATCCATGAGACCACGACCGGGCCTGAGCTGTGGGAGGACACGGATGGCGAGATCGACATCTTCGTGGCTGGCGTGGGGACGGGCGGCACCATCACGGGGGTGACGCGCTACCTCAAGCAGACGCGCGGCAAGCCGGTGCTGTCGGTCGCCGTCGAGCCCGAGGCCAGCCCGGTGCTGACGCAGTGGCGGGCGGGCGAGGCACTCAAGCCCGGTCCCCACAAGATCCAGGGTATCGGCGCCGGTTTCGTGCCCGAGGTGTTGGATCTCTCGCTGATCGACGCCATCGAGACGGTCTCCAACGAGGCGGCGATCGAGTACGCCCTGCGGTTGGCGCGCGAGGAGGGTCTCCTCTCCGGGATCTCCAGCGGCGCGGCGGTCGCCGTGGCTGCCCGGCTGGCACGCCGCGAGGAGCACGCGGGCAAGACCATCGCCGTCATCCTGCCGGACTCCGGCGAGCGCTATCTCAGCTCGACCTTGTTCGAGGGCCTGTTCGACGACGCGGGCAACCCGGTCTGAGATGAGGCGGATACCGCAAGACAGGCGCCTGCAACGGGCGGAAGCGCTGTTCGCGCGAGGCGCCTAGAGCCGGCTCTGGAGCTGCCGTAGGATGGGCAAAGCCCGCGCTCGGCGGCTTCAACGGAGCGCTGGCGTTGGACGGGCGTGCCCATCCTTCACACCTCACCGCTGGCAAGATGGGCACGCTGCGCTTTGCCCATCCTACGATGACGGTGTTCTTCGGAAATGGCCCAAGGCGTCTGCAAGGGGCGGAAGCGCCGTTCGCGCGAGGCGCCTAGAGCCGGCTCTGGAGCTGCCGTAGGATGGGCAAAGCCCGCGCTCGGCGGCTTCACCGGAGCGCTGGCGTTGGACGGGCGTGCCCATCCTTCACACCTCGCCGCTGGCAAGATGGGCACGCTGCGCTTTGCCCATCCTACGATGACGGTGTTCTTCGGAAATGGCCCAAGGCGTCTGTAAGGGGCGGAAGCGCCGTTCGCGCGAGGCGCCTAGAGCCGGCTCTGGAGCTGCCGTAGGATGGGCAAAGCCCGCGCTCGGCGGCTTCAACGGAGCGCTGGCGTTGGACGGGCGTGCCCATCCTTCACACCTCACCGCTGGCAAGATGGGCACGCTGCGCTTTGCCCATCCTACGATGACGGTGTTCTTCGGAAATGGCCCAAGGTGCCTGCAACGGGCGGAAGCGCTGTTCGAGCGAGGCGCCTAGAGTCGGTTCTGGATGATCAGGAACCAGGGCCGGCGTGGCACCTGCTGGAGCCTGCCTTGAGCATCCAGCTCCAGGGTGCTCTTGGAGACGGAGTTGCGGACATTGCCGCCGATGACCTCCAGTGCCTGGCCATTCTTGGCGACCACGAGGTCGCAGTGACCACTCATGCCCCGCAACATGGAGGCGGTCGTGTAACCGTTGATGGTCACGATGCGTGAGGGGCTGCGGTAGGCACAGATCAGGTCGCCCGGCTGTGGGCTGTAGTCCGTGAGGCGCCGGGGGACGAAATAGCGTCCTGGGAGACTGGCGTTCTGGACAATGTTGGCGAGATAGACCCAGTGGGCCGTCGCGCTCGGGAATTGGCTCTCGGGGACACCCGACGACTGCATGATCCAACTGATGAAGGCGGCGGACCAGGGCTTTTGGCAGTCCATGCCGTTGAGGCCGGGTTTCCCGACCGCGCGCCAATAGCTGTTCACCCGGCCGCTGTGGCGGACGTCGTCGTCCTCCCAGTCTCCGACATGGGGAATGCTCTCCTCGGCCCCTTTGAAGACCACGGTCTGGCGGCCGAAGTAGCTCCATTCCTGATTGGCCCTGGCGATCATGGTCCGCTTCATGGCGGGATTGGGCGCGGGCGGCGCGCCGATGCGGGTGCCGGCCCAGCTCTCGCCGGTCGTTCGCTCAGGCGCGCCAGGCTGCGGCGGTGTCGCGCAGGAGAGCAGGGTCAGGCTCAACAGCGAAATCATGGCCGCTCTGGACCGGCATTTGGCGCTTCTCTGGATCGACACGGGCGGACTCCTTCCGACGATGGCCGGGTGGGTGGATGGCTGGCGGTCTGTCGTCTGAGCCCGCCCGCGGCCTAACGGGGCGGTCGGGTGGTCTCGCGGAACCAGGAACGGTATTGCTCCATGCGGCTGAGTTGCTCGCGCGGCGCCTGGCGGCGGCAGGTGGACGCATCCGGGCTGCCGGCCGTCGCCCCCCAGCGCGTTTCGACGCAGTCGTTCGGGTTGTAGGCCACCTCGAGCGCCTGCTGCCTGTCGTAGATGTCACCCAGGGTCAGGCGCCAGGGGCTGCCGTCGCTGCGCCGATAGCTGATGGAGCGCTCGTTCAGCCGCTGCGCGTGCAGGCGCTCGATGCGGCTCGCCGCGCTCGCGGCACTCTCCCCGCTCAAGACATAGAGCTGAGGGAATCGCATGATGCGCTCCGGCAGGGATTTCAGCACCTTCATTGCGATCAGCAGGCGCATGTCGCGCGAGGGCGTGGCGTAGTCCTCCCAGGGCCCCGTGGTCTCGAAGATGGCGGGACCGCTCGGCATGGAGACGACCGTTCCGGGATGGGCGCGCATGTAGGTCTCGCCGTTGTCGACAGAGGTCACCCGGGTCTCGAGCTGCTCCATGAGGGCGTCCAGGGTGGCGTCGTAAGCCGCGGTCGGGTCCAGGCCGTAGGGGTTGATGAGCCGCTCCATGCGCGCATAGAAGTCGTCCGCGTCCAGGTTGCCCTGCTCGGCGGAGAAGCGCGGGAGCCCGGCGCGGCCGTCCAGCTCCGCGTTGGACAGCAGGCGCCAGCCGGAGCCGCCGCTGCGCGCCAGCGGGCGAAAGGTCTTGAAGCCAGGACCGGCGCTCGGCGTCTGGGCGAAGAGGAAATTGCCCTCCCAATAGCGCTTGCGGGTCACCGAATTGTCCGGCTGGGCGTCCACGGCCAGCAGCAGCCCGCTATGCCGACCGCTCTGCGGGATCCATTTGACGATGATCATGGTGTGGCCGTAGGGATCCGCGTAGAGGGTTCCGGGCCAGAGAGATGACCGGTCCAGCGGGACTGGGTAGAAGTCCGTCTGCTCGTCGCGAAGCCCCGTGCGGCCGCTACCCGAGTGCACGGTGTTGATGATCGCCTGCGTGACCGACCGGAAGCTGCTCAGTGACGCCTTGTTGCCGACGAAGCGCGTCTCGATGATGGGTGACTGGCAGTTGGGCGGACGGCTGCGGCTGCCGCGGTCGCAGCTACGGTAGGCGACCGGCAGGCCGAGCTTCCAGGCGAAGTAGGCGCGCAGGAAATAGGGTAGATCGGCGCAATCCGGTTCGGCGGGCAGGCGGCTGTCTTCACCGGCGCCCAGGTAGTTGTACAGGAAGTTCTGTGCCGGATCGCGCAGCACCGGCCCCAGCGATTTGAAGCTCAGCGATTGCTCCGGTGGGGCGTTGAAGAGGTGCTCGATCCAGGCGGCGTAGAGTGCCTCGGTCGCCAGATCCCATTCGCCCGTGCCGCGGTCGCTACTGCCCCCGCCGACGCGCACCTCGGTGCAGGCCGCAACCCGCCCGCCGCGCATCGCCTCGATCCTGTAGGTTCCCGCTGTTGGGCGGAACACCGTCCCATAGTTGCTCCAGGGCGGCCCATCGCTGCTGAGACTGCGCAGCCGGCTGGGTTCGCCCGAGGGCGCCGTCACGCGCACCTCGTCCAGGCCGCTGTCCGTGGCGATGGCGAAGACCTCCAGGGGATCGCCCGGCTGGGGCTCCAGGGGCGCGGTCCAGATACGCGCCTCAGTGCCCTGCGCGCAGTTCGCGGCGGCCTTTGCGGGCGCTGGCAGCGCCAACGCAACCAGGGGGAGGAGGGCGATGGGTAGGAGTCGGATGGGTGTGAATCCTAGGAGTGTGCTCAGTGCCATGGCGCTTGCGCTCTGCCTCGATCAACATCCGGCGAGTGTATCGCGTAACTCGGATGCCGTGCGATCTTGGGGGGACGCTGCGTGCGACCACTGATGTCTGGCGTAGGTTGGGCCGAGGGACGAGGCCCAACGAAACGGCGCGCATCGAGACGCGAGGCGCATCCGGGCAAGGCGTCGATCTCCGTGGCGTCAGCGTGATCGCTCAACCGCGCTGGGAAGCGCGTTCGACTCAGCGTCTCGCCCGAAAAAAGGCGCGGAGCGTCTCGCCGCAGGCGTCGGCCAGCACGCCGCCACGGCACTCGGTCCTGTGGTTGAACCGCGTATCCGAGGGCAGCAGGTCGAAGACGCTCCCGCAGGCACCCGCCTTGGGATCTGGAGCGCCGTAAACCACTTGGCCGACCCGCGCGTGGATGATGGCCCCAGCGCACATCACGCAGGGCTCCAGCGTGACGTAGAGGGTGGTGCCGGGCAGGCGGTAGTTGCCGACACGTTGCCCGGCATGCCGCAGCGCTTGGATCTCGGCGTGGGCGCTGGCGTCGTGCGCGCCGATGGGTCGATTCCAGCCCTCGCCAAGCATCTCCCCGTCCCTGACCAGAATGGCGCCGACCGGAACCTCGCCCTCCGCCGCCGCCTGGCGCGCCAGCTCCAGCGCGCGTGTCATCCAGCGCGCGTCGTCCGGCGTTTCCTCTATTCCCACTCGATGGTGCCCGGCGGTTTGCCGGTGATGTCGTAGACGACGCGGGAGACGCCGGTCACCTCGTTGGCGATGCGACGACAGACCAGGTCGAGGAAGTCATAGGGCAGATGCGCCCAGCGCGCGGTCATGAAGTCGATGGTCTCGACCGCGCGCAGTGCGATGACATGCGCATAGAGCCGATTGTCGCCGACGACGCCGACGGAGCGGACCGGCAGGAAGACGGCAAAGGCTTGAGACACCTTGTCGTAGAGGTCGGCCCGGCGCAGTTCCTCGATGAAGATGTGATCGGCCAGGCGCAGGGTGTGCGCAAAGTCCCGCTGCACCTCGCCCAGGATACGCACGCCGAGACCCGGCCCCGGGAAGGGGTGACGGAACACCATCTCCGACGGGAGACCCAGCTCGATCCCGATCTTGCGCACCTCGTCCTTGAATAGCTCGCGCAGCGGCTCGACCAGCGCCAGATTCATCTCCTCCGGGAGTCCACCGACATTGTGGTGCGACTTGATGACCTTCGCCTTGCCACTCTTGGCGCCGGCGGATTCGATGACGTCGGGGTAGATGGTCCCCTGGGCCAGCCATCTGACGTCCTGAATCTTGCTTGCCTCGTCGTCGAAGACCTCGATGAAGGTGTTGCCGATGATCTTGCGTTTCTGCTCCGGGTCGCTCACACCCTTGAGTCGACCGAGGAAGCGCTCCTCGGCGTCGACGCGGATGACGTTCACGCCCATGTGACGGGCAAAGGTGCTCATCACCTGATCACCCTCGCCGAGGCGCAGCAGACCATTGTCGACGAAGACGCAGGTGAGCTGATCGCCGATGGCGCGGTGGAGGAGGGCGGCGACCACGCTGGAATCCACGCCCCCCGACAGCCCCAGCAGGACGTTGTCGCGGCCGACCTCGGCGCGCACGCGCGCGATGCTGTCTTCGATGATGTTGCTCGGCGTCCAGAGCCGTCCGCACCCGCAGATCCCGTGGATGAAGCGCTCGATGATGCGCTGCCCCTGGCGGGTGTGGGTGACCTCTGGATGGAATTGCACGCCATAGAAGCGGCGCTCCTCATCCGCGATGCCGGCGAGCGGGGCGTTGTCGGTCTCCGCGATCGCATGGAAGCCGGGCGGCAGCGACTCGACCCGATCGCCGTGACTCATCCAGACATCCAGCAGGCCATAGCCTTCGGGGCTGGCATGGTCCTCGATGTCGCGCAGCAGCGCTGAGTGCCCACGGGCGCGGACCTGGGCGTAGCCGTATTCGCGATGGCTCGACGGGGCGACGGTGCCGCCGAGTTGGGCCGCCATGGTCTGGAGCCCGTAGCAGATGCCGAGCACCGGAACGCCGAGGTCGAAGACCAAGGGGTCGGCGCGCGGCGTCTCGTCTTCATGCACGGATTGCGGGCCGCCGGAGAGGATCACGCCGCTGGGCGCGAAGTCGCGGATGGCGGGCGCCTCCATGTCGTAGGGATGCAGCTCGCAGTAGACGCCGGCCTCGCGCACCCGCCGGGCGATCAGCTGGGTGTATTGCGACCCGAAGTCGAGGATGAGGATGCGGTCGGCGTGGATGTTGGACATTGCTTAATTGTTCTTCTGTTGCTTGGCTGTTCTTTTAGTGATGGTGCGGCTGGGTCCGCAAGGCATCTCGAAACCCTTTGATGGCCTGCGAGGTGGTTGGCTGGTCGAGGAAGCTGGTCAGTCGGTCGAGATCGAGTTCGGGCAGGACCTGGCTCGCGGTGACCGGGAGGTAACGCTCGCCTTGGAGCACGTATGGCTGGATGCGGCCCTTGCGCCAGTACCAGATCTCCGCCACGCCGAGCTTGCGGTCGATAGCGAGCGTGTCGATGCGCCCGGAGGTCCAGACGACCTCGATCGCGAGGTGCGATCGCTCGATGTCGGGGTCGCCAAAGATGTCGCACTCGTCCGGCTCGGCCCCGCGGGTGCGGTCGGCGGATGTCAGCGTCCAGGAGCCGAGCACGGAGAAGGGCAGATCGCGCTCAAGGCCGCGGCTGGGTCTCGCGCGGCCGTTCGTGACCTCTGACGCCTGAATCAATTGTCGATCCGATAATTCGGCGCTTCCTTGGTGATCTGGACGTCATGGACGTGCGACTCGCGCACCCCGGCCCCGCTGATGCGCACGAACTCGGGCTTGGTGCGCATCTCCTGGATGGTGGCGCAGCCGGTGTAGCCCATGCTGGAGCCGAGGCCGCCGATGAGCTGATGGATGACGTTGAGCAGGCTGCCCTTGTAGGGGACGCGGCCCTCGATGCCCTCGGGGACGAGCTTCTCCTTCTCGGTATTCTCTTGGAAGTAGCGGTCGCTCGATCCTTCGGTCGAGCCCATGGCGCCGAGCGAGCCCATGCCGCGGTAGGACTTGTAGGAGCGGCCCTGGTAGATCTCGACCTCGCCAGGCGCCTCGTCGGTGCCGGCGAAGAGTCCGCCGATCATGACACTGTGCGCGCCCGCCGCGATCGCCTTGGCGATGTCGCCGGAGAACCTCAGCCCGCCGTCCGCGATCAGCGGCACGCCCGTGCCTTCCAGGGCCTCCGTCACATTGGCGACGGCGGTGATCTGCGGTACGCCGACACCGGCCACGATGCGCGTCGTGCAGATGGAGCCCGGCCCGATGCCGACCTTGACCGCGTCCGCGCCGGCCTCGACCAGCGCGAGGGCGGCGGCGGCCGTCGCGATGTTGCCGCCGATGACCTGCAGCTCGGGGTAGTTCGACTTGACCCATTTCACGCGATCGAGCACGCCCTGCGAATGCCCGTGCGCCGTGTCCACGACGATGACGTCCACACCGGCCTCGGCCAGCGCGGCGATGCGCTCGTCCGTCCCCTTGCCGACGCTGACGGCAGCCCCGCAGCGCAGGCGCTCATGGCCGTCGCGCGATGCCTTGGGGAAGTCCTTGGCCTTCTGGATGTCCTTCACCGTGATGAGGCCGCGCAGCTCGAAGCGGTCGTTGACGACCAGCACCTTCTCGATGCGATTGGTGTGGAGCAGGTTCAGGACATCCTCTCGGCTTGCCCCCTCCTTGACCGTGATCAGACGCTCCTTGGGGGTCATGATGGTCGAGACGGGGGCGTCCATGCGGGTCTCGAAGCGCAGGTCGCGCCCGGTCACGATGCCGACCAGCTTGCCGTCCTCCGTCACCGGGACGCCGGAGATGTTGTTCGCATGCGTGAGCTGGACGACCTCTCCGATGCTGATGCCCGGAGACACGGTGATGGGGTTGCGGATGATGCCGCTCTCGTACTTCTTGACCGCCAGCACCTCGCGCGCCTGGCGCTCGATGCTCATATTCTTGTGGATGATGCCGATGCCGCCCTCGAGCGCCATGGTGATTGCCAGCCTGGATTCGGTCACGGTGTCCATGGCCGCCGAAACGAGCGGGATGCGCAGGTCGATCTCGCGGGTCAGTTTGGTATGGAAGTCGACCTCGTTGGGCAGCACGGTTGAGTGAGCGGGAACGAGGAGGACGTCATCGAAGGTGAGTGCTTCCTGGATGAGGCGCATGGGAATCGGCTCCGCGGATCGGTTCCAAAACTGGAAAGTAACAGATAAGTATAAAATCTTTATTTCAAGCGGTAAACTGGCTCAGGCCGTAAAATTCACGCCCTTGCCTGCAGATACAAGACTCGACGCTGAGAACGACGTCACTGATTCGCATGATCGACACCTTTGCAACCGCCGGCTCGGCCGTGGACTTTTCGCGCGACGTCTATAGCGTTTCCCGCCTCGCGAGCGAGGTGCGCGCCGTGCTCGATGGCAGCTTTCCACTGCTTTGGGTGCGTGGTGAGATTTCGAATCTGGCTCAGCCCGCATCCGGCCACATCTACTTCAGCCTGAAGGACGAGGCGGCCCAGGTGCGCTGCGCCATGTTCCGCGCCAAGCGAATCCTGCTGGCCTTTCGACCCGAGAACGGTCAACAGGTTCTGGTGCGGGTCCGCGCGACCCTCTACGAGGCGCGTGGCGATTTCCAGCTCGTCGTCGAGCACATGGAACCGGGCGGCGAGGGTGCCCTGAGATTGGCCTTCGAGCGGCTGAAGGCGCGGCTCGCCGCGGAGGGCTTGTTCGACGAGGCGGTCAAGCGCCCCATCCCCAACTTCCCGCGCCAGGTCGGGCTCATCACCTCGCCGTCCGGTGCGGCGGTGCGTGATCTCCTCA
Source organism: Thiocystis violacea (assembly GCF_016583565.1). Taxonomy (GTDB): domain Bacteria; phylum Pseudomonadota; class Gammaproteobacteria; order Chromatiales; family Chromatiaceae; genus Thiorhodococcus; species Thiorhodococcus violaceus_A. Next base: position 52,302 of record NZ_NRRF01000004.1, on the reverse strand, counting down.
CCGTTCTCGGTCGGCGCTTTGCCGGACTGCCGGTCGTCATCTACCCGGCCCAGGTCCAAGGCGACGCCGCCGCGCATTCCCTGATCGCCGCGCTCGCGCTGGCCAACGCCCGCGCGGAGTGCGACGTGCTGATCCTCGCGCGGGGCGGAGGCTCGCTCGAGGATCTGAATGCCTTCAATGACGAGGCGCTTGCGCGCGCCATCCGGGCCTCCGGGATTCCGGTCGTGAGCGGCGTCGGTCATGAGATCGACATCACCATCGCCGACCTGGTCGCCGACCGCCGAGCCGCGACGCCGTCGGCGGCCGCCGAGCTGGTTGCCCCCTCCGCCGAGCACCTACGTCAGCGCCTGCTCGCCCTGTCGACGCGACTGGCCGGTGCGCGGCACAGGACGCTGGAGGCCGTTCGGCAGCGCCTGAAGGCCGCGGCCCGTCATCTGAGTCTCGTGCACCCAGCCGCGCGGCTGCAGCAGCGGGCGCAGCGGCTGGATCGTGCCGAGCTGCGTCTGAAGGCGCTCATGACCGAGCGTGTCGGGCTTGCGAGGCGGCGTTTGCAGCCGCTGATGGATCGCCTGCTCGTCCTGTCACCAGACCATAGGGTCGAGCGTGGCCAGCTCGCGCTCCATGCGTTGCGGCAGCGCTTGATCCGCTCCCAGGCCGAACTCCTCGCGCACCGCCGCGAGCGCCTCATGCGCGCCGTCGCTGGCCTTGAGGCGCGCAGTCCCCTGGCGACATTGACGCGGGGCTATGCCATCGTCACCAAGCTTCCGGGCGGTGAGATCATCCGCGATCCATCAGAGGTCGCGTCGGGTGAGCGCATTCGCGCACGCGTGGCCGGTGGCGTTCTTGAGGCCGTGGTGCAATCGGTCGAGTAGCGGGAGCGAGGACGCTGGGCGACTGCTCCTTGAGGGCAGACCAACATCCCGCGCTATCAGGTGCGGTCTCTTCCGGCAATCGCCTGACGCTGATAGCCCTCCCTTCCGCGCCATCCGACCCTCGCCGACCTCTGTCGGCGAGGGTCGGGAAAGGTCACCAGGTCAGGGTGACTTCGGCTCTGAAGAAGAAGGAATCATCCCGCCGATTCTCGGCGTAATAATCCCCAGGCATCAGATACTCGGCGACGAGGTGTCCGGAGACGTTCTTGTTGAACTTGGTCTTGAGCCAGGCGGTGAAGAGATGGCCGCGGAAGCGGTCTTCGCCGCTGATATTGGCCATCTGGGCCTCGGTCCTCGTGGTCTCCTGGTCGGCCCAGAGGGCGTGGTAGTCGACCGTGACGGTGCTGCTGGAATGGACCTGAGCCTGCCAGCCGGCATTCAGCCGCTGCAGGTTGGTGGCCTCGCCGACACGGCTCTCCAGCGGCCATTGGTAGATCATCAGCTCGCTCCACTGCGGCCAGCGGCCCCAGAGCGGGTCGAATGCCTCGTCGTCTTCACTGTCCGGGTCGTCGCCGGAGAGAAATTCGTAGCCCGCGTGGAACTGATTCTTGAGGCTGTCGTCGAGGCTGTAGGTCAGCCGACTGTTGAGGCCGAAGGCGCTGAGGTCGCGCTGGTTGCGGGTGCCCCATTCGTAGACGGTCTCGGCGCGCAGCGCCCAGGCGGGTGTGAGCTTGGCGTCGGCGCGCACGCCGGCGGCATAGATATCGCCGGAATCGCTCGGCGACGGGAAGGGGGCGCCGTTGTTGACGCGGATGTTGTTTTCGGTGAGGTTCGGGCGGTCGTGCTTGTAGATGAAGTAGCCGTCCAGGTCCGTGTCCGGCAGGAGCGATTTGTCGCGGGCGTAGAGCACCACGCCTTGCTCGTATTGCTCGGTCTGATCCTCGAGGACGCCGTTGAGCGACTGCGGGAAGCGGCCGGTGTTCGCGCTCTGGTCGATATACATGAGATCGAGCGTGCTGCCCGCCGAGTCCAGGGCGTAGGTGGCGCGGGCGGCGTCCAGGTAGATGGTGCGTGAGCCATCGATCGGTGAGCCCTCCAGGATCAGCCAGCCGTTGCCGAGGATGATGTCCTGCCGGCCCAGCTTCAGCGATAGGGGCGAGCCGCCGATCTGCTTGAAATCGACGGCGAGCTGATCGAAGAGGATGCCGCCGCTGTACCACTTCTCGAAACCGGGGGTGGACCAATCGGAGGGGTTGGGATCCTGATAGTGGCGTCCCTCCCAGATCAGCCGAGCGTTCGCCTGGATCTGATCGGTGAAGCTGTAGCCGCCCCAGATCCGCGTGCGATAGCGCTGAAAGGTGCGGTCAGCGGTGGCGCTGGCGTCGTTCAGGCCGACGTTGTCGATGTAGACCTGACGCAGCCGCAGATCCGCGCCCCAGGTGAAGGGGCTGGCGGCCGTCTCCGCGCGCAGGGTCGGGGCGGCGAGTGCCGCGGCAAGACCTGCCGCGATCAGTGTCGTCTTAGAGGCCATCCTCTGCCTCCCGCTCGTCCATCGCCCAGTGGCGGTCTTCTTCTGTCAGTACATCGAGTGCGGCATTGCGGCGAATCAGGCCGTAGAGCACGCTGATGATGGCGACGGCGATGGTGCCGAAATAGGCAAACAAGACGTATGGGTCATCGATGCCGATCATGGGTTGTACCTCGATTCAGTCGGTGTCGAGTCTCAGGAGGACCGCTCGGGGAAACAGCGCCGCAGATGCTCCGCGCTCGGCGGGCGGGTGACCGCGCTGACCAGGATGAGGGTCAGGAGCGCGGCCGGCAGCGCGACGACGATGGGGTCCACCGAGGGCCAGTTGGGATAATCCTCAAGGATGCTGCTCTTGCCGCCGGTCAGGATCTGGACCAGGCCGATGGCGGATGCCTCCTTGGCCTTGACGAGCAGCAGCCAGAACAGCGAGGTGCCGGCGCCCACGACCATGGACGCCATGGCTCCGGCCCGCGTGACCCGTCGGAAGAAGAGTCCGCCGATATAGGCGGGCAGGAAGCTCGCCGCGCAGAGGCCGAAGAAGATGGCCGTGAAGCGGGCGATGACGTATTCCTGTCGAACCGTGTAGCTGATGGTTACGGCGATCATGAGGCCGAGCACGATGGCCAGGCGCATGACCAGCAGGTTGGGCTCATGGCTTTCGCCCTTCTGTGTGATGCGCTCGTAGAGGTCGCGACCGGCAGCCGTCCCGATGGTGTGGAATTGGCTCGAAATGGTGCTCATGGCCGCCGCCATGAGCGCGAGCAGGAAGACGACCCCGAACCAATGCGGCAGCGCCGAGGAGATGAAGGTCGGGATGATCTTGTCGGCGTCGCCCTTCACGTAGGTGACCGCGGTCGAGCGTCCAGCGATGAGCTGGAAGGGCTGTCCGTTCGCGTCCGTGCCCGAGGAGCGCTCCGTGACCACCAGCGGTGCCTTGGCTGGCGCCTGGATCTTCGGGCTGATGATCGGCTCCCAGCCGCCGGACTCGGTTTCGCGCATCAGTTCCACCAGCGCATGGCCCTTGTCGGCGTTGAGCTCCTGCACGAGCTTGCCGTGGAGGATCGGGCCGTTCTGCGCCATCCAGGCGTTGGACAGACTGCCGACCAGGAAGGGCGTCCCCGTCATCAGCATGATGAAGACGGCGCCGATGGGCACCGCGCGATCCAGCTCGCGGCGGCTGCGCACCGTCATGAAGCGCACGATCAGCTGCGGCTGCGCCAGCACGCCGATGCCCACCCCGAGAATGATGGAGCTGATGACGATCCACCAGAGGTCGTAGGACTTGGCGCCCCAGCCGAAGGCCGGCATGGCGGTCCAGCCCTGGTGCCCCATCTCCTTCAGCGGGGCGGGGACCATGTCCGCCATGTCCGTCAGATAGCGATGCGCCTCGGTGATGCCGCCCAGGCTGCTGTAGGTGAACACCAGCAGAAAGATCATGGCGAGCACCATGACGAAGCCCTGGAAGGTGTCGGTGTACATCACCGCCTTGAGGCCGCCGGGAATGACGTAGGCGGCGGTGATGACGGCGAAGATGAGCAGCGCGACCTCGAAGTCGATGCCGAACTGGGTGGCCGCGAAAATGCTGCCGCCGGTCATCACGGCCGCGGAGTAGAGCGGCATGAAGAGGAAGACCAGGGCACCGGCGAAGATCTGGATGCCGCGGCTCTGGTACCTCAGCCCCAGCAGCTCCGGGAAGGTGTGCGCGCCCAGGTGGTGGCCCAGGCGCCGCGTCGGCTCGCCGAAGAAGACGAAGGCGATGAAGATGCCGACCGCGATGTTAAGAAAGGTCAGCCAGAGCAGGCTCATGCCGAAGAGCCCGGCGACCCCGCCGAATCCCACGATGGCCGCCGTCGAGATGAAGGTGGCGCCGTAGGAAACGGCCATGATAATCGGATGGGCCGAGCGCCCTCCGACCAGGAAATCCGCGGCAGAGCGCGTGCCGCGGTAGCCGAGCCACCCGAGATAGGCGGTGGTCAGCAAGTAGGCGAGGATGACGACGATGTCGATCCAGCCGACCGATGATGCTTCGGTCATGATTGCCCCCGTGCTTTTCTAGTATCGTTCTTGTGTTGCGGGGGCGAAAAATACCCTGACATCGACAGGTAGAATATAGATCCAGCGCATTCAAATGACGTTTTGGTGACATTTTCGCCGGGTTCGGCGTGTTCTTGAGCGCCTTGTGAGTGCATTGTGAGGGGTGATGGAAACCTATACGGTCGTCAGGCCAGAGCATCTCAACCACTACGGACATCTGTTCGGCGGCTGCCTGCTGAAGTGGGTGGACGAGGTCGGCTGGATTGCGGCGAGCCGGGACAATCCCGGTTGTCGCTTCGTGACCATCGGCATGGATCGAGTGGAATTTCACCGTGGCGTCCATCAGGGCGCGGTGCTGAGATTCGATGCGGTCGAGAGTTGTCGCGGCAAGACCTCGCTGACCTACACGGTTAGTGTCTTCGCGGATGATCTGGAGACGGGGCAGGAGGCGTCCATCTTCTCGACCTGCATCACCTTCGTGCGGCTCGATGCCGAGGGTCGGAAGATCCCGCTGCCTTGAGGGGGCGGCGCAAGGCCGTGTCTGTCAGGCGGGATGGGCGGAATCGACCTGGACTTAGCGCGAGTTGAAGCCGCCTGGGCAGGTCCGATCCATCCGGACGCTGTTTCGCTCGCCCGCGCTCTTATGCGCGTGTCGCGAGTCCATGCGGGTCACTCCGTCGGAGGATCTCCGGCCAAGCGGGCGCTGAGGGCGGCGCGGAGGTCCGACGGCAGCTCGGGTATCGTCGAAGGGTCTTCGCTGATGACGACGTGTATCGTGCGCGCCGTCGCCAGGGTCTCACCCTGATCGCTCAGGAAGCGGTATCCGATCGAAAAAGACCGCTGGCGAAGCTCCAGCACCTGAACCTGCACCCGAACCCGATCCCCATGGCGCATGGCTCGCCGATAATCCGCCTGCGCGTGAGTGAGCGGCAGCAGCAGTCCGCCTTCGCGAATCAGCTCGGCCAGCGGATGACCGGCCGCGCACATGAAGGCCTCGTAGGCATCGTGCGCGTGACGGAAGAGGTGGGCGAAGAAGAGCCGGCCCGCGGCGTCCGTGTCATGGAGACGGATCTCGATGCGGTGCTCGAAGGTGTCTGGCATGGCGTTGTCGTCCAAGCTCTGGCTGCGGGTCGAATGGGGCGCGGAGACTGGGATGGCGCCGACGCTGGTCCTGAACTTGAGCTGCCCGCTGGAACCGGGTGGGTGTGGTTCGTGCCGGGTGGGTGGGGTGCCCGCCACACCCGGATCCCGGGGCGGGCGGGCGCCTCTTCGATGCCCCTCCTGGGCCGTTCCTCCCTGTGTCGTCGGAGCACTGTGCCCGGCCCCGACGACCTTAAAGCTCAGCGTGAGCGTCTAGCCGCAATGGAGCCGCGCGTGCTGAGCAGCAGGAAGATGCTCACGAGGAAGGCCGCGACGGCGACGAGCGTGACCATGGTCAACGGCTTGCTCTGCGCATCGGCGATCTTGAAGGTTTCGCCGAGCTTGGTCAGCACGGCGGCGTTCGAGGGGTCGATCAGCAGATAGCCGCAGAAACCCAGGAAAACGGCGTAGAACACCATCTTCGCGTCCAGGTAGAGGCCCACCAAGAGTGCGACCAAGGCCAGCACCATGATGAGTGTGATGGTCGTCTTCTGACCGCCGAGCGAGGCATCGACGCCGGCCTTCTGGAGCAGCATGAGCATCCAGAGGAAGGCGCCCCAGATGATGATCTGGCGGATCAGGTAGAACAGCCGCGAGTCACCACGCGCGTAGGCGTTGCCCCAGGCGGTGATGATGGAGATGGCGGCGACGACGGGGATGAAGTACTGCCAGTAGGTACTGGTGCCGCCCAGATCTTCACGGGTGAGCGCGAAGAGCGCAATGGTGCAGACGTAGAGGATGATGATCGGGAGAAGTGCGAGCATCAAGGAGCTTTGTTGTTTTCCGGAACTAGACACGACGAACCCTCCTAAATGGGTTGTTGTGATGAATGGCCGATGGCCGTCTTGCACTGCACGCGAGACCATCGATTTGGTCAAGCCATGGGATCTTAACCCTTACTGAAACTGCGTGTTAAGGGAAAAGCGCGAAGTTCCCGAATTCACTTTATTTTGCTTGTCATTGCATTGTGTGCGACTTGTGCTCGCGAGTCGCCGCCTGAGGTGCTGATTAGCGCCGCGTCGAGCGCCTTTACCCGGCTGGATCCAGGCACTAGAGTTTCTCCGTCGCCTGTGTTTCAGAAGCCCATGGTTTCAGAGGAGTGTTCGCCATGTCCTGCTCGTCGTCAGTCTCATTCCAGCGCCCGGCGAGATGCTTGACGTCGCTGTTGTGTGTTGGACTCCTGCTGCTGTGCGCGCCAGCGTTCGCGGCGGACCGCGCGCTTGCGGTGTCCCCGGGGCTCGACTATTTCGGACGGGATTACGCCACGCTCAAGTCGGTCTCGCTGGACGCCTGCAAGACGGCCTGTCAGGAGGACGTTCGCTGCAAGGCATTTACCTACAACGTCAAGGCCGAGTGGTGTTTCCTGAAGGAGAGCTATGACGAGGCGCGACCCTTCGATGGCGCCATCTCCGGGCGCATCCTCGAGGGCGGCGCCGGGGCGTCCGAGCAGAACGCCGCCGCCATGGCGGCGCTCGGCTTCCTGCCGGCGCGAGAGCGCGATGAGGCGACCAGGCTGGCGGCGCGCATCCAGGGCGCGCCGCGCCCCGATCAGCGCCTGGAGACGCTCATCGCTCAGGCGGGGACGGCGCTCGAGGCCAAGGAGCCCGAGCGCGCCGCTACTCTCTATGCCCAGGCGCTGCGCCTGACACCGGATGATCCACGGCTCTGGACGGACCTCGTGCGGGCATCCATGGCGGCCAAGCCCGCCGATTGGCAAGGCCAGCGACGTTTCCAGCAGCAGTCGAGCAGTGCGGCCATCAATGCCTGTCTGCATGCCCGGAGCGAGCAGACGCGCGCCGCGGCACTGGCCCTGCTTGGTCTCGCCTTGGCTGAGCGCAAGCAATGGCGCCTGGCGATTCGGGCGACGCGCGACTCGCTCGCCCTGGCAGAGGCGAGGGAGGTGCGGCAAACCTACGACAGGCTGGTCGCCGAGCACGGGTTCCGGGTGACGGGTCATGAGGTCGACTCGGACGCCAGCAGCCCGCGCATTTGCATCCAGTTCAGCGAGCCGCTGGCGACCAAGGCGCCGAATCTGACCGATTTCGTCCGCGTCGCCGACCGCACCGATTTGCCGATCGAGCCCGAGGCGAAGCAGATCTGTATCGATGGCGTCAGGCATGGCGAGCGCTATCGGGTTCTGGTGCGCGCCGGGCTCCCCGCCGCGGATGGCGAGACCTTGCTCAAAGGCTCGGATCTGGATATCTACGTCCGCGATCGCTCGCCCATGGTGCGATTTCTGGGCCGCGCCTATGTACTGCCCAAGGGTGGAGACGCCGCCATCCCCGTGGTCTCGGTCAATACCGAGCAGGTGGACGCGCGGGTCTACCGCATCGGCGACCGATCCCTGACCCAGGCGATGGAGGACGGCGTCTTCCGCAAGCAGCTGGGGCAGTGGGACGCGAACCGTATCGCGGAGCACACCGGGGAGTCCGTCTGGAGCGGCACCCTCGAGGTCAAGTCCGAGCTGAACCGCGAGGTGACGACGGCCGTTCCAGTGGGTGCCCTGATCAAGGACTTCGAGCCCGGTGTCTACGCCATGACCGCGCGCCCGCACAATGCCACGGACGACGAGGATGAGCGCGCTACTCAGTGGTTCATCGTCACGGACCTGGGGCTCGCCTCCCTCGCGGGCAACGACGGCTTGCACGCCCTGGTGCGATCGCTCTCCACCGCGGCGCCCGCGGACGCGACTCAGCTCCGCCTGGTCGCGGTGAACAACGACATCCTGGGTCGCGCGACGACGGATGCTCGGGGGTATGCGCGCTTCGAGCCGGGCCTGCTGCGCGGGACTGGCGGCAATGCGCCGGCGCTGCTGGTCGCCGAGGGTCGTGACGGCGACTATGCCTTCCTGGATCTGACGCAGACACCCTTCGATCTGAGCGATCGGGGCGTCGATGGGCGCCCGCCGCCCAAACCGCTGGATGTCTATCTGGTCAGCGAGCGCGGGGCCTATCGGCCAGGCGAGACGGTGCATCTGACCGCCCTGGTGCGGGACGCCCGGGGGCGGGCGGTGAGCGATCTCCCCATGACCATCCTGGTCAAGCGCCCGGATGGGATCGAGCAGTTCAGGCAGGTCACGCAGGACCAGGGCCAAGGCGGGCACCAGGCGAGCATCGCGCTCGGCAGGACGGTCATGCGCGGGACCTGGCATGCTGCCATCTACAGCGATCCCAAGGGGCCGGCACTCGCGGACCTGGCCTTCCTGGTCGAGGACTTCGAGCCCGAGCGTCTGACCTTCGAACTCGGCGCGCAGGTCAAGGCCATGGATCCGGAGGATCCGCCCGCGCTTGCGCTCGACGCCCGCTTTCTCTACGGCGCACCCGCGGGCGGACTGGCGCTCGAGGGCGAGATCCAGCTCAAGCCGACGGACCGGCTGGCGGCCTTCCCGGATTACAGGTTCGGTCTGGAGAGCGAGTCCCTGGAGCCGATCGGCGGACCCCTGCCCGCCGGGCGTACGGATGCGGCCGGTCAGGCCCAGGTCGCCCTGGATGTGCCCGAGATCCCGCCCACCAGCAAGCTGCTGGTGGCGGACATCCAGGTGCGGGTGCTGGAGGAGGGTGGGCGGCCGATCGAACGCGGGCTGACCCTGCCGGTCGCGTCGAAACAGGTCCGCATCGGCGTCAAACCGCTCTTCGATGGCGCGGTCGAGGAGGGCGGCAATGCCCGCTTCGAGGTGATCGCCATCGACCCCGCCGGTCGGCGCGTCGCGCTCGATGGAGTGCGCTGGACCCTGTCGCGTCTGCAGACCAGCTTCCAGTGGTATGAGTCCGACGGGACCTGGGACTACGAGCCCATCACCGCGACGCAGCGCGTCGCCGACGGGACGCTCGACCTCGGTCAGTCGGATGTCGGCCGGATCGAGTCCGCGGTGGATTGGGGCGCCTACCGCCTGGCGTTGGAGACGCACGATGGCGCAGTCCTACCCGCCGATCTGGACTTCGAGGCCGGCTGGTACGTCGAGCCCAAGGCGCAGGATACGCCGGACCTGCTGAAGGTCTCGCTCGACAAGGCCCACTACCGCATCGGCGACAGGGCCCGGGTGCGCATCGAGCCACGCTTTCCCGGGACGGCCCTGGTCATGGTGATCGACGATCGTGTCATCGCCATGCAGGCCGTCGACGTGCCGGAGTCGGGTGCCTCGGTCGAGCTGCCGGTGACCGCGGACTGGGGTCCGGGCGCCTATGTGACGGCCGTGCTCTACCGCCCCATGGATCTGCAGGCCCGTCGCATGCCGGCGCGCGCCATCGGCCTGACCTGGGCCGGGGTGGATCCGCAGGAGCGCAAGCTGGCGCTGTCAATCGATGTGCCGCCCGCGCTCCAGGGCACCGTGAAGCCGCGTCAGACCATCGAGATCCCGGTGTCGGTCGGCAAGCTGTCCGCTGGGCAGGCCGCTTACGTGACCGTCTCCGCGGTGGATGTCGGCATCCTGAACCTCACCCGTTACCAGGCGCCAGCACCGGACGACTGGTATTTCGCCCAGCGCCGGCTCGGCATGGAGATCCGCGACCTCTACGGTCAGCTCATCGACCGCATGCAGGGTGTGCCCGGCGTCGTGCGCTCGGGGGGTGACGGCAGCCTGCTGAGCATCGAGGGGCCGCCGCCGACGGAGGAACTGGTCGCCTACCACTCCGGCATCCTGGCGCTGGATGAACAGGGCCGCGCGCGCGTCGCGGTCGCGATCCCGGACTTCAACGGCAGGGTGCGGGTCATGGCCATGGCCTGGACGGCCGATGGCGTCGGCCATGCGGTCCAGGATCTGCTGGTGCGGGATCCCATCGTGGTCACGCCCTCGCTGCCGCGTTTCCTGGCGCCCGGCGACCGTTCGCGTCTGCGGCTCGGACTCGCCCATGTCGAGGGGCCGGCGGGCGAGGTCGCCGTGCGGGTCGCGACCTCTGGCGGGCACGCCCAGGTTCCATCGGAGTCGGCCGAGTTTCAGGTGAGTCTGCCCGCGGGTGGACGTCAGCAGGTCAGCGTGCCGATCCAGGCCGAGACGATTGGTGACGATCGCCTGAGCATCGTGCTGCGGACCCCGGACGGCCAGGATCTGCTCAAGACGCTGACCCTGCCGGTCCGCTCGAATGCGCCGAGGACCAGCGACACGCGCCTGATGCCGCTCCCCGCGGGTGGCGCGCTGCGTCTGGACGCCTCTCTGTTGTCCGAGCGGATCGCCGGGACCGGCACTCTGCTGGTCTCCATCGGGGGTGCCGGACGGCTGGACGTGGCCGGTCTGCTCATGTCCCTGGACCGCTATCCCTATGGCTGCAGCGAGCAGCTCGCCAGCCGGGCCTTGCCCTTGCTCTACCTGAATGACGTCGCCCAGTCGCTCATGCTGGCGGGCGAAGGCCAGGCGCAGGCGCGCGTGCGGGACGCGATCGCCCAGATCCTGGCGAATCAATCCAGCAATGGCAGCTTCGGGCTCTGGGGTGCCTCGGGCGGCGGGGACCTCTGGCTGGATGCCTATGTCGGCGACTTCCTGACCCGCGCCCGCGAGTCGGGCTATGCGATTCCGGGCGTCGCCTTCGACATGGCGCTCGACAACCTGCACAACGGTGTCGCCTATGCGTCCGACTTCAGCGCGGGCGGTCAGGATGTCGCCTATGCGCTCTATGTGCTGGCGCGCAACGGGCGTGCGGCGATCGGCGACCTGCGCTACTACGCCGATACCAAGCTCGACGCCTTCGCCACGCCCTTGGCCAAGGCGCAGCTCGGGGCCGCGCTGGCGCTCTACGGTGACCGTCCGCGGGCGGATACCCTGTTCCGCAACGCCCTCGGCATGCTCGCGAGCGCGCAGGCCGACGACCAGGAGGCGTGGCGGGGCGACTTCGGCTCGGCGCTGCGCGACGGGGCGGGCCTGCTGACACTCGCCGCGGAGGTGGGAACGCCGGTGGTGGATGTCCAGGCGCTCGCGCGGCGCCTGCAGGATCAGTGGTCCACGACGGGTAGCACGAGCACGCAAGAAGAGGCCTGGCTCCTGCTTGCGGCCCACGCGCTCATCGAGGGGGCCGCCCAGCCGGCCTTGGTCGTCGACGGCCAGCCGACGCAGGGACCGCTGTATCGCCGCCTGGAAGACGCCGTCTTGGCCAGTCGGCCCCTGATGATCGAGAACAGCGGCAGCGCGTCCGTCGAGGCGGTGGTGACGACCACGGGCGTGCCGCGTGTCCCTCAGCCGGCTGGCGGCCAGGGCTATCGCATCGAGCGGGCCTACTATGATCTGGAGGGGCGACGGACGACGCTGGCCCGCCTCGATCAGGGCGAACGCCTGGTCGCTGTCATTACGGTCACGGCGGATCGGCGGCGTCAGGCCCGACTCATCGTCGACGATCCGCTCCCGGCCGGGCTCGAGATCGACAATCCGAATCTGATCAAGGCGGGCGAGATCAAGGACATCCGCTGGCTGGGGCTGGCGGAGCAGGCCGCGCACACCGAGTTTCGCGCGGACCGCTTCGTTGCCGCCGTGGATCGCTCGGCAAGCGACTCCACGCAGTTCCAGCTCGCCTATCGCCTGCGGGCGGTCTCGCCGGGCGTCTTCGCCCATCCGGCGGCCAGGGTCGAGGACATGTATCGGCCTAGACTCGGTGCCTGGACGGAGACGGGGCGGGTGGAGGTCGTCGAGCCCGCGCCTTGAGCGCGCAGTGGAGCCGGGCTGGCGAGGCTGGCGGGCCTCGGCCGTTCGATGACGATTGGGACGGGATTGACCGGGCGCTTCGGGGCATGATGGCGGGCAGGAGTCCATGGAGACATCCCGTTCGTCCGGTCCATTGACACGCGGGTGGCGATCAGAGGTGCGGGGCAGCGTCGAGACATCTCCCAGGTTGGCCTTCAGGCTGCGCATCACGGCGCTCCTCGCGGGGCTCTCGGCAAGCCTTCTCGCCCTCGCCTGGCTCGGCGTGGATGCCTGGATCGCTGGTGCCGAGCTTCCTGACGTCCACCCGCCGACCTCGACCCTGGTTCTGGACCGCAAGGGCGAACTGCTGCGGCCCTTCACCGTGGAGGGCGGCCGCTGGCGGCTGGCGGTCGCGCTTGGGGAGGTCGACCCCGAGTATCTGCGCCTGCTGCAATTCGTCGAGGATCGCCGCTTTCGCGCGCACGCGGGTGTCGACGTCCGCGCGCTCTTGCGTGCCGCCTGGCAGTGGGCGACCCAGGGTCATATCGTCTCCGGCGGCTCGACGCTGACCATGCAGGCCGTCCGTCTCCTGGACGGTCGCTCCACGCGGCACCTGGGCGGTAAGCTCCGTCAGATCCGCGCGGCCCTGGCGCTGGAGCGCCAGCTGAGCAAGGACGAGATCCTGACCCTCTACCTGACCCTGGCGCCCTACGGCGGCAACCTCGAGGGGATCCACGCCGCGGCGATCGCCTGGCTCGGCAAGGAGCCGGGGCGGCTGACCACCGCTGAGGCTGCGCTGCTGGTCGCGCTCCCCCAGGCCCCGGAGGCCCGGCGGCCCGACCGCGATCGGGGCGCGGCGCAGCGGGCACGGGATGTCATCCTCCAGCGCGCCCAGGCCGCGGGCTTGATCGATGGGCTCGCTCTGCGCGCGGCGCTCGCGGAGCCTCTCCCTCGGGTGCGTCGCTCATTCCCCATGCTGGCGGCGCATCTCGCCGAGCGTCAGCGGGCCGCCCATCCGGGGCGCCATCGGCTGCGACTGACGATCGACGCGGAACTCCAAAGGCGCCTGGAGCGGCTGGTGGCGGAGCGGGTCCAGCCGTTCGGCGACAAGGTGTCCATTGCCCTGCTGCTGGCGCGGCATGCCGACGGCGAGGTCTTGGTATCCATCGGATCCGCGGACCCGATCGCGGTCGAACGCCAGGGCTATGTCGACATGACCCGGGCGCCGCGCTCGCCCGGCTCCACGCTGAAGCCGCTCATCTACGGCCTTGCCTTCGAGGATGGCATCGCGCACCCGGAGAGTCTGATCGAGGATCGGCCGAGCGCTTTCGCCGGCTATGTACCGACCAATTTCGACCGGGAGTTTCAGGGGACGGTCACCCTGCGCCGCGCCCTGCAGCGCTCGCTGAACATCCCCGCCATCACGCTGCTGGACGCGGTCGGGCCGGCGCGGCTGGTGGCCCGTCTGCGCCGCGCCGGCGCCAGGCCCGCCTTGCCGAATCTGTCGCCACCTGGGTTGGCGATCGGGCTCGGCGGTGTCGGCGTCACCTTGACGGATCTCGTGCGTCTCTATGCCGCCCTGGCGCGCGGCGGGCAGGCCGTCGAGCTACGGGAGATCAAGGATGCTGCCGTCGGGTCGGGCGGGCTGGGTGTCCCGCGCGAGTTCAGCCCTGTGTTGGGCTCCGGGCGGGTGCTGGATGCGCGCGCGGCCTGGTATGTCAGCTCCATCCTGTCCGGGGTGCCGACGCCCGGCGTCGCGCGGGCGGGCTCGATCGCGTTCAAGACCGGAACCTCCTATGGCTATCGCGATGCCTGGGCCCTGGGGTTCGACGGTCGTCACGTGGCCGGTGTCTGGGTCGGTCGGCCGGATGGCGCACCCGTGCCTGGCCTCATCGGCATCGATGCGGCCGCGCCCATTCTGCTCGAGGCCTTCGCGCGACTCGGTCCCCCGACGCCGCTAGCGCCGGCGCCGCCGGGGATCCTCCTCGCGAGCAGCCGATCGGATCTCCCGCCGCCGATGCGACGGGTGCGCACGGCGGCGTCTCAAGGGGGGCTGGGCTCAGCCCCTGATCGGCCCGAGATCGCCTATCCGCCCGAGGGGGCGCGCGTGGATCTCGGGCTCAGCTCAGGTCGGGCGGCCGATCTGGTCGTGAAGGTTCGCGGTGGCGTGCCGCCCTTCACTTGGCTCGCCAACGGCGCTCCCTTCAGTCGCGTGCCGTTCGGGCGCAGTGCGCGCTGGACGCCGGATGGGCCTGGCTTCGTGACCCTGTCCGTGATCGATGGTCAGGGCGGTGCCGCGCAAGCGACGGTCTTCGTCGAATGACTCTGGTTCCGCCGCGGACGCAGACCTGTCTTGGTGACGTGACATTCTGATTAAATTAATATATTAATCATGGATTTGCTTTCTTTTGTGGGACCGCGTCATACTAGGTTGTCTGGCGGTGCATCTCAGCCCGCCTTTTGGCGGTCGGCAGATTTGGAGCAGCGTATGGCGGTCCGGCGTGGCCATGTAGGTCAAGGCACCTGGCACGGCCTTGGGCCGGGTGTTCGACGCGTCCTCCTGAGCGCCCTCTGTTGCGCTGGACTCCTCTCCCTATCCGGCCCCAAGGTCGGTGCCGCTCGGAATGTGGCGGATTCCCGCGAACTGGACGACCTCATGTCCATGCTCGAGTCGCAAACGCAACTGGCGACCAAGACCGGGATGAACGCCGACTTCGTGCCAGGCATGGCCACCATCCTCTCGGGTGACGACCTACTGGCACGCGGGGCGCGCACTGTGTGGGAGGCCCTGGCCCTGGTCCCCGGCATGAGCCAGGGCCTGGAGATGACGGGAGAGCGCCAGGTCCTGAGCCGGGGTGTCGGCTATGGCTATGCCTCGGGCAACATCAAGATCATGCTCGACGGCGTCTCCATGAATTCGACCCTGCTGGCAACGGCCAACGGGGTGCTGAACATCCCCATCGAGCAGGTCGAGCGGATCGATGTCATCCGCGGGCCTGGGTCTTCGGTCTATGGTGGGTACGCCTACGCCGGTGTCGTCAATGTCATCACACGCAAGCGCGAGCGGAGGCTTCATGCGCAGGCGGCGGAGGTGTCGGACGCCGGCGGAGGGGTGGTCTGGAACTGGACCGACCCGCGGCGAGCCTTGTCCTTCTCCATGAATCTCGCGGGCTTGGAAGGGGATGGCGAAGGCGTGCCCATCGCCCAAGACGCCCTCTATCCGAGCGGCCAATCCGAGCTCTCGAATGCCCCCGGTCGCACCAACGAGGCCCATCGCTACAAGTCGCTCTTCGCGGATCTGGACTGGCACAAGACCCGCATCGATCTCAAGCTGTTGGAGGACGACTATGGGGACCTCTACGGGATCAATCATTTTCTCCCGCCGTCCGATCATCGCCTGGCCTCTCAGCTGCATTTTTTCTCGCTGCGCCTCCAGCAGGACGTCTCACTCTCCCAGCAGCTCGATGGCCATGCGCGTATCGAGGTGCTGGAGCATCAGCGCAACCGTGAGCAGCTCTATGTCTTTCCTGCCAGCTACCTGGACGACGAGCCGATCTACATGAACCAGGATTACACCGAGACGCGCTATCTCGGCGCGGCCGAGCTACAGTGGCGCCCCTCGTCGCGGCATCAGTGGCTGCTTGGTCTGGAGGCGAGCCATGTCGGTGTCGACAAGGTCACATGGGATTGGCCGGACCTGGATGTCGAGATCCCCGCGACCTGGCTCGATGCCGATCTCAGGCGCGATATCCTCAGTACGGTGCTCCAGGACCAGTTTCAGCTGGATGAGCGAGTCACGCTGACCGGCACCCTCAGATACGACGACTACAACGACGTGGGATCCATGCTGAGTCCTCGTCTGGCGGCCGTCTGGCGGATCGACGAGCAGCAGGTCCTCAAGGCTCAGTATGCGCGGGCCTTTCGGCCACCGACCTTCTATGAGCTGGAGTACGCGTTGCAGGAGTCCCTGGAGGCGAGCGAGATCGCCACCTATGAGCTGGGCTATATCTTCAACACGCCGCACTGGGTGGCGCGCGTGACCGCCTTTCAGTCCGAGCTGACCGCGCCCATCACCTTCGACGAGGTCACCCTCGACGGCTATCTCAACTCGGAAGATACGCTTCTACGCGGCGTGGAGCTGGAGTATGAGCACCGCTTGGGCGCGCAGCTCAAGGTCGACGCCAATGTCTCCTATGTGGAGGCGACCCACACGGAATCCGGGGCGCATCTGAGCGGGGGTGCCGACCTGCTCGGCAATCTCGCGCTCCTGTGGCGGCCGCGGGAGTCTTGGATCGGCGCCCTTCAGCTGAAGTACGTTGGCGAGCGACACCGCGTCGATTCCGACGAGCGGTCCGATCCCGGGGCTTACGTCGTGACCGATCTGACGCTCAACTACCGTGAGTCCCCGCGTGGTCCCTACGTCAGTGCCGGGATCAAGAACCTCTTCGATCAGGAGGTCCGTTATCTCGAACAGCGCACCCGCTTTGGCGGGGTCGATCTGCTTTATCCGGACGACTACCTGCGGCCGGGACGGCGTTGGTGGCTCTCGGTCGGATTCGCCTTCTGAGCGCGGCCCATGTTCCCTTCGCGTCATTGGTTCAGGACTCTCGCCGCCGGATGCTGCCTGCTCGGCGCGCTCTTGGCTGGCGCGTGGGGCGTTCAGGCCGATCCGGCGGGTCTTTGGCGCGAGGACGAGCAGCGCCTGCGCATCGGTCTGAAGCTCTTTCCCGCCTTCCTGGGCGCCATGGAAGGGTTGGAAGGGCATCGAGGGCAAGACGGTCGTCTCCGCGTCCTGGTCCTGTATCAAGGGGCGCGCGCTCCGGCGGTGGAGGCCGCCGAGCGGCTGGGCGAGGTGGATGGGATCCGGGGCTCGGCGCTGGTGATTGAGATCCTGCGCGGGGAGGACATGCCTGGGTATGCGGGAGGGCCTCCCGCCGGAATTTTCGTCGCCAGCCTGGGTGTCGATCCCAAAGAACTCAGGGCTTGGTCGGAGCGGTATCGGACACTGGTCTTTTCGCCGTTCGCCGGTGCCGTGGAGGATGGGGCCGTTGCCGGGCTCTATGTGGCCGACCGCATCCTGCCGTATGTCAATTTGAAGCAGGCCGCGCGTGCTCAGGTGCGCTTCAAGCCCTTCTTCCTTCAGGTGGCCCGTCACTATGAAGGCAACTGAGAGCTGGCTCGCGGATGGCCGCCTCCGCTCACGGCGGATGGGGCGAAATCTGGCCTGGATCTTCGGCTTCCTCGGGCTACTCCTCATCGGCACCATGAGCGCGCAATGGCTGTTCGTGCTCGAGCCCGCGTTGCGCGAGGAGGCCGGGAGCCGTGCCGCGGCCATGGCGCAGGCCCATGCGCAATCGCTCGAACAGGTGCTGAGAAGCCGGCTTCCACCGGCAGCCCTGGAGCGCGAGCTGCGCACGACCATGGGGAGTGTGTTGCTGCTCGCGGATCCGGCAACGCGGCAGCCCTTCGTGCGTCGCGTCAGCCTTAGCCTGGATTATGAGTTCGTCGAGGCACCGCGCGGCAGTCTGGACGTCGCCATGGGTCAGGAGCATGAGGAGGGGTGCTTCATCTCCCGGGTGCCGCTCTACGATCCCAAAACCCAGCTCCTGATCGGTGTCGCGACCTTTCATTCCAACGCCTTTTTCGTGGAGCGTCTCCTGAGTGCTCTGCGCACCAAACTGCTGTGGGGCGTCGGCATCATCATCGGGCTCACGGGTTTCGCCTGGGTCCAGTCCAACCGCCTGCTCAAGCGTCTGGGGGTCAGCGAGGCCAATCTGCGCCAGGTCTTCGAGGCCGCGCCTTTCCCGATGGTGTTGAACGGGAAGGGGCAATCCACGCTTCGGCAAGCCAACCGGGCGGCCAGGGCCTATCTCGAACTCACGGAGGATGCCGCCGGGCGCCTCAGCAGCCCGATTTGGCGGCAACTTCAGAGCAGTGGGCTGCCGGTCGAGTATGGCGCGCCCAGTGAGACCGGTTTGCAGGGATCGGATGGCCGGCAACGTTGGGCCCTGGTCTCCACCATGCCGGTGAGCTTTTCAGGCTCGCCGAGCCGGCTCGTGACCATGGTCGATATCTCCGAACTCAAGGCCATTCAGGACGAGCTGAAGCTCGCTTCGCAGACGGATGGGTTGACAGGCCTCTACAACCGGCGGTTCCTGTACCAGCATCTCGCCAAGGAGATCGAGCTGGTTCGGCGGTATGGCCATCCCTTGTCCATCGTCCTCTTCGATCTCGACCATTTCAAAGCGATCAACGACGCCTTTGGGCATCGCACCGGAGACGAGGTGTTGATTCAGTTCGCCGCCGTGCTCAAGAGCAGTCTCCGGGAGGTCGATGTCGCGGGCCGCTATGGCGGCGAGGAATTCCTCGTCGTCCTGCCGAATTCGAATGGCCAACAGGCGCTGGAGGCGGCGGGCCGAATCGCTGTTGCGTTGAAGTCCGTCGAATGGGAGTACGAGGGACTCCAGGTGACGGTCAGTGGCGGGGTGAGCGAGTACCGTGGGGAGACGTTGGATGCCTTCATCGACTCGGCGGACAAGAAACTCTACCAAGTCAAGGAGAATGGCCGCGACGGGATCCTGATCTGATGGCGTCCCGCGCGCCGACCCCGGGTCGCCACGATCCGCGATCGTGGCGTATCCGGCTCATGGCTGGGCCTTCAGCCCTTCATGGACGAGAAGAACTCGTCGTTCGTCTTGGTCGCCTTGAGCTTGTCGTGCAGGAACTCCATGGCTGCCAGTTCGTCCATCGGGTGCAGGATCTTGCGCAGGATCCACATCTTCTGCAGTTCGGCCTGGCCCATCAGCAACTCTTCTCGGCGGGTGCCGGAACGGTTGATGTTGATGGAAGGGAAAATGCGGCGCTCGGCGATGCGGCGATCCATGTGGATCTCCATGTTGCCGGTGCCCTTGAACTCTTCGTAGATGACGTCGTCCATGCGTGATCCGGTGTCGACGAGCGCCGTGGCGAGGATCGTCAGACTGCCGCCTTCCTCGACGTTGCGCGCGGCGCCGAAAAAGCGCTTCGGCCGCTGCAGGGCGTTGGCGTCGACGCCGCCGGTGAGCACCTTGCCCGAGGAGGGGACCACGGTGTTGTAGGCGCGCGCGAGCCGGGTGATGGAGTCCAGCAGGATGACGACGTCACGTTTGTGCTCGACCAGCCGCTTGGCCTTCTCGATGACCATCTCCGCCACCTGGACATGGCGTGTCGCGGGCTCGTCGAAGGTGGAGGAGATGACTTCGCCGCGCACCGAGCGAGACATCTCGGTGACCTCTTCCGGGCGCTCGTCGATCAGCAGGACGATGAGGTAGCAATCCGGGTGGTTGTGCCCGATCGACTGGGCGATGTTCTGCAACATCATGGTCTTACCGGCCTTGGGCGGTGAGACGATGAGGCCGCGCTGGCCCTTGCCGATGGGGGCGACCAGGTCGATGGTGCGCGCGGTGATGTCCTCGGTGCTGCCGTTGCCGATCTCGAGCGTGAGGCGCTTCTGAGCGAACAGCGGGGTGAAGTTCTCGAACAGAATCTTCGACTTGGCGTTCTCGGGCCGGTCGAAGTTGATGTCGTTGACCTTCAGCAGGGCGAAGTAGCGCTCGCCATCCTTGGGCGGCCTGATCTTGCCGGAGATGGTATCGCCGGTGCGCAGCGCGAAGCGGCGGATCTGGCTGGGCGAGACATAGATATCGTCTGGTCCGGCCAGATAGGAGGCATCCGCGGAGCGCAAGAAGCCGAATCCGTCAGAGAGGATCTCGAGCACGCCGTCGCCGTAAATATCTTCGCCCTTCTTGGCCTGCGCCTTGAGGATGGCGAAGATCAGATCCTGCTTGCGGGAGCGTCCAACTCCTTCGATTTCCATGGATTGCGCCAGTGCCACCAGGTTGGGCACAGGCATCTTCTTGAGCTCAGTTAGATTCATCACGGTTTTCGATAAGACAGAGGTCGTGGCTGGTAGGCAGCGCCCCGCGTAGGAACGACGTCGCGGGGGAATGCGGTTAGGGGCGGCAGCTTACCGGAGAGAGGGCGTCGCAGAGGACGCCCCATGTCGATTTGGCTTGAGTGCTGGGTCTCCCGGAGGACGCGAGGTCCGGATCGGCGGCGGTGGCGTTGGCCGATCAGAGGTTATTGTCTCAGAGGTTGCTGTCGATGAAGGCGGTCAGTTGCGACTTGGAGACGGCGCCGACCTTGGTGGCCTCGACTTCTCCGCCGCGGAAGAGCATCAGCGTGGGAATGCCGCGAATGCCGTAACGGGGCGGGGTTCCAGGATTTTCGTCGATGTTGAGCTTCGCAACCTTGATGCGGCCCGCATATTCGCCGGCGATTTCATCCAAGACGGGCGCGATCATCTTGCAGGGCCCGCACCAGTCGGCCCAGTAATCGACAAGCACTGGCTCGGGGGATTTGAGAACCTCTTCTTCGAAAGAGTCATCGGTCACGTGGACGATGCTATCGCTCACTGAAGTCGTCTCCCATTAGTTGTTTCGTTGGGTCGTTGGCATAAGAGGGCGTGGGACAAGCCGCAGAGGCGTCGCGCGGATCGGGCGAGGAGCAGGCGGGCGTATTGGCGTTGGTATGAGCCCTTGAGTAAGATGCTATTTGATCCAAAGCCAACCTAATTTGCAAGCCTTGCCCGTCCGCGAGGCTAGACACTTACTGACAGCCAATTCGGACGCCTAGCTGAATGACAGATACACACCTTACCCAGACCCGCTTCGACAGCTTTGCGCTCGACCAGCGGATCCTGGCCGGCCTCGCCGACGCGGGGTTCACGTTTTGCACGCCGATCCAAGCCGAGACCCTGCCGATCGCGCTCGAAGGGCATGATGTCGCGGGCCAGGCCCAAACCGGCACCGGCAAGACGGCCGCCTTTCTCTTGGTCGTGATGCAGCGCCTCCTCAGCCGGCCCGCGGGTCAGGCGGAAGGTCGCTGCCGGCCGCGCGCCCTCATTCTGGCGCCGACGCGCGAGCTCGCGGTCCAGATCCACAAGGACACCTTGCTGCTGGCCAAGCACACTGGACTGCGCTCGATCGTGGTCTATGGCGGGACCGGCTACCAGACACAACGCGACGATCTGGCTGCCGGTGTCGACATCCTGATCGGCACCCCCGGTCGCCTGATCGACTATTTCAAGCAACGGGTCTTCGACCTCAAGGGGATCGAGGCGGTGGTCCTGGACGAGGCCGACCGCATGTTCGATCTCGGCTTCATCAAGGACATCCGCTACCTCTTCCGTCAGATGCCGCCGATCGAGGACCGCCAGGGCATGCTCTTCTCGGCGACCCTCTCTTACCGGGTGACGGAGCTCGCCTACGAGCACATGAATCATCCGCAGCTGATCAAGATCGAGGCCGATCAGGTCACGGCGGATCGCGTGACCCAGTGCTGCTATATGACCTCCAATGAGGAGAAGATTTCGCTCCTGCTGGGGCTCGTGCGTGGCTGGCCGGACGGGCGCATCATCGTGTTCGTCAACACCAAGCGGGAAGCGGACCGCGTCTGGGGCTATCTGCAAGGCAATGGCATCAATACCGCCGTGCTCTCCGGCGACGTACCACAGCAGAAGCGTCTCAAGCTGCTGCGGGATTTCACCGAGGGCGCGCTACCCGTCCTGGTCGGTACGGATGTTGCCGCGCGTGGCCTGCATATTCCCGACGTGACCCATGTCGTCAACTACGATCTTCCGGAAGATCCGGAGGACTATGTTCACCGGATCGGTCGAACGGCGCGTGCCGGCGCGGCGGGTGATGCCATTGGCTTCGTCTGCGAGACCTATGCCTTCTGCCTGCCCGACATCGAGTCCTTCATCGGGGCGAAGATCCCGGTGCTGCCCGTGGCCTCCGCGCTGCTGGCCGAGGTCGATCCACGCAGCCGTCTGCGTCCGGACAGGGCCGATCGCGAAGACCGACGTGAGGGGCGCCAGCCTCGGGGGCGCCCCGCGGAGCGCGGCGAACAGCGCGAGAGCCGTGGTCGGCGGGTCCGGGAGGATCGCCCGTCCAAGGTGCAGCCAAGTCCGGTCAGCGAAGCCCCGGTCTTGGCCGAGACGCCCGCGCTGGTCGAGCCTGTGATTGCCGCGGCTCCGGCAATGGAGCCGCCGCCAACGCCGAAGCCCAGGCGCCGGGGTAGCCGCCCTGTTGCGGAGCAGGCGGCGCTGACCAGTCCGCCACCTGTTGCCGAGGCCCCGCCGGACGGCTCGGCCGAGGCTCGGGACGGTGAGGGTGAGGGTGAGGCGAAACCCAAGCGCCGCCGGCGTCGGCGTAAGCCGGCCGCGGAGGCGCCGTCGAATGGCGCCTTGACGAGCCCGAGTTCAACGCCGGAGACCGTCGACTGAGGTGCGCCGAGCCTATTCGTCGTGGTGACGGTCGAGGGCCGTGTCCGGGATCAGGGTCCGGGCAGCGGCATCAGCTCGGAGAAGTTGGCGATCGCCGGGAAGCTGTCGATTTCGCGCCTGGGCTTCTTGGAGTCCGGCTCCATGACGGCGAGCAGCCAGCGGAAGCCATAGTCCCGCGCGGCCTGGAGGACGCTGAGGTTGTCGTCGACGAAGAGCGTTTTCTCCGGGTCGAAGGGTTCGATGGCGTGCAGTCTCGGCCAGAAGTCCGGTGATTCCTTCGCCACGCCAAGATCGTGCGAGGAGATGACCCGCTCCAGATGCCCCGAGAGCCGGGTGCGCTGGAGCTTGAGATCGAGCGTCTTTTGGTGTGCGTTGGTGACCAGGACGCGCCGCTTGCCCAGCGCGGCCAGGGACTCCAGGAAGTCCATGACGTGTGGATGAACGGCGATGAGGTGTTCGACCTCCTGCTTGAGCAGGACGATGTCGAGGCCCAGCTCCCGACTCCAATGATCGACGCAGTACCAGCTCAGCGTGCCTTCGATGTCGCGGTAACGCGGAATCAGCTCTGCCTTGGCGGCTTCGAGCGAGAGCCCGCGCGCCTCCCCGTAGCGCCGTGGGACGTGTTCGAGCCAGAAGTGATTGTCGAAGTGCAGGTCGAGCAGCGTCCCGTCCATGTCGAGGAAGACACTGTCGATCCGGCTCCAATCGAGCCCGTCATGCGTCGCTGTCATGCTCTCGTCGTCCAGTTAGGAGCCCGCTCATGCGGACAAAGCCCAGGATAGTCGGTCGGCGGCTGGTTGCGCACAGCCGTCTCTTTCGGATCGAGGAGATCGATCTGGAATTTTCCAACGCCACCCGCCGCACCTACGAGCGTGTGCCGGGTGGCGCAGACTCTGTGTTGATTGTACCGATCCTGGATGCGGAGACGGTCCTCCTGATCCGCGAATATGGGGCGGGCAGCGAGCGCTATGAGCTGGGCCTCCCCAAGGGCGTCGTCGAGCCGGGCGAGGATCCGCTGACCGCGGCCAATCGCGAGATCCAGGAGGAGATCGGCTATGGCGCTAGGGATCTGCGCATCATCGACCGCCTTTCGCTGGTTCCGGGCTACATCCAGCACCACAGCCTCATCGTGCTGGCGCGAGACCTCTATCCGCAGCGACTGCCGGGAGACGAGCCCGAGCCCATCGAGGTCGTGCCCTGGCGGTTGGACCAGCTCGATGCCCTGCTGGCGCGCGAGGACTTCGACGAGGCCAGATCCATTGCCGCGCTCTTTCTGGCCATGCGGTTTCTGGAGCGCGAGACGCTATGATGTCAGCCGTCAAGGCAACGGATCCTGCCGCCGTCGGCTGATTGGCGGGTCGCATTCGCCTCGATCGCCTGAATGCCCGGATGGAGGGCTGGTATGTCAATCTTCCCCAAATCGATCGCCCTGATGCTGTCTGTCGGTCTCCTCTGGTGGACTGGCGCTCTCGCCGCGGAGGCCGGTCAAGCCGATCGGGACGCTTACAGCTTCGACGACTTTCCGCGCGGGGATGTCCTGCAGTACCCGAGCTGGTTCAAGCGGAGCTTTCTGGACATCCGGGCCGATCTCGATGAGGCGCTCGCCCAGGACAAGAAGGGGCTGATCCTCTATTTCGGGCAGAAGCGCTGCCCCTACTGTCATCAACTCATCGAGGTCAATTTCGGTCTCCAGGATATCGTCGAATATACCCGGCGGCACTTCGATCTGATCCCGATCGACATCTGGGGCGTCGATGAGGTCACCACGCTGTCGGGCGAGGTGGTGACGGAACGGGAGTGGTCGCACCAGGAGCAGATGGATTTTACGCCGGCCATCCTCTTCATTGACGCCAAGGGTGAGGTGGCACTGCGGCTGCGCGGTTATTACCCGCCGTACCAGTTTCGGGCCGCGCTCGAGTACGTGGCGGACGGTCACTACAGGCGTGAGGCCTTTCGCGACTATCTCGCCCGTGGCGACAACCGCATGGTGTTCGATGCCGAGGATCTCAACGAGGAGCCGTTTTTCGCCGCGCCACCCTTCAATCTGGATCGCCGCTACCCGGCGGAGCGTCCCTTGGTCGTCTTCTTCGAGCAGGGTGATTGTCATCCCTGCGACGTGCTGCACGGCCAGGCGCTGAAGTCTTCGGCGATCAGCCGGCACTTTGGCGACCTCGACAGTGTGCAGTTGGACATGTGGTCGGATACGCCCGTGGTCACGCCGGCGGGCGAACGAACGACGGCGCGTGAATGGGCGGCTGACCTCGGGCTTTTCTATGCCCCGGCGATGGTCTTCTTCGACGAGCGCGGTCGGGAGATCATGCGGCTCGATTCGGTCGTCGGCTTCTATCGGCTCAGGAACGTGCTGAGCTATATCCTCAGCAAGGCCTACCTGACCGAGAGCTTCGGCGATTGGCGGGCGTCGCGGGCCTTCTGAAGCGACGCCTATGGCGCCGAAAGGCGCAGGTAGCGCGCGTGCAGCCGGCGGACCTGTGACTCCAGCGCCGCGCCATCGCCGCTGTTGTCGATGACGTCGTCGGCGCCCGCCAGGCGCGTTTCGCGCGAGACCTGGCTGGCGAGGATGCGCCGGATTTCTGCCTCCGCTAGACCGCTACGCTGCGCAACCCGT
This sequence comes from Thiocystis violacea, assembly GCF_016583565.1. GTDB lineage: Bacteria > Pseudomonadota > Gammaproteobacteria > Chromatiales > Chromatiaceae > Thiorhodococcus > Thiorhodococcus violaceus_A. The sequence goes on along the minus strand of NZ_NRRF01000004.1, from coordinate 27,174 downwards.
TCGATTTGAAGGTGCTCAGGGATATCGACGACCAGGACGCGGTCGGCGAGGTTCTGCTGGCCGGTCTCGAACAGCAATGGAATGACGAGCACGGCATAAGGCGTGGCGAGCGAGGCTAGACGCTCGAGCATGAGCGTCTTGATCGCCGGATGCAGGATTGCTTCCAATCGGCCGCGTGCAACGGGGTTCTGAAAGACCTGCTCACGCAAACGCGCGCGATCCAGGGCGCCATCTGTCTGGAGGACCTCCTCCCCGAAGGCGTCCGCGATGCGGGCGAGGATCGGGCTTCCTGGTGCCGTCAGCTCCCGCGAGAGCTGGTCAGTGTCGATGATCCCGGCTCCCAGCTTTCCGAGTTGGTCGGAAACGCTCGTCTTGCCGCTACCGATGCCGCCGGTCAGGGCGATGACAAGCATCTGGCGCGACTACCCGAGTCCGCTGATGCGCAGGTAGGCGTCGTTGATCGGGCCGCCCCACAGCAGGCTGATCCATCCTGCCGCGGCGAGGTAGGGGCCGAATGGCATGGGCTTGCCTTGCTCATGACGGCCGCTGAGGATCAAGGCAATGCCGATGACGGCGCCGGTCAGCGCCGAGAGCAGGATGATCTGCGGGAGATACTGCCATCCGAGCCAAGCGCCGAAGAGCCCCAGCAGCTTGAAGTCTCCGTATCCCATGCCCTCCTTGCCGGTGGTGAGGCGAAAGAGGTGGAAGACCAGCCACAGGCTCAGGTAGCCGGCCACCGCGCCGATGATGGCGGAGTGGCTATCGGTGAAGACGTCGAACAGGCTCAGGAAGAGCCCCACCCAGAGCAGCGGCAGGGTGATGCTGTCCGGAAGCAGCTGGGTGTCGTAGTCGATCAGGGCGAGCGCGATCAAGGTCCAGGTCAACATCAGGGCCGCCCCCATCTGCCAGGTCACCCCGAATTGGGCGACCACGACCAGGGTCAGAAGCGCCGTGGCCATCTCGACCAAGGGGTATCGGACGCTGATGCGCGTGCCGCAGGCCGAGCAGCGGCCACGCAGGAGGAGATAGCTGACGACCGGGATGTTCTCGTAGGCGCGAATCCGGTGTCCGCACGCGGGGCAAGTCGAGGGCGGATTGGAGAGCGTTAGGGCCGGCGGGCTGTCATCCGCGGATGCCTCCCCCTCGCCATTCAACTCGGCGCAGTCGCGCCGCCAGCCCGCCTCCATCATCTTCGGGACCCGCAGGATGACGACATTGAGGAAGCTGCCCATGATGAGCCCTAGGGCGATGGCCGTTGCGTAGAGCAGGCCTTCGTTCTCCTGGAGCAGGCTGAGGATCTCTTGGCCGGGCATTGGGCTTAGACGACCGCGGCGAGCTTGAAGATCGGCAAATACATGGCGACGACCAGACTACCTACCAGCCCGCCGATGACGACCATGATCATCGGCTCCAGCAGGCTGCTCAGGCTGTCCACGGCATTGTCCACCTGCTCCTCGTAGAAGTCGGCCACCTTGCCCAGCATGTCGTCGAGCGCGCCGGATTCCTCGCCGATGGCCGTCATTTGGATGACCATGTGAGGGAAAATGTCGCGCTGACGCATTGCCAGTTGCAGGGACTGGCCGGTCGCGACCTCCTCGCGCATCTTGAGCACCGCGTCCTGATAGACGATGTTGCCAGTCGCGCCGGAGACCGACTGCAGGGCCTCGACGAGCGGGACGCCGGCGGCGAACATGGTCGAGAGCGTGCGCGCGAACCTGGCCAGCGCGGCCTTGTTGAGGATGCCGCCGATGACCGGGATCTTCAGCGAGGCGCGGTCCACGACCTCGCGGAACTTGCGCGAGCGCTTGAAGACGTAGCGGATGCCATAGACGAGCCCGGCGAAGCCCAGGAGCATCGCCCACCACCATTCCCGCACGATGTCGGACAGACCGATGACCATGAGCGTGAAGGCCGGCAAGTCCGCGCCGAAGCTGGTGAAGAGTTCTTTGAACTGCGGGATGACGAAGAGCAGGATGACGACGGTGACCACGATGGCCACCACGATGACGGCGGCCGGGTAGAAGAGTGCCTTCTTGATCTTGCCTTTGATGGACTCGGTCTTCTCCTTGTAGGTCGCGATCTTGTCGAGCAGGACGTCGAGGACACCCGCCTGTTCGCCGGCCGCGACCAGACTGCAGACGAGGTCATCGAAGTAGAGTGGATACTTGGCGAGCGCGGGCGCGACTCCGGTGCCGCCCTCGATGTCCTGCTTGATGGACAGAATCATGTCCTGCATGGACGGATTGTCGTGTCCGCGTCCCACGATGTCGAAGGCTTGGACCAGGGGGACGCCGGCGGTCATCATGGTGGCCAGCTGGCGGGTGAAGATCGACAGATCCTGTCCGGTGATCTTTTTCTTGCCGGTGCCCAGCAGTGGTTTTGGCTTCGCCTTGACCTTGGTCGGGTTGACGCCCTGGCGACGAAGATCGGCACGCACGGCATTGATACTCTGCGCGCGGCTCTCGCCCTTGACGCGCGCGCCGCGTCGGTCCATGCCCTCCCAGGCGAATACGCGGGCCTGCTCGGTTGCGGGCTTGGCCTTGGGCTTTGCCTTGAGCTTGTTTGCTGCTGCCAGTGCCATCGTGATGACTCCGTGGTTTATTCCTTGGTGACGCGATTGAGCTCTTCCAGGCTCGTGACTCCCGCCTTGACTTTGCGCAGTCCAGACGCGCGGAGATCGGCGATCCCCTCGAGACGGGCCTGATCAGCCAACTGCATCGAATTGCCCCCTTCCAGGATGAGCCGCGTGACGGCCTCGGAGATCGGCATGACCTGGAAGATGCCCACGCGGCCCCGGTAGCCCTTGTTGCAGTGCTCGCAGCCGACGGGGCCGTAGATGGTCAATCCTTCGTCGATCTCATCGTCCTTGAAGCCCTCCTCCCGGAGTGCTTCACGCGGCAGATCCACGGGTGTCCGGCAATGCGTGCAGAGGCGTCGGGCGAGCCGCTGCGCCATGATGAGGAGCACGGACGAGGCGATGTTGAAGGGTGCCACGCCCATGTTGGCCAGACGCGTCAACGTCTGGGGTGCATCATTGGTGTGCAGTGTCGAGAGCACCAAGTGACCTGTTTGAGCCGCCTTGACCGCAATTTCGGCGGTCTCGAGGTCGCGGATCTCGCCGACCATGATGATATCCGGATCCTGGCGAAGAAATGCCCTCAACGCCGCCGCGAAGGTCAACCCGCTCTTTGGGTTCAAGTTGACCTGATTGATCCCAGCGACCTGGATCTCGACGGGGTCTTCGACGGTGGAGATGTTGATCTCGGGCTCGTTCAGGATATTGAGTGCGCTGTACAGGGATACCGTCTTCCCCGATCCGGTCGGACCGGTAACCAGGATCATGCCATAAGGCTTCTTGATCGCTTTGAGAAACGCCTCACGTTGTTCGACCTCGAATCCAAGTGATTCGATGCCTACGCGGGCGGCACTCGAGTCGAGGATACGCAAGACGACCTTTTCGCCGTACAGCGTTGGCAAGGTATTGACGCGAAAGTCAATGTCGCGCGTGGCGCTCAATTTGAGCTTGATGCGGCCGTCTTGCGGAACGCGACGCTCGGCGATGTTCATGCGCGACATGACCTTGAGGCGCGCGGTCAGTCGCCCCGCGAGGTTGAGCGGGGGATTGCCGACCTCTCGCAGCAGACCGTCCTGTCGGAAGCGGATCCGGAAGAACTTCTCGAAGGGCTCGAAGTGGATATCCGAGGCGCCGCAGGTGATGGCATCCACCAGCACCTTGTTGATGTAGCGCACCACAGGCGCTTCGTCGATGTTGGCGTCCGATTCGGCGCGCTGCTCGTCATCGTCTCCGCCGAGCTCCAGATTCTCCAGGTCGGCATCCTGGAACTCGCTGATGTTGGTGGTGTCGTTGGCTTGCAGCGCCGCTTCGATCGCGACATTGAGCTTGTCTTCCTCGACCAGGATGGCGTCGGTGGAGAGGCCCGTGTTGAAGCGGATCTCTTCGAGGGCCTGATCGTTGGTCGGGTCGGAGAGGGCGATAAAGAGTCGGTTGCCGCGTTTCAGGAGCGGGAGCGCGCGGTGTTTGCGGATCAGGCGCTCATCGACCAGGCTCATCGGGAAGTTCGACGGCTCGAAGGCGCTCAGGTCGAGCAAGGGGACGCCGAACTCATGCGAGGCGGCGAGCGCGATGCGGCGGCTGTCGAGGAGCTTCTGCTGTACCAGGTGCTGGACGAAGCTTTGGCCCTCGGCCATCGCCCCCTCGTAGGCATTGCGCATCTGCTCCTCGGAGATCAACTGATCCTTGACTAGGCGCCAAGCGAGTCCAGAGGGTTTGACTTTGACTTGATCCGTTGACATGGGCTGCCTTTCCTGGTCGAGCAGTCTCTAGGGACGTGGGGGATCCTGGAGATCGAGCCGTTCCCTGAAGCATCCGGTGTTGCGGAGCATACTCTCGGGTGCCAGGGTTCGAGCGAACCTGTTTCGGCCAACCAGCATAACCTACTTGACGCGAGGCCGTTGTCCGTTCTGTCCGGCTCGACTCATTCGCGTGGTGCCGGCCGTGACGCAGCCGGAGTGCGATGCCTCAGCGATTGACCGAGAAGGCAAGCCTCACATTGTTCGCAACCAGTCCATTATCTTTTTGATCGCTCTCGTTGACATAGAACTCGAGCACTGTTTCGCGATTCAGCAGCAGGTCTTCCGACACATCTTCCGCAAGCTCGTTCGCATGGCAAAAGACGCTGGTGTAGGGCGAGTTCGGCTCACGGGGGTCGGTGATCCAGAGATTCGGCGAGATCTGGTCCATGATGCGCAGGAAGCCATAGCCCTTTTCCGGGAACCACTTGGTGCAGACGCCGCGCACGCAGGAGCCTGGTTTGCCCCAATCGTTGCGTGGCTCGTAGGTCACTGGCAGCAGGTCCGGGATCAGAAAGCCTGAGTAGAAGGCATCCACTTCCTGCTGCAGCAGGCGCGAGACGTTCTTGAATCCGATCAGCTCGACTCTGCAGCCGGTGTTCTGCAGGGCTTCCACCACCTGCAGGAAATCGCCGTCGCCCGTCACGAGCAGCACCTGATCCAGCCGATTGGCCTGGAGCATGGCGTCGACGGCCATGTCCAGATCGGCATTCGCCTTGGTCGTGACGTTGCCGTTTTCATCCGTGTAGCGCCTGACCAGCTTGACGGTGATCTTCCAGCCGAAGTCACGCACCATTTGTTGGTAGGTCTGTGCCTTCTTCCTGTATTCGGAATCCTCGCGTGCTCGCTCGGCATCGAAGGCCATGTAGGTGTTGAGCCGCTGAAGGATCCCGCCTTCCCGTCCCGCGAACAGGCGCAGCACGTCGTAGCGCATCTGATACCCACCGTTGTAGCGAACATTCTCCGCATCGACGAACACGCCTACTCTCAAGTTCGAGCCCAAGCTTGACCTCATTGTGTGAATTGTGTGAGTTGTGTGAAAGAGTCGGGCGTGCCTGCATCGGCAGGCGCCTCGATCGGAAGCTCTGCGTCGTCGCGCGGTGGCTCCAGAGACGTGCGACCTGTCGCAACAGCGTCTCATTCAAGCCGCACCCGCGGTGAGCGTCACTGACAGTGCCGTAGCCTGTCGCCGCTCGGGGTGCCCGTCCGCGTGCGTGGCGGACGAGCCCCCGAAAGGGCGTCTTTACGCCTTACTGGTTGGCGCGGTTCTCGATCAGATCTTCGACCACGGTCGGGTCGGCCAGCGTCGAGGTGTCACCGAGCGAGTCGATCTCGTTCGCGGCGATCTTACGCAGGATGCGGCGCATGATCTTACCGGAGCGGGTCTTCGGCAGCCCAGGCGCCCACTGGATGAGGTCCACGGTCGCGATCGGGCCGATCTCGCCACGCACCAGTGCCACCAGCTCTTTCTTGAGGTCGTCCGTTGGCTCCACGCCTGCCATCGGGGTCACATAGGCATAGATGCCCTGACCCTTGAGGTCGTGTGGATAACCGACGACGGCTGCCTCGGCGATGTGCGGATGCAGCACCAGCGCGGACTCGATCTCGGCCGTTCCCAGGCGGTGACCAGAGACGTTGAGGACGTCGTCGATACGCCCGGTGATCCAGTAGTAGCCATCGGCGTCACGCCGCGCGCCATCGCCCGTGAAGTACTTCCCGGGATATTGCTTGAAGTAGGTGTCGATGAAGCGTTGATGATCGCCGTAGAGGGTGCGCATCATCGCCGGCCATGGGCGGGTCAGCACCAGGGCGCCTTCGCCTTCACCTTCGATCGGGGTGCCCTCGGCCGGATCCACCAAGGCCGGCATGACGCCGAAGAAGGGGCGAGTCGCCGAGCCGGGCTTGAGCGGCGTGGCGCCCGGCAGAGGGGTGATCAGGTGACCGCCGGTCTCCGTCTGCCACCAGGTATCGACGATGGGGCAGCGCTCGTCGCCGACGACGCGGTGATACCACTCCCAGGCCTCCGGGTTGATCGGCTCGCCGACCGAGCCGAGGATGCGCAGCGACTTGCGCGAGGTCTTCTTGACCGGCTCCTCGCCGGCGCGCATCAGCGAACGGATCGCGGTCGGTGCCGTATAGAAGATCGAGACATTGTGCTTGTCCACCACCTGCCAGAAGCGCGACATATCCGGGTAGTTCGGGATGCCCTCGAACATGAGCGAGGTCGCGCCATTGGCCAGCGGCCCGTAGACGATGTAGGTGTGTCCCGTGACCCAGCCGACGTCGGCGGTGCACCAGTAGACCTCGCCGTCCTGGTAGTCGAAGGTGTACTTGTGGGTCATGGCGGCGTAGACGAGGTAGCCACCGGTGGTGTGCAGCACGCCCTTCGGCTTACCGGTCGAGCCCGAGGTGTAGAGGATGAACAGCGGGTCCTCGGCGTCCATGTCCACGGGCGGGCAATCGGTGGAGGCGGCTGCCACGGCCTCGTCGTACCAGATGTCGCGACCCTCGCTCCATTCCACATTCCCGCCGGTGCGACGCACCACGACCAAGGTGTCGACGCTCGGGCATTCCTGCAGCGCGGTGTCCGCGTTGCGCTTCAGCGGGATGTGACGCCCGCCGCGCACGCTCTCGTCGGAGGTGATGACCAGTTTGCATTCGGAGTCGAGCACGCGGTCGCGCAGCGAATCCGGCGAGAAGCCGCCGAAGACGATGGAGTGGGCCGCGCCGATGCGGGTGCAGGCCAGCATGGCGACGGCGGCCTCCGGGATCATCGGCAAGTAGATGCAGACACGATCGCCCTTCTGCACGCCGCGCGACTTGAAGACGTTCGCCAGCTTGCAGACCTCGGCGTGGAGTTCGCGGTAGGTGATCTTGCGATCCTCCTCCGGGTTGTCGCCCTCCCAGATGATGGCCACTTGGTCGCCGCGGGTGTCGAGGTGGCGATCCAGGCAGTTGTAGGAAACGTTGAGCTTCCCGCCCTCGAACCACTTGATGTAGAGATTGCTGGCATCGAAGCTGTAGTCCATGACCTTGTCCCAAGGCTTGGACCAGGTGACGAACTGCTCGGCCTGCTCGGCCCAGAAACCGTTCGGGTCGTCGATCGAGCGCTGATAGAGGCTTGCATATTGCTCGGCGTTGATATGCGTCTTGGCCGCGATGTCCGCTGGCACTGGATAGACTTTTTCTTCTGACATCGTTGTTGTCTCCTCGGCGTGGGATGGCATTGTGGTTTGGGCCAGCGAAGCGCCCGATCGGATTCTCCGAGGCAGCTGGCTGGCGGTGATGGGAGATAGTAGCCCTTTGCGGGATCGTGTATCTAGACGGAACGCATGGTGTATTTGGCCTTAGCAGAGGAAGTCCGCGAGGGGCAGTCCTCTGCCGTCATCGCGGTAGGCTGCCTGGGCCAGGAACAGCTCGGCCGCCGTCAAGGCGTCACTCAAGGCGTTGTGGGCGCCGTAGCGTGGCAGGTTGTAGCGGCTGGCGAGCGCGAACAGCCGCAGATCCGAGGCTTGGTAGGGGATCTGACGGCGCTCGAATGTCCGGTAGGCCAGCACCTGGGTGTCGATGATCGGCATCAAGAGTCCGCGTCCCCAGCAGGTCTTGCAGGCGTTGCTCAGGAAGCCCTGCTCGATGGTCGCGTGATGCGCGATCATCACCTTGCCCGCGAGCGCCGCCAGCACCTCCGTCATGACGTCTGCCAGCTCGCCCCCCTGAGCCGATTGATCGTCGGTGATCTGATGGATCACCGCGCTCGCCTCTGGAATCGGCCGGTCGATGCGCACGACGCGGTGCCGCGCGGTCGAGAGGTCGATCGCGTTCCCTCGCACGGTGACATAGCCGACGCTCAGGATCTGATCCTGGCGGGTATCGAGTCCGGTGGTCTCGAGATCGATCGCCAGATACTCGCGCGCGCGATAGTCGGTCCGTCGGTGCGGGAACGGCTGCTCCAAATAGTCACGCAACGGGCCTGGCGGCGCGCGGTGCAAGTGCCAGCGACGGCGCCAGTCGAGGACGGATGGCATCAGCTGCCGACCCGCGCGTCCGGCGGCGCCGGCTTGCGCCCGCCGCTAGGCAAAACGCCCCGCCTGATACCGCTGCCCGAGCGATTCCTGCATGGTGTTGATCAAGAGGAACGCCTCCTTCAGGTGTCCCCGCTCCAGCGGCGACAGATCATCCGGTGAGAGGAAATTGTCGGCCTTCTGGGCGTGACGGAGCTGACGGGCCTGATGGCGCATCCGCAGCGTGCCGATGAACTCCAGCGCATCGATGAGGTTGGCCGCGCCATCCTTGCTGAGCGCGCCACGCTCGGCCGCCGCCTGCAGCCGCTCGATGGTATTGGTCTCCGCGATCCCGGCCGTGAGCGAGTAGACGCGCGCCAGATCGATGATCGGGACGATGCCGCGATGCTTGATGTCGAAGGTATGGTCGTGATCGCCGCCATGGATGAGGACGATGTTGCGAAAGAAGCCCAGCGGTGGACGATTCTTGATCGCGTTGGATGCCATGTAGGCGATGAAGATGCGATTCGAGCGTGAGCGCTCCAGCACCCGCTCCTGCAGCTCCGGGAAGAGGCTGCTGGGATCGTGCAGCGGGCGCAGGTCGAAGAAGACGCTCGAGAGCATCAGCGCCATCGGCTCCGGCTTGAGGATCCAATTGGTGAAGTATTTGTGCCAGATCCGCAGCGGCTGCCGCCACTTCGGGTTCATGGCCATGACATCGCCGGGGCAGTAGATGAAACCGCAGGCGTTGAGTCCGTCGTTGACGAACTTGGCAAGCGCCGCGAAATAGGGCTCGTGCTCGGGCGTGGCCTGATCGGAGAGGAGCAGCGCGTTGTCCTGATCCGAGTGCGACGATTGCTCCCGACGTGCCTGCGAGCCGCCGACCATCCAGGCGTAGGGGACCGGCGGGGCACCGAGCGCCGCCTCGGCCAGCTCCAGCAGGCGCAGCGTGATGGCATCCGTGATGGCGCTGACCGCTTGGCCGACGTGATTGCCCGTCGCGCCCCCGGTGATCAGATGGACCTGCAGCTCGGCGATCTTGGCGCTGATGGCCACCAAGGTCTCGATGGTTTCGGCCCGATGGATATCGCCGACCAGATAGACCGAGTTCGTGCTCTGAAAGCGCGTCAGGTCGGTGGAGGAAATGAGCCCGGCGACCTGGCCGTCCGCGAGCACTGGCAGGTGGTGCACGTTCAGTCGCGTCATGGTGATGAGCGCCTGAAAGCCCAGCGTCTCCATGTCCACCGTGGTCAGGGTGTCGGTCATGATGTCCCGAACCGGCCGGTCCGTGGGCAGACCAGCGGCGACGCAGCGATTGCGCAGATCGCGGTCCGTGATCATCCCCGCGAGACGCTCGCCATCCATGATCAGGAGGGAGGAGACATGGTGCTCCGACATGATCCGTGCGGCATCGCGGATGCTCGTCTCTGGACCCGTCGTGATGGCGCTGCGCTTGACCATGTCTCGAACCCGCACCGTCATCAGCCCGGTGCCCGCGCTCGGCGCGTCGACCACGATATCCAGCGCCTTGCGCAGCCGGTTCGAGATGGATTGATCGAAATGCTCCGAGAAGGCGGCGTGCTTGGCGCGCAGATCCGCCAGCTCCGTGCAGGGCAGGGCATAGACCAGGGTATCCTCGGCGGTCGTGCCCTGGTAGTTCAGCTCATCGGGTTGCTCGCGGCACGGCATCTCGCAGAGGTCGCCCTCCGCCAGCTTGCCGATCAGCTCGCCCTCGGGATCGCGCAGCTCGACGGCGCCGCGTCGCAGGATGTAGAGGCAGGGCTGCTCGGCCTCGCTCGGAGGAAACTCGGTGCCACGGCGGAAATAGCGCACGGACAGACGTTTGGGTAGACGCTCGAGCGCCTCCTGCGGGAGCTGATCGAAGGGTGGATGACTGGCTAGAAACTCCTGGATTTCGATCAGTTCGACATCCATCGTGGTTCACCCCTGCGTGGTATTGGGAACGGTTTCGCCGAGTTCTTCTTGTTCTATGGCGCTGGGTGGGTCGTTGGACGCAAGCGGCAGTGCGCTCACCCTAAGGGACCCAGGCTGACGGCGCGACCTGTCATTGAAGCACGAAAGTCGCGTTCTGTTTCGGTGCTGAGCAGATTCATTGCATTGAAAATATCAATCCCATGGTCGGCATAGCCGTTCGCTCGCGCGGTTTCGGCTGGCGCACCAAAAAAGCCCCGCCGAGGCGGGGCTCAATCAGCATCCCTGCTGAAATGGTTCGGCCTAGTGACCGACTGCTGCTCCAGCGCCACCCGGGACGCGGACGTCCTCGACCAGATGCTGGATGTGCTCCGGCGGCGGTGCGGTGACTTTCGACACCAGGATCGCGACGATGAAGTTCACCAGTGCGCCCACGGCTCCGAAGGCATTCGGCGAGATGCCGAAGAACCAGTCCGGACCCATGCCCATCTCAGGCATGAGGAACTCGGTGCCTGGGACGAAGAAGATGCCCTTGTGCTGGAAGACATAGAGCAGCGTCACGGTGATGCCGGAAATCATGCCGGCGATGGCCCCGGCCCGATTCATCTTCTTGGCGAAGATGCCCAGCATGAGTGCCGGGAAGATCGACGATGCCGCAAGACCGAAGGCAATGGCGACCGTTCCCGCCGCGAAGCCTGGCGGATTCAGGCCCAGGTAACCCGCGACCAGGATGGCGACGATCATGGAGAGGCGTCCCGCGTTGAGCTCGGCCTTCTCCGAGATACCCTTCGCGAACACGCCCTTGAGCAGGTCATGCGAGATGGCCGAGGAAATGGCCAGCAAAAGACCTGCCGCCGTGGAGAGCGCCGCGGCCAAGCCGCCGGCAACCACGAGGGCGATGACCCAGGCGGGCAGTCCCGCGATTTCTGGGTTGGCGAGCACCATGATGTCGTTGTCGACCTTGACCATCTCGTTGCCTTTCCAGCCGAAGGATTCAGCCTTGTCGGCGAACGCGGGGTTCTTGTCGTCGTAGTACTGGATGCGGCCGTCGCCGTTCTTGTCCTCGTACTGCAGGAGACCGGTCTCTTCCCACTTCTTGAACCAGCTGGGGCGCTCGTCGTAGACCAGGTTGCCATCCTCGGCACCGACGGGACCAATTTGGATGGTGTCCATCAGGTTGAGGCGGGCCATGGCGCCAACGGCCGGGGCCGTGGTGTAGAGCAGGGCGATGAAGACCAGCGCCCAGCCGGCCGAGTAGCGCGCGTCACGCACCTTGGGCACGGTGAAGAAGCGGATGATGACGTGGGGCAGACCCGCGGTGCCGATCATGAGCGACAAGGTGTAGACGAACATGTTCAAGGAGCTGCCCATCACCTGCGTGGTGTACTCCTTGAAGCCAAGCTCGGTGACGACCAGGTCGAGTTTGTCGAGCAGCGTCATGCCGCTGGCGACGCCGTTCTGTACATACTCGCCGCCCAGTCCGATCTGAGGGACCGGATTGCCGGTGAGATTTAGCGAGATGAAGACCGCCGGGACGGTGTAGGCGAAGATCAGGACGACGTATTGAGCGATCTGGGTATAGGTGATGCCCTTCATGCCGCCGAGCACGGCGTAAACCGCGACGATGCCCATGCCGATGTAGAGGCCGACGTCGTAAGGAACTTCGAGGAAGCGTGAAAAGGCCACCCCGATACCCTTCATCTGGCCGATGACGTAGGTGATGGAGGCCAGGATCAGACAGACGACGGCCACGATGCGGGCCGACTGCGAGTAGTAGCGGTCGCCGATGAACTCGGGCACCGTGAACTTGCCGAACTTGCGCAGGTAGGGCGCAAGCAGCAGTGCAAGCAGCACGTAGCCGCCGGTCCAGCCCATCAGGAAGACGGATGCACCGTAGCCGTTGAAAGCGATGAGGCCGGCCATGGAGATGAAGGAGGCCGCGGACATCCAGTCGGCCGCGGTCGCCATGCCGTTGGCGACGGGGTGGATGCCGCCGCCGGCGACGTAGAACTCGCCGGTCGTTCCGGCGCGGGCCCATATGGCGATGCCGATGTACAGCGCGAAGGTCGCGCCGACAACGCCGTAGGTCCACATATCAAGTGCAGTCATTTAATTGCGCTCCTCAGTCTTCGTCGACGTCGTATTTCTTGTCGAGCTTGTTCATGGTTGCGGCATAAACGAAGATCAGGACAAGGAAAACGTAGATGGAGCCCTGCTGGGCGAACCAGAATCCGAGCGGATAACCGCCCAGCTTGATGGCGTTCAGCGGCTCGACGAGCAGGATGCCGAATCCATAGGAGACGATGAACCAGATGATCAGCAGGATGGTTAGAAGGCTAAGATTCGCCTTCCAATATCCCGCACGGTTTTCAGGTGTCATTTAGGATGTCACTCCGTTCGAAGTTTGCGTTGGTTGCAGAGTTGCTTCGGGGTGACGGGGCGCGATGACCGGCAACCCGCGGGCGCGGACTGGTCGATCGAAATGCTGGCAGAGGCCCCCTCATGTCTTCGTTATGATTCATCCGCCTTGATCTGCCGAATCAGCGGATTGTCGGCATTGTCTTGTCGCGCTTGCCGCCCTGTCAACGCTCCCGGCCTCGCCGGTCGGCGGAAAAAACGCGAGAAATGACATCCATCGGCGGCCAAAAAGTCTGAAAATGATCCTGGTCGCGTCTGATTCATCGGTTGCCAATCCCCCTGGGGTTTCTTAGTCTGAGCGAGCGTCGAGCGCCTGCGAGAGCGGTCGCTGCCCCCCCTTGAATCGAGCTAGATGAATAGTGTGAATACAATGCATTACGTTAGTACCCGTGGTGGTATCGAGCCCGTCGGCTTCGCGCAGGCGGTCATGATGGGTTTGGCGACCGACGGCGGTCTGCTCGTGCCGACGCAGATCCCCCAGATCGATCTTGCCACCCTCGCCCAGTGGTCGAGGCTCGGTTTCCAGGACCTTGCGCTGGAAGTGTTGACACTTTTCGTCGGCGACGAGATTCCGCGCGACCATCTCCGCGACCTGATCGAGCGTTCCTATGCCACCTTCGCCCATCCCGAGGTGACGCCGGTCATCGATCAGGACGGGCTCAGGATCCTCGAACTCTTCCACGGGCCAACCGCGGCCTTCAAGGATGTCGCCCTGCAGCTCCTGGGTAATCTCTTCGAGTACCTCCTTGAGCGCGACGGCGGCCAGCTCAACATCGTCGGCGCCACATCCGGCGACACTGGCTCGGCCGCCATCTATGGCGTGCGGGGCAAGGACCGGATCCAGATCTTCATCCTGCACCCCAAGGGCCGCGTCTCGCCGATCCAGGAGCGGCAGATGACCACGGTGCTGGACGAGAATGTCCACAATATCGCCGTGCGCGGCACCTTCGACGACGCCCAAGGGATCGTGAAGGCGCTCTTCAACGACCTGCCCTTCAAGTCCGCCCACCGGCTCGGTGCGGTCAACTCCATCAACTGGGCACGCATCCTCGCTCAGACCGTCTACTACTTTTATGCCTGGGGACGGGTCACAGCTGGGGATGTGTCGCGGCGGCTGAGCTTTTCGGTGCCGACCGGCAACTTCGGCGACGTCTTCGCGGGCTATCTGGCCAAGCGCATGGGGCTTCCCATCGACCGCCTGGTGATCGCGACGAACAGGAACGACATCCTGACGCGGTTCGTTCAGACCGGCGTCTACGCCGTCGGCGACGCGGTCTACCAGACCTTGAGCCCGGCCATGGACATCCAGATCGCCTCGAACTTCGAGCGCTACCTCTACTATCTCCACGACGGCGACAGCGCGACGGTACGTGCCCTGCTCGAACAGATGCAGCGCACGGGCCGCCTGGACGTCGATGCCGCGCATCATGCCCGGGCGCTCGCGGACTTCGACGCCGTCGCCGTGACGGACGAGCAGACGCTCGCACAGATCCGCGCGACCTTCGAGACGAGCGGCTACATCCTCTGTCCCCACACCGCCGTCGGGGTCCATGCGGCCCGTGGTCGGTCCGATATCGTCTGTCTCGCCACCGCGCACCCGGCTAAGTTCGTCGAGGCCGTGCAAGAGGCGATCGGGCGCGAGGCGCCCCAGCCGCCATCACTGCGGGGGCTGATGGAGAAGGAGTCGCGCTGCAGCGAGCTGGACGCCACGGTCGCCGCCGTGAAAGGCCACCTTGAGGCGAGCCTGTCGGCGGGGTCGAGCGCATGAGTGAGCCCGGCCGCTACGTTCGCATCATGGACACCACGCTGCGCGACGGTGAGCAGACTCAGGGGGTCTCTTTCTCGCCTGCCGAAAAGGTCAATCTGGCCAAGGCGCTGCTGGAGCAAGTCCGGGTCGATCGGATCGAGGTCGCCTCGGCCCGCGTCTCTTCCGGCGAGGCCAATGCGGTCGCCCAGATCGTCGCCTGGGCGGAGGAGCGCGATCTCGCCGACCGGGTCGAGATCCTCGGCTTCGTGGACGGTGGGCAAAGCGTCGATTGGATCGTCGATGCGGGCGGTCGCGTCATCAACCTGCTCGCCAAGGGCAGCGAGAAGCACTGTCGCGGCCAGCTCGGCAAGACCCTGGATCAGCATGTCGCCGATGTCCGCGAGACCATTGCCCGCGCGAACGAGCGCGGGTTGGCCGTCAATCTCTATCTCGAGGACTGGTCGAACGGCTACCGCGACAATCCCGGCTATGTCTTCGGCCTGATCGAGCGCCTGGCGGACAATGGTATCGGGCACTTCATGCTGCCGGATACGCTCGGCGTCATGACGCCGGAGCGGGTCTTCGCCGCGATCTCGGACATGGTGCAGCGCTTTCCCGCGCTGCAGTTCGATTTCCACCCGCACAACGACTACGGCCTGGCGACCGCCAATGTGCTCGCCGCCGCGCAGGCCGGGGCCGCCGCCGTGCATTGCACGGTCAACTGTCTGGGCGAGCGCGCCGGCAACGCCTCGCTCGCCGAAGTGGCCGTGAATCTGCGCGATCAGTTGGGTTTCGAGATCGGCATCGACGAGAGCCATCTCGCCCGTGTCAGCGAGCTGGTCGAGTATTTCTCCGGCAAGCGCATCGCCGACAATGCCCCCATCGTCGGGGCCGACGTCTTCACCCAGACGGCGGGTATCCACGCCGACGGCGACAAGAAGGGTAGCCTCTACCACAGCCGGCTGTCCCCGGAGCGCTTCGCCCGTCGGCGCAAGTACGCGCTCGGCAAGCTCGCCGGCAAGGCCTCGCTCGCCAAGAACCTGGAGCGTCTGGACATCGACCTCTCCGAGGACAACCAGCGCAAGGTTCTCAAGCGCATCGTCGAGCTGGGCGACTCCAAGAAGACCATTACCACGGACGATCTGCCTTTCATCATCGCCGAGGTGCTGGAGAGCAAGGACTACGACCACGCCGAGCTGCTGGCCTGCAGCATCTCCTCGAGTCTGGGTCTGGACTCGACCGCGAGCATCAAGATTCGTCTCGACGACCAGGAGCACACCGCCGCGGGCAACGGCAACGGCGGCTACGACGCCTTCACCAGCGCCCTGTCCAAGGTCCTGAAGAAGCAGGGTCTCGCCCTGCCGCAGCTCACGGACTTCGAAGTGCGCATCCCCAAGGGCGGACGGACGGACGCGCTGACCGAGTGCAGCATCACCTGGCAGACGGACGATGGTGAGCTGCGCACGCGCGGCGTCCATGCCAATCAGGTGTTTGCGGCCATCGGCGCGACGCTGCGGGTGGTCAACATCCTCATGCATCGGGCGCTCAGCGAGCGCAGGTCCGCCGAGGCCGCGTCCACCGCGGCATGAGCCATGGCCCGAGACATGGCCCGGATCGCCGCCAGTTGTGAACCAGCGAACAGCGCGCCGTGTAGGGATTCGCTAGCCTAGTCGCTCAAGCACCGAATGGCTGCATCGGGCGACTGGGGAGGTGGACGATGTTGGATTTCTACTCAGCGAGCACGCGCATGGTCAATTCCAGGCGGGCCATCACCGAATGCCTGGAGGCTGCCTTTGGAGACGGACAAGGCACCGACTGCGATCTCCTGATCATCTACTCCTCCATGGGGCACGATTTCCGTGCGCTCCTGGAGCAGGCCAGGGAGCTGGCGCCAAGCGCGCGCATCCTCGGCGCCTCCTGCTGCGGCATCGTCGGCCGGGAAGGTGTGAGCGAGTCGATGAAGGATGTCGCGATCATGGCTGTGCGCGGCCAGGCCGGCGAGATCGCCGTCGCGCACGTCGACGCCATCGGCGGCGAGAGTTCCTACGAGCAGGCGCAGACGCTGGGCCGGATGCTCAAGGCCCAGAATCCCGCGATCGACATGGTCTATTTCCTGGCGTCCGGGATCGACATCGCCAACGACCGCTGCATCGCCGGAATCGAGTCCGAGCTGGGGCCCGAGATCACCTTGTTCGGCGCCACCTCCGCGGACAACATGAAAGGCGTGGTCAGCTTTCAATTCGTGGACGGCGAGGTCTATGAGCACGCGGCCATTGCCGTCGGTTTTGCCGACCCGACGCTGGAGGCGGTTACGCGGGCCACTCATGGATTCCTCGCCGTGGGCGAGCCGATGGTGGTGACCCGCTCCGAGGGCAGCCGGATCATCGCGCTGAACGGACGCCCGGCCTGGGAGGAGTATACGGACCGGCTGGGCTTGGAGGCGTCCGCTTCCTGCGGCGACACCATCCCCATGGGCGCGCTCGCCGAGGAGCTGCCGGATCACCTGAAAGCGGAATACGGCAACGACCACATCCTGCGCGTCGTGACCAAACGCACGCCGGAAGGCGTCATGCACTACACCGCCGACTGTCCCGAAGGCACCCGACTCTGGCTGACGGTCAGAGACGAGGATCTGATCTTTTCCGAGCTGAACAGGATGATGGAATGGATCTCAGGGCAGGGCGCAGGGCGGCGCGTGGCGGCGGTCTTTCACGCCGACTGTCTGGCGCGCGGGCGTTATCTCTTCGCCAAGGTGATGAAGGATGAGCTGGTGCATTGCCTGCAGCATCCGCTCTCCAGTGGCGGCGAGGTGCCGCCATGGCTCGGCATCTATGGGTTCGGCGAGTTCGCCAAGCTCGGCGGCGCCAACACCTATCACAACTACAGCTCGTCCGTGTGCGCCCTCTACCGGCGTTGACCGGCGTGCTTCACGCGGCGCATCGATCGATCCTCGCGGCGGGGGGCGGGCCATGCATCTGATCGGGAGGCAAGCGGGGACCAATGGCGAACGATGAGGCTTATCGTGAGCTGAAGGCGAAGTACGACGCCTTGCAGTCGCGTATCACCCGTGTCGCCGCTGTCGAGCAGAAGCTCATCGACACCGGCTATCGGTTGGATCGCGAGCTGTCCCGGTTCGAGGCGATCTATGGCTATAGCAAACGGCTGATCGGCAGCGATGGGGTCGAGGAATTCGCCGAGACGACGGCCGAGGCCGTGGTGGATGTCTTCGAGGTCGAGATCGGCCTCCTCTGGCTGCTCGACGACCGGCAGCGTCTGCCGCCGCGTCCCATGGCGGTTGCCGGGCCCGATGCGGTCGACATCGATTGGACGGCCCTGGCCGCCTGGCTCAGGGCGCGTGGGCTGGGTGCGGCGGGCAAGCCCGGGGTCGATATCGTCAACTGGGACGGCGACGAAACGACGCATGGGCTCGCGGGGATCTCCCGCTTGGCGGCCTGTCCCCTGACCGACTCCGGTGGTTGGTCCAAGGGCCTCATGCTCGGCATGGTGACCGAGCGGCGGCGTGCCTTCTATGACATCGACCTGGCGGCATGCGCGGGATCGTTCAACGTCTTTGCCCGGCTGGTGGGCACCCTGCTGCAGAATCGCGCGGACCAGGAGATCATTCAGGATCAAGTCGATGCGCTCACGGCGTCCGAGACGAAGCTGGTCCACGCCCTCGATGCCGCGCAAGCGGCCAGCCAAGCCAAGAGCCGGTTTCTCGCCAACATGAGCCACGAGATCCGGACCCCCATGAACGGCGTCTTGGGAATGACCGAGCTGCTGCTGCACAGCGGCCGTCTGGGCGAGCGCGAGCAGCGCTTTGCGAAGATGGCCAATCAATCGGCGCAATCGCTGCTCGGCGTCATCGATGACGTTCTCGATTTCTCCAAGATCGAGGCCGGACGGATGCAACTGTCCGAGGAGGACTTCGACCTGCGGCGTCTGCTCGACGACTGTCTGGGTCTGGTTGCCGGCGAGGCCGATCGCAAGGACCTGGCGCTGATCGCGGATTTTCCCGCGAGCCTGCCGCGCCGCGTGCGCGGCGACTCCCAGCGGTTGCGCCAGGTGCTGATCAATCTGCTCGGCAACGCGGTGAAATTCACCGAGCGCGGCGAGGTTCGGCTGAGGGCGCGGGTCCTTGCTCGGGGAGGAGAGAGGCTGGGTCTGCGATTGGAGGTCGAGGATACCGGTCCGGGTATCGCCCCCGATCAACAGCAGCTCGTCTTCAATGCTTTCGAACAAGCCGATGGGAGCAGCACGCGCCGACACGGCGGCACGGGGCTTGGGCTGGCCATCACCCGGCAACTGGTCACGCTGATGGGCGGGGAGGTCGACCTGATCAGCACACCGGGCGAGGGTGCCTGCTTTCGGATTCGACTAGAACTTGGCGAAGCGGCGGATCCACCGCAAACCGCGGAAGCATCCACGCGGCCGAGCGCGCCCGGCGCGGAGCTGTCGGCACCCGACCCAGACGGGGCCGCGCCGGGATCCGGCCTTAGGATCCTGCTGGTCGAGGACAACCCGGTCAATCAGGAGCTGGCGCGGTACATGCTGTCCTTTCTCCAGTACCGGGCGGATGTCGCGGCCGATGGCCGTGAGGCGCTGGACCTGCTCCGCGCGACCCGCTACGACCTGGTGTTGATGGATTGTCACATGCCAGGCATGGATGGCTTCATTGCCGCGAGCGAGGCCCGCCGGTTGGAGCGCGAGCTGGGTCGCGCCCCCGTTCCCATCATTGCGCTGACCGCCGATGTCCAACGCGGAATCGAGGCTCGATGCCAGGCGGCCGGCATGGACGGGTATCTCAGCAAGCCGTTCGACCTGGCGCAATTGCGCTCCGTCCTCGAGCGCTGGCTGGCGACCTGAGTCTGGGGCTCGATCGGGCGATCGACGCTCGGCGATCCCCCGAGACTGATTGCTGATCGAGTCGCAACCTTGCGTGAGATGCCGCATTAGGCGCGATCAGTCGCCTGCCCCTTGATCGCGTCAGCGCGTGGCGGCGGCGACCACCAGCCGATCCCGACCAGTAGGCCGCCGACCGCCAGGAAGGAGATCACACGCTCCAGGGTCCCGCTCGCGGCCAGGTCGACCGCGAACAGCTTCACCACCACGGCCGCCAGCACCGTGGCGCCGGCGATCCAGACCGTCCGCGACCCGCGCGCCCGCGCGAGCAGCAGCAGACCGACTCCGACCAGTCCCCAAAGCACCGCGACCGAGGTCTGCACGAGGTCCGACCGGAAAAGGGCGCTCCATTCATAGGGGATCGAGACGAGCTGGTGGAGGGCGCGAAGCAGCGCCAGGTTGGCCCACAGGAAGGCCAGTGTGCCGAAAAGCGTCCGGGCGAAGCGCGCTTCCGCCGGTGTCGGATGGATCAGCTGCCGGCGCCCGAGGTCTTGCCACCAGTGCCAGAGCGTCAGCAGGATCAGGGCGAGCATCCCATCAAGGGGGTTGAGCAGCGGGAGCCAGGGCAGGGGGGCCGAGCCGCCGGGCGATTCCATCGACCAGAGCGTCCACAGCAGCAGGCCGAAGACCAGGACGCCGCCCACGCCGACCTGGTAGGCAAAGGCCCAGCTCGTCACGGGCCAGACGCGGAGCCGGGTCAGGGTCCAAAGACCCAGGACGGGGACCAGCGCGACGGCGGCACGGTGCCATCCCTCGGCCAGCGCAGGCTGCTTCATGACCGTCCAGACCAGCTCCCATTCAAGGACGGCCGTCAGCAGCAGCGCCAGCGCGGCATGTGTCCAGCCGAGATAGGGCCGGATCTCCCGCCGCTCCATCCTCAGGAGGACGAGATATCCGGCCGCCAGCCAGACCGGCCATGCCGCGATTCCGCCCGCCATCGCGGGATGGGCAACACGGCCCAGGCTCGCGGCCAGGGCCGCCAGCCCCAATAGCGGCAGGGCGGCTTGCGCGGGGTACAGGCGCGGCCAGGGCGCCAGGCTCGCGGTCACCTCGGCGACGGCGAGGGTCAGGAGCCCGTACCAGAGCGCGTTCGCCGCAAGCGCCGCGCCGGCATCCAGCCGCACCAGCTCGGCCGCTCCCGCGCCGAGCCACCAGGCCAAGCCCCAGATCAGCAGCCAGGCGGCGCTGCCGCGCTCCCAGCTGCGGCGTCCGCTGTCGGCGCAGTCCAGCCAGTAGGCGCTGAAGGCGGCGGCGATGGCGAGCATGGCCGCGCCGAGATAGACGCTGTTCATGAAGGGGCGGGGCAGGGCATAGGGCATCCCCGCGATCAGGGCGACCGCCGCCCCAGCCTGCAGGATGAGGCCGAAGGCTCGGGTCCATGGGCGGCCCTGCCGGCTGCCGATCCAGATCAGGCCGGCGCCCTCCAGCGCCCAGACCCCCGCCGTGGTGTCCGCCGCGAGCGCAAAGGGAATGGCGACCGAGAGAAAGATGATCCCGAGCGCGACGAAGGCCTGAGCAAGCAGCTTGAGTCCTTCCGCCGCGTTGCGCCTGAGCAGTCCGCCGAGCGCGAGATAGAAGCCGCCGGCCAGGGCCGCGGACCAGGCAATGCCATGCGGCAGGTGTCGCACCAGCTCGACCTGACAGGCGAAGGCGACAATGGGCGTGCCGAAGATGAGCGTGGTATCGACATATCCACGCCAGCGTGGCGGCTGACGGAGCGCATAGAGCACCGCAATGGCGACGTAAAAGAGGAAGAAGAGCACCAGGAAAGGCTCCGTGCTCGCAAAGCGTTCCGGCACGTAGCGCAGCACGCCCCAAATCACGGCGATGCCGAAGGTGAAGACGAAGCCGAGCAGGTTCAGCGCCCGCCAGCTGCGCAGCCAGGCCACGGCGAGAATGGTCGCATTCAGGATGGCGTAGTAGCTGAAGAGGGCGACATGATCCTCGTTGGCCGAGGAGGCGACGATGGGCGCCAGGAAACCGCCCGCGAAGCCGAACCAAGCCAGCGAGGAGGCGTTCTGGACGACCGCGAGCGCCGCGGCCGAGAGGCCGATGAGGGCCATGAGGACGAAGGCGGCTGTCGCCGGCAGCACGTCGGCGAGCTGAAAGGCGCCGTAGACGTCCAGGTAGAGGATGCCGATGGCCGCGCCCTGAAGCAGCAGGCCGTAGTCGCGCCGCTTCGCGCGCAGCCGCCAGCCCAGCGCGAGCAGACCCAGGCTCGCCACGGCGACCGCGGCCAGCCGCAGCTCCAGCGAGAAGCGCAGCCATTGCTGATCGACGGCGTAATTGATGAGGAAGCCGACGCCGAAGAAGACCAGTAGGATACCGACGCGGACGAAGAGATTGCCGGTGATGAGCCAGTCGCGCAGGCTTTGGAGCCAAGCAGCGCCGGGCAGGGTGTCGCCGGCCGACGCGCCGACCCGGGTCGGCGGCCCGGCGTCCGGGGTGCCGTGCCGCCCCTCGGGCCTGGTCGGGGCCGTTCGATCCTGCATCCAATCCAGGTCCAGTGAGAAGGGCTCCGGCCTTTTGGCGACGGCCTCGGCAGGCTGGCGGACATCGGCCGAAGCCGGCACCCGCGACGCGGGCGCGGCATCCGCCGGGGCGGCTCGCGGAAGGAGCTCCCGCCGCAGGCGTCGCAGGCCCAGCTCGAGGGCGATGACGCGTCCGGCAAGGAATCCCAGCACGGCGAACAGCGCCGGCTCTCCGTCCCAGAGACCGAAGCCCAGTCCCGCAAGGGTTGTGATGAGGGTGATCAGCAAGGGGCTATCCGGCTTACGCCCGGTCTGGTGCTAGCATAGGGGTCCGGTCGCGACGGCTGGTTCCAGTGGACCCGATCCCGGATTGCCCGCGCCCCAATGAAACGACCATGATCCCCGCAACCGCCGCGCAGGAGCTGCCCGCCATGAATCCCGAGAAAGTCGTCTTCGGCTTCTTCATCGTCCTCGCCCTGACCCTGAATTTTGGCTTCTTCGTCGGTGAGTTGGACAATCCCAATCATCACCATGCCTGGGAGCTCTTCGCCGTCGTCGTGGTGAACATGATCGCCACCGTGCTCAAGTTCGGCGATCGGACCCAGATGGGCGCGGTGCTGCTCTCGACCAGCCTGGTTGCGATGCTCCAATTGATCGCGGCAACCCTGTTGTGGACCTTCGCCCTCTATGCCACCGACGCGGGGCTGACCGAGTCCGTGATGGCGAGCATCGTCTCGCTCTCTGGTGGGGCCATGATCGCCAACGTGGTGTCCGTGACCCTCCTGGTGATCGAGACCGTCATGCTGCGCCGCTAGCCGCCGCTTCGGGCGGATTTTCCCATGGATACCATCTTCTTCCTCATCCTGCGGCGCATGCGCACGCCGCTGCTCACCCTGATCGTCGCCTACGCCGTGGCCATGGCGGGGATGGCGATCATCCCGGCTCAGGACGCGGACGGCAACGTGACGCGTATGAGCCTCTTCCATGCCTTCTACTTCGTCAGCTACATGTCGACGACCATCGGCTTCGGCGAGCTGCCGAACGCCTTCACGGATGCGCAGCGCATCTGGGTCTCCTTCGCGGTCTTCGTCACCGTCGCCGTCTGGATCTACGCCATCGGCAACCTCATCACCCTGCTTCAGGATAGCACCCTGCAGCGGGCCATCGCCGAGCGGCGCTTCCGCCTGCGCGTGCGGCGTCTGACACAGCCCTTCTATCTCATCTGCGGCTACGGCCAGACCGGCACGGCACTGGTCAAGGGACTGACGGATCGGAAGCTGCATGCGGTCGTCATCGACATCGATCCGGAGCGCGTCAATCTCCTGCAGCTCGACAGCCAGCGCGAGTTCGTCCCCGCCCTCTGCGCCGACGCCCGCAGCCCGGATGCGCTTGAAGCGGCGGGGCTCAAGCACCCCCTGTGCCGCGGCGTCGTGGCCCTGACCAATGTCAACGAGGCCAACCTTAAGATCGCCATCGCGGCCAAGCTGCTGAACCCGAAGAGCAAGGTCATCTGCCGTGCCGACTCGCACGAGGTCGAGGCGAACATGGCCTCTTTCGGGACCGATCATATCTACGATCCCTTCGATGCCTTCGCGCTCTATATCGCCATCGCTATTCAGGCGCCCTGTCAGACGCTGCTGGTCGACTGGCTGTCTGGATTCACCGGCGAGACCATCAGCGAGCCGCACTATCCGCCGCATAAGGGGCGCTGGGTCATCTGCGGCTACGGGCGGTTCGGCAAGGCGATGTACAAGCACCTCAAGGAGCAGGGGCTGGAGCTGGCCGTGATCGAGGCGGAACCGCACAAGACGGGCATCCCGCCGGAGGGCGTGGTTCACGGGAGAGGCACCGAGGCGGTCACGCTGGAGGAGGCCGAGATCGGGCGCGCCGTCGGTCTGGTGGCCGGCACGGACCATGACGCCGACAACCTCTCCATCGTCATGACCGCGCTCCAACTCAACTCGGATCTCTTCGTCATCGCGCGCGAGAATCACATCCAGAACCAGGAGCTGTTCGACCGCGTCGGGGCGCAGGCGATCATGAATCCCAGCACCATCATCGCGCACCGCATCCGCGTCCGGCTCGTCACGCCACTGCTGGCGGACTTCTCCAACCTGGCGCGCTTTCAGGACGAGGACTGGGCGCGCATGCTGCTCGCCCGCATCATCGCCCTGGTGGACGACAGTGTCCCCTATGTGTGGGAGGTCACCATCGACGCCGAGCGGGCCTTTGCGGTGAAGGATGCCGCGGGCCGTGGTCTCACCGTCACGCTCGATACCCTGCTGCGCGACCCGCGCGATCGCGACAGGCGACTCAACGCGCTCCCCCTGCTCCTGGTGCGCAGCGACGAGCGGATTCTCCTGCCGGATGGGAAGGAGCGGCTCCATATCGGCGAACGTCTGCTCTTCTGCGGACGCGAAGAGGCGCGCCGGCGGATGGACTGGGTACTGCAGAACATCCACGCGCTCAACTATGTCGCGATCGGCGAGAGTCACCGAGAGGGACCGGTCTGGCGCTGGATCGCGGCTTGGCAACGTCGGCGATGATGGCATACTGCTCGGCGGAGACCGGGTTCTGGTCCTGTCTCTCAATCATCGCTCGATTTCCAACGCCATGGTGGGCTTGCCGGGATCTCTGACGCCCGCGGACGCTGTGTCGTCTGCGCGAGGATTCCGTTCCTGTCCGCTGATCCGAGGAGGAAGCATATGCATCCAGTCATGGCGAGGCTCGCGCAGGACCATGCGCGGCTGACACAGGTTCTCAATCTGCTCGACGGGCTGCTCGATCGCTTTCATGAGGGCACCGAGCCCGACTATGAGCTGATCAACGAGCTGCTCGAATACATGGACAACTATGCCGACGTCGTGCATCACCCGACCGAGGAACTTATCTTCCAGCGCGTGCTGGAGTTGGGCACCGATCGCCCCGATATCTTCGAGGTACTGACGCGCCAGCATGCCGGCTTGAGCCAGGTGACGAAGCGCTTCCGTACCTCCATCGAGGGCATCCTCAATGAGGAGGTGCTGCTGCGCGAAGACGTCGAGGCCAACGGCCGGGAGCTGGTCGCGACCAATCGCGGGCACATGATCCTCGAGGATTCGGAGGCCTTTCCCATCGCCCTGCAGGCGCTGTCGGAGGACGACTGGGACGCGATCCAGGCCGCCGCCCCGGTGGTCGAGGATCCCGTCTTCGGCAATCCGGACCCGCAGCGCTTCAAGGCCCTCTTCAAACAGTTGTATGCGGAGACGCAAGACTCCCCGGCGCCGCACACCTGACCGAGACCCCTGGATGACGTTTGTAAATACGCTCGACTACCGCCACGACGCCCCTGAGTGCCTTGGGGTCCTACTCGTCAATCTCGGCACACCGGATACGCCGAGCGTCTCCGACGTGAGACGCTATCTGGCCGAATTCCTGTCTGATCGCCGTGTCGTCGAGATGGCTCGGCTGCCCTGGATGCTCCTGCTGCATGGCATCATCCTGCGCACGCGCCCGGCCCGCTCGGCGGCCGCGTATCAGTCGGTTTGGACGGAGGCGGGCTCTCCGCTGCTGGATATTTCGCGACGGCAGGCGGCCGAGCTGCAGAGCTTGCTCGACGCGCGCCTGGGCGGCCCCGTCAAGGTGGCCCTGGCGATGCGCTACGGCAACCCCTCGGTCCCCGCCGGGCTCGCCGAACTCAAGGCCGCCAACGCGCGCCGCGTGCTCGTCTTTCCGCTCTATCCCCAGTATTCCGCGTCAACGACGGCGTCCGTCTTCGATGCCGTGACGCGTGAGCTCACACGCTGGCGCTGGCTGCCGGAGCTGCGTTTCATCAACGGCTATCACGACGAGCCGGCTTACATCGAGGCACTCGTCGCCAGCATTCGCGCCCATTGGGCCACGCATGGCCAGGCGGAGCGTCTGCTCTTCTCCTTCCATGGCATCCCCAAGGACTATTTCGATAAGGGCGATCCCTACCACTGCCTCTGTCAGAAGACCGCGCGGCTGGTCGTCGAGCGTCTGGATCTGCCCCCGGATCGCTGGGCCTTGACCTTCCAGTCCAGGCTCGGCAAGAGCGAGTGGCTCAAGCCCTATACGGATGTGACGCTGCAGGCGCTCGGTGCAGAGGGTGTCAAGTCGGTGCAGGTGATCTCGCCGGGCTTCTCGGCGGATTGTCTGGAGACGCTCGAAGAGATCTCGATCGAAAACCGCCACCTCTTCCTGGGGGCTGGCGGCGAGTCCTACACCTATATTCCCTGCCTGAACGACAACCCCGACCACCTGGAGCTGTTTGCCGATCTCACCCTCAGGCACTGTGCGGGCTGGCCCGAAATCGCGGGGGTCGCGGCGGATGACGCCGAGCTGGCCGCGCGCGCCGAGCGGGCGCGGGTCATGGGCGCGGCGGCTTAGAAGATATCCGGAACATAGTTTGCTTAAACTTTAGGTTTCTTGGAGTTTTCGGAATAAGATTTGTGCGCAAGCCAGGTGAATCAGTGCCAAGTAATTGGGCATCTGGCAAACATAACGGGTACGAATCGCCCGAAACCCTTTCAGCCAGGCGATCGTCCGTTCGACGACCCAACGCCGGGCCGTAGGCGTCTTCGCACCGTCAGCCAGTTTCTCCTCGCCAATGCGCCGGATGTGTGGAAGATAGCCATGGTCCTTCACTTCTATCTCCACACGGGCGTAATCGTATCCCTTGTCCAAGCACAGATGCTGGGGGTCGTCGGGCGTCGGGGCTGGTCGAGGGAAAATCGTGGTGGCCAGCGTCGAGGACACCAAACGACTATCGTGGACATTGGCACCGACCACCTCCACTCCTAGCGGCACGCCCTGCTGATCGACCTGCAAGTGCAATTTGCTGCCGCTGCGTCCCCGGTCGGTCGGATTGCGCCCCAGCCCTTCTTCCGCGAGACACACGGATTGCCCGTGCACGGGAGCTTGCACCAAGGCACCGTCCATGGACTGCCATGTCCATTGAAGCCCGATCTGCTCCTGATACGCGTTGGCCATCACGCGAAAGAGTTCGCTCAAAACACCCGCGTGAACCCATTTCTGGAAGTGCTCATGCACCGTACTCTTGGCGCCATAGCACACGGGAAGACAGTCCCACTGACAGCCGGTCTTGAGCAGGTAGCGGATGCCGTTCAAGATGACGCGGAAATCAAGTGGTGTACGGCCACCCGAGTGTTTCCGCTTGAACGGCTCCAGCAAGGGTTCTGCCTGACGCCAAAAATCATCGGACATCTCTTGAAAGGCCATGGCATCATCGATACGCGTGATTGTCGTACCTAAGAGGCTATCTTATTTAGAATTTTAATGATTTAAGCATTTTCTGTTCCGGATATCCTCT